>JAKACZ010000097.1 GCA_021820965.1 Bacillota bacterium | reverse complement strand
CGCTCATACCCCCTACGGTCCGAGCGATCCGAGCGGAACGGAACTGAGATGATCCCCGCAACACTAAGGTGTGCCTGCCATGTTTCACATAATGTGGCATATTCTACCACTGTGGGTAAAGATTAGGCCAGGAACAGAGCGCCGACGACCATCAGGTGATTTCCGGCGATGAGTGGCACGACGAGCAATGGCACCGTAAACAAGGCGGTTCCGGCGATCAACGTGACGCCCACCCCCATCCGCCGGGATAGCCGGAGCGTGACGCTGGACCCAAGGATCGCCAGGACAGAACTTGGCCCCAAGATCAGTCCCCATTGGGCCGGCGTGACGTGTAATTGCCGCGAGGCGTAGAGGATGTACACCGTCATGAAGGCGGCACGAAAGAAGCTCTGCGTGACCTGCGCGGCGAAGATGCTCGGCAACATGGCTGAGGTGCGGATAAACGTCAGGCCCGCCCACACATTGTATTCGCGTGGGGTCGCGGTCACCGATTCCTGAGGATGAATCAGGGACAAACTCAGCGCAGATAGCAGAAACGACAAGGCATCCCCGAGGAGGGCTCCGGGTGCGCTCAGCATGTCGATGAGCCAACCACCCACGGCTGGCCCCACGAGCCATCCCGCAGACTGGGATTGTTGAAGCAATTCATTGGCTTCCGCGTATTGTTCGCGCGGAACCAGCGCCACAAACAGCGTATTCGATGAGACCCGGAAGAACACGGAACAGATCCCGACGCCGAACACCAGACCGATTAATAGCGGCAAGCTCAACAGGTTCCACGCAAACGCGGTCGGGATGAGGACGGTGAACAGAGCCCGCAGCAAATCGGCGATAATCATAATTTGCCGACGCTGGCCGCGACGGTCCACCCAAGCACCGATCGGCATCGAAAACAGCAACGAGGGCAACGCCCCCACCGCCGTGAGCAACGCCATTCCGATCGCATTGGTCTTCAACACCAACACGGCCGTTAAGGGAAACGCCAACAGGCTAATTTGGCCGCCCAAAAGCGACAGCGATTGACCCAACCAATACCGACGAAACGCCACCTCGCGTAGTAGTGGGGGCAAGCGGTGAACCCACCGGGTATGCACACCAAAAACCTCCTGACAAAGGATGTCACACTCGCGCCGAACACCCCGCCGGCACTCCTGAGGAGTCACATGAACTGCTGCGCCACGCCGGGCTATCTTAAGGCAATCTCGGGAGCGCGGGTAGACTTATATTTTCAGGTGGTTTATACTAAAAATTGAAAGGTGGGACGCAGGCCCTTGTGTAAATTGCCTCACCAATACGCACAAACGTTCGTCGTCTGCTCTGGTCGGAGCGGATTTTTGTTTTTGCGAGAAGGCAAAGGTGGCCGTTCGATGTGCCGGGGACCGGTCAACCGAAGGGTCCGCTCAACGCCGATTTTTTGCCCCTTGATATGCGGCCAATGGATTTAGCCCGTTCGAACCGTGGTGCACTAATGCCCCCGAATGCGCCGTAAGAAGTCCCTGGGGTCACCTATATCGAAGACCCATATCTTAGACGTGGGGCGGATGCCCGTGCGCCGAGACCACGGCGTGCACGAGGCCATTTAAACTGTCCGCTTCGATGTCGGGTCGGGGGCCGCGCCCCCTAAACGCCCCCGCCACGAGCCGATTGCCAAGCACGTCCCACCCCGCGGCTTCCAAGATGGTTCCCAGGTCCTTCGGACCGGACGCAGGATGCCAGTGCAGCACACCGAGAATGAGCAATAAGTTGGGGAGACTATGGTCGCTTGGATATCCTGCGAATGCCGTGTTAATCACCTGACACCATGCCTCCCATGACCTCTCCGGATAGCTCGTCTGGAACAGCGTGTGCAGGTTGGCGATCCCCGGCCACTGGGGATCAATGTGGGTCATCGCGTCGAGGAGACGTCGCGTCGCGTCCTGCGGCGCCCAGTCCTGCGGCAAGCCACTCACCGCATAGGCCACCACGGCCGCCGCCCAAATACCCCAACCACCGTAGGCAGTCCGAGCATCGCCCGCGGCGGCCATCGCCGCCTGCTGCGGCACCCGGTAAATGGCACCCCAGATCGGGGCTCGGCGCATGGCTCCGGACCCTTCACGGTCCGGATGCCACCGTCCCAACCACGACTCGTGGTTTCGATACCAGGCGAGAATCTGCTGCTCCGCGGGGGTATCCTGCACCTGATGGGGATGGTCCGCCCAGCGTTGCACGACGCGCTCGGGTGTCGGGAATCCCCGGTCAAGGGCGAGGTTGAGGCGCCAATGGGCCACGCGGTCCAGTTGTCCGTCTTCCACCTGCGCCTCGCCAATTCCCTGGAGCGCCCCGCCGCAGAGACGTTCCGCCCAGGAAAATAAGGAGCCGGCGTCCACAAACAGCGCCATCATCGGCGCACCGATGCGCACCTGTTCTGGACCCGGGTAGTGAAACGGCTCACGCCGTGGGAGCGTGTCCCGGCATTGAAGCCATTCCTCGACAGGGGGTACGCCAGTCGCCTCGCCGCACGACGCCAACGCGCGCCAATTAATGCCCTCCGCCCACAGCTGGCGTAGGGCGTGATCCGTCCAGTCCTGTGTCAATGGCGATACCTCCCTCAGTCTCAACCACCCTCGATATCATGAGGATACCCGATATCCAAGTCTGCCGTTGGTGCACATTGCGCTAATGCCCCCGAATCTGCGTTTGCAGGGGAGCCAGCCAAGCCCCGTGAAGGTTGGAGCCGTTTGTCATCCTTGCCCAGAGAGACGGGCGACCAGGTGCTCAGAGATGGCGAGACGAACGAATGGTGTCATGCGGAGCGTATCGAGATCCTCCCTGCGGAAAAGCCCTACCCCCTGGCCTTCGGACAGCACGACGTCCGCGGGATCAAAGGACCCCTGAACGAAGTAGAGGGACACCCAGTCTCCTCGTCCTTCTTTGTCCTCTACGTCACACAAGAACGTTGGCGTCGCGATGGCTAGACCGGTCTCCTCCAGCACTTCACGCCGGGCTGCGGCCTCTACACTTTCCCCCGGCTCAACCGCTCCGCCGAACCCCGCCCAGCAGCCGGGATGAGGAATTCCTGGTTTATCATCACGGTGGTGGAGTAGGAGCCGTCCATCACGTGCGACCAAGAGGACCATCGCGGCTCGCCGACGTCCAGGCAACGGGTTGTTGTAATCTGGCAAAGGCCCACCCCCAAAATTGTAGTACGATCTCCTGTTGCGGTCCGGATAAATTCCCGATGGACGATACCCTTGTGGCGGTGGCGCTCTCGCCTCCCAAAAATCATCGGGTGATCAACGGTTATAGGAAGTCGGACACGGGTACGAGGTCGACGTCTCGACTATCCTGCAGCAACTGGAGTAATGGGGTAACATGATCGGCCCCATAAATGACCAACCAACGGTCATCCGGCTTCATCCGCTCGCGAAGGTTGGCGTAGATGGTGAGATTGCGAGCCTGCCAGGTGGCGACCCACTCTAGACCCACCCGTCGGCCGTTAGCGTCACGAATCTGGGTCATCGCGAGATAGAACGGCAACACGCCCGTGAGCTCTTCCGGTTGATTCATCCACCGCAAAATCTCGCGAATCGACTGATGGTTAACCCGGTGCTGCATGCCCTGGCTCCGCTGTTCGCCCGCCTCCATCATCGATCGGTAGAGCTCAGGCATGGTGGTCTTCGCACTCGCCATCACGTCACCGATTGTGAGCGAATCGGACTCATTCTTGAAATCGATCGCATGCACCCGCGGTAGCTTCATGGCCTGAGCCACCCCAAAATCCCACCTGATAGCGCTCGTTGGGGGGCAGGTCCCAGTGGCCATCGAGAAATTGGCGGTAGTGGGCGTCGACGGCCTCCTGGTCGGTGGCCACCAGTTCCACGGCCACATGCGTCGGTTGATATGCCGCCAAACAGTCGACCACCTCGGCAACATCCCGTTGGCGATCCGCCGTCGCCACGTCCTCATGGACCCGAAACAGGTTCTGATTCGTGTAAAAATGATACCTACCCAGTACCATGACGGTCACACGGACCGCTCCTCTTTTTCATTGAACGTTCCCAAGAATTTTCCATATTCCGGCCACCATCTCCTGCCGTCGCCCCATATGCTCTACGCCCCTGCCTTGCTGCGGCACTCTCGCCCCCAAATCTCGCTGATTGAGCACAGACGTATTTGAGGGCCTCAAGGATCGGCGCCGACATCTGTGTTTCCATCGCCCTGAAACTGTAGTGCTTCTTTTCTTTTGATAGCAGTAGCGTTAAATTCGCCGTGGACGTCGCCGATTCCTGCCTAGGAGGTTTGGGAATCGCTGGGAACAGCTAGTCCCAACATTTCCCGAGCCTTGGCCCG
>JAKACZ010000068.1 GCA_021820965.1 Bacillota bacterium | reverse complement strand
GGGGGGGGGGGGGGGGGGGGGGGGGGGGGGGGCTGCGCCTCAAAGGCCGCACGTAAGGTGTCGGCCTGGGCATCCAAAATGGAGGCGGTGTATTTGACCAGCATGGGCGTCTCGCGGAGCGAGGTGGCGCGCTTAGTACAGAGAACCGAGGGGACGGTTCGGTCGTCTGTGATCGCCTATCGGGATGGGGGTATCGAGGCGCTCCGCCGGTTCAACCCGCATCCTCACACGGCCGCGCTGGAGTCAAAGGGGACGAGGAACGTGAAACCCCTAGACATACGAGGAGGAGGTCATGGGAATGATTCAGCTGAACATGTCGGATGAGGATCGGCAAATCTTGGCCGTCGAGCGGTTCGAACACCCGCATCCGCGGGTGCAACGGAACTCTACAAAAAGGGCCGTGGCCAGTCCAGTAGGAATGGGATATTTTCGGGAAACTTTTTGCGCGCCTTAGCTCTGCGCCACTTCGTCAACTGTCATCCGAGAGGGGTATATCATCAGCACGCAAAGCCGATCAAAACCATTTGGGTCTACCCCTTGCACAGACAGTATCGCGCCCTCTTAACAGCGCCTTTGGACAACGACTAAATTGGTGAACCCACCATTCGCCCAAACACGCGGACTACGTGATGGAAGTCAAAGCCAATCAACCGACGATCCACAAGGCCTTGCTGGCCCTCAGTTTGGCGGATTTTCCCCCTCCAGCCGAAACGATGGATCGGGGTTACGGGCGGATCGAGCTCCGCACGACGACGGTGATCAATAATCAGATCGATTGGCCGGGCCTCGGCCTGGCCTTCCGGATCGACCGACATGTGACGGATCTCGACGGCCAAAATCCCTCCGACAGTGTTGCCGTCGGGATGGCCAGCTTGACGCCAGACGAGGCCGACGCGGCGGCCATCGGGCAGATCGTCCGCGGCCATTGGGGGATTGAAAACCGCGAACACTGGGTTCGCGACATGGTGTACGATGAAGATCGGTCCCAAGTGCGGACCGCGAATGGCCCCCGGGTGATGGCCACCTTGCGTAACACCGCGATGAGCGTGCTACGGTACCACCGCGTCTAACATCCAACGGACGATCCATCACCTGGGGCGTCACCCGGAACAGGTCGCCGCCCTGCTATGTAGCGGTTAAGCGATCGGACCATCGCGGACCGCCGTCAATCGAATGGGGGGAGTCGTTTCCCCCGGTAAAGCCGCCGTCCGAGCCGGTCGGACGACCGGCTCAATACCCGTTGGTTCCGCCCAAACCTCGTTCCACGGCCGAAGGCCTCGGGGACGTGATCAGCAGGTCAATGTTCAGTCAATGGTTGTCATTCCGCTAGAACTTTGATGTTACCGTGGGGCTAAGAGTACCTTAGCAATTCCCCCGGGATTGGTGATAAGTTGTTCGTACCAATGCCCGCCCTCGGAAAGCGGGGCCTTGACAATCCAGTGATCCTCCAGCCCCACGGCCCCCTGCGCAATGAGATCGACGCTCCGGCGGAATTGGTCGTCGTGATAGGCGAAGGCGCCCCGCGTAACGATCTCGTTGCGCACCATATCATTGACGGGAAGTCTGGTCTCAGCCGTGTGCAGCCCGCTGAAAATGACGGTGCCCCGGCTACGGGCCAGGGATACGGCGCTTTGTCGCGTGGCAGTACTGCCCACCGCATCAACGACCGCATGGGCACCTAATCCGCCGGTGGCATCGGCGATAACCTGAGCCACATTGTCGTGCAGTGGATTGAGTGCGGCCGCCGCGCCCAGAACCTGGGCAATGGCCAGACGCTCAGGATTAGTGTCGACAACATACACGTTCGTCGTGCCGTAATGGAGCGCCACTTGAAGTACAAACAGTCCGATCGGACCCATCCCAATGACCGCCAGCACCTCCTCGGACTTCAGGGCCAACATTTCGATGACATGGACAGCATAGGCGATGGGTTCGGCCAGCGTGGCCTGTTCGAAGCTGAGCGCGTCGGGGAGCAGCACCACCCGATCCTCGGGCACCGCCACATAAACGGCGTTGCTTCCCGCACGAGTGGCACCCAAAAGGCGCCGGTTTGCGCATAATTGCTCCTCGCCAGCCCGACAAAAGGTGCAGTGGCCGCAGGAAATGAGGGGATTGGCAGTGACGCGCGGTCCCTTGGCGAGCGTGGTACCTGGACCTGTGTCGACAATGCGGCCAGAAAACTCGTGGCCGAAAATTAGGGGCGGCTTGCGGATGGAGCTTTGCCCCATAAAACCGCTGAGCTCCGATCCGCAGATGCCGGAATAGGCGACTTCCACCACCACTTCTCCGGGGTCGGGATGGGGCGGAGCGACCTCACGCAGAGTCATAGTGCGGGGTCCTTCATAAATAAGCGCCTTCACCGGCGTCCCTCCTACAAAGTTTGGCATGATACAACTGGGTCGATTTCGACGAAACCGTTGTTCGGGTCCGCCCAAACGGTGCCCGGATACGGCGGAACGAGACTCTCGCTGTACACCTGGCTGGTGACGATGAGGTCTTTGAACTGGGCCAGGTCACATTTCTGCAGAGCCCGAGACCGGCGACCGTGTGCTATTGGGCACCAGCTGGGAGAAGCGGCGCCATACCCCAGACTATTGGGAATGGAGCTGACCCAATACTTACTCGACCGGGGCGTCCAGTTCATTAGGCTGGATCTGCCCACCCCGCCCGCGACGGCGGAATCCCCAGCTGCGGGCCCTCTGTGGACTTCGCGGCACAACGTGCCCCCCCAAGTCAGCGCGGCGGCCCGCCATTTCTTCGGGCTCAGCGTGGGAGAGCCACCCACCATCCACCTGACACGGGTAAGACAGTCTGAGCATGCTTGGGCTGTCGCTCACGGTGCGCCGCATCAATAGCAACCGCTTGGGCAAGGGTCGGTCGCTCCAGCCATGGGAGCCCTCTATATGCGATATTTGTCTATCACTTCACGGTCGAGCGACACACCCAGGCCGGGATCGTCACCAACGCGCACATTACCATCTTCTAGAACACTGTCGGACCGGACCAGTTTTTGCGTCAACTCTCCCGGCTCCACACAGTACTCCAACATGAGAGCGTTAGGGATGGCAGCGAGAAAATGGGCCGCGGCGGCAGTATTGAGGCGCGTGGTAAAGGCATGATTGCAGACTTTAATGCCGCGCTGGAAAGCCATCTCGGCGATGACCATCGCCTGTGTAATACCAACGCGCGTCATGTCAATTTGAACCACGTCCACCTTGGCGCGATCCATGAGCTGAACGAATCCCTGCGCAGTACATTCTTGCTCGCCAGCTGCCAGGCGCTGCTCAAGCTGGCCCGCAATCCACGCGTACCCGACCAGGTCATCCGGCGGCACCGGCTCTTCCAACCAAAATACGTCATACGGCTGCAGCAGCTTGGCCCGCTGGATAGTTGTCGGCGCGTCCCAAGCAAGCCCTACGTCAATCATTACGCGGGTCGACTGCCCCACTGCATTCCGTATGGCGCGCACCTGAGCCTCATCCTCAGCCGCGTCGCGTCCGAAGGGCTCCCACCCAAACTTCACAGCACGAAAGCCTCCGTCGACAGCCTGTTTTGCCCGCTCCGCGGTTTCCTGCGGGGTAAATCCAAACATGTGGCTTGCATAGGCAGGAATGGAGCGTTGGAATGCACCACCCAATAAACTGTGAACGGGCTGCCCCAGCGCCTTACCCTTCAGATCCCACAATGCCAAGTCGACTCCCGCCATCGCATGTATTACAGCACCTGATCGTCCGTAATAGAGGGTGCCCTGATACATTTTGTTCCACAGATAACGAATCTGGAGCGGGTCTTCTCCCAAAAGCAAAGATCGCAGGCCGTGAACCTGGGTATGCGACGTGGGGGCGTCAATGATGGCCTTAGCCACCGACGGACAGCTGTCGACCTCTCCATAGCCAATCAAGCCTTCGTCCGTCTCAACTTCAATGATGAGAGCATCTTGCGAACTATCCGTACGGGATTTTATTTCTGGCAATCGAAGATACATGGCGCGTACGTCGGTGATTTTCAACTCACAATAACCTCCTTGATGGAACTATTGCTTTTGTTGGACTTTCTAGACGCTAATCGAACCCTTGGCCAAAATACCCCCATCGCACATCAGATGCGACCCAGTGACATAAGAGGACTCGCTCGACAATAACCACACAACTGCCCGAGCGGGCTCAGCCGGAGTTGCTAACCTTGCTAACGGGATCTCCTGTTTGACTAATTGACGTTGCGATTCCACTGCCCCAGCAGGTACGTTCTCCCACATTAGGGGTGTTTCCGTGGCTCCGGGAACGACCGCATTAACTCGAATTCCGAATGGTGCGTAATCTATCGCCAGGGCTCGGACCAGAGCGGATATGCCTCCTTTTGACGCACTGTATGCCGGAACGCCGCCCGCCCCCAATCCCACCTTGGCAGCCGGCGAAGATGTACAAACTATAGAACCCCCCTGACGATGGTTGAGCATAGACCGCAGGGCGTACTTACAGGTCAAAAACGTACCAGTGAGATTGATCGCTAAAACTCGGGACCAAGTGTCAACCGATAATTCGTGCAGCATCCCCCCGCCCAGTCCGATGCCCGCATTAGCAAACACCCCGCCCAGAGGTCCAAATACGTCTTCTATGTATTGAACCGCATCGCGAACTTCATCCTCATGGCTGACATCACACGAAATGAGCAAAAGGCGCGGGTGGAACTCGCGGGGAATTGCGTCTTTGATGCGCGACAACGCGTCTGCGTTAACGTCCAAAACCCCAACCGGCGCGCCCTGGTTCAACAACAAGCTGGTTGCGGCAAAGCCGATTCCGGATGCCCCGCCCGTCACGAGAACAGTATTTGGCAGCATACAAGTCCCTCCTTTGCTTGTCGTATGGATTCGAGTTGTGGGATCCGCGCAGACAACCTAGAGCAACTCAGGGGTTTTGGTACCTTGCCTCAACTGAGCGTCGACAAGGTTTGCCATCCGTTCAATATGCTCATTGACGACGCGGTAGGCAATGGCAGGCTTCCTTCCGCGAATGGCGTCAAACATCTGTTGATGCTCACGTAAGAATTCCGTGACGGTGTTTTGGTCTGACAACACTGCATTACGGACGTGCCCCCATGAGGAGTTCTCGTCGATGGAGTAAAGGTAGTTTAAAGTGCTTTCTAGCAACGGATTGTGTGCTCCCCGCGCCATCGCTTCATGAAATTCGCGGTCATGGCGTGCCGAAAACGTTCCCGTGGCTTCACACTCCCGAATCATCACCTGAAGCGAAATCTCCATCTGCCGCATATCTTCGTCATTCGCTTTCCGCGCCGCCAGCGCGACAATCGCCGGTTCAACGGTCAGCCGCGCTTCTACGACTTCCTCCGGCGATAGGCCCAACGGACCGACAGCACGAGATACTTCTAAGAGGTGGCGAATGGATTGTTGTGCGACAAACGTTCCGCTGCCGTGTTTCCGGTAAATCACCCCGGCCACCTGCAAGGCATTAAGCCCATCCCGAAGAGACAGACGGCTCAGATGGAGCAAGGCCGCGAATTCACGCTCGGGCGGCAATTTATCTCCAGGTCGCAAATTATGTGAACGAATGTACTTTATAATCGCATCTTCACTACTTTCTGATTGCGCTTTCGGCGCCATCCCATATCCTCCTCACCGTTGATTTACGGAAGTTCGGTGGTCCGTCCATTGCGCACTGGATACATGAGCACCCGCCGAAAAGCCTCGGCGTGGGCCACCCCAATTGATTGACCTCGCTGCTGACTTAATTTAGACATAAATTCCACATATTCCATACCATAGATATGTTTAAGCCATTCCGCTTGGCTCTTGTGTCGCGACAGCATTTCGGACTTGATTGTAAACGTATCGGAAACGTCGACGAAACGCTCCGGCTCGAACGACAGCCCGCCAACAGTATCCATCATATAGACATCCGGGACCTGACTCATGTGGGTGTGGAGCGTTTCAATCAGTGGGACGGTAACCGGTATGCGGCAATCTATTGCGATCTGCCCTGCAGCTCGATGGTCCGGATGATAGTCGGTCGGAGAATGAACAAACATGACGTCAGGGTCAGCTTGCCGTATACCCTCAATGAATTGCATTCGGGTCTCGCGGGTGCTAAAGACAAACTCGTCATCGATTCCGATCCAAATCAACTTGGCCCCCAAAATGTCCGCCGACGCTTGGGCCTCTTCGTGGCGTATCGATGCAATCTCTTCCCGAGAAAGTGTGGGCGAACCCACATTCCCGTTCGTTGCGACCATGATGGAAATTTCATCGCCATGTCGAGCATATTTGGCCAAGGTGCCGGCACACAAAAACTCGACATCGTCCGGGTGAGCTCCGATTGCAAGAATCTTCATATTGGTACCTCCTCACATTTGGTCATACCACTTTTGCTACCAAACATCCCACCTAAATCATAATACACTAGACTTTATGGGTCATACAGCACCCATTTAGAAAAAATAATTTTTTCAGAGGTCTTGCCAATTTCTTATTCTTTCAGATATTGTTGGGATGGTGGAAGCGTTCACCCCGATACGAAAGGAGATTAGTTCCGATGGTGCAGTCGAAACCCAAACACGCAGTTGCAGCGATCGCGAGTTTGTTCGGGACCGCCTGCGTCCTTAGCGCCTGCGGAATCAATTCATCGGCCGGCCAACCGACGGCAAAGTCGTCACAGCACATAACTATCACATGGCTCAGCCATTACAATTCCTTCTCGCAGAAATTCAAACAAAACCTAGCCAAAAAATTCGAGAAGTTGCATCCTAACGTGACTGTCAAGTTGATAACCCCCCAAACCGGGCTGGTATTCGCCAAGTACCAGGCCTTGTCGGCAGGTGGCCAAGCTCCAGATGTTTACGAAATGTCCTCGACCTATGCAGCAGAGCTTTTCAACGATCATGCGCTGGCACCGATCGATTACAAGGCGATGGGAGTATCAAACTACCAGCAACTGGCGGCGGAGTACATTCCGGGGATTCTATCGGCCTATCAGTACCACGGCGCACTGTATGGCATACCCCAAGAGTATGCCAACTATCAGATGTGGATTAATGCGGCCGATTTTCATGCGGCGGGCATTTTTCAACTGCCCACAACATGGACGCAAGTCATCCAGGATGCGGCCAAGTTGACAAAGTCCCAGGGCGGCGTAGTCAAAGCGGATGAGATTTCACTGCCAATTAATTTCTCTGAAGCCGAGTACCTAATTATTGATGCAATGGCCCGGGAATTGGGCCAACCGTTGTTCAATAATTCGGGAACCAAAGCCTACCTCACCAGCCCCGCGGCAGTTAAGGTGTTCACAACACTGCAAGATCTGGTGCAGTCCGGCGCGTTCGTCCCGGCACTCAATGGGACAACCCCCGCCTTCGAGCGAAACCTGTACGGCGAAAATCGGTCGGCGATCTTGCTCGATGCCGGCTCATGGTATGCTCCCACGCTGCAACAGTCCTACCCTCAGGTGAACAAGGATTCCGTTGTCGAACCCTATCCGACGTTTCCCGGCCATGCCAGTGCCAATGACACTTACGGCTACGCGTTCATTGTCTCCAAGACCGCCGCTCACCAATCGTGGGACTGGAAGTTTGTCCATTTCTTACAGCAGCAAGGACCGGCATACTTTAAACTCGGTCTGTATACAGGGTTGAAGTCTCTTAACTCTTCACCAGCAGCAAAATCGCAGCCATTTTGGCTCTCCAAATGGGTTCCATCCATGGCCCAAGGGCACTACATGGTCAGCTTAATCCATGGGACCCAGATCTTTGACTTTATCGGCACGGCCTATGACAACATCATCCTTAAGCATGCTAATGTGCAGCAAACGCTTGCCAGTACACAAAAGGAAGTTGAGCCTCTCTTGAACCCGTAGTTTGGATTAGTTTGGATGGGGGCTGTCTACGAGTCAACACGGTCAGGTCTGCGGTCCACAACTAGGTCCAACCGACATCACGGAAAAGCGACGCGCGGAGTTGGAGTTGGCGTTGGAGACCGCCCCAAATCTTCCATTAGGCCGAGGGGGGGACACGAAGTGGCGTTTTTACAACGGAGTGAGCTGGCGATAAAGACAGACCGCCCGCGGCCGAAGAGGTTTCAGCGCAAATTTGGCTGGGTCGGTCTGCTCTTTGCGGTTCCCGCTCTAATCTACTTTGCCTGGTGGGTTATCGGGCCAATGTTCTACGGGATCTGGATATCTTTTACCAATGAAAACTGGTTCTCTCCCCCCCAATTTGTCGGGTTGGCCAATTTTACCGCGATGTTTCAGAGCCCCGAATTCTGGCACACACTTGAGCGAACAGGACTTTACCTCATCGAAACGGTCATCCCCGGCCTTTTGCTCGCATTTTTTATCGCATGGATAATTAATCAGCTGCGACGTGGACGAATGATATTTCTGGCCGCCTTTTTCATACCGTTTGTCGTTCCCACCGTGGCAAGCGCTATCGTATTTGAAATGCTGTTGCAGCCTTCCGGTATCATCGACCAATTCTTCCATCTTCGCGTCAATTGGCTCACCAACCCGCACTATGCTCTGCTTGGACTATCAATCGTTACCATTTGGAATCTCGTAGGATTCTACATCATTGTCTTTCTCGCCGGTCTACAACAAGTCAATCCCGAGGTGCTGGAAGCCTCTACGGTCGACGGCGCCAATACATGGCAAACCTTATCACGCATTGTGGTTCCCCTTATGCGGCCAACAATATTGTTTGCTATGGTAACCAGCACGGCTACCATACTCACAAATTTCACACAGCCTTACGTGCTGACAAACGGAGGCCCGGGCCATTCTACTCTTGTCTTGCCGCTGTTCATCTATCAAGAAGCCTTTACGTATTCGTCCGGTGGGGAGGCTTCGGCAATGGCTCTAGCGCTGTTGATCGCCAGCGTAATGTTGACCTATGTCCAATTCAAGGTGGTGGGGCAGGAATGACTCCGGTAGGTGCACCGATGCTGAAACGACAACTAATCCCGTGGATTCTAATCGTTTTGTTGGCACTGTTATTTTTGACACCATTGTTTTGGGCGATCAGTGCCTCCTTACACACCAATGCGACTATTTTTAAGACGCCGTTCTCGTGGATTCCGATCCCCGCCCATTGGGGCAATTACGTCACATCATGGAAGTCAGCCTCATTCTCGCACGATGTTGTGAATAGCTTTTTTATTGCCATCGCTATCGCCGTAGTTTGTACGGTCTTCAGCCACATGGCCGGATATGGGCTCGCCAAGTTCGTGTTTCGCGGACGAAATCTCATATTCGGAGCCATTATCGGAACGTTGCTCATGCCGTTTTCTGCGATTATGATCCCGGTTTTCGTCATCGTCAGGGAACTGGGATGGGTCAATTCCTACGAGGGGATTATCGTTCCCGGCATCATGACCGCTCAAGCCGTATTTTTTATGCGCCAATATATGTTCGGAGTTCCCGACGAACTCATCGCCAGTGCTCGGGTGGACGGCGCCTCGGAATGGCTGACATATTGGCGGATCGTATTTCCCTTAACATGGCCCGTAGTGATCACGGTGGCCGTACTCACATTCGTGGGAAGCTGGAATAATCTTTTATGGCCGCTTGTCGTGGTAAATAGTCAACACCTCTATACGATTCCTCTTGGGCTCGCACAATTCAACAACGTGTACTTTACAAACTACGTCTTCATGACGGCCATGGCCCTGGTCTCGATTATTCCCGTCATTGTATTGTTCCTGCTGACTGCGCGCCGACTCCTTAACAGCATCATGATCAGCAGTGGGGTTAAAGGCTAGACCTTTCGCGAAGGAGATGAACCCATGACTCCCGGTGTGATTCCCAATACGAACATTGTTGATCTCACGCTTCCTATGAGCTCCGCATTGACGCCGAGTCCCGGAGAACCATCATTAGAGTTGCTCCCCGTAAACGACTACGACTCCCATGGCTATAGGACAAGCCAGGTCACCATGGGAACTCATTACGGCACCCACATGGATGCGCCGTGCCATTTTGTCCGGGGAGCCCCTGGAATCGAGTCGATTCGTCTTTCCCGGACGATTGGTCCTGCCCAGAAAATTGACTTGGGGATTCTTGCCCCTAATAGCCAAATAACGTGCGACATGCTCGAACCCTACGAGTCATCCATATCCAGCCTTAAACGGGTCGTGATTGCCACCGGATGGGACGAACGCATCCGGTCCCCCGAATATTACACGGAACAGCCGAGCTTGACATACGAATCTGTGTCTTGGCTCGTTTTAAAAGGGGTTAGCCTCATCGGCGTTGATATGCCCTCGCTGTCATCGAGTGAGCCCGAAAGTGCACACCGAGCGGCGGCTGAGTCAGAAGTTATTATCCTTGAATCGCTTGTTAATTTACGTCACTTGCGGGCCAACCCATTCTTGCTAATCGCCTTGCCCTTGCCCATTACCGGCGCTGACGGGTGTCCTACGCGAGTCATTGCGGTTGAGTTCAACCACCGCGCTACGTCGTGATAAGATTCGATAGCACGCCTACTAATCCATCTACCTTTCTACGGGTGTCAAGAACACAGCATAGAATCGCCACAAACGGCATCTCCCGTGGCCCTCCTGCTCCCGAATATAGAAGTCGCACGCCGACTCTTCCATGTTTTAGCCCTGACCCACCCCCACGGCCTCGTCAAAGTCCTCGCAGACGCCACGGGCCTTCCTCCTCCCGCCGATGAGGTAATTTTGGACGCGCTACGGCCGCTGTGGATCATTCGCGAGGACGACGAGACCGGAGTCTGGTACCGCTGAGGGGCAATTCCGGCCCCGGTCCGCCGCGTTTTGGACGCGCTTAGGGTCCCCGTGACCCGGAAATTCGTGTGGGATCCCTCAGGCTAACCACTTCGACTACTGGTCCAAAAAATTCCGGTATTGCCATGAAGTGAGTTGCGGAAGCTGAGTTCTGACGTCATTGCTCTTCGATATCGCCGGTATACACCTCGCCATGCCTCCCAACAGATTCGTTGGGAAAACATTCCACACTGGCAAGCCCAGTTCCTTTACAAATGGAAATTTTATTCTACCGCGCCGCCTAAGTTCTATTGGCTAGTTTTCGTGCTGTGCTCACGCATCTACCGTAATCAAAATTTCAAACGAGCCTTCACCAGAAACGACGACCTGAGGTTGGCCGGTGTGGACGACACCGCCAACAAATTTCTTGGGCTGCAACCCATCCAACGTAGTATTGTACCGGAGTCTGAACTACGAGCCGTTCTTCATGTCCGCAACGGCGCATAACGACCAAGGATATCCACTGCGATTCGCCATCCTTTCGAGATGTTTCCGCCAGATCAATAATCTCGGGCGTCCGTCTCACCATGAAAATGCCTCTTGGGCAGACCGTACAATGTACTCGCCAATGGCAAGAGACGCGGTTGCGGCAGGGGAAGGGGCATTCCGCACGAACAAGGCTCCGTTGGACGTCGTGATCAGGAAGTCGTCCGACATGGCCCCCGACACTTCAATGGTCTGAGCTCTCACCCCGACGGGACCCGGCAATGCATCTTCGGGCAACAAAGCGGGCACATATTCGCGCGCCAGCTGAATATACGCCGACGGCACCATGCTTCGGTACATTTCCATCATTCCGGCGCGCCAATACCGCGCGGCCATTCGCCAGAATCCCGGAAAAGAAAGAGTGTCGAGTAGTTCCGCTATTCGTGCACCTGCCATGATACGTCGACGGTAATGTTCGCGACTTAGGCCTAGAACGGCGTTCGGGCCGATCCAAACCTCTCCGTCGGTAAGACGGCGGGTAAAATGCACACCCAAAAAGGGAAGCCGGGGATCCGGCACCGGGTAGATCATCGACCGTACCAGCGATTCGCGGCCGGGTCGGATTCGCCAATATTCCCCGCGAAAGGGAACAATCCGCGGGTGGCGAGACTGTCCTGAGCGGTGGGCTAGCACATCGCTATAGAGCCCCGCGGCCACAATCGCAAACCGTGCGTGCAAGAACTGCCGTCCATCGCGCCACAGACTAACCCCTTGGCGGTCGTCGCTGATTCGATCCACCATCTCGCCCAGCAAGATGGCGTGGCCGGCCCGCACCAAATCATCCGCCATCGCTTTGGCAACTTGGCGGTAGTCTACAATACCCGTCCCGGGTGAATAAATAGCGGCCACCCCACTTGCTTCTGGCTCGAGCGTGCGAAGCCCTGCGGCATCAATAAGTTGCAGGCCTTCGACTCCATTGGATTGGCCCTGTTCCAGCAGCCCGTGCAATCGGGTGAGTTCCTCGGTCGATCGCGCTACAATCACTTTGCCCGATAACTGAAAGGGTATCTCGTGGTCCTTTAAGAAATCGAGCAGCTGGGCCCGGCCGCGAACGCAAAGGGCTGCTTTTAAACTCCCTGAACGGTAGTAAATGCCGCTGTGAATGACGCCACTATTGCGTCCAGTCTGATGGAACGCAACTTCCCGCTCTTTATCGATGACAGCAATGGACATCGCAGGAAACCGCTGCATCAATTGCCATGCGGTAGCTAAGCCTACGATGCCAGCCCCCACCACGATGACTTCGGCGTCTGTTGGCATCTTTCCTCCTTGGCCCTATGCTGGAGGGACAGGGCTAAGCCCTGTCCCTCCAGCATGCGACTCACACTTATACCTCTGGACGACGGTATATCGGACCCCGCTTAAGCACCGCTTCAAGCATGCCCGCTTTCACATACTCTGGTATCTCCGGAGTCTCGTATGATCGGCTTTCCTGACCGGGATAACCAATCAACCGTCGAATCTCAGGGTTTAAGAAATAACCACCGGCCGAAACAACTCCGATGGCGTTAAATGCCGCCGGATCCTGGGCCTGCAGTTGAGCTAGGGCGTTGCCATGGTTACGAAGGCTCTCATACACCCGTACCCCCCGGAAAAAGTCTTCACGTAAATCGGCCCGAAGGTTAAGAACCTCATCCGCCCAGATGTCGGGTACGTGGGCTTGACTTGCGGACGGCATATCTTCTACCGCCGGGATGAGCTGGTCGCTAAGTTCTGCCAGGACGGTCTGCTGTTTTTCGTCGAGGAATCTGCTCACTGAGGCACCTCCTGATTCCGACGTTCTGCGATTAGGTGATCGATGCATCGAAGCGCCACCGCACTAATGGTCGCGGTTGGGTTCACTCCGCCGGAGGTTACAAAGACGCTGCCATCGATAACATATAAATTTGATATGTCATGACTTTGGCCCCACTGATTAACCACCGACGTGGCCGGATCCGTGCCCATGCGGGCAGTCCCTAATAGGTGCCACCCGCAGTCACGCATCAAGGGGGTGATTACCTTGCCAATGGCGCCGGCAGCGTCCATCGCTTCCTCAGCGCGAGCTAGATGGAAGTCCATAAGCTTGCGCGTATTATCAGATGTCTTGTAGATCAACTTCGGTGCGGGAATCTCATCGGAGTCGACCATTTCTCCATCCAGAATCACGCGATTATCTTCGTCCGGCAAATCTTCAGCAATAATTCCCCACTCAAACGAATGACCGAAGGTGCGCTTAAGATTCCGATGGAAATTCTCACCCCACACTTCCTCAATGGGTCGACCTCCGTACCCTGAACGCAGTCCAAGCGGGCCGCCGGTCGGCATGCAGTTCCATTTGGCACCGCGAACGAACCCCCTGGAGGTGTCGGTTTCGTAGAATTCCATGGAGTTAATAGCTTCACCTGCAGGACCCAACCAACTCTCTAGTTCTTCCTCAAACATACCGACGACGGCCGCGTACGGATGCATCATCAATCGTTTGCCCACCAGTCTTGAAGAATTAGCCAGACCGTTGGGAAACCGCCCAGACTTCGATAGCAACAAAATTCGCGGAGTGCCAACGCCATTCGCTGCCAGAATCACGACATTGGCTTTCTGATGATGCTCCTCTCCTAGGCGATCGCTGTAAATGGCTCCCGTGGCCATACCGTGCTCGCCAATAGTCACTTCGCGAACTCGAGCGCCGGTAATCAGCCGAGCTCCATGCCTTAGCGCCGCAGGCCAATGAACCAGGTCCATTGACGCCTTAGCCCCGTCCGGGCACCCTGTAAGGCACGTGCCTCGGCGCACACATTGGTTCCTCCCCCCGTAGGGACGGGAAGGGATCGCATTATAGCCAGGCCACCAGTGCCAACCTAACTTATTCATCCCCTCGGCTGCCTTCGCACCTATCTTGCCGATAGGCAGCGGCGGCAAGGGTGGGGCTGCTCCTGGCGGATAAGCGGGATTGCCTCCTAGACCCGATACACCTACCTCAACATCCACACGCTCATAAAAAGGCAGGAGTTCGTCATAGGTAAAAGGCCAATCGTCCGCCACACCGTCCAACGACCGAACGCGAAAGTCGGATGGTGTCATGCGAAGCCAATGGGCGGCGTACAAAATGGTGCTTCCTCCCACTGCGCTGTACATCAGGGGGTTGACGTCTGAGTCCGAGGTCTCGACAGGATAGTCCGACGCCATTTCCCGAACGTTTGGGTTGGGATGCCATCGTTTCTGCGCGAGCAGTTCCCAACCCGGCTTGTTGCCTGGATAATCGTCCTGATTGACCCAGTCGCCCTGCTCAAGACAAACCACCGAGAACCCGGCTTCCGACAAATGCCGGGCGGCAAGGGAGCCAGAGGCTCCCGCACCGATAATGAGTACATCAGCGATGTCCGTCATATTTCTTCCCCCTCGCTATTGCACGTTGCAAGATTCCTTCGATACCAATGCCCGATCTCGCGACTTGAAAATACCAATGGTCTCACGCGTGAACAGAGCTATGAGAATCGCGGCTATCAGCATGAGCCCTGCTAGAAACCACAAGCCGTAGACGTAACCGGTCGCGCTGTTAAATCCTCCTCCCAATGCGATGAGAGGTCCCAGGACCAACGGTGAGAGCCCCCCAATCCCTTGGCCAAACATTTGGATTCCGTTTCCCACGGCAATCGCCCCTTTTTCGCTTGAGTCAGATGACAGGGCGTACAAGACAGGGTAGATTCCGTTAGTTGCCACGCCAGCGAACAGTTCGACAAAGATGAGCCACCCCAGGCTTAAACGCGTGTATTGCAGCATGTACATGCCTACGGTAAGCCACACAAAACAGAAGATGAGAACATACTTACGACCGAATCGGTCCGAGAGAGACCCCCAAAAGATTTGGCCAAGGCCGCCCGTAATCGTAAAGATCACGCTGTAAGCGGCTGCAGCGGCGAAGTTGTAGTGGGCAACAAAAGCCAGGTAGGGGGTTAGCCAAAAACCGAGACCCGTGTACACGGCAATACCTAAACACGAGCCAATGCCCGCCACTAAGATATTAGGATTACGCAGGGCACGACGGAGGGCCCCCTCGTCCGTGTGGTGCGTGTCCTCGGAATCATAGCCTCCTTGGAGGGGAGGCGTGAGGCCCGCTGCCTGCGTCTTTTCGACAAAGGCCGCATAGCGTCGCCGCGTGGAGAACCACCAAAACAATGCCAAAATGGGCAAGGTCGCGAGAGGAATAATAAGAAAGACCAGCCGCCAGTGCGACGCTCCGTAGGTTGCTAGGATAGCGGCCACGGCAAATCCACCAATTAACGTCCCCCAGGGGTACGCCGTGTGGTGAGACCCCTGAGCAAAACCGCGGCGTTCAATGGGCCACCATTCGGCTACCGTAGTCACTTCAATCGCTTCACCGCCGCCACCGAAGACATTCTTAATCGCCTGCAACACGAAAATATTCCACAGGGCATGGGTTATCGCTGCTACCCCGGTTGCAATGGAAAAGACCATATAGCCCAGTGCAATTGGCACTTCACGGAATTTCCGGCCCCACCCATGAATTCCTTTGTCCGACCAACGCGAGATCGGCAACACCATCGTTGACATCGCAAGCATAATAAAGGCCGTAATATAGCCCATGGTCGTTGCCGAAGCGTGAAACTCTTTAATAATCGACGGTTCTACGAGATAGATAAAATTCCGCATATTGGCGTTCATCGCGTAGACCAACCACAATACCCCTAAGGCAGCCCATGATACGCCGAACCCAAACGGGACCCGCCGCCGGTGCCCATCAATGTGTTTCATCTCTTGTTGACTCATAGCAGCTCTTTTCCCTCCTTTGTTTGAGAAACCCGAACCTCACAACAGGCCACCATCAATGACGATGGTTTGCCCGGTGACATACGACGATTCAACGGATGATAGGTACACGAATAGCGGGGCAATTTCATTTGGCGTGCCTTGACGTTGCAGAGGAACGTTGTGCTGGACAAAATCCTCCAACCGCTCCGGACCCTGCATGAAGTCGATGGCCGCCTTGTTGAAAGGCGTATCGATCCACCCCGGACTCACACTATTGACCCGAATGGTCGGCGCCAGCTCATTCGCGAGCGCCCGCGCAAATGCAATGACGGCGCCTTTCGACGCCGAATAAGCAGTCATTCCGGGGCCGCCGCGCAGACCGGCAATGGAGGCCATATTTACGATGGCGGGGTTGGTCCCCAGACGCAAAGCCGGAACCGCATACTTCGTAACGAGAAACTGACTTCTTACGTTGGTCGTGAAGATGGAGTCCCAGCGCTCCGTCGCGAAATCCTCAACCACACCGGAATACTGCAAACCGGCAAAGTTGCACAACGTATCCAAGGCTCCTCCCAAGACCTCCAAGGTGGTATCAACCATTGCGCGAACCTCGGTTTCATCCGTAACGTCTACGTGGACGAATTCGCAGGGCGCACCCGACGCTTGCAACTGCTGGACGAGATTGCGGCCCGCTTCGTCATTTCGATCGGCAATAACGAGCTGCGCACCTTCCGCGGCGAATGCCCGAGCGGTGTCGCGACCGATACCGGTGGCAGCGCCCACCAGTAGTGACCGACGCTCTTTCAGCCTCATCCATTCATCTCCTTTACGACGCAGCATCCCATGCCGCGATTGCCTTCTGGGCGACCTCCACGTCCTGCTGGGGCGTACCCCCGGCCACGCCGATTGCCCCCACGACTTCTCCGTCTAATTCGATCGGTATCCCTCCGCCGAACGTCACCAACGGCGTTGCACGGTTCGCTAAGGCAATTCCAAAAAGGGGTTGCCCCGGTTGTACCAACCCATCCAGTTCGGCCGTTGGCATATTGAGCGACCGAGCGGTGTACGCCTTGCCGATGCAAATGTCGATGCTAGCCAGTGGAGCCCCGTCCATCCGGGCAAAAGCTACTAGATTGCGGCCGCTATCGACCACGGCAATGGATGACGGAGACCGAATGGCCGACGCCGCACCAATAGCAGTTTCGACCAATCCTAAGGCATTCCGACAGTTAACCCGTTCCATGTTTCATCTCCTCCTAAGGAAGTGAGGGCACTAGCGCCAACGGCCTGACGGGAGACCCGGTGCCGCCTTTGAGTTTCAAAGGTATGACCACGAAGAGAAACTCCGTTGCTTTAGTGCGCGCCAGCGCTTCCAGTTGCAAGTTTTCCAACAGATAAATGCCATGCCGCACCAATAAGATGATGTGACCCGGAAGGGTCGACTGGGTATAGGCGCTCACACGACCCGGGTAGTCCCATGCAATGTTGTCGATTCCGGCGGCTGCCGGCTGCTGCGCCGCGATCCACTCAGACGCCTCAGCTGACATCCCCGGAGCCTTGAGATACTTTTCCGGATCGTCCCATTTCGCTCCGTAGCCGGTTCGAACGAGAATCGTATCTCCCGGTCTTGTGACGACACCAGCCGCCGCTGCTCGCACCATGTCGACGGAGATGTCAGACTCCGGCGCAAGGGGACCACCCAGTACAGCCGGAAGGTCCAGAAGAACTCCTCTCCCGAACTGCGGAGCCACTGTATCGATGCCCAGTTCTGTAAATCCCGCAGGTGTCTGATTGGCGGCAGAGACGCTGACACCCCCATACATCTTCCCGTCCTCAGCCTGGTGGCACAGCGCATCCATATGCGTGCCGGCATGCTCAGGCGTGATAAGCAGGCCTGATGCGCTGGTCCGGCGTTCCAACCCGGGCTCGTGACGGCGATACAACGCATAGACGTATCCTGGCCAATGAGCATCGAAGACGGGATCTCGCATCTGCCTCGGATTTTCCAAGTCAATGATGGTCAGTTCTCGAAGCTGACCAAGCAGTTCGGCGATATTCGTCATTAGTCTGTTCTCCCTGGCTCATCTAGCCCTTCGCTGAACAAATGCCCGCCGCGCATCCATTGGGTCGCAGGAACCTCTTGAACGATGACCGCTACGCGGTCGGGATCGACCCGCAAGGTGTTCACGACTGCATCGGACAAAGCCCGAGCCAACTGCGCTTTTAGACCGTCGGGTCTCCCCGCAAGAATTTGAACCTGAACAAACGGCAAGGCGATCACTTCCTGATGAGTGGTTTGGTTCTCGTACAGAACCGATGGTTCTACAACGGAACCTCGAAATCCTTCAAAAAGTGGGTCTAAACTAAAAAATTCTTTTCGCTGGAAATTTCGGCAGGCATTGAGGTGTGGTACACTGCATTACGTTAGGAGGGGTATGGTGGAGCGCAGAGCCGATCTTAGCGTTCAATACGTAGACCGCATTTTGGACGTTCTTGAAACACTCGCTGAGTCACCGACGCCGGTGGGACTGAATGAGCTCAGCGCGATGTCCGGCATCAACAAGACCACCGTCTATCGGATTCTCAGCGCCCTGCAGCGTCGTCACTATGTACAGCAAACCCCACAGCAGCAATACACACCTGGCCCAAACTGGCACCGCCACAGCAGGAGTCCAGCGGTTTCTGGCTCGGCAATAGCTCGGGTAAGAGCATTGCTACCGGAACTTCGCGACGCTCAAGGAGAAACAGTGCATCTAGCCGTTTACCAGCCGACAGGATACGCCGTATACATCGATGTCTTGGAAAGCCCCAAACCACTGAGAACGTCCTCGCACATTGGCGCAGTTTCCCCCGCATTTTGCGTATCCACCGGAAAGGCTCTGCTGGCACAACAAGGCGAGGTAGAAATTTCAACAGTGTGCCAAACCCTTCAAGCCCACACGCCCTACTCCCTCACGGATCCGGACAACTTGCGCCACGAGCTGCGCGAGACTCGGCGCCGCGGATATTCCGTTAACCGGCAGGAGTATCAGCTCGATGTTTGCGGCGTGGCAGTGCCGCTCTTCACGCACTACGGTGAAGTCTTTGCCGCAGTAGGCTATTGCGTTCCGGCATCACGTTTTACGGACGATAGGATAAGCCAATTCGTTGAATCGCTATGCGAAGTTCTCGCCGACTTTGTCCCAAAACCGCAAGCCAGTTTACCTTCGCGAATGTCATCTATCGCTGATGACCTAGGCGGGTGACCAAGGCCTGGCGACCCCCGACCTCTTCCGACTATATCGCTATATCTCGGCAAAAAAGAAGTTGAAAACGGTACAAGTGTTTACGCGTCACCACATGATGAAAACTTTGATATAGCATTCACGAGAGGGGATGCCGGTTCCCGCGGTAGGGAATGATGGCGGAGACTTGGCGACCCGGTGTGCAGCACATGGTACATTCTTTCCACCAAGAAAGGATGAGTGTACGAACGATAGCGAACCCAGCCGCCTGCGTCCATACAAAAGCTTTCAAATCCGATTCAAAATCTTTTTGGCCGGGTATATAGGCCAATTTTCAATTTTTTCCTTTTAGCGGGTCACGACTTCTCCCGCCCTTACCGACGCGTTGAACACGCCATCTCGAAGGACAACCTTTCCGTTGACGAGAACATGGTAGACTCCATCGGCAAAACGCCGTGGCTCCTCGTACGTGGCCATGGGTGTGTAGTGTCGATCAGGGTCGACCCTCCGCAATACGGCATTGCCACGCCATCGACCATTTTAAAAATTATGCAATCTACCAGTTAGTGGGTGCGAAAAGCGTGAAGCAAGGTGCGGAAGCTGAGTTTTAACATACATCTGAGGCCCGTCAACGGGCCATACCCCCAACCAGTCTTCGAGTGAATCTGCATTGGCGCCCGGTCACCAGCACCCGTTAGCTGGCGAATGAGAATGTCACGAACGGCATCGATCAATTGAATAACGCCAGATTTGTGTTGTGTCCTAACGGGTCGATAAACAACGCCCGGATCGAGTCGTCCATATCGCAACCTCTTTTAGTCCAAATTGGTATTACATGTGACGCTCCCCTTGTGTGAGGGAGTTCTTCGCATCGATGGCTGGCGAGGACTTTTGCCGTTTGAGCCATATAATAGAGCTAAACATGAGTATAAGCCCTAAGACCTGCTCGATGTGCGGCCGCGGTCCCCATATAGCCCATGACAATCCAACCGCAACTACCAGCTCGGTGGTGGTTAAGGTCGCCATCGCCGTGGAGGAAATGCGTTTGGCAGCAAATGAGAGTAGCTCAAACGTGAGGATTTGACCTAAAATTGCTGAAAGACCTCCGAAGAATAACGCCACGTTGGTGAAGCGACTGAGGAGTTTTAAGTGCATAAGGGCGAATATCACCGGAATAATAGCGGCGACAAGAACGATAAAGAGTTGGCTAGTAGATGAGGGTGATACGCGTTGCAAACTCCAGAGGTAGGTAGCAAATGCTCCGGCAGCCAGCAGACTCAACAAAAGGCCAAGAATATTAAACATATGAGGACCCATGCCAATTGAAAGTATCGTGCCAGCCCAAACTAAGCCCGTAATCGTTATCACTCGGGAGGTTATGCGCTCACGATAAAATAGCACCCCCAAAATTACCAAGATCCACGGATATTGGAACAGGCCGAGCGCCGCGATGCTTGGCTTAGTTAGCGCGATCGCGGCGTAATACAACAAGCCGGTGAACCCACTCGCAATACCGGCAATCCAGTTATACTGATTTCTTAGAAGGGTATGAATGGACTTGCATTTCGCACCCCTGCTTAGCCCAGCCTGAATGATGAGACGCCCCTGCGGCTCACCCGGAAGGAACCCGGATAAACCGTCGGGAATCCATCCCGACCAACAAGAGGGCTTGGCGTTGGACGAG
>JAKACZ010000067.1 GCA_021820965.1 Bacillota bacterium | reverse complement strand
CGGGCCAAGGCTCGGGAAATGTTGGGACTAGCTGTTCCCAGCGATTCCCAAACCTCCTAGGCAGGAATCGGCGACGTCCACGGCGAATTTAACGCTACTGCTATCAAAAGAAAAGAAGCACTACAGTCAGGGCACCCCAATCGCAGCCTCGCCGGCGGATCGCCGATCGTCTCACCATCCGTCTCCGGAAACTCCGCATCGTCGACCGCGCCCACACGGCCACCCACGTATACCGGGGAGACGGGCATCATTTCGATGAACGCGCCGGCACCGCATCAAGGGGTGACCCCGGGCTCGACCCTGACCGTGTCAGGCACGATCATTAGCAACATGCACAGCCATACGGTGCAGATTCAATTGTTTGCGCATGACCATCACAATTCCGCGACGCTCGCGAGCCAAACGTTCCATGTCGACAGTGCGGGGAAATTCTCCGGAACGCTAGCCGTGCCGGTCCACATGCCGCCCCGAGGCACCACGATGCAACTGTGGGTGGAACTTGTACAAAAAGGCGGGCCGTCGGTGTCCACCATCCTCACCGCTCAATAATCGAATGCACAGAATGGCGGCGTAGCCCGGATTTCGGGGTTCCTTGATGGAGGGACCCAAGGGATTCGATAGAGCACAGCGACTTTAGGATTGCATAGCGTCTAAACCATCAGAGGAGGACTTCTGTCATGAAGCATGTGGCCATGACCATCAGTCTCTTGGTTGGGAGTCTCATTTTAGCCGGGTGTGGCGTGAGCCAGCAACCGGTGGCAACATCTGGAACGCCATCGGCCTCGAGAGCGACCGGCACTCGGAGTTCATCGGCGACACCCACGTCCACGGTAGACACCCCGAGCCCGTTTCCCAGCACGGCGCCCTCCAGTGCCTCGCCTTCCACCGCCTCCAATGGGTCGCCTTCCACGTCGGTCAGCATGGCCCGCATTAATTACACCCCAGCGCAACAGTCCAAGATTTTCGAAGTAGGCAAGAACGCGGGATTTGGTTATGCGTTCGTACCCCAAGACGGGTTCAATACCCACTTTACCAGCGTCAAAGTGTATAAGACCTCGACGTCTCCATCACACCAGGTGCTTGAGGTGTCGTACAACAACATCGTCGTTCACGAGGCCGGTACGGCCAGCGCCTTATCGGGCGGCGGAGACAAACAATCCTCCAAGGTCACCCTCACGATTCCCGGGACAGGGTCAAACGCGCCAGAGACCGGCGCGTGGACGGAGGTGTACGGAACCCAAGGCAGCGGCAATAGTGGCGTACTCCAGTTCACGATCGATGGTGTGACCATTCAAGTCGGATCGTCGACCCTGTCGAAGAGCCAAGTGGTGCGGATTGCGGAATCGTTTGCCCAAATTTAACTTAACGATCACTATGCACCTTGGCAGGTCGCAAATATTCACGATGCCAATGAGGCAGATCGGGGGCGTTCGTACCGTAACGACGGGGCTGAACGGCACCGTTCAGCCTTCTTCCTAGAGCCCTATTCGGGGCGCTCGGTCTAAAACGATACAATGTCGCGCGACTCACCAGCGTCATCGTACAAATTATCATTGTTGACCGTCAGATGATTGCGATCCCGGGCGGCCAAGCGTTCCAGCCATCGGCGAGGCCTTTATGATGGGCCGTGTAGGTCCGGGGGCGTCCTTTGTAGACCCCACGGCCTTTGGCCGCGGCAATGCCTTCGAGCTGACGTTCCTTGATCAGTCGGGCTCAAATTCGGCAATCCCGGCCAACACCGTGATGAGGAGCTTGCCAATCGCTGCGGGCGTGTCGACCACATCCCCGCCCATATTCAAGACGACGAGCGACACCCCCCGCTCGGTCAAGGTCGCCATGGTATTGAGGGCATCTTGCGTACTGCGGGCAAAGCGGTCCAGTTTCGTGACCACGACCGCGTTACCCATCGTGAGGCGATCCAACGGTATTAGGCCGCGCGATTGGGGAACTGGGCCGGATCTATAAGACGCGGTACCTCTTGGCGTACCTGAATGACGAAGGCTATCGGCGGCGGATTCTGACCCAACTTTATCGGGGAGAAGCGCGGCATAGCCTGGCCTCGGTAAACGCGAAGAACTCCACCAAGCGTATCGGGAAGGCCAGGCAGATCAATTGAACGCGTTGGGGTTGGTCGTGAACGCGATTATTCTGTGGAACACGCGGTACATGGGAGTGGCGATTCATGCCTTGCGCGAGGAAGGCATCGCCATCGACGAGGCGGGTCTCAGTCGGTTGTCGCCCTTAGGCCATGACCACATCACCATGTTGGGCCAACACTCGTTTAACGTGCCCGAATCGGTGGCTCAGGGGCGGCTGCGGCCGTTGACGCGCCCAACCCGGCGGGTAATTCCTACTGCATTTTTCGTTCCGTTACTCACGAACCCCCATTTTGAGAGGCAGCGTTGGCCCAAATTGACAAGAACCACTCGGTGTTGGCGCTAATGCTATTGTCATCACTTCGACTAACATGCCTGTCACAGGATCTGCCGGGTATTGTCGGTTCAGAGGGGGCCTGGGAACGTAGAAGCTGGATTCGCGTTTGGCTGACGGATGAAGCCACCGCCTATGCCAAACGCGAATGCTATGGGGCCGGCGCATGCGTTCGACAGTCATCCCCAGAATCTCAACATAGCGGGTGGTCAAAATGGAAACCATGATGACAACCGAATGAGTCAACCCATAACAAAATAAGTTAGCCTCAACACTCGGTTGAACTTCTCGCTGTCGCTGGGCCCAAGGCGTTGATAGGCACATAGCGCATGTTAGCTGTGCTTGGTCGGGGCTGGAGTGGTCCGACCCGCAAAATAGTATGTTAAAACGGCTTCGACGGGCTTCCCCCTGAGCGTGTACCCGTTATCCCCCGGCCCGCCTTTCCAGTCGGGGTTGGAAGGATTGGCCCACCAAAACCACATGATGCCCTTGACCCAGGGGCGTTGCCAAACACTTTGGAAGGTGGCCTGATAGAGCCTTTGCTGTAGCCCCAGGTTAACCGGATCATGCGGGTACCACGTCCCCGGTGTGGCGGCCGCTCCGTCCTCCGACGGATAGCCCAGTTCCGTTATCAAGAATGGCTTTTTGGACAGGCCGGCCGAGGTACGCCACAGTGCGATTTGGTCAGCAATACGATTCCAGTTCGCCACCAACTGCGGCAGGCTCGGATTCGGCGCCGCAGAGAGGGGAAAATAGGCGTCAATCCCCACATCGTCCAAAAGCTTCCAAAAGGTAACCGCCTGGTAGTGGGGATAATCGGCCCCATAGGTGACCGGCCCCTGGTAATAGCGGCGAGTGGTGGCGATGGCTTTGGCCCAGTAGTGTTCGTACGCCGGAACATTGTCAAGTGTGTCGAATTCGTCTCCGATGGCAAAGAGATCGGCATGGTCCTTTTGCGCTAAGGCGGCGTAGTGGGCTAAATACTGGTCGTAGCTCGCAAACCAGGCAGCTACTAAGCGTGGATGAAACTGGGCCTGCCAGCCGCTACCCTGCATAGAATTGACAAAGGGATTCAAAAACACCCGCATACCCTGGTGGTGCGCCAACCGGATCAGACGGGTCACGCTGGCGTCAGTGGGAGTTTTCCGGTTGGGTGCGATGGTGGTCGAGGTCATCGTCGGTTGGTACCAGGCGATCTGGATGGCCAGCCAATTCACGCCGTCCTGGCGTAAATGCACAACGGCGTTTCTCACGGCGGCTGTATCAAACACACCGCCGCTATACCCGGCCTCGGTCATTCCTTTCATCCGGGCCGCGAGAGGCGCCAGCGGCTTGGACGGCCCGGACTCGGGAGAAACCCCAAAGCAACCCCCGGTTACGATGCCAATTAAAGAGACCCCCATCCACCGTCTGCCCACGCGCATACATCCCCATCCCTCGGGGAGAAGTTTTTCCTCGTCAACGCCGGATGATACGCCGCTCAGGCGGGCGGCGCCCAACGCCGCACCGTTTCAATATCGTCTGCGCGCGCTGTCACGTCACGCCCGGGAGTCTCCAAGACCACGGCCAGCATCTGCCGGTCCGCCCATTCCAAAAGGTGGGTTAACGCCTCAGGGCCCAGATGACCGTCAAAGAGGTGGGCATGGCGGTCCCGGCGGGCGCCGACCGGATACCAGCTGTCGTTGAGGTGAAGCGCAGCCACTCGCGCCGCCCCAATATACCGTTCAATTTCCTCCAGCAGGGCCCGAACATCGTCTCGCGTGACCAGCGGATAGCCCGCCGCCATAGCGTGAGCGGTGTCAAGCATTAGCCCGACGCGCCGCGACTTGCCCAAGGCCGAAAAAATCCGGCCCAATTCTTCCAAGTCCGCACCTAATTCACGGCCTTGGCCAGCGCTGTTTTCAATCAGCACACGTCCTGGCGCCGACAGCATACAGGCGATAGTCTCCTTAAACGCCGAAATTGCCTCTTGTCTGTCACCCGCCTTGGACCAGTGTCCCGGGTGCAGCACAACCCACTGGGCGGACAGCCGCTTAGCGCGCCGCATCTCCTGTTTAAGCACAGTGTGGGCACGCTCTCGCTTGTTTTGCTCCACCGCGGCGGGATTGACGAAATATGGCGCATGCACGAATAGCACGTCAATTCCCGCCTGGTCCATGACCGGCTTGAGACTTCCGGAACGGGGCAGTTCTCGGCCTTGTCCTCCCACGGGGCTCCGACTGAATACCTGCAGACATTGAAGGCCGGCACTGCCGGCCTCTCGTATGGCGGTATCAAATCCTCGGATGTGCGAAATCTGGGCGCCGAGTCGAATCACCGATGTCCCCGACGCGGCGGTCCCCCGCGTCGCGGCGGTCGTGAGCCGTCATGGCGGTCGGGTCGGGAACCTCGATCACGGTCGTGCTCTCCCCCCGCAGCCACGGTCTCCAATCCTTCCGGGCGCGGCAACAGCTCCTTATGGGACAGGTTGATGCGCCCCATGTTATCAATTTCGACAACCTTGACTTGCAGCATGTCGCCCGGCTTAACCGCATCTTCCACCTTGGCCACGTGCCGATGCGACAACTGCGAAATGTGCACCAGCCCTTCCTTGCCGGGAAGAATCTCCACAAACGCGCCAAAATTCATTAGGCGCGTCACTTTCCCGGTATAGACCTCACCCACCGCAACGCTCCGGGTGAGATCCTGGATCATCTCCATGGCCCGCTGGCCAGCTTCTTGGTTAACCGCGGCAATGTAAATGGTGCCGTCATCTTGAATGTCGATGTCGACCTTCTTCTCCCCCACCTTGGTTTGGTCGATGATCTTGTTAATGGTTTTACCGCCAGGGCCAATCACTTCGCGAATCTTGTCCGGATCGATATGAATAGTGATAATCCGGGGCGCATAAGGCGATAGCGACGTGCGTGGTTCCGGAATCACCTCAAGCATCAGGCTGAGGATATAGAGCCGCGCTTCTCGCGCCCGATTTAGCGCTTCTTCCAGAATATGGCGCTCCAATCCATGAATCTTGATGTCCATCTGGATCGCGGTAATCCCCTGGGTGCTACCCGCTACCTTGAAGTCCATATCGCCCAAGAAATCCTCCATGCCTTGAATGTCGGTCAAGATCGCATATCCGGCCTCATCCTTGACCAATCCCATGGCGATGCCGGCAATCGGCGCTTTGACGGGAACCCCGCCGTCCATCAAGGCTAAGGTGCTGCCACACACGGACGCCATCGAACTTGACCCGTTGGACTCCAAAATGTCCGACACCAGCCTGAGCGCGTAGGGAAACTCCTCTTCGGGCGGTATAACCGGCTCCAGCGCCCGTTCGGCCAGCGCGCCGTGACCGATGGCACGTCGATTAGGTCCGCGCATCGGACCGGTTTCTCCGGTCGCAAATGGTGGAAAATTGTAGTGATGCATGTATCGTTTGGATTCCTCTTCGCCAATACCATCCAGCATCTGTTGATCGGAAAGCGGCCCTAGCGTCATAGCCGTCAATGCCTGCGTCTGTCCACGGGTAAACAGGCCTGTCCCGTGCACGCGCGGCAACACGCCCACCTCGACGGAAATGGGGCGAATTTCGGCAAAACCGCGGCCATCGGGCCGGATCTTTTCGTGGATAATGGCGTAGCGCACCACGTTTTTCAACTGTTTCTTCAAGACTCCGGCAATTAAATCCGCTTCGCCGGGGAACTCCTCCTGCAACGTGAGGGTGACCTCTTGATTGACTGCGTCAATTTGGGCTTCGCGCGTCTCTTTGTCTGGCGCGCGCATCGCCTGCTTAAGACGATCTTCAGCCAAGTCCTGGGCGCGTGACACCAGGGCCTGCGATGGGAGGTACAGGGGGAATTCACGCTTTTCTTTTCCCGCCTGGCCTTGAAATTCCTTAATTCCCTCGATTACGCGCCGAATTTCCTCATGCCCAAACAAAATGGCGTTTAGCATCGTGTCTTCGGGAATCATCGATGCTCCCGCCTCGATCATCAAGACCGCTTCATAAGTTCCGGCAATCATTAGCTTGAGCCGGCTTTGGCTCGCCTGTTCCGAGGTGGGGTTGATAACAAACTGGTCGTCAACCAAGCCCACTTCAACGGCGCCAATAGGGCCCTCGAAGGGAATATCGGAAAGCGTCAACGCCGCCGAGGCACCAATCATGCCGCAGACCTCCGGCGAGTGATCGTAGTCGACCGAGAGAACGCTGGCGACCACATGCACGTCATGGCGAAACCCTTCCGGAAACAACGGGCGGATGGGCCGATCGGTCAGCCGCGCTGCCAATATCGCCTTTTCACTGGGACGACCTTCGCGTTTAATGTACCCCCCGGGAATCTTGCCCACCGAATACATCCGCTCTTCAAAGTCTACGGTTAACGGAAAGAAGTCGATCCCGAGGCGCGGTGCTTTGGACGCGGTGGCGGTCACCAGCACGACTGTCTCGCCGTAGCGCACCACCACCGAGCCGTTGGCCTGCCGCGCCATCCTCCCGGTCTCCAACGAAAGCGTTCGCCCGCCAACCTGTATGTCTTGTGTGTGGATATCCAATATGTTTCCTCCTACTCACCACGTCCACACCTGTGCACGTTGAACAAAAGAGCGGGAAAGTCCCGCTCTATCGACGTAAGCCGAGCCGCTGAATCACCGCGTGGTATCGCTGAATATCTCGGTCTTTGAGATAATTTAAGAGCGCGCGGCGATGGCCCACCATCTTTAACAACCCGCGACGGGAATGATGGTCCTTTTTATGTGTTTTCAGATGCTCGGTCAGCTCAATAATGCGCTCGGACAAGAGCGCAATCTGAACTTCCGGCGACCCCGTGTCCGATTCATGCAGCCGATAGGCCGCAATGATGGCCTGCTTCTTGTCCTCTTCCAGGGCCATCGTCTTCCCTCCCTTCTAATGCTGCTGGTTGGTGACGGCTTCGTCCCCGTCAGCCAGCATCGATAATAGGGCGTCCTCATAGGCTTGGACGGCAGGTTGCGGCATTCCGGCCCGTCGATATAGCTCTTCCAGGTCGCCCTGCAGTCGTTTGAACTGTCCTGTGACGCAAATGGCAGACACTTTTGAAACCATCAGGCGCCAAGTGTCGGAATGCACAAAAAATGCCCCCAATCGAAAGACACTTCATTCTATCACAGGGGTTTTTTCCTAGGCAAGTCAACGGCGACCTTGCAAAAGCCGCTGAGCCGTCCTGACGTCCTCTTGAATTTGCACCTTTAAGGCCTCCGCACTATCGAATCGGCGTTCGTCCCGAATGCGGTGCATTGGCTCAAACCGCACCGTCTCGCCGTAGGGTCTGCCCGCGTGGGGGCCAATAAGATGAATCTCCAGACGCGGCTCGCCGGCGCCGTCAAAGGTGGGACGCACACCAAAGTTGGCGACCGCTGGGTACGCTGCTCCCGGGCCCAGGCGAACCATACCGGCATACACTCCGTAGGGGAGCTCCACCTGTTCCGAGGGCCAGACCAAATTTAAGGTCGGCGCCCCCAATTTTCGTCCGCGCTGGTCCCCCGGCATGACCCGGTTCGAGACGGAAAAGGGATGGCCTAACAACCGCTCCGCGCGCTCCACATCGCCTTCGCGAATCACGGCGCGGATTAACGAGCTTGACACCGCGTCATGAGTCTTCGGATCCCGATACGGCTCCAGCACATCCAGCCCGATACCCTTGGGACGTGCCCATTTGTCGATGAGAGCCACGTTCCCGAGCCCGCCGCGGCCAAAGCTAAAATTGTACCCGACCACCACATGGGTCGCCTTAAGCTCCTTTACCAACACGCGGTCAAGGAATTCTTCCGCACTAACGGCGGCAAATTCCTCGGTGAACGCCAAAATACGCACCCATTCCGCACCTGCTTGCTCTAGCCAATCAAGTTTGCTTTGGCCCGGCGATATGAGGAAATGATCCAGGCTGCCGCGCAACACTTTAGCCGGGTGCGGCTCGAAGGTTAAGAGAACCATGGGTGATTGCCGCGTGCGCGCAACCGCTAACGCTCGGTGAATCAGGGCCTGGTGGCCCCGATGCACCCCGTCGAAGTTCCCGATAGTGACTACACTGGGATCAGGCCACGAGGTACTTTGACTGATGACACGCATTAAATTACCTCCCCAAAGACTGCCCGATATCGCCAGGGGGGTCCGTCTACGATGGCCACCAACCGCTCCTGGAACACCAAGGCCCGCGCACCGGGCGGCTCATCCCTGAGTGAGCCCAACGCCCTAAGGTCCCCGTGGACAACCCGCAAAAACACATCTTCGGTGATGCGGCTGACAGGAAGGCTGAGATGCTGTTGCCAGTCCCGCAAAAATAATCGTCCGCGGCTCCCGGCTTCTTCTATCTGTTCTAACGCGACGGAATCGCTCTGGTCAAACGACCCAACCCGCTCGCGCGCCAAAGCCGCCAGATGCGCGGCTTGTCCCAAAATAACCGCCCAGTCGCGCACCAGCGCGCGGATGTAGGTCCCGGAGCCCACTTCCGCGCGAAAACTCCACCCGTCCGCGGTCACACTGATGTCACCAATTCGCGCAATATCCACCCGCCTGGGCTGAGGCCAGACCACCGCACCCCGACGCACCGCCCGGTACTGGCGCAGCCCCTTAATTTTTAGGGCCGAGACCTGTGGCGGCACCTGCCATGCCCGCCCTTCAAGCCAATGGGCGGCCCAAGCCAGCTGTTCGACCGTCCAGGACCACTGGGGCGAGCGGGCCGATATCTCCCCGTCGGCATCGCCAGTCCACGTCAAGGTTCCGCTTCTCACTTCGGCGCGATACACTTTGGGCGTCAGGCAAAGGTAAGGCAGCAACCGCGTAAACGCCCCCAGCGCCAACGGCAGGACGCCCGCCGCCCCCGGATCCAGCGTGCCGGCATGCCCAACCCGACTGATGCCAGTTGCCCGGCGAACCCGCGCCACGGCCTCATGGGAGCTTATCCCCGGCGGCTTCCAGAGATTGAGGAATCCCTCAGCCACGGATAGCACTCCCCAACGCCTGCTTCACCCGAGCCAATGCCTGCTGCAGGGATGCCGTGACCTGGGCGGCCGCGGCGTAACTGTGGCCGCCACCGCCGAATTCCTGGGCCAACTGGCTAACATCCCAGGGCGGCTTGCCCCGCCAACTCACTTTGACCTGACCGGGGACCGATGCTTCCTTGGCCAAGAAGGCCACCTCGACGCCGTCGATACTCAGCAAGTGGTGTACCACCGTGTCCACGCCTGCGTCGTCTACGCCAAATTCCTCCATCACTCGTCGTGTAACGCCAATCCAGGCAAAGCGCCCGTTCGCACTCAACTCGACCGACGACAAGGCCCAGCCCACAAATTTCAGTTCACCCGCCGGACGACTATCCCAAATCAGCCGATTGGCCCGGCCGATGTCCAACCCAGATTGCTCAATCAACCATTCTACCGCACGCAGCGTTGTCAACGTGGTATTCACTTGCCGAAACGATAGCGTATCTGTGCTAATTGCCGTAAACAGACAGAGAGCCTCCTCGTCGGTGGCCTTCCATCCCGCTTCTTGAAACAGGTGGACAATCATTTCCCCGGTCGAACTGGCGCTCGCCTCGACCCAGTTCACGGTGCCGAACCCGTTATTGGCCCGATGGTGGTCAATATTCACGAGCGGAGCGCCAGCCTCCCACCATTCATCGGGGGCCGCCAGCCGGCTTGGTCCACCACAGTCCACGGCCACAAACAGGTCGTACTCGCGCCAGCTCACCTCGGGCCAGGCCAATACCTCCCTAGCCTGGGGCAAAAAGGTTAAACGCTCCGGCACCGCGTCGTGTGCCACCCAATCGACCGCTTGACCCGCCCGCCGAAGCGCCATGCCTAATGCCAGCGCCGAGCCGGCACTGTCGCCGTCTGGAGTGGCGTGCATAATCACAAGAACGCGGCGGGCTCGGGTCAACCAATCCAGCACTGCCGCAGTCGCACTACTCATCGCGGCCATCCGGATCTAGCGACCGAATGAGATGTTGAATATGCACGCTCTCCTCGATACCTTGGTCGAGCCGAAAAAGAATCTCGGGCGCCCGGCGGAGCCCCAGTCGCCGCCCGATCTCACCACGCAGAAAGGTCGCCGCTTTTTTAAGACCTTCCAATGAGGTGCTCTGTTCCCCCGCGTTTCCCAGGACACTGACAAAAACCCGCGCCTGGCTGAGATCGCGCGTGACCTCGACCCGGGTGATACTCACAAACCCGATGCGCGGATCCTTCACCTCTGCTAGCAACATTTGCCCCAATTCGCGCTGCATCAGCTGCGAGACGCGTTGAGCTCGAGATTGGTTCATCTAAACGTGCCCCCAGGCTGCACGAATGCCCAAGCGGCGCCCCCCTCCTTTCCCCAGTACGGACCTCACTGGATGGCGAGTTTCGCTTAGCTGGCGCTCGCCTTGACCTCCTCCTGGGTGAAAACCTCCAAGGTGTCACCGACCTTGACGTCATTAAAGCGTTCCAATCCGATCCCGCACTCGTAGCCGCTGGCTACTTCGCGGACGTCGTCCTTGAACCGCTTCAGCGAGGCGATCTGACCTTCGTGCACCACCTTGCCTTCACGAATGACCCGCACCTGGCCCGAGCGCAGAATCTTCCCGTCGGTCACGTAACACCCGGCCACTTGGCCCACTTTGGGAACGCGGAACACTTCGCGCACCTCCGCCCGCCCCAGGAACAACTCCTGGAATTTGGGCGCCAGCATGCCGGCCAGAGCTTGCTTCACATCGTCCAATGCCTCGTAGATGATGCGGTACTGACGGATGTCGACATGCTCACGCTCTGCCAATTGGCGCGCCTTTGACTCGATACCGACGCCAAATCCAATAATGATAGCGCCGGACGCCTGAGCCAGCATCACGTCCGACTCGGTCACGGAGCCCACGCCGGTGTGCAGAACCCGCACCCGCGCTTCTTCGTTGGAGAGCTTGGTGACCGATTGGCCCAGCGCCTCCGCCGACCCATGTACATCCGCCTTAATCACCAGATTCAAATCGCGCATCGCCTCATCTTTGAGACGTTGGTAGAATTCATCGAGCGAGACACCGCGCACCCCCGGCTCGTTTGATGCCTGGCTGCGGTTGGCCCGCGCGTCGGCGATCGACTTAGCTTGACGGTCGTCCTCCATCACCCAGAAGTCGTCACCCGCTTCCGGCAGCTGGTTGAAGCCCAGCACCTCCACCGGCATCGAGGGGCCTACCTCCTTGACCCGCTCGCCGCGGTCGTTAATCAGAGCCCGTACCCGTCCATACACCGAGCCGGAAAGGAACACATCGCCCACGTGGAGGCTTCCGCGGTTCACCAGCACGGTCGCCACGGGTCCCCGTCCGCGGTCCAGTTGGGCCTCGATGATAGTGCCGGACGCGCCGCGGTCCGGGTTGGCCTTGAGTTCCATGACGTCTGCCTGCAGCAGGATTGCCTCCAACAATTTGTCGATACCCTCGCCGGTCCGGGCCGACACCGGCACCATCATAGTGTCCCCGCCCCAGTTCTCTGAAATGACGCCATGCTCGGTTAGTTCCGTCCGAACCCGGTCTGGATTGGCATCCGGCAGGTCTATCTTATTAATCGCCACCACCAGCGGAACGTTGGCCGCCTTGGCGTGATTAATGGCCTCGACCGTCTGCGGCATGACCCCGTCGTTGGCGGCCACCACCAGCACGGCGATGTCGGTGACTTGTGCGCCCCGCGCCCGCATCGCCGTAAACGCCTCGTGCCCCGGCGTGTCGAGGAACACAATCGGCCGGCTCTGCCATTCGATAACGGAAGCCCCGATGTGCTGCGTGATGCCGCCAGCCTCACTGGCGGTCACGCGGGACGAGCGGATTTTGTCCAAAAGCGAGGTCTTGCCATGGTCGACGTGGCCCATGACGGTCACAACCGGCGGGCGCTCCTTCAGATCTTCTACCCGATCCTCTTGCCCTTGGATGAGGATTTCCTCGCGTTCTTCCACCGATGCACGCTCTTCCACCTCGGCGCCCATCTCGCCGGCCACGATGACGGCAGTCTCCTTGTCAATCTCGTTATTGACGCCGACCATCACCCCCAGCGCAATCAGGCGCTTGATCAGATCGGTCGCTTTAACACCCAACTGCTCGGCTAAATCTTTCACAGCAATGGGGCCCGAGATCACCACCCGGCGCTGCACCGGCGGCATGGGGGTCTCGTGCTTGGGCTGGTGGTTCTTGTGACCCCTCTTGCGCCGGCCGCCGAAATCCTCATCGTCCATCCAATTGCGCTTGCGACTCTCAAACCCGTTCTGGTTACGCCGGTCGCGAAAATTCCCCCGGCGGTTTTGTTCTTTGGCCGGCCGGGCCGTGGTTGTTGGCGGCGGCGGAACCTGAAGCTGACGCCCGCCGCGGCTGGGCCCGGACGACCGTCCGGGCGCGTTACCGCCGGGCCGCGATCCAGCGGCGCGACCAGGAGTTGCAGGCCGCGCATTCGGGCCGGCAGGGCGGGCGGTCGGCCCCGGTGCGGGGCGGCCGGGCTGAGATGACCGCCTGGGATCGTTGCGCGGTCCGCCTTGGTATCGAGGTCCGGGAGCGAGGTTATGGGGCGGGCGGTCGGCCCCGGTGCGGGCCGGGTACGGTCGTCCGTTACTCCGTTCGGCGGGACGAGGGGGGGCGCCCGTTCGATTGCCGTTGCGGGCCGGCAGGGCCCGTCCGCGGTCGACGGCGCGGGGCGGTGCGCTCGGCGTGGGTCGCGGTGTCGGCTTGGGCGCTGTCGGCTTGGGTTCCGGTTTGGGTTCGGGCGGAAGCTTTCCCTCCATGATGTCGCGCACCGTCTTGACCGCGTCCGGTTCGACCGTGCTCATGTGATTTTTGATATTGTCCACTTTCAGACGATGGAGCAGGTCGATGAGTCGGCGACTGTCGAGTTTCAACTCTTTGGCCAGCTCGTACACCCTGATCTTGTCTTTGTCTTTTTCTGTCAAGAATAATCCCCCCTGAGCTTTTTCCCAGTTCCTCAAGAATGCGCCGACCGAATCCCTCGTCCAATACCGCAAGCACCGCGTGCGGCCCCATTCCGATAGCCGCTCCCAGCGTCGCTTTGGTTCCGGCGCGGACAAACGGCACCTTCAGACTCTGGGCCCACAAGTGATACTTGCGATAGAGCGACGGTCCGGCATCCTCTGCCATGACTAAAAGTGCAACTTGCTGGCGCCGCATGGCCAAGCTGGTCTGGTTCTCACCGGGCGCCATCTGTCCGGCCCGCCGAGCTAAACCCAACAGATTGAGCCAGCGTTCACTCACGTCTTGACCCCGCCGATCTCTTTCAACGCGCCCACCAATTCGTCACTCAACGTCATCTTGAGCGCTCGTTCCAGTTTGTGGGCGGCCAAGGCCTTTTCAATGCAGGCAGCGTCGGCACATAAATAGGCGCCGCGCCCGGAAACCTTTCCTCGCCGGTCTACCACCAACGTGCCATCCACCGTGCGAACCACCCGGAGTAACTCGCGCTTAGGCCGCGTAGTCATGCACCCGACACAAGTCCGCATTGGCACCTTTCGGATGCTCATGCCCAGAATCCCCCCCGTTCGGTTTGCGATTCGGGCCGCAAATCAACCCGCCATCCGGTGAGTTTGGCCGCCAATCGGGCGTTTTGGCCCTCCTTGCCAATGCCCAGCGACAACTGGTTGTCGGGAACAATGGCCCGGGCCGAATGGGTTTTGTCGTCAATCTCGACCTCGATAACGCGCGCCGGCGATAGAGCATTGGAGACAAACACCGCCGGGTTTGGATCCCAGGCGATAATGTCAAGCTTTTCGCCGCGGAGCTCGTTGACGATGGCTTGGACCCGCAGACCCTTAGCCCCGACACAGGCCCCCACCGGGTCCACGTTTTCGTCTTCGGCCCACACCGCAATTTTTGTCCGCGCACCCGGTTCCCGGGCCAGCCCCCTGATTTCCACGACGCCGTCATGAATCTCGGGCACTTCCAGTTCAAAGAGCCGGCGGATTAGGCCCGGATGGCTGCGGGACAGATAAACCTGGGGACCTTTGGTGGTCTTGCGCACCTCAGCCACGTAGAGCTTAACCCGCTCATTAGGCCGGAGCATTTCACCCGGTACCTGCTCGCTAGGCATCAAGATCGCCTCGGTACGACCCAGATCGATGAACACCAGGCCGCGTTCCACCCGTTGCACTTTGCCAGTGACAATATCGCCCTCGCGACCCGAGTACTCATCGTAAATCATGCCGCGTTCCGCCTCGCGGATTCGCTGCACAATCACCTGTTTGGCCGTCTGAGCGGCAATCCGACCAAAATTCTTGGGGGTAATCTCGTATTCGATGATATCACCTTCCAACGACCCAGGGCGGGCCTCCTGCGCCTCGGCGACGCTCACCTGCAGACGGTGGTCCTCCACCGTCGGCACCACCGTCTTTTGGGCATACACTTCCGTCGCCGCGGTTTCGCGGTTCAGGTGCACGCGAACATTTTGCGCCGACCCGAAATTTCGGCGATAGGCGGAGATGAGAGCCGACTCAATCGCTTGAAACAAGACCTCCTTGTCGACGCCCTTTTCTCGTTCCAAATCGTCCAGCGCACTCATCAGCTCCGCCTTGTCATCCTTCGCGCTCTTCTCGCGCATCTGCCGATCCCCCTTAAACCGTCGTCAGCCCTTGTCAAGCGAAAAGAGTGGGCTCATTCTCCCCACTCCGAGTCACTGACTAGGCTGGTACAAATTCTGTGATCGTTGGTGGTCACAGAATCTTCCCGCCCCGAAGCCGCCAGCGAGTATCGCTTCGCCTCTGACAGGCGTCACTTTCCCGTCGAAATCCATCCCTGCAGGTATCGCAAGAGATCGGACTCCGTGGCATGCGTTACCGAAAGCGTCGCCACAGGTAGGGCAGTTTGGGTTGCCAGCCCTGGTCATAGTGCCGCATGGTTACGGTCCGTCCCGCTCAAATTTTCACCGTAATACCCGGCGTCTGACAATCCGGGACCCAGTCACTATGTTCTCTATCAGACTGATGATACATCAATTCCCGCAGTACGACTACCTCTGGTGTGACTTGCCGATGCCGAGCGTAAACGCAGCCACAACTCTACGGTTATAATAGCATAACGCGCTCGGGCTCACAACTTCCGTCATGTGGGCCGCCACGGCCTCCATAGACCGGCGACACCAAGACTGGTAGCGAACAGCACCACGGCCCCCAGGACAAACGGATGGCTGGGGTGCCCGGGCAGTAGCGGCCCGCTGGCCAAGGCCAGCAGGGTCGCGCCCAAGGTGCCGCTGGCCTGATACCACCCTTGAACTGCGCCGTTCTGGGAAATCGGCACTCTTTCCATCACGGCCGCCGACAACGCCGGTCCGGTGAGGCTCATCGCTGCGGCTTCGATGACGGACACGCCGATCGACAACCACGCGGAATGCGATAGCACGTAGGCCACCAGAGTCAGCGCTTGAAGCCCGGTCCCCGCCAAAATCACTGCATGACGCCGCGCCTTGCGGTCGGCGATACGCCCGCCCGCCACATTGAATAGCAAGAGTGGCAGGCTAAATAGGGTAAACGACACGCCAATGAGCCACTTCCCCGCGCCCAGTGACTGAATATACAAGCTCCAGGCGGTATCGTACATGCCGTTAAGGCCCATCCAGGCAAACATCACCAAAAAGTACGGCCAACGTCGCGCCAGCAACGGAACCACTTGCGCTTTGGGAAGGGGGGTGTGAAGAGAGCCGCGCCCCTGGCCGGGAATCATCATCAAGGTCAGAAAGAACGCCATCAGGTTTAGGACAGTGCCAACGACAAACGGTGCCGCTAGCCCAGAGGCTGCGCCGGCCACCCCGCCTAACATCGGGCCCAACGCGAACCCGGCGCTGGTCGCGGCGGCCATGAGTCCGTAGGCGCGTCCGCGCCGATCAGCGGCCACTAGATCCGCCACCAGGGCGTTGGCAGCGGGGATCACGGCCGCGCTGCCCAGGCCTTGCATAATGCGAAATCCGATGTACCACCACGGCTGTAGACGTAGTAAAAAACCGGCGGTGCCGCAAGCCTCAAGCAAACTACCAAGAACCATCAGGCGCTTGCGCCCCAGCCGGTCCGCCATCGATCCTAGCCACGCCTGTGCGACGAACGAGACGGCGGCGTAAGACGCTGCCATCACTCCCATATCGCGCAAGGGAAACCCTCGTTGATGCACAAACTGCGGCAAGAGCGGCAAAATTGCCCCAAACCCGGTCTGCACGATCAAGATCGCCGCGAGCGCTCCCCAAAAGGCGGCTGGGTATCCTCGGACCAACCGCTGGGATGGCACCCCGGCCATTAAAAGAACCCGAGCTGGCTGGTTTCGCCTAAGTCCTTCAGGGCGCCGTGCTGGCGCAGGAGTTCCACCACGCTTCTTGATACCCGAGCGCGCTGGCGCAAGTCGTCCACCGACAGAAAGGCTTGGGTCTGTCGGGCTTCAATGATATGCCGGGCCGCGTTCACCCCCAGCCCCGACAAAGCAGCAAAAGGAATGATGAGCGCATCCCCATCCATCAAAAATCGCGTCGCATGAGACCGCTGAAGATCAATCGGCTTGAACCGAAAGCCGCGCGCCAGCATTTCACGGGCGACTTCCAGCACTGTGACCAGGTTCTTTTCCTTGGGGCTGGCCTCCTGGCCTTTATCCTCGATCGCCGCCAAGGTTTGGTTCACCTGTTTGACGCCGCCCAGCACTGTCTGCGCGTCAAAATCGCCCGCCCGCACCGAGAAGTAAGTCGCGTAATACGCTAATGGGTAGTGCACTTTGAACCAGGCAATACGCCATCCCATCATCACGTACGCTGCAGCGTGAGCCTTGGGAAAGAGATAGGTGATGTGGCGGCACGATTCGATGTACCAATCCGGCACCCCGTTTGCCCGCATCAGAGCCTCCATATCACCCTTTAAGCCGCGGCCCTTGCGCACCGCCTCGGAAATGGCAAAGGCGGACTTAGGCGCGATTCCCCGGGCCAGAAGGTAGGTCATAATGTCATCACGGGTCGCGATCACCTGCGACAAGGTAGCGGTTTTGTTTCGAATCAAATCCTGTGCATTGTTGGTCCACACCTCGGTTCCGTGCGACAGCCCGGAAATGCGGACCAGTTCCGCGAACGTCTTGGGCCGGGTGTCGATCAGCATCTGTCGGACAAAACGGGTTCCGAATTCGGGAATACCCAAACTCCCCACCGGCGTACCGATTTCGTCCGGCCTCACCTTAAGGCTGGCGACACCGCTGAAGAGCGCCATGGTTTCGTCGTCCTGAAACGGCACGTCCGCGGGACCGACCCCGGTCAGGTCTTCCAGCATACGGATGGCAGTGGGATCATCGTGCCCCAACAGGTCGAGTTTTAACAGGCGGCCTTCGATGGAGTGATAGTCAAAATGGGTGGTGACGACGTCGGAGCTGCGGTCGTCGGCCGGATGCTGGACCGGAGAAAAATGATGGATGTCCTCGTCGTCTGGTACGACCATCAGTCCGCCCGGATGCTGTCCGGTAGTGCGCTTAACGCCGGTGATAGACGATGCCAGCCAATCAATTTCGGCCGCCGACGGATCGCGCCCGGTTTCCCGCGCCCAGGCCTTCACCAGCCCAAACGCCGTCTTGTCGGCAATGGTAGCGATGGTGCCGGCCCTGAACACGTGGCCCTCACCGAACAAGACTTCGGTGTAGCGGTGAATTTCCGGCTGGTACTCACCGGAAAAATTCAGATCGATATCCGGCACCTTGTCGCCTTCGAATCCGAGGAAGGTCTCGAAGGGGATGTCCTGGCCGTCGCCAATTAGCGCGGTGGCGCAGTTGGGGCAGGCCCGCGCCGGCAGATCAAACCCTGAACCCATCGATTCGTCGGCGACGAATTCACAAAATCGGCAGTGTGGGCAACGGTAATGCGGAGCCAGTGGATTGACCTCGGTGATATTGAGCAATGTTGCCACTAATGAGGACCCGACCGAACCCCGCGATCCGACCAGATACCCGTCGTCGAGCGATTTTTGCACTAACCGGTGGGCGATGTAATAAATACTGGAAAACCCATGGGACACAATAGATTGGACTTCCTGGTCAAGACGCGCCTTAATCACCTCGGGCAGCGGGTCACCGTATAATTCTTTGGCGCGCCGATACGGTTCGGTAGAGACGACCGTCTCTGCCTCGGGAAGCTTGGGCGAGAACAGGCCCGAAGGCACCGGCTGGATCGGTTCCAAGCTGGCGGCGATAGCCTCGGGAACCTGGTAAATGACCCACTCGCGATCGCCGGGGCTCAGCCACCCCAGTTCCTCCTCCATTTCCCGGCCAGTCCTCAGATATAAGTGATCGTCCGCCTGGTGGAGTTCGCCCTTGGCCGTGGCCGCTAGAATGTCGCGATAGAGGCGATGCTGGGGACGCAAATAATGTGCGTCAGAGACCGCCGCAACCCATTTGCCGCGTTCACGCCCAAAGTCCACCAGATCCTGAAGATACGCCCTCACCGCCTCATCCCCGTCCAGCGCCGACTCGTTGGCAAGGCTTTGAGCCGCCGAAGGCGGAACGATCTCCCAGTAATCATAAAAGGCAGCCAGTGCTTCGCATTCTTCAGGGGCAGCCTGGCGAAACCAGGCATCGGCCACCTCCCCCTCGTGAAACGGCGACCCGACCAGCCAGTGGCGGCGTCCCGCGTCGATGGCGCGGCGCGGGATGCGAGGCACCCGATGGAAATAGGTCAGGTGTGACTCTGATATCGCCCGATATAACGCGGTGAGACCCTCATGGTCTTTGATCAGCAGCACCACCGGGGTAGGACGCCCCAAGCTATGGCTTATCGCGAGCGGGGTGCCGGCAGTCCAGGCAGGATACCGCTGGTTGAGGTCGTTCAAAAGACGCAAGGCTAAATGACCGGTCGCCTCGGCATCTGCCAAGGCGCGGTGATGTTGAGCCAACGATATTTTGTAGTGCTGGGTTAACGGCTCCAACCCATAGCTCTTCACACCGGTGACGACTTGGCGCGCCAATGTCAGGGTATCGAGCACTGCCGGGTGAAACTCCCGATCAGGAAAGAAACGATGGTGCGCGGCACGTACAAAACCCATATCAAAGCGGGCGTTGTGCGCGGCCAGCACAGCGTCCCCGGCGAACGCGAGAAAATCGTGCCAAAGCGACTCTTCCGACACTCCGTCTTTTAGCATCTCGGCGGTAATCCCGGTAATGCGGGTGGTGGCCGCGGACACGGTGCGATCAGGGCGGACTAGCCGATGAAAGCGGTCTACCACCTCCCGGTTGACAATCTTGACCGCTCCGAGCTCGATCACCTGATGGCGGCGAGGAGAAAGTCCGGTGGTCTCCACGTCAAAGACCACCAACGGTTTCAACTGCCACTCGGCGTCGGCCGCTCCCGTCACCGGCGACAGTTCGGTGTCCACCATGTAGGCTTCCACCCCGTACAACGCCCGCACACCGGTGGCCTGGGCCAGGCTGTCCGCTTCCGGATAGGCCTGCACCACCCCATGGTCGGTTACGGCAATGGCGCTCATCCCGGCGTCCCGTGCTCCCTGGAACAACTCTCGCGGAGCGATTAGCCCATCCATCGCGCTCATTTTGGTATGGGCATGAAGCTCGATCCGTGCACGCACATCGCGCGCCGTCCACGGCATAGGTTCAACCGCGACCGCCTCTTTAATCCGCAGCACCCGCTCGTCGGTGAACTTGTCCACCTCGATAACGCCTTCCGCCAACACCTCCGTACCAATCGGCCAAAAATTGTCGTTCAAGCGGTTCCCGTTACGGCGTTCACTGCGTTCACTATACTTGAGGCGGAGCGCACTTGTCTCGTCCGTCACCGTCCAGGTCCAGTGCCGGGACCCATCGCGTCCTTCGCGGATGTCACGTTGCAGGATCCGCCCGCCTATCACCGCCGGACCTGTCGAGGTAATCTCGTTCAGAGGGACGCGCAGGGCACTATCCGGTACTTTCGCGCCAATGCGCTCAGCGGCCGGGGAGGCGGGGGGCATTGTCACCGCCACCGGCGCATCGGGGACGGCGGGGGATGACCTCTCCAGTTCCGTGTGGACCTGAAAAGCCTTGAGTGCCGGCACTTTTTCCATCAGCTTGGGAATGCCTCCCCACTTGCTAAACAGACTTTCGGCGACGCGGTTGGGCAATCTCAGGGTTAGCTGGTCTTCCGTTCGTTGAATGCGGTCCTGACCAATCATCGCTGCCAGCGTCGGATAGGATTCGACCAGCGTTTCCCACACCAAAGCTTCGATGCGGTTGTCGACGGCGACGAATTGGACCGGCACACCCCACTCTTGCGATAGATCGGACGCCAGGCCGGATAGACGGTCGGCTTGGCCCGAGGGAGGGTCGCCGTGGTATTCCACCATCAAACCCGACGGGTCTCTTTTGACGCGCACAACAACCAGCGGCACTCCGTCCCAAGCTTGAGCCCGCTGCCATTCGCAAAACCGACCGTCAGACATGAATGACACCTCAACAATAATTCGGCAGGATTCCCCCGCTGAACCAATAGATCAGCGGCGGGAGGAATGCCGAAGATTTTAGTCGTTAGCAGTGGGCGGACGGAACCGCCTCGACGAGCAGCCGCGTTGACCGCCAGAGAGATGGACTTTCGAGACCGCAAATTGCCCGAGACGATGCCAACGCGCGTCGGCCAGCGATAGTTTTCCGGTAGTATAGCCCGAGATGTAACCGCACACGGTTTTTTCCGCTTGGGTCGCTTCCACCCAATCACCCTTGCGCACACCGTATGGCGTGACCGTCCCGCCCTTGCGCTTGCGCTGTCCGCGTGCGAGCGGGTTCTGGAAATGGAGTGCCCGGCGAAAGAGGAGTGGCCGTTGGA
>JAKACZ010000096.1 GCA_021820965.1 Bacillota bacterium | reverse complement strand
CAGGCCGTGCCGACCCATTTTTGTTGACCCTCGCTCATGGCGGGGGTCTTTATGCATACTTCGGGGAGGAGAATGGCGGATGTCCCAAGGACGTTGGTCGCACCGCAATCATCGCGAGGCCATCGAGGTGAGGCAAAAGGCGCTTCGAGAACTCCCGCAGTGGCGTGACGAGGATGAACGCATTTTTGACTGGAGCGTCGATTCCGAAACCCTGGCCCCATTCCTCGAGGGTCTGACCGGTCAGATGGTTATGCCAGTGGCGGTGGTCGGGCCCGCCCATATTGATATGGGCCAGTACCTATGGCGTGACGGTCGGTTGCAGGAAACGGGCCGCCTGCAGGATGACGTCTACATCCCTCTGGCCCATACCGAGGGCGGACTCTCCATGTCGATGCAGAGGGGCATTCACGTTCTTAACCGCACGGGCGGCATTAAGACCTACGTCTTGAGCGACATGATGACCCGCGATTGTGCCTTCGTGTTTAGCTCTGCCGAGGAGTCCAAGGGATTTTATGACTGGATTCAAAACGCCCGCGAGGATCTCATTTTGTGGCTCAACCGGCCCAGCCACCCCGACAAACAGCTTAAACCTGGACAGGCTGTATCCGACGTGTCGCGTCACGCGGTATTGCTAGATATTGATGCCCGGCTGGTAGGTTCAGTCTGCCACCTTTTATATCGCTTCTTTACCGGTGAAGCATGCGGACCTAACATGATTACCCGCAACGCGTACGCGTTAAACCGCGAAATTGTGGCTCGGATTGATAAGAATTCATGGCATTTGAACAATATTTTTCTTGAAGCGAATATGGGTGGCGACAAAAAGCCGAGCCACGAACACTATAACGGTGGACACGGAAAGACCGTGATGGCGGTTGCCCAATTGACTCATCAGCAGCTTCGCCGCTATCTCAATACCACCGTCGATGAATTAAAGCGCTTGGAATGGGCGGGCCTGCACGGGTCCAACGCCAGCGGCATGCAGTCTTTTGCTTTCACTCCGGCTTCGGCGGTGGCCGCCATTTTCCTAACAACAGGGCAGGACCTGGGGATGGTGGCCACCAGCAGTATGGCCCACGCGACCATCCAAGAGCTGCCTGATGGCGCGTCGTTTGGACTTCAGTTGGGCGGCATCGAGGTGGGAACAGTGGGTGGTGGTACTGCGCTCCCGCATGCGCAAAGCTATCTACGCTTATTGGGATGTCAGGGACCGGGCTCGGCACAACGACTGGCTCAGCTTATTGCCGCCGCGGCATTGGCGTTAGAAGTCTCCGCGTCGGCGTCAATGGCCAGCCACGGCAGCGAAAACTTTTTCCGTGCGCACCTAGAACGCGGCGGTCATCGCAGTCGTCCTTAGGGGCATCGGGCGGCCGTGACCAAACGGGTGCGGCACAGTAACGCCACGAAGCAGCTATCGCACCGCGAGCGATTTAATCCATGAAACTTAGACGGAAAATCTTGAGAGGCTGGCTTAGGGCCATCGCTTGTTCCTGCAAACACCCGCTTGCGAGACTGACCGTCAGTCCCGCGGCCGGCGTTCCCAAGGCCTATGCGCTCGGCTTTCTTTTCAATTTCCGCTCTTAGATTGTCAAGAAACAACCGACCGTCGATGTTAAGACGCTTTGCGTCACCCAACAGATGGTCATACATGTTGTCCATAATGCTGAGCAGATCGTCCTTCATGTTGACCAGACTCTGCGTACGGTCCGGATCCAAGGTGGGAACGGCTCGCTTTAAGTAATGCTCGGCGAATGCCTGATGCCGGGATTCGTCTTGCAAAATGCGCCCGGACAGGCTGCCAAACAGAGCCTCGGGTTGCGAGCGAGAAAAAATTTGATAAAAGTTTTTGGCAAACACATCCGAAATGAGAATCCCCCATACCCAATCAATCCGGTCGCCTTTCCGCAGCCGATTATGGTAACGGAGCATCGCCGGCATTTGTCGCACATTCAAAGGGTCCTCGTTCAGGCGCTTATACAGGCGGGTGAGGACTTCGAAGTGACGTGCCTCATCCATTAAAAAGCTACTGAGATAAATTTGCGAAGTTGTTTCGCCAGCCATCGCCATCTGTGGAAGTACGACACTGGCGCCAATCATCGCCGACTGCTCACCGAGATACACCGGCGTCAACATGTGAGCCAAGGCACGCGCCTGTTCGTCCTCCATCATCAGCGGCTGTTGCCACTCGACATCGGAGACAGTCCATTGAGCCTTAACCCCCTTATGAAACAAGCGGATCAATAAATCCTCTTCAAACTGAGGGAAGATCTTTATCACGGACAATTCCTCCATCTAAAATTAGCGGCTTCCTAAGGATTCACGGTGCAGCACCCATCTTGGCGTTGGAGTCGACGGCGGGCCCGATGCGAGGCTTCAATACGAAGGCGTTCGGCCGTCGTCACGATGAACTGTCCATCCGTGCGGGCCGTGAGCCGTCCCCCAGGTACCGGTCCCTCTGCCCCGAGACTTTCAGATCCTGCGGAAATCCCCCGTCCGAAACAAAGCGATACCGGATAGGGAATCCGCGTTGATCCGTCCTGCATACTATCCTTCCCGAGTCTGCACCGACCGAACAGGGCTGGGATGTCAACCCATGGCCGAGGTCTCCCTCTGGCTCTAGCCTTCGGCCGATGGTGCCGGTCGGCAATCAATCAGCATGCTGCCGCCTTACACCATCAAGAGACAACACTGGGCAGTGTATCCCATACACTTAAGAATAGATCATGTGGCAGGGCTGACGCAAACGGGTCAAAGGGACTTTCAACGAAACGTCAAAGTCATGGTGGCAAATCCAGACTCCCGTTTGGGGACTCGAAAATTTCCCCGTACGCGGTAACGGCCCCGTATCTGACGAATTGTCTTCGGGTCGGCCGGGCCAGGCAGGAATGACTGGCGCCCACCGTCGCCGATTACTCGAACCAGAGGCCGCGGGCCCCGTATTGGCGACAACGATGATGCGATTGGGGTTTCTGTAGCAAATGGATCGAAAATGGCAATAGATTGTTTGAGGACTTATCGCCATTCCGAGAGAATTCCTTGATGCGTTAACGGGCCGGATAGCTAGATTCTGCTCATTTCCGGCGTAGGCTTTCCGGGGTGCAGCGCGTGAGAGAGAAGCAGCGCCCGAGTGCCATTGGGCACTGGTGTCGGCCTTTCTGCACGGCCAATGTCGATTTAGCAGATATTAATGAGAACGGGCCTGCGCCGTGAATCAGAATTCGCCCTCGTCATCCTCGCGGAACAGCTCGTGCAGGAATGTGTCCGGCGCTTCAAGAAACGCGCGCGTCAACCGGTACGGTGTAGATTCCGCATAACCTACGGGCATCACGGGGGCGTAATCGAAACTATAAATAGTGGCGCCGGGGAAGGCCAACAGAATGGGCGAGTGCGTAGCGACAATGACCTGAGCGCGGCCCGAGTTGGCCCATTCCTTTAACAGCCGTATAAACGCAAACTGGCCGGTGGTTGAGAGTGCCGACTCCGGCTCATCAAACAGGTATAGGGAAGGCGACCGGGGATTCAACCGGTTTCGAAACAGGGACAAAAAGGATTCCCCGTGCGATTGGTGGTGCAGGGACCTACCCCCGTATGAGCTGAAACCGCCGATTTCTTCCAGATAGTTTGCGTAGGCGAAGAAGCTCTCAGCCCGAAAGAAGAACCCGCTTAACGCCTTGCGGTTCCATACGAGACGCAATCCTTGGGCTAGATGGATGTCTGTATGGGCTGCGTTATAGCTAGCATTGCGGCTGCCACCCTCTGGGTTGAATCCAGCGGCTTCAGCAACCGATTCGAGGAACGTCGATTTTCCGCTTCCGTTATCGCCAATGAGGAAGGTGACGGTGGTCTGAAAGGCCAGAGCATCAAGTTGTTGGAGAGCGGGAAGGTTCCATGGGTATCGGTTTGGCTGCGGCTCTGGAAACTCAAACCGTACCTCACGCAACGGCAGCATCGGGGGTCCCTCTTTCAGTACAGAATTAAGAAGAGGATAATCCAGCGACTGGGCGAAGTCCATGGAACGATTGGCGACGGAGGGGCAGCGGAGGATTCAGGGGCGAGAGCGCCGTAGGGTGGCCATAGGCGGTCATGGTAAACTGGACCTAAGAGACTTTTTTCATAAAGTCTCAACGCAAGGATACTTGTTCAACTATAGTGGGAACCGGGTGCCGTTACCGACGCTGAAGGGCAGACAATGCCCGGGATTCGGCGGGCGCCGAATTCCGAGTGGCGGAGGGGCGGATACTAGAGAAAGAACTAAATCACTGCGCTGTCGGCGTCATCGTCAGGTGGCACTCGCGGCGCTGCGGTGCCAGGCTTGATGGTGAGCCACAATGGCGCCGATGGCCAAGCGGGCCACCCACAGATACGGTCGGCGGTGGCCCGCCCGTTTCACCCCATTCTGCGTCCATAAACTAAACCCGCGTTCCACCCCGGTC
>JAKACZ010000013.1 GCA_021820965.1 Bacillota bacterium | reverse complement strand
ACGAAAGAAAAACCCCGCAAGGCGGCCAAGAGGCCGCCACCCGTGACCGAAGGAAATCCCCGTGGGACTTGACCCCCTCTTGGCTATTGCCTAAGAGGGGGAATGCGCGGGCATTATGTTCAAAGTCCAGCACACCGGCTGTCACTCAGAATTCAAGATATACGCCGGCGCCACCGCGGTAGCTCACTGAGGTACCCGATGCCGTATGGGATCGGCCCACTCGTTCTAGGGGAATCAACGACACGGTATACGGCAAAGCATTGGGGTGCCCGGGGAGTAATTGACCGTCCACAAAGGCTAAAATGGGCGCTCCCTGCGGGGTGATGTTGGATGTATAAGGCAGAATCTGCAACATATATTCATCGGCTGGATGGGCAGTACACCATTGCACTAATGCCGGTGACCGAAGAAAGTTCGAGAGTTGGGCCGGGGTTGGCCCCAACGCGACCGGGCTCGCCGAGGCCGGTTCTCTCCATGTATCAAATCGTCCCAGACCAACCGTGCTCACCTCAATCGTGACCGTCCGCCCATTGGTGAGTACCGCATCCAATGACCAGTAAGAGGTTTTTAAGTGGCCGGTTCGGGAAAAGACGATTTGACCCCCGGATACATAATACGTCTGGGCTTTTTGCAGAGACATGGCATCGTCAAAAACACGGCCCCATGGGCCCTGACCAATGCGATGAACGGGAGTGGTCCATACCATCTGCCCGCCGCCACTCGCGAAGGCCCGCAATGAAATCGCCGCAACGCCGACCACAACTAATCCGACCGACGCTATTGATATCCATGAACGCCTAATCATTTTGTTCACGCTCCCTAGACACGCGATAGGCCTTGGGCGTACATAATGCTGTCAGCACCACCACAATACCACAGAAGAATCAGCGAGGTCGTTATCCTGCTAGACATCCAGCCCTTTTGACTAATGCAGCCCCCGAATCATCCGGTAACAGACCGATTAGGGTGCAGCATTGTACGTGAGTTACCGGCGTTGTCCAGCCTCCTGACCGTTGTTACCAAGGCCGTCGGGTTCCCGCATACGTGGCGCGCCCAAAGTCGCCGGGGTGAAGTTCGACCGCCAATTCCTTGGTTGGGTTTTTTCCATGCATCAGGTAGATTTTTGTTCCCACCGGCAGACGGTTGGATGTTTCCGGCCCGAAGTGGTTGGGGGGACTCAATACGTAACCCAATCGGCCAATATCGTGGGCGCTCACTGCCGCACGCCCAACAATAAAATACATACATACCCAGATAAGTCAGGTTGGCTCTCATGAATGCGGAATGAGAGGCTATTTCAGGCAGTTAGTGCGACGGTATCCCACCGGAAGGTGCATTACTGTCCTGATTGTAGGCCCCCATCCCCATCACCTGACTTAACCGATCATGTATGATAAAATATCCGCTAAACAGGTGTGTTTCTGAAATCTCGATCCATGTGGGTTGCGCCCGCCATCCCACCAACGCGATTAACACGAGAAGAGTGCCAATGATTCCTGCTTTTTTCACCGCCATCACCGCCTCTCGGCATCAGTCTTGCCTTTCGGATGATCCCTACATCTCACAACGAGGCGAGTCTTCCTGGTGTTTCAGTTGACGCAACCGATGACGGCTTAAGGAATATTCGCCCCCGTTACCCGGCTATTGATAGTGTCAAGTATGGCAGGAGGCATCCACCCGTCTCTGCAAACCAGGAGCGCCACATAATTTGCAGTGCTATCCCATGGGCCACATGACGCCGCTTTAGCCCTGTGCACTACGGGCACCTTTTCGTCTAGCAAGGCGAGGGGTCACTCCTCGGGAATGAAACACGCCGCATCCAAGCGGGTCAGATCGAGCACAGAGAGGTTCGGATGCTCCGCCCGATACCAGTCGACGAGGTGGTACCCGATGGCGTAGCCGGCCCAGAGCGGGAGGCCACTGGTTCCTCCACCAAATTGATAGGGATTCATGGCGTCCCCCTGCAAGCAGATACGGTGGCGGTAAATGGTGCGCCACAGCGATCGGGCTTCGTCCGGGCTCAGCACCGCGGCGAACGGTCCTCGGGCCACGTCGCCGAGCACGTCTGCCACGAAGTGCTCTGCCATCCCCTCCCGAATCAGACTTTCCAGGAGCGGGATGCGATCGTGACCATTGTTCATCACGGCCATGCGGTAGTGATGATGATACTCGTGAACCACGGTGGAGGTGAGTACGGACCCCGTCTCCAGGGCCGGATAGACGACCAACGCGATCGTGGTCCCGTCCCAGTTGGTCCACCCTGAGACCCCGCCCAATTTTTCGCGCCCAAAGGTGTCTGCCACATCCATCGGAAAAATTTCGACGGACAAATCCTTGACCGCACGGAAAACGCGCCTGAAGAGTCAGGAGCGTGTCGCGCACGCGGGATTCGATGTCGAGCGACGCCATGTCAGCCAGAGCCCGCTCCCAATCGTCAACTGAAGCCTCCATCGAACAGAGGCCGTTGGCGAGGAGGTCGTCCACCTCCTCGGGGGTAAGGTTCGTTAGCTGTTCGAACAAGGAGTGCCGCTCGTTCGCGGGATCCATGCGCAGCGCCTCCACGAATTGTGTCAGTTGCTGCTGTCGCGGAATGACGGTTAATAATCCCATGTCACTTCTCCCTCCTGAGTCTTACGGACCCCACAACTGCCGCCGGACACCATCCGCGTCCCCGGGTTGCGGATTCTTGCGCGCGCCAGGCTCCTAGGCTGGCGGGAGCCATGCCGACAACAAGGTCTCCACCCGATCCCACCGTTGTGGCGCGGTGTCATCCGCGATGGTGACGGTGTCTATCGGTAACTGGGCCAAAATGTCGCGCTCCAGCTCTGAGCGGTGCCGGAGAAACCCCAGAACCCCCTCCCAACCGTGGAGTCCGCGGGCACGCCCGTAGGCTTGGCCGACGATGTACGAAACGAGGCCGTCGCGCCACTGGGCGGTCCGTTCGCGACAAGCTAGATCGAGAGTCCCCTCGATGTCCGGCGGCGCCAAGTACAGCACCATCGGGCGCAATGGCCGCAAGACCTCGGCAATTGCCGACAAATGCTCCACCAGCGCCGACGGGGCCGCATCGTGCTGGACAACAAACTTCATCAGCGGATTTTGGAGAAAGCAACACTCCAAAATCGTCACCGGTGCAGACGCCTGTCGCGATTGAGCAAAAACCCGCCAGCGGTCCGCCAGCAGGAGCCGATGGCGCGGTGTGCCGTCGTACACACTCCGGGCCGCCAATTCCGCCGATAGGGCCTCCTGTATATGGTCAAATAGAAATGGACAGTTTGGCCATGATTTTTCCCCAGTTTGGCCATTAAGAATTGCCACTGTCCTCACTCTTCGCGGATGGTCAATAGGGGCCTAGAGCCCCACCGAGAGGAGAATATTGAGGAAGGATGATCATGATGGCAACAATTCATCAGATCAAGGTGCTACAGGCTCAGGGGTATCGCGTCTCCGCCATCGCCGAGACACTGGGTGTCGACCGGAAGACCGTCCGGAAGTATCTGGCGCAGTCCGACTTTTCCCCCGGGGTCCCCGTGAAACGCGCACGGGCCTCCAAACTGGATCCGTACAAGGCCACGATTGACCTGTGGCTGGAGGAAGACACCAGCCGGACACCCCGACTAATGCAGCTCCCAGGAACCCGATCGCGACACCCCTTTGAATTGGCATACCCCACCTCTATTTCGGCCATTGATACTTTTCATGGAATCCGAGTGCCTCCGTTCCCCGAGCGGTGGATATACAACCGAGCACCTCAAGCTCGCGCGGATGACGGTCGGCGATCACCTTCGGAACGCAACCCCGACAGGAGACGGCAATTCTTCTAGGCATGCCGTGCTGCATGCAGGTCCAACGACGACTAAGGACTCCGCATGCACGCGCCCCAGTCGCAAGCTGTCCGCATCGCGCCCCGCCTTATCGAGCGGCGCCCGCCTGGTGCGGAAGGAGCGCTGCCAGTTGCAGGGTAAGCTGGTGCCTGGGGCCCCACCCCCAAGTCCTCAGCGGCGCCAACACTCCGTCACGGCCCCGCCACTCGATGACAAAACCGGCGTGTTGCACCACCCGCTGCAGTTGAGTGCCCGAGATCAACATGGAGGGGCTTTGGACGCTGTACGCACCATACGCATAAAGGCTTGATCCAATCTTTTGGGGCACCTCAGGCGGCCCCTGGCTGGCGCCCCCAAGATAGCGTGGCCACGGTATCACATCCGGCCAACGCACCAGGGTCGGTGGGAACCGGGCGTGATAGGTCAACCGCTCATTGAGCACCACATCGAGGCGCGGTCGAATAGGGCCCTTGGCCAGGGTTAGTGGCTTCGCTGGCTTATAAGCTATCGCCAGCGTTCCGGTCCACGGCCCCGAGTGAGCCGTCTCGCGAAGCTGCTTCCACGGCGCACGACGGGTCATCGCCGGAAGGCTCAATCCACCTAATTGTGTAGCGGGAGCATCTTCTATGGGCTGTAAGTATCCCGAAGTTGCCACGACGGTCGCGCCGACCACGATGCCGAACCCGACACCGATCGATGCCAGTACCCGATTAATCATTCGTCCACCTCATCACCCGAACCCCAGAACCATTGGCCAAAACATTGTTAGTCTTCGACCAAATTATATGCCGTGTCGCGAAGCAATGCATCCTCACGGTACACGGGTGAGCTGCCGGGGACGGAGGGAATACCCTGCCTGCATCGGACGCAGCCTCAAGGCGCTGATCTGAGGTTGATCGAGGGAATGCTCTTTGGCGAATCAGCGACCAATCGGCTCAATCGCCCCGGAGCTTAATGCGCACTCGCCCCCTAGAGTTCCTTGAGCGGATCCTGGATTCGTTTGACCCAGACCCGGAAGTGAGGCCGGTCACCGCCAAACTCGTTGTGGGCAAATATAAAAAAGGTAGATCCTTGGGACGTATTTAACCGCGTGAGTTCATACACCAATGCGTAGGCCATTTTCTCATCAGCGGTCCGGTATCCGTCGTACAAATTGCCGATTTCATTGTAAATCCCCGAAGAGACCCACTCCCAGGACTCGCGCATGGTGTCGAACACCGTCTCCTCTTCGTACCACCGGAGGTTGTCCGGATACGGTGGCCGTTGGCCACGCTCAAACGCTTGAGCACCGTAAAGGATATGGGCTTCATCGCGGGGCGTCACGGTGGTGGACGGATCCAGGAATTTCGTCTCGATCACCTCAACCGAGCCATTCTGGAGGTTGACCCGCGCCATAATAGTCCCCTGCTCTGGGGTGCTCATGGTGGTGTGCACCACACGATTGTCTTTGTCCAGCCAATAATGTTTCAACCACCCGCCGCGGTTCATGGGGCACCTCCGGACTCACAAGGGGCTGCGTCGATTTGTTTACGGGGTTCATTCGTACTACAGGACTAATAGTACCATTTGCTGGAAAGGGCGCTGGCAGTTTAAAAGGTCTCACACGCAGTACTTCATGATCCCAATAACCAACTATCCATCGCAAGTGGGCCGGATCCTTACTGCACACTCGCCCCCGTATCGTCATCATTAACGATGTCAACCAATCGGTCATTCTTCTGCTAGCCGTTCCCGGGACGTTGCGACAGCCCGTCGCCACCTTTCGCGGGTCAAAACATAGTGCCGTTCATTCAATTCTTTGCCATACTTGGGATTAAAACGCGCCGCGACTTCCACCAATTCGAATCCGGCTCGTTCCATGGACCGGCAAGAATTCACGTTATGACCCCATGCGCTGGCATGAATCTCCTCGACCGCCAAATCCTCAAAGGCGTAACGATAGACCAGCCGACGCGCGGCCATGGTCCGACCGGTGCGCCAGAAGGACTTGGCAATACGCTGTGCATCCACACTGATCCGCTTCCCCTCCGACGGATAGGGAACCGCCAGCCAATACGTGCCGACCATGGAGCCGGATAGGCCGTCTCGAATGCACCACGCCATGATGTCGGGGTGTGCGTTGTACCCTGCGAGCAGCTCCCGCACTTCGTCAATATCGTCCGGCACCCGATTACCCGTCCACACGTGCATGTCCGGTTCTTGCATGGCCACATACCACTCCGGTGCGTCGCGGTCCACGTCGATGGGACACAGCGTGAGACAGTCGTTACTCAGTGTTTTCTTTGGGACAGCGATGGCCCCATCCCCCCAATCCCATAATGCATTCAATATTCTCGGGGAGGACTCCTGTGTCGCGAGAGCTGCTCCTATAGCCAGACTTGCTGCGTCTCGCCCCGTATGGGCGTAAAGAGATTGTATTTTGAACGTGCGTATCACGACGAACAAGATTTAACGGAGTTCGCGAGTCATCAGGACATGATTTTGGTTTTGTTCCCATCCCTTCAATACACGGTCCATCTCAAAGCCCATTTTTTGGTACAACCCAATGGCCCGGAGATTGTGACACGCGGTATCGATGGCCACATGGCTCAGTCCTAAGCCCGCGATCTCGCCCAATAGCTGTTGTATCACCGCATGGCCAATCCCCCGACCCCACAATGTCTTGTCTCCGATGATCAGATCGAACCCACCCCACCGCATCGTATTCGGCAACTGGTACGCGCGCACGTCTTCATCGGTCAGTGGGTAGAATTGCGCATACCCGACCGGCGTCGCATCGTGAAGGATCATGCGGGGACGTACACGAGAACTGGCTTGTGTACGGGGGCCAAATTTTGCTCGGACCTGTCGGATATCGAAGTCCTCACGATAGAACTCGCGGACGTGTGGGCTCGCAAACCATGCAGCTAGTCGTTCCCAATCCTGTTCCTCGTTACCGAGCCTCCGCAGCACGATGGAATGCCCACCATCCGCACGGGCTTGAGGAATGCTCACTGACGGGTGCGACGGCCGCCACACCAATGCGTCGGCGTTCGGGGTAAATCCCAACCAACTATACCACCGCACGCTGGAATCGCTGGGCCATAGAATAAGAAATTCCAGACCTTCGTCTTGCGCCCACTGCTGGACTCGCTTCATCAACTGGGCACCAACGCCGCGCCCGCGATAGGGAGGGTAAGTGTACACATCAGTCACATAGGCCCAACGAGCCTCCCATGGATCTGGCCACGGAACCTTGCGAATATGTTTGACCCAGGCAATCGATATGAGGCGGTCGTTGTGCTCTGCGATCCAAACGGTTGCGTCACGATGCTCAATGGCCTGCCGGACGAACATCGACATCCTCTCCACAAAATCATCCGCCACTGAGGCGTTTCCCGTTTCCTCGGCATAATAATCTCGTCGTTGCTCCGCCACGGCGGCAGCGTCCTGTACTTGCGCTTGCCGGACAATAATAGGATCCATGTCAAGCCATCCTCTCTCGTTCATACTCTCGTACATTCCTACCCTCTGGGCGGGCCAGAACGGACTTAGGTGGTGTGTTCCATCCGCCATAGGTGCGCTTGGTAACAGATTCACATACATAAGCCGATGAACACCGCATCCATATCCACACCGCGCATCCATTTCCAGTCTTCCATCTTCATCAGAATCTAGTTTACACCTCTGGGTGGACGAACGGCGGTTGAGGAGACGGCAGTAGACGGGAAGCTGCTATGATCGACATCCTCCAATTACTTAACGCCGCGAATGAGGGACTATACGGCCCGAATGTGCATTAAGGACCCTCAAACCCCGGGCAGTAGTTCAACCGTATTTTGCACAATACAGAGGATTATTCCGAAGGCCCAATCCACCAGGTTTGGCACAAAACAGGCCAAATCCGTCGAGATGAAGCAGAAGACGATCCAACCGTAGATTGCAAATAGCCCTTTTTAGAAGCATCGTTTGGGGCCCACATACGAGACGTTTTCGAGGTGCCACCCGACCCGGCAGTCGGTGGAGGTATCGTCGATGATGAAGGCCGAATGGGCCGCCACGATCTGGTTCGGATTGACGATCTTCTGGTATCGCTTCGCGATTCCATACAAAATCGTGCGCCAGGGAACCCACTCATTGTTCTTCAGGCGATACAAGGCGTCTTTTGTCATGAAAACTCGCTGCGAACGAAACTATTGACGCTGCTTAACATCATCAGCGGGAACAAGATGAGAAGCGCCAGGATTTCGGTAACCGAGTATCCCTCCTGCTTCTCAAACCGCGTGTGCCGGACGATGGAATGGAGCTTGAAGGTCTGCATGACATCGAATACAATCGAGTCGATCGAATACTGGTGTTGATCGAATGCCTTTTTGATTTCTGACGTGGTCTTTCGCATGATAACACACCATTTTTGGGTAATTTGGATGGCACCTAATTATACGAAAAAACCCAGTGTTCGTGCGGGTTTCGTCGCTTTTGCGGGGTTAAAATTTGTTGTGAATTCGCGGTGCGAAACTCAAGGAGTAAGATGGCAACAGTAGCGGAAACGGCAAAATTCCTAGGGGTATCCCTCCGCCGATGGGAACGTGAAGGACGGCTATTGCCAGACGAACGACGCTGGCGGTCAGAGACGGTACGACCTGACCAAACTTCGACCCAACGCTTTTCACGCCGGACCGGTGGCCAGAACGACCATTGCTTATGCTCGAGTATCAAGCCACGACCAACAAGCGGATCTGGAACGACAGTCCCAGCTGTTGGCGATGTTCTGTTCCGCTAACGGATGTCATTCGAAATCCTCTCGGATCTCGGATCGGGAATGAACTATCGCAAGCGCGGTCTCCGGAATCTCTTGGAGAGAATCGTCGCGGGGGATGTGGACCGCCTCGTGCTCACCCATCAAGATCGATTGCTGCGTTTCGGCGCGGAGTTGGTGTTCGCGATCTGTGAGATGAAGGACATTGGGGTTGTCATCATCAACAAAGGCGAAGAACCCACTTTTGAAGAGAAACTGGCCCAGGACGTGCTCGAGATCGTCACGGTTTTTTCGGCTAGGCTTTACGGCAGCCGGAATCATAAGAACAAGACAATGCTCGAGAAACTGAAGGGAGCAGTGGAAGAGTGATGCGAACCATCCAGTGGCTTTGCCCGCTTCACCCGCAAGGGGACGGGAAAAGGAAGACGGTAGCGGTTGGGGGCCGGATCCCCCCTGTCGCCGGAAGGAAGCTCAGTACCTGAGGGATGGACTTTTCGATGATGGGAACGGCCACCGCTACCGGCAGGACTTTCGAGGTGGCGGTTCCAACCCTGCGGAGGGATGATGCCGAAGACGGCTAGGAGCAATACTGCGGCTTGCGGAAGAGCGAATAGTCCCAACGAAACGGGCTTATGCCCTCATGGGTAAGTTTGAGCATGTTTCGTATAGCGGCTATGGTTGATCCCCCAATTATGCATAATCTCCCACCCCCACTTGGTGGATGGAAGATTCGGCGCCGGGAGAGGGCTAGGTCTCTGGTCAAAATGCCCAAGTAATCGAAGGGCTTGGTGTGCAGAGTGTGGCTGTTGCTTTACTGAACCGACCGCGAAAGCGGGCCTAGTGGCGCGGCACCACACCAGTACCCTCTAATGAGGCCACTTTTCTTATGCAGGCGTCGGTCCTCCCGACGCAGTGCCAACGCCCGAGTGGAAACTGGCATTGGGTAAAACGCCACGCGCAATCGTCTCCTCCATTCGATGCATTCGCTCGTAGGGAGTCAAATCCGAATGCTGCTCAAGCGGGTCAACCATCTGGACAATATCCGCCAACGGACCGCCAACACCAATCTTTTGAATCTCAACGCCACGTGCCGCCGTCACCCACTCCGTCGCCGTCATCGTTTGCCAGACGCCGGCCAAAGTTAAAAGGCGTAGAGAGGCGGCGCTGGCCATAGTTCCGTAATCCTCCACACCTGCGGCCACCTCACCCCACTGCAAAAGCGGGCCTTGCGCCAACGATTGTGCTTCAGTCACCAACGCCGACACATTAAAGTCCAACAAACCGAGTCCTGCATCGCCGAATCGGTGTGCCAACCCGGGGGTTAGCCCCGAATAATGATGGTTTAGCAGTTTGGCTACCCTTTGCGCCTGCTGCGCGATCACGCGAACCAGGGCATTACGTAGCGTATCTACGCCCAGTACCAGTTCGGTCACATCAAAGTTGCCGTTTGACAGGATATCCCCGGTCGAGAGGACTACCGGATTGTCGCGTGGCATCTGAACCAATGATTCAACGGAATGCGCGAGTTGTTGAGCAGCCTGGTCTGCGGCGCCAAGCACGTGCGGCGTACAGCGCCATGATAGCGGGTCTTGGATGTCCCGAGGTGTCAGCGGCGTGTCAGCCAGCCAGGACCAGATCTCATGGCCCACCCCCGCAACGGCCGGGCTCACCAACCTCAGAACCTGTTCCAAAAGCGCGCTAGGATTCGCTCGCCAGGCAATAAAGCTCAATGCCGCCACAGGCACGGCGGCGTGGCGCACACGCCTCCACACGGAGAGTGCTTCGATGACAAGAGCGGCCGCATAGGCATTGCTACCGATTAGGGCTAACCCGTCACGGGCTTGCAACCTCAGTTTAGGAATGCCCGAGCTTTTCAAGGCGTGACCAGCGGCCACCATCCGACCGTCCGGACGCCACATCCGTCCGTGTCCCTGCAACGCGTAACCCATGTGGGCTAGTAGGGTGACGTCGCCCTCCCCCATGGAACCGAGAGTCGGAACAACCGGCGTAAGACCAGCATTATATGCATCGCTCAGCGTGCGATAGGCCGTTACGCTAATTCCCGAACCGCCTTGGGCCAGCTCGACAATGCGAATCGCCATCATGAGCCGTGCGATCCTATGATCGAGGACAGGCCCAAATCCAGCCGCATGATCCCTCATGAGCCTATTGTTGAATGCCTCCGCAGCATTGCGCGGAACGCGGTAGGCTTTCATGGCGCCGACACCCGTATTCGCACCGTAAATAGACGTGTTGCCTTGGGCCATACGCTCCAAAAGAATCTGGCGCCGCTCCTCCAAGACCGTCCAAATATCCGATCCGACGAGAAGGCGCGCGTCTGGATCTGCAAGGCGACTTAAAGCGCCGACGTCCATTTTCGTATTGGTTCCCAAGTGCACCTCGTATGCCATGCTCTACCAGCCCCGTTTCACCACGTCATCTCAACCGGATCCGCGGATCCAAAAACCCATATATACTGTCAACGATAAAGTTTGCCAACACAATCCAAAACGCGCCAAATAGAACGGTTCCCATCACCAGCGGAACATCCAACGCTTTAATGGCTGTCCAGGCTTGAAGTCCGATGCCAGGCCATCCAAAGACCGTCTCGACAACCACGACTCCGGCCATGAAGTATCCCGCGTCCATGCCAATCTGCGTAATTAGCGTCGTTAAGACCTGTGGCATCACGTGACGCAGGAGTACCTGGTTTTGTGACAACCCCTTCGCACGCGCTGTGGCAATGTATTGCTGGGGCAGTACTTCCAGCACACGTGACCGAATCAGTTGTTGGTAGTAAGCAGCTCCACCAACACCCAGGGTGAGTCCAGGCAAAAAGCCGTACCACAACACCGGTGACCCGTATCCGCCTAATGGGAACCAATGCAGCTTGAAGCCAAAAACGAACAGCAAGATGATGCCCACCCAGAATTGCGGCATAGCAATCGCCGCCATGCTGACCACGCCGCTAACCCTGTCCAAGACCCCATCCCGATGCACCGCTGACCAGACTCCAAGCGGCAGACCCAAAATTAGCTCCCAGACTACCCCAGAAATCGCCAAGACAGCGGTCGCCGGAAACTTGGCCAAGATGTCGTTAAGAACCGGTGTTCCAAACTCGATCGAGGTGCCCAAATTCAAATGCACAAGATTCCACAGATACCGCCCATATTGCACGTACAGCGGAGCATCAAGCCCCAACTGCCGGCGGATACGCATAACGTCCGCGACACTTGCATGAGGCCCCGCGATGGTCCGTGCGGGATCACCGGGTAAAAGATAGGTGAGCATGAAGGTGATTGTCACGATGATCAAAAGGTCAAACAAGGACCACCCAAGCCGCGTCACGACATGCCGGATCATGCGCTATGCCCTCCTTTTAAGGGCACGATAGCTCTCGCCCACCTGTGTCACAGCAAGCACCGTCATCACGATGGCCAATCCTGGATAGATCACCAAGCTCGGATCCACGCCGTAGTAATTTTGAGACTGTGCAATCATTAGCCCCCAGTCCGGTGTGGGAGGCTGAACCCCGACGCCTAGGTAACTAAGACCCGCCTCCAAAAGAAAGACTTGTGCCATTGTCAAAACGGCACGCACGATAACCGTATCTAAGACGTTGGGCATCAGGTGGCGAACCATGAGCCGCCAGGGAGAACAGCCCAACGCCTGCGCGGCCGAAACAAACTCCTGCTCGCGCAAGGTGAGGATCTCCGCGCGCACCAGGCGAGCAGTGTATGTCCAATAGATAGCGGCTATAATCACTATCAAATTGGCCAAACTGGGGGACACAATCAGCACAATTGCCACTGCAAATAAGGTCAAGGGAAAGCTCATTAAGATGTTGACAAAGCGGGAAATCAACGTATCCACCCAGCCGCCCAAGTACCCAGCAGCTGTTCCCAGCATAATGCCCACCAAGGACGAAAAACCGCTCGCGGCAAAACTTATCAGCAACGCGGGGCGCCCACCCCATAGTAGTCGGCTAAGCTCGTCTCGGCCAAATTGATCCGTACCCAACGGAAATTCGGCATTCGGACCCACGGGGGTGCCCGCCGCCGTTAGCCCGTTCGGGAACAATCGGTCTGGATTATGCGGCGCTAGCACCGGCGCCAAGACCGCAATGGCCACAATGCAAAAAAGTAAGACCCCGGCAATCACCAACGTCGTATAGGCGCGGCGGCGACGTTGCGAAAAGTGCCGCCGCGACTTTTGGGTTGTGGCCTCCTCGTGCAATACAGCGCTCACCGCGTGGCCTCCTTAGTTGCCTGACAATGTGAGGTGGCTGTATATCGTCGGAAAATAGACCGCCGGATAGACGAATTTGTGCACACGGCTAGAATGGAAGTACGTCAGTTCCGGATAGAACAACGGAACATATGCCGCATCTTGCATCGCCCGTTCATCAATCTTCTTATACAGTGCCGAGCGCGCTGATCCAAGGGGCATGGCAGATGCTTGAGCTTCCATCTTGTCCAGGGTTGGGTCATTGAGAAAAGCCGGGTTGGATCCGCCGATCACAGCTGGAGATGTCAAAAACCCACTCACAAAGTCCGCCGGGTCGGGATAGTCCATATACCAGCTATACGTCATCATGGGCATCTTGGCTTGGGCAGAGGACTCTGTAGGCAATGGCTTGGCGGTAACTTGGATGCCGATCTGCTTCAAATCCGCCTCGACCTCGGTTTCTATCTGTGAACTCCCGGTTTGCTCGCTGGCCAACCCCAATGTGGTTGAAAACCCGTGCGGATAGCCGGCTTGCTTAAGCAACTGCTTTGCCTTCGTCGGATTGTACGGATACTGGTTGGGGATGTCAGACCCAAACCCGGGAAGCGAAGGCGGCAAGACGCCGTTAGCCGCCTTGGCCCTTCCGTTTAGTAGCTGTACCAGATGCTTTTTATTGATCGCCATTTCAACCGCTCGCCGCACCAAGAGATTGTTAAACGGCTTGACTCGCTCGTTAAGCGCCAGCAAAATCACGGCTGGCTGATAGCCCGCTGTAATGTCTTTGGCATACTGCGGATTTGCCTTCAACTGCTGGTAGTTGGCCGATGGAATGCCATCGCCCACCAAGTCCGCTTGCCCATCTTCAACCCGAAGGATGCCAACGGAGGGATCAACGTTGAAGTTAAATTGCACATGCTTTGGGTACCTATGCTTTCGAAAGTAATGAGGGTTTTGGTTGAGAACCATGTTCTGACCGGTTTTCCATTGGCCTACCACGTAGGGCCCATCCGTCACCGGATCTGAAGCCACCTTGCCGATGGCAGCAGGGTACACCGGAAAGGATGCCGGCACCCCCAATACGTAAGGGAACGCCGAATAGGGTGTGTTCAGCGTGTATTGCAACGTATGCGACCCTAAGGCCTTCACCCCGAGTGATGTCGACTTCCCACTTTCATAAGCACCAGCCCCCTTTATCATCCACCAGAGATAGGTGTCGGGGGACTGGAACTTCGACGATAGTTCCGTGCGCAGAGAATACACGAAGTCCTGTGCCGTGACCGGTGTGCCATTGGACCAGGTTGCCTTGGGATTCAAGTGAATCGTATAGATCAGGCCATGGTCGGAAATAACGGGCTCGGATTGAGCCACCATCGGCACCAGATGACCGTGGGAATTGATATCGTAGAGTCCCACGTAAAGTGCGCGCCCGATGTTCCAATCCTCACCATCATATATCTTTCGGGGGTCGATAGTCTGGGGGTTTCCGCTCCACGTAACGGTCATGGTTCCGCCTTGGGAACTGGACGACGTTGTAGTGGTCGGCGACGTTTTCGATCCACACCCGGCAAGAGCGGCACTCAACACCACTGCGGAAAAGATTCCGATAGTTCGCTTGGCCACCATTTTCCCTCCTCGTTCGAAGTTCCGATGAAACGGGAACTTACTTTCCCATCATCCATCCCGCCGCCCTTCATGTACACCGCTCCGCATCTAGCGTGCGACAGACCACGCGAGAGTTACCATTTGCTTGATGATGTGTTTTGTGAATAATATCATTCGTCCCAAATGAATTCAACTCTATACGCAAAGTTTTCGAAATACTTGATAACTGCGTTTGATCTGTCACCTGGTTGTGTTACCATGGCCTCGGCGATGATTGAGTTCAATATCAGGGAGACGGCACGAATGACTTCATATAGATATTTTCATTCACAGCATTCACGAATGGCGTGAGGTGACATATGGCAAGTACTCTAGAAGACCTTCAAGCGCAAGTTGTTGAACAGGGCTCTTCCTCAGGCGCTTTTCGCCAAATCGCACACTACGTCACCCATCATTGGCGCGACGTCTCATTAATGTCGGCCGTAGAACTTGCGGAGGCGTGCGACGTCAGTCAATCGACGGTGTCGCGCTTTTGCATGGGACTCGGCTTTGCGGGATTCGCCGAATTTGTTCGCACACTACAGGACTTGGTTCGTGAGGAATGGAAAGCACCGGACCGCACCCGGTATTTACGTCGTTCGGCGTCGCCGGGCGACGACCCCCTGATCGCCGAAGAGATGGCCAATTTGTCCCAACTGCCTACTCTCTCTCAGAGCGCAGAGAGCAAGGCGATGGTTCAGTTCGTACTCCGGTCCCCCCGGCTCATCTTAGCAGGGGCGCGCGCCTCTGCTACGGTGATGCCGTACGCGGCGTATTTCTTCAGTAAAATCCGCGATGGCGTCGAATGCGCGACTCCGGATACGCCCGTGTGGACCGCGCTGGCGTCTCGTGTTCAACCAGACACCGCCGTACTGGCATTCGTCTTTCCCCGGTATTCTTCCGCTCTGTTGGACTGGCTTGGCGACGTTGCGCATTGGGCCACCCCTATTGCCGCGATCACGGACCGGCGCAACTCGCCCGTAGAGTCGCTCGCCCGCCCGGTGGCCGTCGTTCCGGTCGCCAGGGCTTCGCTCTTTGATTCTTATGCCGCCGTCATGGTGTTCATTAACTATCTCATTCGCGAGGCTGCGACGGCCACGCCGAACATTGAAGACAGGCTTCAAGCACTAGAAGACTATGAAACCCGTCGCCGCGTCTATCGGCCGTAAATATGTAGCTTACAATAAGGAGACGGTGGATTGTGAGTTCGCCCATCAGTTCGCAGCGCTTGATCCAACGCATCGTTAACTTAGCCGCTATTGGCCAAGACCCCGCCGGCGGTATTACACGTCCCTTTGGCAGTGATGCTGATCTGAGAGCCCGCCGCGCCTTCCAAGCGGAAGTTGAGAAAGCCGGGCTGGCCTACCATGTCGACGCTGCCGGCAACCAATGGGCTGTCCTGGCCGGGGCGGACGCCTTTGCCAAAATGATTGCGGTCGGATCTCATCTCGATACGGTGCCACACGGTGGGGCTTACGACGGTTCCGCGGGGGTGCTCATGGCTCTTGAGGCTATTCAATCCCTGTCTGTAGCAGGTTACCGTAGTCGCCATCCATTGGCGGTGGTGGCGTTCACCGGTGAAGAGCCCAATCCTTTTGGCCTGTCCACCCTTGGTAGCCGGCTCTTCACGGGAAGGCTTGAGGGTCAAGATCTATTGGATTATACCGATGGCGACGGGCGGTCTTTACAGGATGCTTTAAAACGGGTGGGAGGAGATCTTAGCCAATGCAATACCCTCAATCCGGATCGCATCGCCGCCTTTATTGAACCTCACGTCGAACAGAGCGGGCGACTTGATGAACTTGGCTTACCCGTCGCCGTCGTCGACCAGATCACGGGGATATACCGCGATCAAGTCACCCTGACGGGTGAACAGAACCACGCCGGCACCACGCCATTAGCCAAACGGCGTGATGCGCTCAACGCGTTCGGCCGTGCCGTGGTAGGGATGGACGCCATGCTTCGCGACGTCTGGCCGGAGTGGATGGTGGGAACCATCGGGCAAGTGCGCGTATATCCCAACGCGGTCAACATTGTGCCTTCAGAAGTGACGTTCACGGTCGAACTCCGGTCCACGAATATGGCCCAGCTGCAACGCGGCGCCGAGCGCTACCGGGAACACCTGACTGATGAATTGGAGAGATGGGGAATTGCGGTAACCATCCGCAATCTGTTAAACCAGGCGCCCCAGCCGCTGTCATCCGCGATCCAGAAGGTCCTGGTCGACAGCGCCCGGGCGCGGCATGTCAAGCCGCCAGTGCTCAGCAGTTGGGCCGGGCACGACGCCACCCACATAGCGCGGCGCGTACCCGCGGGCATGCTGTTTGTGCGAAGTCTGGGAGGGAAGAGCCACTGCCCGGACGAAGAAAGCCGCCCGGCCGATTTGGCTTTGGCAGCGGAGATTATATACGACGCTTTAATAGTGCTTGATCAATCGCTAGAAGAGGTGTTGGCAGGTGGTGCAGCGATATGACGCCGGCGACTTCATCCTAAGCCCGATGCGGCTCCAATTCCACGGGTCCTCCCCCCGGATTGGGGGCATGGGAACTCGTAAGAGCTCGACGCCCGCAGCGGCCATTGTCCACTGGCGTAATCGCCTGCTCATGTCCAACACCGGCAATGTCGATACGCATGCATTCCAGCACTCAGCCGGGCAATCATTCCAGATCAACTTTCTGGACCCGGCCCCAACAAGTCAGCCGCTCATTTGGCCATCGCGTGTAACGCACCGTAATCACGAAGGAGGTTAATACCATGGATTGGTTTCGTCACGAAAACATTCGGGCACCTCGGGGCGCAGAGCTTCACTGTCTTGGCTGGGGTCAAGAGGCGGCCCTGCGAATGCTCATGAACAATCTCGATCCCGAAGTGGGGGAAGACCCGGCGCACCTCATTGTCTATGGCGGCCGCGGCCGCGCCGCACGTTCGTGGCAGGCCTACGACAAGATTGTCGAGACGCTGCTCAGGCTGGAAAACGACCAGACGCTCTTAATTCAGTCCGGCAAGCCGGTCGCGGTCTTTCGCACCCATCGCCAGGCCCCGCGGGTCCTCATCGCCAACAGTAATCTTGTTGGCAAGTGGGCCTCCCTGGAGGAATTTAACCGATTGGAAGACCTTGGCCTCACTATGTACGGACAAATGACTGCCGGCTCTTGGATTTACATTGGTAGCCAAGGTGTCATCCAAGGCACCTTTCAGACCTTGGTCGCCTTGGCAAATCAGCACTTCGGACTAGACCACCTTGCCGGCCGGCTTTATGTTTCGGCCGGATTAGGGGGAATGGGCGGCGCCCAGCCCCTAGCCGCCAAAATGCTGGATGGCGTCGCCTTGATTGCCGAGGTCGATCCGCATCGGATTGAGCGTCGCCTAACCTCGGGCTATCTCGACGCGGCGTTGACGAGCATCCCGGACGCCGTCCACCGAGCTCTGGAAGCGAAAGCGCAGGGCGAATCGCTTACCATTGGCATTCAGTGCCATGCCAACCAACTGCTGGATTACTTGCGCCAAGAGCGGATTATCCCCGACGTGTTGTCGGACCAGACTGCCGCCCATGACCCGCTGGCTGGGTACATTCCCGACGAGCTGAGCGTGGGCGATGCGGCCCGCTTGAGGGCAAAAGATCCAGAGGAGTACGTGAAACAGGCGCGATCCTCGATTGCGCGCCATGTCGAAAACCTGTTGGCGTTGAACGCGGCCGGGGCCGTCACCTTCGACTACGGCAACAACATTCGTCGCGAGGCATTTGACGCCGGGGTAGCTAACGCCTTCGATATTCAGGGCTACGTCCCCGCATCCATCCGCGATCTCTTCAGCGAAGGCAAGGGACCGTTTCGTTGGGCAGCGTTGTCCGGAAACCCCGCCGACATCTACCGATTGGACGACCTGGCGTTGGAGATGTTTGGCGATAATCCGTTGCTTCGGCGGTGGTTTTCCTTGGCCCGTCGGTACATTCAGTTTCAAGGACTGCCCGCGCGGATCGCGTACATGGGGCAAGGCGAACGCGACGCATTTGGCTTGAGAACCAACCAACTGGTGGCCGATGGAACGTTGGGCGCGCCGGTAGTTTTCGGCCGCGACCACCACGATACCGGTTCGGTGGCCTCCCCCTACCGCGAAACCGAAGCGATGATGGATGGGTCCGACGCCATCGCGGATTGGCCCATTCTCAATGCCATGCTAAACGTGGCATCCGGAGCGCACTGGGTGGCCTTTCATCACGGCGGCGGCACCGGCATCGGTTATTCGCTACACGCGGGAGCCAATACGGTCGCCGACGGATCCTCCGAGAGCGCCGAGCGGCTGGCGCGCGTCTTATGGAATGATCCCGGCCTCGGGGTGGTCCGCCACGCCGACGCCGGTTACGAAAAATCCAAGCAAACGCTGAGCGCATTCCAAGACCGCTTTGATACACCGCTCTTAGGCCCGACCCGTGTGCCGAAACAAGAGTAGACTGAAACGTGGGGCGCCGAAAACGCCCCACTCGCGATTTTTATCCCGCTGACACTGTGACGACGGCCTTCAAAGCATTGTCGGTGAACTCGCACACTTGTCAGTGCTGAGCGGGCTCATCGTGGCAAGGTAAGGTCCCGACATCCGATGACCTTGTTCCATTGCTCACGGGGAAGTCGCCGGACTGTCTGCGGGTGCAGACGAGCGTGCCACAAGGTCCGCGCGGATATCGGGGGGAAAGGGTACGGCTTTATGGGCGACGCGGTCCAGGTGGGCACCGACCATGTCGCAGGTTGCCGCCACGTCCTGGTGGTCGCGCATGCTATGCCGGAACCGCACGGTTTTATCGAAGACGGACAATATTTCACTGGTAATCGTAATGACAGTACCTGCAAAGACTTCGCGCCGGTAATGGATGTGCTGTTCCAAAGCAGCCATTCCCCGCGCGTGCTCCGTGAAATATAACGATGAGAGGCCGACTCGGTCAAAGAGAATCCAAGTCGCTTGATCAAACAATGCCACATAATATTGCACATTCATATGACCCATGTGGTCGAGGTACTGCGGATAGATCACGCCCGTATAGGTCACTTCGGATACACCATCACTCACCAGGACCCTCCTTCCGCGCTTTTAGAAGTGTTCGCCACCCGGACCTAAATATCCTGTCGGCGAATGGCACTCATGGTGAACCCGCATCGTGACTGGGTCTCTTACATCTCCACCACGGCGCCACTCTATTGCGTGACCGTCGGCGTCTAGCGGACTAGCCGACATAACGTAGCCTCTGGCGTAGTAACCATCAGCGTCATCGGCCGTTCGTTCCAGTTCTGCCCGAGTCCTCGGGTTTTGGCGCGTCTCAAACTGCCACGACGTTAACTCACCCCCACAGGTATTGGTGGAGGGAGGAAAAGCGTGCCCCCGGAATGTGTCGTCGCACGGTCTTCACCGCGGGATGGCTATTCAGGTCATTGGCCATGGTCGCCTGGGTGTGGGTGTGACTTCGGCCGAACCTAGCCTGCTCCTTACGGGTCTTAAACAGCGGATGGCCCGGGCATTCCCCGCATTGCACCCTTCACGGCCGGAATCAATGCTCGATGAGGCCGACGGATGGTATCGGTCGCCACCGTTCGAGGGCGAATGGGATTAATTCTTGTCGAGGTCCATCTATCCACGTCGGGGGTAGGATTCGCTCGCATAACACCGAGTCCCAGATCCGCATACTATTGTCAACTAAGCCAAGAGAGGCGGCGACATGTACGAATTTAGCGGGCATCAAGGAAATCCAAACGCTGACCCAACAGGCCACCCAAACGCTGGATGGTCTCATCCCGTCGCTAGCGAAAGAACCCACCACCCCATTATCGGATTACGTGCCGGGAGTGGAACAGGCCTACTGGCGGCTTAAGAACGGTATCGGGCGCAGTCCGGATATTTTGCTGCGCAAAATCCGCGTCCCCGCCTGCCCTCAAGGACCGGTGTTGATTGCCTGTGTAGACGGCCTGTCCGATAGCCAAATGGTCGACCAAGACATCATTGCTCCGCTGTTAACAACCACCGCGGATCCGAAGACCTGGGATGAAACCACGTTGACCCCCGTGCACGTCTCCAAAGGGACCCAGTGGAGTCAAATCACCGCCGATCTCGCTACGGGCAACACCCTGATTATCACCCCGGATCTGCCCTATTGCTGGATCGTGGATACGGTCAAGATCCCCCAGCGCACGATTGAACGCCCTCAGACCGAGCTCACGGTGCGGGGACCGGAGGAGGCGTTTAACGAGATCCTATTGACTCAAATGAACCAGCTGCGTCGGCGTTTTTTGGATAATGCGCTACAATTTCATCCGATCACGATTGGGCGCGTGCAACATACGAAAGTCGTGGTGACCTATATCGAAGGAATCACTAACCCCGAGCTCGTCAAAACCGCGATTGACCGTCTCTCCCGTATCGCGATTGACGGCTATGCGAATTCCACCTTGATCTCGGGACTCATCCGGGACCATCCGCATTCAATTTTTCCCACGATCCGCGCCACGGAAAGGGTGGACGTCGCCGTCTGGCAGTTAAACGAAGGAAAAATCGTGATGCTCGTCGATGGGGATCCCTTCGTCCTAATTGCTCCGGCACCCTTATCCGAATTTTACCGAACGGCCATGGACTATACCGGTCCTTGGTACGACGCCACGTTTGTCCGCCTCATTCGGTTGGCCGGCTGGGGCCTTGGCATCTATCTACCTGCGATATATATAGCGGTTACTGAAGTCGACCCAAGTCTCGTGCCTTCGGCACTCCTCATCATTATCCTGGGCGACCATGCGGGCTTGCCCTTCCCACCGATTGTAGAAGTCAGCTTAATGATCTTTGTGGTGGAAATCTTGCGCGAGGCGGCCCTCCGCCTGCCCAAAATCCTGGGTACCACCATCGGCACGGTCGGCGCCATCGTGGTCGGCACGGCCGTGGTCAAGGCCGGTCTCGTGAGCCCGCAGATTATTGTTCTGATGACTTTAACGGCCCTAAGTTTCTTCAGCGCGCCCGTCTACGAACTAACCGGCACCTGGCGACTGATGGGATTTGTGATGCTGGCCGCCGCTTTTCTGCTCGGAATGTTAGGAATCATCGTGGCGAGTGTGGCGATGATTGCCGAGTTGACCACCATGTCGTCGTTTGGCGTCCCCTATTTGACTCCCTGGACCCCTTTCCGGTGGAAAGACTGGAAAGACCACATGGTCCGTATGGATTGGACCCTGTTCAAAACGCGTCCGGTGGTGAGTCGCTCGTTAAAACCGGGCATGCGCTCCCCCAGTAAACCTCCAAGCTCCCCGCACCTGTATCAGCGGCAACGAGAGTAATCCATAAATCCAACGAGGTGACATACTTGCGACGGTACACACGCTGGGGGATAGGCGCTTTGTTGCTACTCACCTTGACGGGGTGTTGGGATCAGCGTTCGGTGACGAACCGGGGCGTGGCGGTGGGGTTGGAAGTCTCTCCCACCTCCAAACCCGGCCTTTTCGCCTGGACCTACCTGTTTCCCAATGTCACGGTGACCGTCAGTAGCCTGCCGAGCATCAAACCCCGTGAACAATATTTTTCCGAGACGGTCACTGCAGCCTCGTTGGCTCAATCCCAAACCCTACTCCAGCAGAAGTTATCCCGGGATCTCTACATGGGCCAACTGAAGGTGGTAGTGTGGTCCAGCACGATGACCACGGAACACGTAATCACCTTGATGAACACCTTAAATCACGAAGGACTAATCCCTAAGACCTATTGGGTGGTGACCGGACCGCCGCCCCTGGCCAAATTACTGACTCCATCTCCGCAGGAAGTCGTCCCGGAATTATATCTGTCGCGGATGTTCGATTGCCTTAAATGCCAGTCGTTTAACTTGGGAAGGCACGGATGGCAGTTTTGGGCAGACACCGTCACCCCGGGAATCTCTCCCAATGCGCCCTATGCCAGCGGTCCCACACACATTAACGAATTGGCCGTCTACGGGCGTCATGGCCGTCCTCACATTTTCAATGCCGATCAAACACAAGGGTGGGCCTATTTAACCGCACGAGCTGACAAGGGCACCTTGACCCTTTTCACCCGACACGGAGTGGCGACGATCAGTCGCGTCCACGGCAGCAGAAGCATGAAAGTTCAGTTAGCCCGAGGGACGCTCCGGGTCAAGGAAACGCTGCGGTTGACTGGTCTCGTATCCCAAATCCCATCCGGGGTCGTGCTCAACCACAAATACCTCCTGCGGGTGCAGCGCCTCGGCGAACAGGCCGTGCTGGCGCGCTGCCTGGCTGCCCTTCGCGTTGCGGACAGCACCCATACCGACCCTTTTGGGTATGCCCGCACCTTGCTGTGGACGAACAGCCAGGCCACGCGGCGGATGCCTTTGGATCAATTGGTCAGCTTGCCGATTCATGCCACCATCACCGTGCGGCTCAAGATCGTGGGACAAGGAGTTAGCGTATGAAACGCATCGTAGCCGAACCAATTAGCCAAGGCCAGTACTTTTGGCTGATCGCTATCTCGGTGGTCGTAGGGGGCGTCTATATTTGGCCACAATACGTGGTCATGGCCGCACGCCAAAATGCGCTGTGGTCGCTTTTGGGATCGATCCTGGTGGCCTATGCTCTTACCTGGGTACGCACGGGTTGGGCTGGCCTTACCCAAGGCACCAGCTACGCCGAAGTGTTGCAAAACACCTGGGGGCTCACCGGGATGTGGCTCCTCTTTGTCGTCAATCTGATTATTGGCGTTCTACTCGACATCGCGCTGCTCGCCTTATACGGACAACTCATGCATACCGTCTTTTACCCGGCCACCCCACGATTGATAGTCGACGTGGTGGTAGTGGCCAGCGCAGCCTGGATTGCCACTAAGCCCCTGAATGGTGTCGCGCGTAACGTGCAGATCTGGTTCCCCTTTCTTGGGCTCTTGGTGCTCTTGGTGAGTTTCCTGGGTCTCCCGAATATCCACCATTGGGATGCGCTTACCCCGTCCAATATGGTGCAAATCTTCCCGATCCTACGGGGTGTCGGGGTTACCTGGTATCTCTTCGTTCAAGGCGAGGTCATGATTTACTTAGCGGCCCATGTGCGGAACACCACGATGCGCCAAATCCGGAAGCTGGCTGGGCGGGCCATCCTATTTCAGGGCTCTTGGCTCGTCCTCTTTTATGTGATTGTGGTCGGGACCATCGGTCCTGAGGCCACGCAAGCCCTGCGTTGGCCGATCGTGTATGTCTTTTCTTCGATTATCGTACGCAGCCTATTTTTAAGCGGAGTGGGGACCTTCATCCTTCTGACCTGGACCGTTTCCTTAATTTTATACCTGGCCGTTCATAGCTTTTGCTGGTCTTGGAATCTGGAGATCATGTTGGACACCGGCGGTACAACTCGGAGCATTATCGTTGTCGCTCTCGCCCTCGCGGTGGTCATCGGTTCCACCTGGATTTCCTCTCCGGTTGAGGCGAGCGGCGTCGTGGTCACTTTCGTCAATCCCGCCGACATCATATTCTCCGCGGCCGTTCTGCTTCCCTCGTTTGGCATCAGTTGGCTGAAATTCCGGCGGCGCCGGAAGTCTCTTTAAGATCGGGCAACCCGTCGGCCAAGAATTGGCACGAGCGAAGTGCATGCTGTCGACCCCATGCGTTATTATACCAGCGGCGGCCGCACATCCTTTAGCGCACCGCGACGGTGCCCGATCAGGGCGCGCCGCGCCACCGAGGGAACCAGCTAAGGTCGCGAAGTCCCACCGCCTTGGGCATGATAGCAGTTATCCCCTCACCTCATCGGATTTTCCAGTTTTAGGTTCCAGATCGTCTAGGCCGAGCCAATAGGTCTTGTCCCGTGCAGGCGTGCGGCGCCGCTTCACTGCTCGCTGCAGCGAATAACCCAAAAATAAGGCCCCTACGAACACCGCTCCCTCATGGACATGGAGTGCGGCGCGCACACCGGGAAGGTCATAGACCACACTGGTGCGCCAAATCCCCGAAACACCGGAACTGTGTGCCATTAACAGCACGTTCTGTGCAGCGGCGGCACTGGCCGCAAAGTTCTCCCGCGTGGTCCGTGCGTCAGGTCCGGCATCCGAATACACCGCAACAATGGTCGGGGCACTCAAAAGTTTCTTCCGCTCCTTTAGTGCTTTAGCCTCGACCAGCGTCAGGTCCAACTCGGCTGCCTGCTCGAGCATATCAGCCCTGACAACTCGCGCCAATGCCTCTCGCATCGCACTAGAGATCACGGCAAAGTGCCACGGTTCCGTTAAATGGTGGTTTGGAGCCCACACAGCCGCATCCAGAAAGCTCTCAATCATCTCTGGAACCAGCGGTTTCTCGGAGAAGACTTTAATGCTCGCCCGACTCCGTATCGCTTCTTCAACCAACATGGATACAACCACTCCTTCGACCGGATTAAAATCGCCAAGACGGAAGCTAAATGGTGCACGTACGCCAAAGATATCCGCGCCGCGGTACGGTAACAATATGCGCTGGGCCGATCCGCTCGCGAACTGCGCGAATGAGACCCCGGAAATTACTGTCGGTCACATCCGGCTGACCCCAGGCACGCAACTGACGATTCACATCACTTAAAGACAACGGGCCAGACCGTGTGTCCGCACTCATCGCGCGAAGAATCCACGACACCCGTGGGCTGATGGGCAGCAGCATGTCGCGATGTCGTACCTCCCACCAGTGAGGACCCCAGCTTACACAGTTGTCGGCGCCAAGGCCGGGTTGTACAACCGTCGCTTGGCAATGACTCCCAGACCACCACGGAGGCTCGCTAAGCACCAGCTCAACCGGCAACTGATATTCCCGTGCCATCCACAGAAGCGGCGCCCAATCGTCCGGATCCAGCCGGGTCGGGTCAAGAACCAAACGCTCGACTGTGCCCTCGGCAATCGAACGCCAAGCTGCTAAAACATTTGGGCTGGCGGATATAGCGCCTGGGATCGGTTGTTTTATGGCCACTTGCGGCCACCTCCTCGATGGGTTTGTGGACAGCAGAGCCCGGTCTCCCGGCAGACACCTGTGCCGGGAGACGGACCACTTGCTGAATTATAGAGCGCTTTGCCCGCTGAGGTATGCATCGGCCTGCTTTTGGAGTGTGTGCAGTGCCGCTTGGACCGGCGCCCTTCCGGTCACGGCGTTGTAAAAAGCCGTGTCAAGAGCGCTTTGCACCTCTTTGTAGGCCGTAGGCACGGGCCGGGCAATGGTATAAGGCGATGCCAAGGTTTTCGCCGAAACCGCAACCCCCGGATTCTTCGTTAAAAAGCTCCGGGAAATGTCCGCGAGCGCGGTGCGCGTCTCCGGCGGATATCCCGAATGGGTTCCCCAGTAGGCCTGCACCTTCGGACTGAACCACCATGCCAGAAACTTCGTGGCAGCCTGATATTGGCTCTTGGTGTGATCAATCATCAAGACGAACCCCAGCCCCTGAACCAGATTGGCGGTGTGGCCGGTTGTGCCCTTGGGATAGAGGATGGCGCCCACCGGAAACGCCCCGTGCGCTGCGTTGAGTTTTAAAAAGTAACCGGCGGAGGTACCGTCGGCTATCGCGATTTTCCCCGCGCCAAAATCCGCCGCAATCGCACTGCCATGGGCAAAGATCATTTCTTTGTGCTGGTACAGGGAGCGGAAATAGGAGAACGTTTTAACAGCCGCGGGCGTGAGAAAGTCAACTTGCTTTTGATGGGTACCGGGTTTAAACAACCGCCCTCCATTGGACAAAAATGGGGGGAGGATATGAGCTGACGAATCTTTCCAGGCCAGAGGGATGACACCTGGCACCTTTTGCTTTATAATCGCTACGTCTTGCGCAAGTTGGGTCCAGGTCGCAGGGGGAGCCGTGATTCCGGCCTTGGCGAGGATGGATTTGTTGTAGACCAACTCCGAAATCTTCGCGTTAGCCTCGATACGGTAGTGTTGGCCATTGACCTCCCCGTTGTGCCAAACGGAGGGGAAAATGGCATTTCTCTCTGCGGCCGGGAACCCACCGAAATACTTATTCCACGAGATGAGCGCATGCGCTGCCAGGAAGTTCCCGTCGTAATGACTAATCCATGCCACCACAGGAGCATCTCCCGCCGCCAGGGCTCCCAGCGCCTTGTGACTCGCTTTGGTAATGGTGAGGTTCACCCGAATATGCGGATGGGTCTTATTGAATGCCTTCAAAAGGTGGGCAATCGCAATCCCGGGAGGATTGCTGGACGAATGCGACTCCCAAAATGAGATGCTGACGGTTTTCGCCGTTTGCGCTTTAGCCTGGCTTGAGGCGGCCGCGGCGGAGGATGCCGGTCCGCATCCCGTCAAGGCTACGATTCCCATGGCAAGGCCCGCCAGGATTGCCGTTCTCTGTAAGAAACTCCTATTTTGCATGGTTTTCCCCCTTTGGTTCTTTTCGTTCTCATCGACCCTAATGTTACGCCGGCGTCACATCGCCACCACATCCTTTCCGGTTTTAAGCACCCGTTCTTCACTCTTTTTGGGGAGCTTCCCCGCCGGCCACCGCACTCACAATGTGCCGCTGCGTAAACGCGAACACAATCAGAATGGGCATGAGCGCAATCAGTGCGGCTGCGGTGAGGTTGCGCCATTGGGACTGATATGCCTGCATATAATGGCTAAGCGCCAGCTCAATGGGCTGGATTTGGGGGCTGTTGGTCATAATCAAGGGCCACTGAAATTGGTTCCACGACGAAATAAAAGTCAAGAGCACGGTGGTAGCCACCGCCGGGCGAGCCAGCGGAACGGCCACCCGGCGCAGATAGGTCAACGTGCTGACACCCTCTAGGCGCGCGATTTCCCGATAGCTCACCGAAAGTTTCATAAAAAACTGGCGGAACAGGAAGATGCCTGAAGTGCTGGCCGCAAAGGGAAGGATGAGGCCCGTATAGCTGTTCAACAGATGAAGGTGATACATCAAGACATATTGGGGCACCAAAAGCGCCTGCTGCGGCAACATCATCACACCCAGCACGGCGTAGAAGTAAAATGAGTTCCCCGGAAACTTCAATTCGGCCAGCGCATAGCCGGCCAACGCGCTCGTAATCACCACCAACATGATGGTTAATGCCGAAATGAACACGCTGTTGAGGACGTATCGTGCCCACTGAGTATGGGTCCAGACGTAGAGAAATGGCGCCCAATGAAACAGCGGCCGCCAGACCGGGGGGATGGCATACGCGGCTCCGTGGTAGCCGGTCGCAATGACGAAAACCCAATAAATCGGCGCCGCCATTAATACGGCAATTAATCCCCGCAGCCCAAGCCGGACTATTTTCATCATCGGACATCTCTCCTTCGCAATAACTGCCAGGCGTTCCCGGCATGATATAAAAGGCCCTGATGCTAGCGGTAAAAGACCATGCGATCGGCGATCAGCTTTTGCAAAAGCGTCATCCCCAATATGAGGACAAAGAGAACCAAACTCATGGCCGACGCCAATGAAAAGTGCAGGTAGAGAAAAGCGGTCTGATAGATCAAGAGAGAATCCGTTGTGGTGGAAAAGGCGGGTCCGCCAGCGCCGCCGTGCGGTCCCCCTGTCAGGGTATAGATCTGCGAAAAAGTTTGCATGGTATTAATGGTCGCCAGCACGATGACAAAAAAGGTCATGGGACTAATCAGCGGAAGCACGATCCGGCGAAAAGACAACCACCCGCGGGCCCCGTCCGTTTGGGCGGCCTCCAGCACTTGCTTGGGCAGTGTCGAAAGACCTGCCAGGAACAACACGGCATAGAGTCCAACCGAGTGCCAGACGGTATAAATCATGACCGATGGCAGAGCCCAATGGACACTCGACAACCACCCCAGCTGGGGAAGGTGAAGAATCCGCAAAACCGCATTGGCCAGTCCGAAATTGGGATCAAAGATCCACGTCCAAATGATTGAGGTAGCAACCACTGGTGTGACGTGCGGCAAAAAAACCAACGCTTGGGACAAGCCCCCGGCCCGTAAGTTGGGCAGCTCGCGCAAGAGCAGAGCGAGCCCCAACGCCAAGAGGGTGGTCACCGGCACCACCAACACCACGTAATAGGCGGTGTTGACCAGAGATTGCCAAAATATCGGCTGCTGCGCGAGCTCGACAAAGTTGTGCAGCCCGACAAAAGTGCTGTGACTGGCAAAAATGTTCCAATGAAAGAACGCGATGTAAAGCAAAAACATAGCCGGACCATAGTAAAATACTAAAAACACGAGGAGACTGGGCAGAAGCAGCCCATATCCCAGCAGCGCTTCTTTCAGGGACACGCGGTCAAATCCATGAAACCAGGCGGGCCGCCCAAGGTGAGAAGCGCTCTTTGGGGTTTCCGCAGAAACACTCTGATTCGTCATTGGGCGGCACCCGCCTCAACTTGAAGCAACTCTGACTCAGTCTCGACAATTCGGGCTGCTGTCTGGTTGTCGAACCAATGAATCTGATTCCAAGGCACAGTAAGCGTCGTAGTCGACGCGGGGGCAAGACCGACGGAGTTGGTGGTTACCCAGGTGATAGGGGAACCTCCCCAGGATCCGTGCGCGTGGTACCGAGCTCCCAGTGTCTCCACCCTGATGACCGTGGCCGCGAGGTCGAGTCCGGCCACCGCGCCCTTGGGCACCACACGCTCAGGTCGAAACCCCAGCCACAACAAATCTCCGGCATGGCGGCCTGCACGAACCCATGACGGTACCGGTACGACCGGAGCGCTAGGGCTGTCCATTGCGATGGTGCCATCGGTCAGCGTTTTAAGCCGGATCAAATTCATGGGCGGTGAGCCGATGAATTGCGCCACAAACACGGTTTCGGGGCGGTGGTAGACCTCTTCCGGCGTCCCCGTTTGGAGAATCCGCCCGTCGCGCATCACAACAATCCGGTCAGCCATGGTCATCGCTTCAGTTTGATCATGCGTGACGTACAATGTGGGAATGTGCAATTGTTCATGGAGCCGGCGCAGTTCCACCCGCATTCGTTCGCGCAAGAGCGCGTCGAGATTTGACAACGGTTCATCCATGAGAAAGGCGTAGGGGCTGCGAACCAATGCCCGCCCGACAGCCACACGCTGGCGTTGACCCCCGGACAGCGTACCAGGCTTGGACTGAAGCACAGATCGGATATCTAATAGGTGGGCAACCTCTTCAATGCGTTGCCGGATGATGGCCCGAGGTGTCTTGTGCGCCTTCATGCCAAACGCTAAGTTTTCGAAAACGGTCATGTGAGGATAGAGGGCGTAATTTTGAAACACCATGCCGATGTTTCGATCATACGACGGGACTTTCGTCACCACACGATCCCCAAAGGCGAGATCACCCGAGGAGGGAGATTCCAGGCCGGCGACGATGCGCAGGAGCGTGGATTTGCCACAGCCAGACGGTCCGACTACCACCACAAATTCTCCGTCTTCGACTTCCAGGTTGATATTATCTAAGACTTTATGCTGGCCAAATGTTTTGTTGACTGCCTTCAGACGTATAGATGCCATTTGTTCGACTCCTCTCACCGGCAAGATATCTGTACCGCGTTTCGGAGTCAGAGTACAGACGGCACATAAGAATGGCTTAAGAATGCGATGAAGCCCAGGTTATGGTTGCGTAAATCTTTCTTAACACTCTCACTTTCGCAGGTCTCGATTCCTCGGAATCCCTTCATCTAGGCGGTTTTGCGAGAATTTGGCTGGGAACTTGACGACGTGGGATTGGTGAGCCTCCCCCCGATGGATGTGGGGAGTCGGTGCCACATTTGCATAGCGTTACTCCTCCCTGTGGATTTAAGGCAGCTACCTTTACCGTATTTTTTAGGATTGGGAGTGGGACACGTGAAGGAAAAGCATATTTACTCTGCATCCGGCTGGTTGTACGTTTTAGGCGGGGGGACAACGCGGACCTACACAGGGCAATATTGTTCTGATCACGGTAGTCGTAAAGTCAACGGACGGTCTAGGGCCCGGGCAACACGCTGCAAAGTGCTGAGAGTCGGATTAGCTCCTGGACGCTCCCATTTTTGAATAGCCTGATAGGTCACTCCGAGGCGCGTCGCGAGTTCGCCTTGGGTCAAACCGGCTGCTTCCCGCGCTTGCCGCAGCCATGAAGGCACTCGAACACGAACATCCGGCGTTACCCAAACAATATCATCTTCTTGAGAACCCGCAATCTCCTCTACTTCTGGTACAGTATCACCGTGATCCAACAAAGCTGCCAAGGAGCTGGTCAGGCACATAAACGCTGTGAATCTCCATGCAAAACAACTTGACATTATATGTTAGGCAATGTTGGGAATCGGCCAAACTTGTTGTACGTTGTGTAAAGATATCCGAATGCGATGAGGCAAATCCATACTCGTGAATGCTGCGCGTCGTAGAGAGAGCTACCTCGATTGAACATACCGCCCGCCCACGCATCCCCCTCTTAGGCGATAGTCAAGAGGGGTCAAGTCCTACGGGGATTCCCTTCGGTCACGGGTGAGCCCGCAGGGCTAGACATGCCAAACCTTTTGTTCTACAATGAGGGCGTAGGGCCGGAACAGTCCGAATCGATGCCTGGGGAGACCCAGCATAAGACGCACGATGCCTGATTGCGCGGCGCAGCGATCGTAGAAGCAGGAACTTTCAGGGGCGACCATGGAAACCCCAGCCTCAATCTGTAAGGATTAGGCGGTGGGAGAGTTCATTGCTTATTACACTCTGTAGCACATGTTCGTCGTTGCCCTTTCATCAGCCGAACCAGGCGATCAGCGACCCCTCCAGCCCGTGCCAAATAGAGCGGCGGAACTTCTTTTCGCAATCGACTCAGGCGAATAATGGAGCGATGAGACTTCCCGCTCCCACGCCGATGCCCGCGGCGACGGATGCAACCACCAGAAACGAAATGCCGGATGCCCACCACCGGTGGGTGGTGCTACGGGCGGTGATTGCGCCCAACCCGAAGGCGGCGAGTGCTGACAAAACCAATACCCATTGAAACGCATGCTTGGGGGTGCCGCTCCACAAAATCGGCAATAGAGGAGGCAGGGACCCCAGAGCCACGGCCAATGCCATCAATCCGGCGTTTTTCCACGGACTTTCAAAGGATTCCGGAATGATTGCCAATTCATCGCGGAGCATCAAGCGCAACCACAGTTGTTTGTCCCTGGCGAAGTGGGAAAGAAATATGTCAACCTCTTGATCGGTCAGCCCGTATCCGCGATAGATCTGTCGCATCTCGTTCAGCTCTTCATTGGGCTGTTCCTCAATTTCACGTTGCTCACGACGGATCTCCGCTTCTTGGTAGCCAACCTCCGCCTGAGTCGACAGATATGATCCAAGCGCCATGGACGAAACCGCAGCCATAATGGCCGCCAGGGTGGCCCCCAGCACAATTCCTTTTGATGAGCCGGCAAAAATCAATCCGGCCACCAATCCTACAGTAGCCACGAGCCCATCATTCATTCCAAAGACCATTTGCCGAAGCGTGGCACCCCCACTGCCGTGCCATGTTTCGTCAGCATAGTCTTGGGGGTGGCTTTGTAGTGCGACTCCTGGCTCCATGCCCAACCTCCCCAAAATGCCTTTCAGTATACTTCTCCACCCAGAGCGTCTCAACTCGGTCGGAATCATCCCAACGACAATATGATTATCCCGAGTCAGTTTAAGAAATTCCATAAAAAACGATGATCTTTGTGTTACCGTTGCATCAAGTTTTCGCAAAGATCGGACTCTACCCATCACTCGGCGTTTCGGAACCAGAGGGTGACTCTTGTGTGCGACGCGTCTGATTCCAGGCCAACCGTCCCTTCTTGTGCCCGCATCAGTGACTGCGCCAACGGGAGTCCCAGCCCCGTACCGCCCTCGATAGAACGTCCAGCCGCTCCGCGATAAAATCGGCCAAACACTTTCGGCAGGTCTTCAGGATCAATACCGGGCCCATTGTTGGAGACGGCCACGCCGGAAAAACTGCGCTCGGCATCGCTCACAAGAGTGACCCACACGCGGCCCGCCTCTTGATCGCAATACTTTAGTGCATTTTCCATCACCGCCCAAAAAGCTCGGCGGGCAAATTCGGGATAGGCCATGACCCGAGCGTCCGCCAGGCTGTGACCGCGCATCTCCACGGTGAGATTGTCACGGTCATGCGTCACAGCGTGCACGTCCTCCATCACCTCGAGTGCCATTTCTTGAAGTGATGTGGGAGTCAACAGCGTATGAGGGAGATTGGTCGCATGTTCCATGGCCAACAAATCATCTACCAAGCACGACATCTCTTCGGTGGTTCGATCCATCGCGGCGATTGATTCACGCCACTGAGACGTTTCGAGCAGGTCTGCCCTCCGCACTAAATCCAAGTTCCCGCGAATTACCGTCAGGGGAGTCCGCAGATGGTGGGTGGCGTCGGCCAATAACGCCTCCTCCCGTCGTTGGCGCTCATCAAGGTCGGACAACAGCCGGTTCAAGAGTTCCGCAAGGTCATAAAACTCATCACGTCCCGTTGGCAGGGGAATCCGAAGAATACGCCCGCTTGTCAGCATGCGCTGCACGCCCAGCGTCATGGATTTCACCGGCTCTAGCGTCCGTCGGGTGGTCCAACCCGCCATCACCGCGCCCGCGGACACGCCTGCTAAAGTCACGATGAGAACGACCGTAGAGAGTCCCTGCAACAATCCGACATCCGACGACAATGGCCAATCAATGACAAAGGTGGTGTGGGCCACACGCGCGGAGAGTTGATAGGTGGCAGGATTCCACAATAGCCCCGTGTACTGCGCCTGACGCGGTATTGCAGCCGCATTTGGCGACTTGGCGATGATTCTCACTCCACGCATCAGCCAGATGTGCGGATCGCTGGCACGGTTGTAGGCGTGGATCACATCACTTACAGCATCTGTGTGCTGGGCAGCCAAACCGCCAAGGATGGTTTGGGTGTCCCTCTGCGCATCGTGGTATAAATGAGCGGCAATCGCGGCTAGGGTCAACACCGAAAACGATGCCAGCAACGCGGCTATAGCGAAAATAATTTGGCGGGTTAAGCGGGCTCTAAGCGAGGGCCGGGAATGTCTTGGGGCTAGGCCAATCATAGGACACCCGGTCTTAAGACGTACCCGACCCCGCGGACCGTAGAGAGATTCACACCGGCTTTGTTCCAGTCGACCTTATGCCGCAAGTATCCCATATAGACATCTACCACGGCGGATGATCCCCGGTAGCCCCAACCCCATACTCGTTCAAGAATCATATCGCGAGTGACCACGACGCCCAGATTTTGCATGAAGTAGCGCAGCAGGGAAAACTCCCGGTTCGTCAAATCCACCGTTCGCTCGCACAGCCGCACTTCGTGCCTGCGGTCGGACAACCGCAGCCGTCCCACTACAAGCCAATCGTCGTCGGTTTCGGGGGTATCCCGGATCCGCCGGGTCAAGGCACGCATCCGAGCCAACAGCTCAGGCATTGCGAAAGGCTTGACCAAATAATCGTCGGCACCGGCGTCGAGTCCCTGCACTCTGTCCACGACCGCATCGCGCGCCGTCAGCATTAACAACGGCACATCGGTATACTGGCGGATTGATTGGCACACAACGATGCCATCGAGGTCGGGAAGCATTAAGTCAAGCAGAACGATGTCAGGGGGGACTGTGCCAATCGCCTCGAGCCCTTCTCGGCCGGTGCGATGCCACTGAGCCTCCCAACCCTCCCGCTCCAGTTCCAACAGGAGCAAACGGGCAATACGTGCGTCATCTTCGATTAAAATGGCAGAAGCCATGGCTCGTCGGAATTCGGCACGGGTATGGGGCATGCCCAATTCCCATTCCCTCCCCCTTCTATGCAATGACGGAGATAGGGATGACAAGAGCCGAGTTGAGACAAGAGACTCTCTGGGACGCATACCGATTATACCAGGTGTATTAGCACGTGCGCTTGTCAAAATCAAACAGACGGTGAGACCCATTGCTGAAGAATACGGCAGGCTCACGCCGCAAGTGATAGTTCGTTTGCGCGAGGATGAAGAGGTTCACTGATGAGGGTGGATACGAGAGCAGGTAATCGATTCATGCTGTGTGCCGGCGTCATAACAGAGTGAGTCACATGACTTTAAGTCACGAACTGGTACACCCGTATTCCCATGAGTATAGGGCACCCGGCCATTTCGCACACTACCCATCAGATTCTGATGTGGACGGGAGGCCGAATATGGAGCAGCTCCGATCCCTATTGGCCGAATTGGAGCACCTGCAGCGGCATCTGACCGGCCTATTGCCCGCGGCCGACGCCACGCGCAATCTTAAAGCGTATATTCCGAACCTCGATGCGGCCACCGACCGCTTGATCGCGGTGTTAGGCCCAAGCCCCGACGTCATCATGCGCCGGTTCCATCAACCGTCGGGGAGACAAGGTCTCATCTGTTACCTGGATAACCTCGTCGATTTAAACCAGGTCGACCGGGACATTTTGTATCCGCTTTTTCATGACGGCGGTGCAACCATTCGGAGCCTTCCGGTGGGCCCGGTCACCCGAATGACCGACTGGGACCAGATCGTGGCCGCCATCCTGCAAGGAAAAACCGCGGTCTTTCTGGAGGATATACCCGAGGTCTGGATGATCGACACGGCTAAGATCCCGCAGCGGAGCATTGGCCGGCCCGAAACCGAAATCGCGGTGCGCGGACCGCAGGAAGCCTTTGCCGACGTGTTGGCGATCCAACTAAGTCAGTTGCGTCATCGCCTCGCCACCCCGCACCTCATCTTCGAACAACTCACTCTTGGCTCCCACTATCCCGTCGCCGTCGCGATGGCTTATCTGCGGGATGTGGTTAATCCTGCGGTGCGCCAAGCGGTCTACGACCGGCTGACCCGGATTCAGGCGGAGACCGTGGTGAATGCGACCATGGTGGCTAGCTACTTGCGGGATCGCCCGGGCTCTTTTATGCCGACGGTGCGTAACTCGGAGCGCGTCGACCTGGTGGTCTGGCAGCTTCTGCAGGGCAAGGTAGCGATTTTGGTCGATGGTGACCCCTTTGCGTTGTGGGTGCCGACCACGTTGTGCGACTTCTATCGCACCACCGATGATTACACCGCGCCCTGGTACAACACCACCTTCATCCGGGGGATTCGCTGGCTGGCCTGGGCCTTTGGCCTCTATTTGCCCGCCGTGTATATTGCGCTGACGGAAGTGAATCCGGACTTGGTCCCGCCCCCGCTCGTGATCCTCACCGCCGGAAGTCACACCGGTTTGCCGTTTACGCCTATCGTCGAAGTGTTGGTCATGATATTGATTATTGAGATCCTCCGCGAGGCGGCGTTGCGATTGCCTAAAGCATTGAGCACCACCATCGGCACCGTCGGCGCCATCGTAGTGGGCACGGCAGTAGTCAAGGCCGGGTTTGTCAGCCCTCAAATTATTGTCGTTATGACCCTGACCGGGCTGAGCTTCTTTACCGCCCCAAGTTACGAGGTGACAGGTACGTGGCGCCTCTTGAGCTGGGTGATGCTGGCGGCGGCCTTCGTCTATGGCATCTATGGCCTCGTCCTCGCGACCATCGGTCTCACTATCAAACTGGTCAGCGAAACTTCCTTGGGCGTCCCCTTTCTCACGCCGCTGGCACCGTTCCGCGCGGTGGATTGGGCTGACACCCTATGGCGGGCGCCGTGGATCAAATTTGTTCGGCGGCGCACCGATGCTCGCGCCCGCGACACGCGGTGGGGCCTTGCTCCGACTAGCCCTCCAAACCCGGTGGCACTCCGACGCGGCCAGATCGATCCCCGGCCGTGAACCGCTGGTTGCGGTGGGGAGCCGTTCTCACAACTCTGCTCCCGCTCATTGCCGGGTGTTGGGATCAGCGACCCGTCGAAGGCCGGGCGCTAGTCGAAGCTGTGGGGGTAGCACCGACCGGGCGCCGCGGGGTATGGCAATGGACATTTGTCTTGCCTAACCCCACCGAGTCGGTCTCGACGCTAGGCACACTGCCGCCGTCCGAGGAAGTGTATGCCGTGACGGTCTCCGCCCCCACCTGGACCGCAGCGCTACTCGCCGCGCAGCAAGAAACCACCCGGGATTTGTATTTTGGCCAATTTCGCGTCCTGGCGCTGTCCCCGCGCCTTCCGGCATCCGCATGGGCCCGCATCATCGCCACTGTCAACCGATCCGGCCGCCTCTTGAAAACGTTCTGGATTGTCGACGCGGACCCGGCGGGTTTAGTGGTTCGTACTCCAACCCGGACGGAAGGCGCCCCGTTGTACGGCCTGTTTAAACTCCTGTCGTGCCACTGCCAGCCCTACACCTGGGGCCAACGTGCCTGGCAGGTGTGGAGCCGCCTCATGACGCCCGGTGTCACCCCGCTGGTCCCGGTCATTCGCGCAGTTCCGCAACGCGGCATTCAAAATCCCCGGATGGCGGTGCTGGGTTCCCGCCAGGTGATCCAATGGTCGGCGGCGGCATCAGCCGGCTGGGCCTATCTCACCCAGCACGTGGTCAAGGGAGGGCTTACGGTGCAGGCGGCAGGACACCGGGTCGGCCTCAACCGCGTGCGTGGCGCGAGCCATGTCACCTTCACCCGAGCCGGTTCCCGGATTGACGTGACCGATCGCCTGACCTATCGGGGAGAACTTGAGGATGCGCCGCTCAGCCTGCCGTTGACATTGGCCACCAAGACCGCCATTGCGGCGCAAGCGAGCCGCGCAATTGACCAACTCGGCGAACAGGCCATTCGCTCCGCACAACAGCAAAAGGTCGACCCGTTTGGGTGGCACCGCGACCTCGAGTGGACCCGTAACCGGCCAGGCTCGCCCTGGCCCACGCCCATATCGTGGGCAGGTTGGTCCGTACACTTGATTGTGCACTTTCGGATTACGGGAGAAGGGGTGTCGCACTAATGGAGACCCCACCGCAATCCCTCAGCCCGCTCGAATATGCGACATATTGGATCACCGCCGTGATTGGGAATGTGTTATTCGTCTGGCCCGGCCATGTGGTGTCCGCCGCAGGCGAGAACGCCCTGGGCAGCGTCCTGGCCGTCATTGCAGGACTCGTCGGGAGCGGACTTTTGCACCACTATGCCATCCGCCGGGGGCTGGCACACCGCCCCCCCGGCTGGCTCCTAACGGGAACCGCCGGCATCAGCTTATTACTCGTAGGGTTGGTAGATGGGGCCCTGCTGGCGCTGCTTTGTCAGATGCTGCACACGCTTTTTTATGCGGATACCCCGCAATGGGCCCTGCTCCTCCCGTTTTTGGGCATCCTCATCTGGGGCGGCGGGATGGCGCTGGACGCCCTGGGTCGGCTCACCCAACTCTGGGTCCCCGTCGGTGGTGTCGTATTGGCGGCCACCGCCGCCATTGGGCTTATCCACGCGACCCACCTCCGCCCGCTCTGGCCGGAGAACTGGTATGTGGCGCCGATGGTCCGAGGCGCCGGCATCATGGCCTATCTCGTGCTGCCGGTCGGTCCGACAGTCATTCTGTTGGCGCCCCGTGTGAACGCCCCCGCCCGGTCTCAGCGCCGGGCGGCGCTCGCGGCGGCGGGCACCACCGCCATCACCCTCCTCGCCATTTATGCACTGGTGACCATGATGTTAGGCCCCCAAGCCATTTCTCGCCTGCGCTGGCCCTTAGTCTATAGCTTGGAGACCATCACCCTCGACAGCACCTTTTTTATCAGCCGCGTGGGGCTGGCGGTCATCTTTCTCTGGACGGCCGTGGTGGCCCTGGCCTTCGCCGTCCACCTGCGCCTCACCACGCAATGGCTCACGCCAAAAAAGATGGCGCCCCCCATCTGGCTGGTCGGTGGCCTGGCTAGCCTCTACGGGCTCGGGCTGATCGCCTTCCGAACCCCTTCAACGGCGACACGATGGATTCTCCACACAGTCGACCCCATCGCGCTCGTTTACTTAATCCTCGAACACGGCCTATTGGCCACCTGGCTCGTCATTGGCGCCATCGCGCAGGTGCACCGCCGGCGCGCCAAAAAAACGGCTCCGGTCCAAAACTGACGGGTGAACCCAACGTGTGGCCGGCCGAAGTTGGATAATAGAGAACAGAGCCGCACCGGTCCGAGAGCGAATGAGTGCTCCAACCGTTCAACCCGTCGCTGAGTGCGAACTGTAGTCTGAAATTGGAAACTTGTTGATCACCGCGTTGGGATACCACGGGAGCACGACCTCCGCCGGATCTTCGAGCGAGGCCCAATAAGGCGGCGCGGCAAAATAAGTTCCCTCTTTGTAAAGGAAATGGGCTTATCAGTGTGGAATGTTTTCCCAACGAATCTGTTGGGAGGCATGCCGAGGTGTATACCGGCGATATCGACGACCCCTGACGCAGATTGCGCTTGATGAGGACGTCGCATGCTCCGCACGCGAGCGGTCAATATGCTCCGCCGCGTCGTCTCTGACCCGGCGGTGCAATCCGTCATGCAGGCGATGCAAGCCTGCTGGCCGTCACGAATCCGCCGCAACCGCGCCCCTTGTGGCTCAAGGGATGAAAAAATTTCGAATGTGGGTCGCAACAGAAAAGCCCCCCGAGCCGGGGCGCGACATCTTGAACCGGCTTATCGCTTACGTGTCGTTTTCCGCGGCTTAAGCAGATCTTCGGGGCGTAACCGTAAGAACCGATCCCAATTAGGACCCGTATGCACCACATGGATCAACTCCGGGTCAACAGGCGGCAACGGTGTGGTTTTTTGCTCCTCGGACTGTGTCGGCTCTGCCGCCACGACGCTCACCTCGCTTTAGATAATTATAATCAATACGCTGCAAAATATCGACAGCGTAGTGATGAGCAACAAGTTGGCCTTGCGCTGGCTAATCCGATCATTGAGCTGAATTGCCGCAATGACGGCCGCAAAATAGGCGGGATAGACCGCTGCGCCTTTGGCATAATAACGGCTGTACAAGGCGGCCAAATTAGGGTTGTCAAACTTAGCGGCCATGATGAGCGACCAGCCCGCCGTGACCAGGGCGACACAAAGGAAGCCCAGTGCGACCCACACAACAATCTCCCGGGGCGACATGAGGGACGAAGGACGACGGCTGAAAAACACGGCCCATAAGCCCGTCATTAACACCGCTACGAGTCCTAGCAAGCCTAAAGCCCGTGAGTCCATGGCGGTTAATCGATTAAGACTTTGTTGAAGGCGGTTTTCGCTGAGTTGCACAAACAACCCCGTCTCGTCATGCGACGCCATAGACCCTCCTTACGCGCAGTTGCGCTCAGTATGCCTCCACGGGACGTATCTGGTAAGACCGCGGTCCCGAACAGACCCCAGATGCCAGGCCAAGACCGTCAAAGCCAGCGACACCGCGCAAAACGGTGTAATACAATGCTTACGTTGTGAGAGTCTCCTCACAAGCCCCCACCTTGGGCCACAGGCTCAGGTGGGGGTCACTGACGGGTTAGAGCGCCCCCTGGCCCCCGAGCTCACGAAGCACACGTTTCAGTATTTTACCGCTGGCGTTATGCGGCAGCTCGTCGACAAATCGCACCTGGACAGGCTCTTTGTAGTGCGCCACTTGCCCTTTGACGTGCGCGCGCACCGCTTCTTCGGTCAGGGAAGAGCCCGCACGCCGCACGACGATGGCAGCCACCTCTTCCCCGTAAATAGGGTGAGGAAGCCCGATGACCGCGCACTCGACAATGTCCGCGTGGGTATAGAGCACATTTTCGATTTCCGCTGGATAGATGTTCTGCCCACCCCGGATAATCATGTCCTTCTTGCGATCGATAATGTAAAGAAAGCCTTCTTCGTCTAAGTAACCCAAATCCCCCGTGTGGTACCATCCGTCGCGAACCGCTTCCCGAAACGCATCGGGCTTTTTGTAATACCCCTGCATCAGGTTAATCCCCTGGGTCACGACCTCACCCACCACGCCTGCACCGACCTCGTGACCCTGGTCATCCTGAATCGAAATCGTCATCCCCGGAAGCGGCAATCCTACCGAGCCCGGTTTGGTCAGCGCAAAATCGTTATCAAGTCCGCTGACTGCGGGACTATTTTCGGTCTGGCCGTACAGGTTGCGAATTTCGGCGTTGGGAAAACGGGTGCGGATGGATTGAATGGTCTCTTTGGGCATAACGCTCGCTCCGTACGTGAGAATCCGAATATGGGGAAAGTTTTCCGCGCTAAATTCGCGATGTTGCAACAAGATATGGTACATGGCGGGGACTCCAAAAAAGATGCTGATGTTTTCCCGCTCGATTAAGGGAAGGACACGGGCCGGATGGAATTCATCCACCACTGCTGTCGCGCCGATCGTCATCGGTGCCTGCAAAAATACGTGCTGGGCCGTGTGAAAGATGGGGTACAGCGAGATGATGCGATCCTCGGGCTTCATCGCCACCAGAGCACGGCTAGCCTGATAGAATTGCACCGCGATGTTCAGGTGGCTCAAGACCACGCCCTTGGGCGTACCCGTAGTTCCCGAGGTATAAAGTATCACCGCGGGATCGCCGGGCGATACCGTCATGGGCGGCATCGGATTATAAGGCTGGGCGGCCAACCGCGGTCGAAAGTCTTCAAAGCGAATCAGCCGCTTGGTCCACCCCTGCGGGACTTGGCCGGCAAAGCGATCCTCCGCCACAATGAGACGGGGGTCAACTTGGGCTAGGATGGGCGCGATTTCCGCAGAGACAAGCCGAACGTTTAAGGGTACAAAGATAATACCGCTGGCCAACGCTGCCCAGTAAAGGATGGGATATGGCCACTCATTGCCAAGCAGGACAACCAGGCGATCCCCTGCCGTGACGCCGAGGCTAGCCAGCAGGCGCTGGGACTGGTAAACCCGCGCAACGAGTTCTCCAAAGTTGAGACGCTCCGTCGGCGTGACAAGCGCCTCCTTCCCGGGTGTACGCTCGGCAACCCCCACAATTTCAGGCCATGCCACCTGCGGCACGTCGGCAGGGAGGGGAATCCCGGATATTTTCATAGTATATCCTCCTCGCTGGGCCCGCGTCCCGGTTATTGAATAACGACAATTGCTCGATGCTGGCAGGACGGGGGCACGAATCAATTTGGCACACACTCCCAACGGAGCAAGCGCTTGCATGGTATTATGCCCTCACGCTGACCTCAAGTCAATTTCTGGGCGAAACTGGGCGAAAGTGCCAAGACAAACCCGCGGCTTGAATCAGGTGACTGTAGAAAATACTGGTCAAGATCGGCCACCCCGCTGGCTAGTGCACCATGGCGGTACCCCCTCATCACCTACGCGATCACACTTTCTGTAATTTGTCATCGAACATCCACCGGAAGGACTTGGCCAACTGCTCATTATGGTAGCGCGTCGTTCGACCTTCTCCGGAACATGGGTAGGGGCGGACGCTTCTGTTCCCGAGCCGGGATTCCGGTCATCTCGTCACACGAGTGCCCAGGGATTCCCTGGGCCGCCAGGGGGGCCAGTTGCACCTTGACGGCGGTCGACCCCGGATGCCAATTGCCTGGGCCTTGGGCATAATCTGGGCTCCAGAGGTTGCGTTAGTCATGGAAGACGCCAGTACGGAACCGAGGCGTCCCGAATACACGGGCACATTTCCCCGCAATGTGGCAACGACACGGTGCAGCGGACGCGGCGCTGCAAGCGATGTCCCACGCTGGCTTCGGATATTCGGTGGGCAACAGACACGATGCGACCTGCGCTCACAAGCAGAGGTCGCTTTCTAGCCCCGAAGGTTTCTTTTGCCGTTGATGTAATAGCCGCAAAAGAGTATAATTTGGTCATGATATTACTATAAGGAGCTTAAGGTCAGGCCATGCAAATAAAACCGTCTGCTAGCATCCGCCAGAATTACAACGAAATTGCGGATTTGTGTAAGTCCACCGGGGAACCTGTGTACCTTACAAAAAATGGCGAAGGCGATCTCGTGGTCATGGATATCGAGACTTTTAGTCGGCGCGAGAAAATGTTGAAACTGCGGGAAGAATTACTGGCTGTCGAGGAGGATCGCCTGGCCGGACGTCTGGGATATACACCAGATGAATTGGAAGGTTATTTAGACAGTATTATTGATGGGGTAGATCATGGAAAGGACACCTAGTTACAAGGTCATGGTTTCTGAACGGTCACGTCAGATGTTGGGAAACCATATCCTTTTTTTAGCCCAAAGGAGTCCTTCTGCCGCTAGAAAACTAAAAAGCGATTTCATGAACGCCATTCGTTCTCTTCATCAATTTCCGGAACGTTTCCCGTTTCTTGAGGCGGAATTTATCCCGCACAACAAGTACCATAAACTGTTCGTCGAAAAGTGGTATCTGATTTTGTATCAGATTAAGGATCGGAGTGTATACGTTGACTATATCGTCGATTGCAGGCAAGACTATAGTTGGTTTGTGCGATAGTAGCAGCCGGTGGAAGTAGTTAACGTTACGTTTGGACCGCCGAAGAGAGTTTGAGTTAATGAAGTGCAGGCTGAGTACAATTAATTTGGGCAAAATTGAGAATCAATGAGACGATGTTTCGTGGCCTTGCTGCCAATTTTGAGTACCCATAATTTTTGTCTTATATAGAACGGTAACCACGCTCACTGGGTCCGGCCCGGCGGGCTATCAACATTTTGGCGCGCATCGAAATTCCGGCTGCCCCACCTTTCCGTGGTCTACACGCACGTGGACGCGGGATGCGGTTCTCGCCATAAGCGTGGTCGCTGCCTACGGGGTGCGGCTACAATTCCCGCGTATCTTTCCACATCAAGTTCACGGACCACGTTCAGATGGTTGCCGCCCTCAAACCGATGTGGAAAATACCACGCAAAAGACGATCAACCCGAGGCGATGTCGGCGGATGTCCCGGCCGTCTACATGGAGGCATGGCGGTTGGGCTGCAAGGGCCGCGGGAGACCGGCCAAGTCTGAATATGTATATATAGGTATGAGGGTGGCGCACGGAATAAGAAGGCGGTCTGGTCCTGAACCGGGATGGTGCCGAGGGCCAGCCGCTCAGCAGCGCGTGGTTGCGTAAGCGGCCGCCTATCTCAATGCCAAATCGGTGCGGAACGGGCTTTCGTGTGCGCCTGGGCCCGTTTAGGATTTCCGAGGCTTGCGCACAACGAGTAGCGCTGCGTGGTCGTAGTCGATTTAAACCGGCATCACCCCATGCTTTTTGTCAGGTCGTTCCACCGTTTTCTCGCGCGTGCGGTCCAAAGAGCGAAAGAGCACCCGCCGGGTGTCCCGCGGTCGGATAATATCGTCGATTAATGCGGCGCTCGCCGCAATCTCGGGTCCAATCCGCTCGCGATAGCGATCGATGAGTTCCTGGCGTGTCGCTTGGGGATCCGCACTTCGTTGAATCATTTTCCCGTAAAGAATGTTCACCGCCCCTTCAGCCCCCATTAGGCTCACCTGTGCGTTAGGCCAGGCCACAATGAGATCCGGCTCGAAAGCGCGGCCGTTCATCACATAATAGCCGGCGCCGAACGCCTTGCGGACAATCACCGTCAACTTCGGTACCGTGGCCATTGCGGTGGCGTAGAGAAATTTGGCGCCGTGGCGAATAATACCTTGTTTTTCCACCGCCGATCCAATCATAAAGGCCGGCGTATCCACCAGGTAAACCAGCGGGATGTTAAAGGCGTCACAGAGCATGATAAACCGGGCCGCCTTATCCGAAGCGTTCACATCGATGGTGCCGCCTAAAACCATCGGTTGATTGGCCACGATGCCCACGGAGTACCCGCCAATCCGGGCCAAACCGGTAATCATGTTTCGGGCCCAGCGCGGCTTGATTTCCAATAGCGTATGGTCATCAACCAGTTCTCGGATGACTTTTCGCATGTCGTACACTTGGTTGAGAGCGATAGGCACGAGTTCTTCGACTCTGGGAACCTCCCGCTCCGGCGCATCATCCGAACTCTGGATGGGAGGTTTTTCAGCGCTATGCAATGGAAAATAGCCGAGATAGTCGCGGATGGCATCGAGACACTCGCGATCGTCGGCCACTTCCAAATCGGCGACACCGGACACCTCGGTATGAATTTTACTGCCCCCTAATTCCTGCTCGGTGATTTCCTCGCCAATGGCCGCCCTTACCAACGGCGGCCCGCCCAGCGCCATGGAACTTGTCCCTTTGACCATGGGCACGAAGTCAGCCAGCGCCGGCACATAGGCGGTGCCGGCCGCGCCCGGCCCCATGACTGCACATACTAACGGAACAACCCCCGACATTTTGACTTCATGGAAAAAGATGTCGCCTGTCCCAGCAAACCAGGAACCGGCCGCCTCCTGAATTCGCGCCCCCGCCGAATCGATAAGCCAAATCATAGGCATGCGATGGCGTAGCGCCCATTCCCGCACGCGGGCCACCTTGCGTTCACCCACAGTGCCCATTGACCCTGCCATGACAGTAAAATCATAGGCGGCCACGGCTGCGGGACGGCCTTGAATCCTGCCCACTCCGGTCACGACGCCGTCTGCCGGGGTTTCACGTCCTTCCATTTCGGGCACGTCGGATTGATGGTGGGCCAAAATCCCCATTTCTTCAAAGGTGCCGGCATCAAATAAATGGGCAATGCGTTCGCGAACCGTCCATTTCCCCAGTTGATGCTGCCTTTCAATCTGTTCAGATCCGCCCATGGTAGTGCGAATGGCCTCTTTTTGGGCCTGTAAAGCTTCGGCCATGTCCGCTAATGTCCTAAAAGGTAGCTGATTCACCGTATCCCGTCCTTTGCTGCATCATGGTGTGAAGGTGAGGCAAAATTACCCTACTTCGCGACAAGCACTTTTATATCGGCCACTGCCACGGGCTGGTCCGACTGTTTTTTGACCGTCATGGCAGAGGTCACAACCCCGCCGTTGGATTTCTCTTGCACACCCGCCACGGTCAGAGAAACTCTGAGGGTGTCTCCAATGAAGGTCGGTGCCACAAATCGCACCTGGTCCATTCCGTAGAAGGCCAAGACCACCCCGGGCTGAAAGACCATCAGTCCGGTGGCGATGGAAAGCACCAACATGCCGTGTGCAATGCGTTGGCCGAAAGGGCCTCTCGCCGCCCACTCGCGATCGGTATGCAAGGGATACCAGTCGCCGCTAAACGCCGCAAATAGAACCAGGTCGGCCTCGGTAATGGTGCGACCTCGTGATTCCCAGCGCTCGCCCGGTTGATAGGCGGCATAGGGTCGATCAAACATGATACTCCCCCCTCTTAAGTGTCAGTAGCGGTATATGACGTTCGGTAGCGATCGCGTAGAACGTGTTTTTGAATTTTTCCGGTGCCGGTCCGAGGAAACTGATCGACAAAAATGACCTGTTTCGGCACTTTAAATCCCGCCAAGTGGCTTTTGCAAAACGTTAGGATGTCCTCCTCGGTAGCCCGCGCTTCAGGCTTCAACATCACCACGGCGGTGACTGCCTCCCCCCAATAGGGATGGGCCAGGCCAATCACACTGGCATCTTGAACGGCCGGGTGGGTCAAGAGGCATCGCTCCACCTCGATCGACGACACGTTCTCCCCACCGGTTTTGACCAAGTCTTTCTTACGGTCGGCAAACCAAATCACCCCTTCTTCATCTATCCAGCCCATGTCGCCACTGTGAAACCACCCATAGCGAAAGGCTTCTGCCGTCGCTTCGGGATGATGCAAATACTCCGTCATCGCGTGGCCGCCGCGATAGACAATTTCGCCCACTTGGCCGGGTTCCAGTAATTCGCCGTCATCATTCATAATGCGGGCATCGACCGTCAGCACCGGCGGCCCCCAGGAGGCCGACTTGATCCCTTGATGCGACGGATGCTGAAAGGTGGTGGGGGGCGTAAACTCGGTCTGACCTGACCCCAACAACACGGCCGCATTGGGAAAAGTCCGGGCAATCTCGGCGATCCACTCATCCGGCATAGGCGCCATGGCAAAGACGGCCCGACGCACGGCGGAAAAGTTCCGCTCTTCGATGTGGGGCACCGCTAAGAGCGCTTGCCACATCATGGGCAACAAGAAGAGATAGGTGAGCTGTTCCTCCTCGGCCAGTTGCGCCACCCGCTCCGGGTCGAACTGCGTCATGAGGTGGTTGGAAGCGCCAACCATAAAGGCGGGAATGGCCGAGGCGTTAAGGTCGGCACAGTGATAGAGCGGAAGCACGTGGAGCAATCGATCGGCCGCACTCAAATGATTTTGGATGGCCGCCCCTAGGGCGGTAATCGTCACGGCCAGATGACTGGTCACCACCCCTTTGGGCCGGGCCGTGGTGCCCGAAGTATAAAGCAGTTGTACCGGATCGCCCTCGTCAATCATGACTTCCGGTTCCGTCTCAGTCCCTTCGGCTAAAAACGCCTCCCAATCCCGCCCGGCAACATCGTCATCGCCAAACCAGACCACCCGCCGGATGGTCGATGCTTTCGCCAGCACGGCCTCGGCCAGGGGGAACAAATCCCGCTCCGCCAAGAGCAGGGTGACCTCGGCATCGTTAAGACAGTAGGCCAGAGTTTCGGCATCAAGCCCTAAGTTTAACGGCATCGTGGCAACGCCGGCTTTTGCCGCCCCAAAGTACGCCACCAAAAAGGGCCAGCGATTCCGGCTCATGACTGCCACCGGCCGCTGGGTAAAGCCATTGGTGATTAACGCCTGGCCATATCGGCACGCCAGCTGGTTGACCTCGCGAAAGCTTAGGCGCACCGGGCCGTCGTGAAGGGCTAAGCCGTCACCGAAGTGTTGCGCCGCCCGCGTGGCAATGTCCCCGACCACGACCCGCACGGACAAATTCTTTTCTAACGCAGGATCCAACCGAGCGTCCATCATTGATCCCTCCCGTCTTCCAACAGCGCGTGGTACTGTTCCCGCAACACCGTTTTCAGCACTTTACCGGTCGCATTTCTCGGCAATTCCTCAACAGTGACAACAACTTTGGGGATTTTAAATCCCGCCAGCCGGCCACGGCAAAACTGTTGTACCTCGCCCACCGACACAGGGTGCTGGGGATCCTTGGGGACGACGACCGCCAGCGGCACCTCTCCCCACCGAGGATCGGGAACCCCAATGACGGCCGCTTCGGCAATGTGGGGATGGCGCACCAACGTCTGTTCAACTTCAATCGGGTACACATTCTCTCCGCCGGAAATGACTAAATCATTTTTCCGGTCAACCAAGTAGAAAAATCCCTCGTCATCGACGCGTGCCAAGTCCCCAGTGTGAAACCAGCCTCTCCGGAAGGCTTCTTCTGTGGCCTCGGGCTGGTGCCAATAGCCGCGAAAGATGTTGGGACCACGCAGCACGAGTTCGCCCACCTGTGCGACCGGCACATCACCGCCGGCCTCGTCCACGACGCGCGCCTCTTGGTAAAAGAGAGGACGGCCAATAGAACCGTGCTTACGAATCGCGTCATTCGCACCCAGAATCATGGTATTGGGCGCCGTCTCAGTCATCCCAAACCCCTCCAAGAAGGTCAATCCCCGAGACTGATAGAATTCAATGACGGGGATGGGGCAGGGTGCTCCGCCCGAAACCAGGACCCTCAGCGACGAGAGGTCATAACGGTCAAACTCAGGCTTTTGTGCGAATGCCTGCCACATCGCCGGCACCATGAAGAGCGCCGTCACTTTGTAACGTTGAATGGCGTCTTTAACCGTTACCGGGTCAAAGCGTGGCAAGAGTACGACAAAAGCCCCGAGATAGAAGGCCGGCAGTGTATGCACGCCCAATCCGCCAATATGAAACAGCGGCGCCACCGTCAACACCACATCGTCGTGGTGCAACTGGGCCTCATGCAGCATGAGCTGAATGGCGTTCCAAGTCGCATTGCCGTGACTTAGTTCAGCTCCTTTAGGACGTCCCGTCGTGCCCGAGGTATACATCATGATGTGAATATCATCGGGGGACACTAGGACCTCGGGCTCCTCAGCCTGAGATCCGGCTAACAGAGCTTCATAAGGGCTGTCATCCGAAGAAGTGCCAGGATCCGCGACCCAAATAATCCGGTCCGGTGGCATGGCCGCTGTGGCTAAATCGCGAAGTCCTTCATGGACCAGCAAAAGGAGAGCCCCGCTGTCTTGAAGGATATACTCGGCTTCGGGGGGCGCGAGCCGATAATTGACAGGAACTAATACCGCACCCAATTTGGCCGCGGCAAATACCGCCTCCATAAATGGGATACTGTTCCACAGCAATACGGCGACCCGATCTTGATACCCGACGCCCCGCGCGGCTAACGCCTGGGCCAAGCGGTTGACACGGCTATTAAAATCGCGCCAATTTAAGGTACGGTCTACATCCGCCACGGCCCACCGCTCCGGCGCGAGTTGCGCCCGCCGTGTGACCCAATATCCAATACCGCCGGGAAACTTCCCCCATGCCGCGTTCTGGCCCATGTTAGCCGTCCCTCCCATTCAGCAGTGCGTTCGCGATCACCTCGTACATAACCTCGGTGGCTCCCCCACCGATCGACAATACCCGCGCATCCCGCCAATACCGTTGCGTGGGATAGTCCATCATATAGCCATTGCCGCCAAACACTTGTAGGGCACCGTCGGTTACCCGCCGGGCCATTTCTCCGGCATAAGCCTTAGCCATCGCCGCTTCGTGATGGGCGTTTCCTTCAGTCGCGTAGAGATAAAGGGCCCGATAAGTGAGTTGCCGCGCTTTCTCCACATCGACAGCCAAATCCACCAAATGATGGCGGATCACCTGAAACCCCCGTAAAGCGCGTCCAAATTGTTGCCGCGCTTGGCTATACGCCAACGCATCCCACAATGCCCGCTCGGCGAGTGCGACCGCGGACAAAGCCAAGGTGATGCGTTCCCATTGAAAACTCTCCCTGAGGTAATAGAATCCCTTTTCGGGCTCCCCCAACAGATGATCGACCGGAACCAACACGTCGTCGAAAAAGAGCTCAGCCGTGTCCGACGCCCGCCACCCTAATTTGTCTAACCGCCGGCCTACCCTAAACCCCGGCTGGGACCGTTCCACCAAGAATAGGCTAATCCCGCGATGGCCGAGATCGGGGCGGGTTTTGGCCGCAACCACCACCACATCCGCTTGCGTCCCGTTGGTAATAAAGAGTTTGGTACCGTTCAGGCGAAACCCGCCCTCTGCCTCGGTCGCCACCGTCCGTATTGATGCCACGTCGGATCCCGCATCCGGTTCGGTCACTGCCAAGGCACAAATGCAGTCTCCACGAATCCCGGGACGAAGGTAACGGGCCTTTTGTGCCGCATTGGCCCACCGCCCTATGGGCATTAAGCCAATCGTGGTGTGTCCGGAGAGGGCGGCCCCCACCCCACCCGAGCCAAGGCGGGCCAACTCTTCAATCCATACGGCTTCCGCCATCACATCCCCGCCTAAGCCCCCGTCTGCTTCGGGAAAACCAACCCCTAGATAACCTTGCGCCCCGACGGTGCGAAAGATATGGCGGGGAACCTGGCCTAAGGCTTCCCACTCCTCAATATCCGGTGCAATCTCACGGTCCAGGAAGGTTCTCACGGTCTTGCGAAATAGGTCATGCTCGGGTTGGAAGAGCCAGCTGGTCATGGAATCCCCCTCCTCTCGACTTCACTCGGTCCTCAGTCCCATCGTCGCCGCAATGATTTCTTTCATGATTTCGTCGGTTCCGCCTCCGATGCGATTTAACCGGATGTCCCGCCACATCCGTTCCAGCGGCCAATCGCTCACATAGCCGTGCCCCCCGAGTATCTGAATCGCGCGGTCAATCACCCAGTTGGCGGTCTGGGCGGTCGCCAATTTCGCCATGGCAATCTCTTGGGCGGGCACCTCGCCCTGGGCAAACCGCCAGGCCACGGCATAGGTCAACTGCCGCACCGCCTCAATCTCGGTCGCCATTTCCGCCAAAAGGTGGGCGATGGTTTGAAAATCGCTCAGCCGCCGCCCAAACGCGCTCCGCTGCTTGGCATAATCCCGCGCGATCTCCCAAGCGTATTGCGCCGATCCCACCGCCCCGGCCGCGGCAATGAGGCGCTCTCCCTGCAATTCCCAAATGATGTGATAAAACCCTTGACCCTCGTTCCCTAACAAGCGGTCGGCCGGTATCCGTACATCGTCGAAGTAAAAGAGCGCCGTATCCGATGACCGCATGCCGACTTTGTTGAGACGTTTCATCACGCGCACGCCGGGCAAATCCAAGTCCAATAAAAAGAGACTTAGCCCCTGGTAACCGGGGGCATCCCCGGTTCGCGCCACTAAGGTCATAAAGTCCGCCCGAGGGCCATTGGTAATAAAGACCTTGCTTCCGTGAATCACCCACTCGTCACCGTCCCGAATGGCGTGAGTTTCGATGGACGCAACGTCGGACCCGTGATTGGGTTCGGTGATGCCGAGGCACGCCAATTTGGCGCCGCTGAGGGCCGGTTTCAAATAGTGCTCAATTTGTGCGGGAGTGCCAAACTTTCCGATCGGGGGGGTTGCCATATCGGTCTGTACCGCGACCGCCATGGGGAAGCCGCCGGCCCCGCAGCGCGAAAGCTCTTCGGCCAACACCACCGCCATGAAGTAATCACCGCCTTGTCCTCCGACTTCGACGGGATAATGCACTCCCAAGAGTCCCAACTCGCCCATCCGGCGTAAAATCGCTAACGGAAACTCGCCGGCCTCTTCCCATTGGCGGACATAGGGGGTAATTTCCATCGCCACAAAACGGCGGACCATGGCCCGAAACTGGTCATGCGTCTCTGTGAAATAGGGAGGATACGGCATCGGTTTTTCTCACTTTCCACCATAGGTTTGTTTTAACCAGGTCCTGTTCACTTTGCCGCTCCCGGTTCGGGGTAACTCCGCCAACAACTCAATCCGGCGCGGACGTTTATAATCCGCCAAGCCGGTGTGCCGGCTAATGGCCTGAACCATATCATCGACCGTCAGGTCAGGTTCCCGGGGCACGATGACAGCCGTTACCTGTTCCCCCCAGCGGGGGTGCGGAGTGCCGATCACAGCCACCTGCCGGATCTGGGGAATCTCGGATAAAAGAGCTTCGACCTCCGCCGGATAAACATTTTCACCGCCGGTCACAATCATGTCGTCCGACCGGTCACGATAGATGAGGTATCCATCCCCATCCACGCTCACAATGTCGCCGGTGCGATACCACCCGTCCCGCCAGCGTGCTTGAGTCTGGTCAGGAAGGTGCCAATATCCCGGACTCACCGTCTCACCACGAAAGCATAGATCGCCGGTAACCGGTGCGGTGACGGGATGCACTACCCGGTCGTCCACCGACACCGCGGTCTCAAGAACGTGGGACATAGGCCGTCCCATAGACCCGGGCCGCCAGGCTTCATCGGCGCGGTACGTCACCGCAAGTCCGGTGAGTTCGGTTTGCCCGTAGAGCTCTTTAAGGCCGACCCCGTAAAGCCGATGAAAATCGTCGACCACCTTAAATGGGGTCGGTGACCCGCCCATCATCGCGATGCGCAAGCTTGACAAGTCGGGAATGTTCTCAGGATGGGCCATGCCCGCGCGAATCAAATCCACCAGCATGGTAGTCACCAGCCCCGTCACCGTGGGTCGATAGCGGGAGGCAACCGATAGCCAAGCGTCGGGCGACCACCGGGGAAGGAGATGGACAACCGCACCCGTCGCCAACGCCGGTAAAGCCGCGCATTGCATGCCACCCACGTGAAATAAGGGAACCGCCACCAAAAACCGGTCTGACCGGGTAATCTCCCAGCTTTCTTGCAACATCGCCACCGCCGCCGAATTATTGCGGTGAGTCTGAATCACCCCTTTGGGTCGCCCCGTGGTCCCGCTGGTATACATCAAAAGGGCCGGATCGCCGTCCTTCCGAGGTGCTAAGGGCGGTAGCGACTCTTGTTCCCGGCCGGCCACAATCTGATCGACCGACATGCCATCTTGCGCCTCGAAATCCCTCACCCCGAGAAGCGTGGAGCCTAATGATCTTTTTTCCCGAGTCCAGGTTTGTCGTAAGTCCCCCGGAATCACAAGAAAACGCGGCGCGGCGTCGTTGACCACCACCTCAAGTTCCGAAACACTCCACCGGGTGTTCAAGGGGACAAAAATGCCGCCGACCCACCAAGTTGCATAGGCTAAAACCAAGACCTCGGTCACGTTGGGAAGCGAGACCGCAATGCGGTCCCCCGGCTTTATTCCCTGGTCTAGAAAAAAGCGGGCCAACGCGCCGGCACGGAGGTGAAATTCCTGGTAGGTTAACTTCACCTGCCCATCGTCAAGCGCTACCCCCTCCGGCTGTTGGATGACAGCCTGCCGAATCATTGCTGCCAAGTTCACTTGCCACGCCCTCCTCTGAACGACGACAACAGTGGTTCCGGCACCGCCACCGTCATCCGCAATATGGTCGGACCAAAGCACTTTCCAAGGTTATCCATCCGAATGGATAAAGATCCGCCGCCGTTCAATGCACCATGTAACACAAAGTTCAGCGCCCATAAGTTCTCAACCTCATACCGCACCACCGCACCCTCGACCCAGTCCCCAAAGTGGGCTTTCACCCGCTCCGGCGTGAGTTGGGCTTTGATCACTTCATAAAGAGGCTGAATGGGGGCAAACACCGCCACATTAATGGTGTTCCCCTTATCTCCCGAGCGAGCTTGGCAAAAATCCCGGAGCGGCACACCGGGCATTTAATCCACCTCCTCGACGCGCACCGACACATACGGTTCCACCCACTCTCGCCCAATCAAGCCGGACCACATGCCCAACAATTGACGGGGGGGCTGCATACCGGCGCCTCCGCCCAGCCCCGGCGGACCGTCCAAAGCCAAGGGGGGAAATAAACGGCCTAATTTAGCCGCGTCCTCGTACGTTTTAGCGCGTACCGTCACGCGAAGATACACTTCATTCAGATCCTCGGACGGACGAGGGACTGCCGGACCCGCCAGCGAATTCCAACCCAGGTAGGCCGTATGGATTTCGTCGTATGACCATTGCCGTTGGACTAACTGCTTTTGAATGATAGCGGCCGCCGCCTCCGCCTTGCGCAAGGCATCGGGCCAACAATATCCCACCATGGCTTGGCCCATGTAACCGGCCGCATAGCCGGCCGTCATTTTCAGTTGAGGTGGAGCCGAGTTTCCCCTGGCCCCGGTGACCCGGACTTGATCCGGCCCAATATCTTCTAAGCGGGCGTAAGTAAAATCGGCCACCACGTCCGGGGTTATATATGCTCGGGGATCGTGAATTTCATACAACATTTGTTCTTTGACCGTATCCCGGGTCACCAGCCCCCCAGTGCCGGGGGCCTTCGTCACCACAAACGTGCCGTCCTCAGAAACATGCGCAATGGGATAGCCGATCTGATCCATGCCCGGCACGTCCCACCATGAACCGCTAAAATTTCCTCCAGTCGATTGGGCCGAACACTCCAACAAATGCCCCATCAACACGCCAGCAGCCAGAGCGTCCCAATCCTGAGCCTGCCACCCAAATTCGTAAAGAAGGGGCGCCATAAACTGGGCGCTATCGGTGGTACGGCCGGAAATCACCACGTCCGCCCCCATTTTCAGCGCTTGGACCAACGGCCCCGCCCCGAGATAGACGTTGGCAAATAAGAGAGCATCGTAAATCTCGGCAAACGACCGCCCGTTTTCTAAATCGGTCCCCAAGAGGCCCTGATTCATAAGTTCCGAAAGACGGCCGCGAAGATCGTCGCCGGTCACCACGGCCACCCGCAGTCCGGTCATCCCCAACTGACTGGCCACATCCAAGACTGCTGCCTGGGCTGCCTCGGAATTGATCCCGCCGGCATTGGTCAATATTTTGAACCCATGCCGCCGCATCCATGGTAAGAGAACTCGCATCGCCGGAACTAGATCCTTGGCATAACCCCATTGAGGGTTTTTTGCTTGATCTTTGGCTAAGATCGCCAAGGTCAGTTCCGACAAAGCATCAAAAGCCAGGTAGTCTATCACCCCCTGGCGCGCCATTTCCAATCCAGCCTCGAGACTGTCGCCGTAAAACCCTTGGGCAGCGCCCACGCGCACCAGCTTCCCCACGTCATCGCCCCCTCCACACCGGCTTGCGCTTTTCCAAAAACGCCTCGGCGCCTTCCTTGAGATCCTCACTCAAAAATGAGAGAACTCGGAGCCGAGCCAAATACCGAAAGCTAGCTTCCGCCTCCCAATCCTGCGTGGTAAAAAAGGCATCCAGTCCCATTTTCACCGCCAAGGGACTAAAAGACGCGACGGTGCTGGCCCATCCCGACGCTTCCTCTAAGACCTTTTCGGGGGGGACGATGCTTTGGACCAAGCCAATGCGACAGGCTTCCTGGGCCGTAATCGGCTCGGCCAACAGCATGAGTTTCAAAGCCTGCTTTTCACCCACGGCACGCCGGATTAAGGGCAAGATTACAAAAGGTATGAGGCCCACCCGAAGCTCGGTGGTTCCCAAGCGGGCGTTTTCCGAGGCCACGACGAGATGGCACATCGCCACTAGTCCCAGGCCCCCGCCCAGAGCCGGACCGTTGACGGCACCGATCAAAGGCGTTTTCAGTTCGCTGCCGAGGCGAAACAGATCGGCGGCGCGATAGGCATCTTGATAGAGTTCGGCCGGTATTTGGGTGCCCAGGCGGGAAAACTCGTCTAAGTCCGCGCCGGCACAAAAGGCGGTGCCGCTACCGGTTAACACGATGGCGTGCACGGATTCATCGGCGTCGAGGCTTTTGAGCGTGTCGATAAGGTTTTCCACCAGCTGGCGAGATAACGCGTTACGTCGCTCGGGCTGGTTAAGCCATACCGTGGCCACCGACCCCTGGGTCTCGGTGCGGATGAGTGACACTGTCATCCCCCCTCCTCTAATCTGATTATTGGGTGTAATATGATTTATGTGTCTATCAAAAACCGACAATCTGAACCACAACGATGAGGGGAACCTTGGAGGTTTTCTCCAGTGTCGCAGTCGCCAATCGAAATGCTGACGGCGTAGGGAGGTTCGCGGTGAAGAGAATGGCTGACACGTATAAAGTATGGGCAACCCTGACGGGGTCCCGGGGACACTGGGACCTTAATGAAGTCTTGCCCGTCATGCGCCAGCTTATCGATCGGCCGTTGCGCCTTTATTGGCCGGCACCCTATGGTCAACCCGTACTTCTCGCTTCGCCCGACTTTGACCCGGTGACGAGCCAACTCTACCGCTACCGGATTCAGAGTGCCGTCTTTCCTGATGTCGCCCCCGAATTAACCATCGCGGGGAAGCCGCTTACCTCCACGAGTCTGTCCTCTTTCGTACTAGACGCATTAGCGGAACGGTGGCGCAAAGTTTGGTGGGAATCGACCCAAGCCCTGGATCAAGTGTGGAACAGTCTATGGCTGGCTGTCCATGCGGGCCGGCACGAGCCCGAAGACCTTTATGAACTGTTGGTGCAAGGTGCCGAGACAATTGTGCAGGCGTCAGTCATTTGCCTGGCGGTGAGACGCACCAGCTATCACGTGCTCGAAATTGTTCAATCCCGGGGCTTACGTAACCCGTCGGTCTCAAAACCGCTCCCCCTGAGCCGCGGACTCGGGGGATTTGTCGCGGAAAACCAAGAAGGCGTGGTGGTTCACGATTACGAAAGCTCCCTGTGGCGCGACCCCCGGGAACTCGCTTTAATTCACGCCGAAGATCTGCACGGCGGCATGGCCGTGCCATGGCAGGCGATGGACGGCGTCGATGGGGTGCTGTATGCCTGGTTCCATCAGTCGGGTGCGCCCTCGCCACTCGCCTTATACGCCTTTCAACGATATGTCCGGTCGATCCGGGCGGTGGTGTTGTCGGCTCAAAGCGCCAGCAGTTATTCGTCTTCCGCGAGCCTCGCCCGTTACGCGGCGGATCCTGCTATCCAATCGCTATTGCGGGTGCTGCGCTTGGCAAGACGCCAGGGCAGCTGGGACACCCTTTTGGCGGCCTTGGCCGACCACGGCGTATGGATCCAATTGACGGACACCTGGGGGCAGATCTTACGAAAATCGCCCGATTTACCCAACGCGGAGCCGACCCGAACAGCCGCCTTGGATGGATTGGAAACCGCGCTCCTCACCGTCTGGGGTGATATGGACTTAATTGACACAATTTACCCCCACTTCATTCAAACGCTCGCCCTGTTAGTACATCACGAAGCCACCGTGCATGACGCCAAAACTGAGAAACTCCGGGAGTGGCTAACGCGCCTTATCCATGTCGCCGACGAGCGTTCCGAACTCTGGGAGCAACGCCGCACCTGGGGCATTCCCCAGGTGGTAAACCAAATTTGGGGCCTGCAGTTAGCCCAAAGCCAGGCCTTAACCTGGAGCGGCCGGGCAATACTCCGTGCCATTCGGCGTAAGTTTGAAACGCAACCCATTGTGGACGGACGCACCATCTGGATTTTAACGCCGTATGTTTACGCAGTGGACGATGTTGAGACCTTTCGGCACTACCTTTCGGCGCAATTGTCCCAACCCGTTTCGCTCATTGGGACCGGATCCGACGCCGACGTTGCGGTGGTGTTGGCGGCCATGGCCCGAATCCAAGCGGCACTTAAAGAAGCCACAGAAGCAACAACCTTGTTGGGGCGGCCCGAAGTGACCCAACTCTTTCGTTTGCCGGGCCTTGATACCTCCTTGAAGCTTTATATCGACGCCTGGATTAGGCCCCTGATTCGTTACGATGCGGAAAACGGCACAGAGTTAGTCTCCACCTTGGCGGTGACCTTAGCGGCACCGCATTTAGCGGAAGCGGCCCGAAATTTATTTGTTCATCCTAACACTATCCGCTACCGGCTGGAACAAATTGGCGAGCTTTTAACGCCCTTAGATCTTAAAGACCCGACCACCCGGGCCAGTCTCATGATCGCCTGCGAGGCGTGGCGCAGCCTTGAACATCCAACCCCTCTCACCGCCCCGGTTCCGGTGGGCGATACCGCTGCAGCCGCGCTCCGCCTTGGAGAAAACCAGTAAAGTCCAGGCCCACCTTAAGACCTGGGGACTATCCCTCTTGTGTTAGACCAAGGAAATTCCCTTCGGTCAGGAGGCACTCGCCGCCGCTCGCCGCCGCTCGCCGCCGCTCGCCGCCAGATGAAAGTTTTCCGGCCATGCTATATGTTGGCTGATTCCCAATATGCATGTGTTCGCCTGCGGCCCGCTTAACCCCCTCTCGGCTATCCCCCTAGAGGGGGAATGCGCGGGCATGTGTTCAATTGAAGCAAGGCTCCGCCACTCCGCATCGCCACGATGCCAGAGGTGATGCCGATGGAGCGTTTATGCCTTCAAGTTCACATAAATATGCTTGGTTTCCAAGAATTCTTCCAATCCCTGACGCCCCAGTTCACGACCGTTGCCGGATTGCCGATATCCGCCCCACGGACTTTCCGACGGAGCAGGCTGAGAGTCATTAATCCACACGGTTCCCGCCCGCACGGCTTTGGCCGTATTCAATGCTCTTCCTATATCGCGAGTCCAAATGGCCGCTGCCAGACCGTACGGCGTGTCGTTGGCCCACTGTACGGCGTCAGCATCACTGTCGAACGGTATGATGCTCATCACCGGCCCGAAAATTTCTTCACGCATGATTGTCATTTCCGCAGTCACATCAGAGAAGACAATCGGAGCCAAATAATATCCATGTTGTAACCTCGGATCATCAGGCAGACGACCCTCAAAAATTGGGCGAGCTCCCTCATTGAGTCCAACCTCGACATAACGGTGGACCCTGTCCCAGTGTTCTTTGGACACCAATGGTCCCATTGTCGTACCCGCTTCCAAGGGATGTCCTATACGAAGCTGATTAACATAGCCACCTACCCCATCAAGGAAATCCTGCCACACTGCGCGGTGTACAAATACTCGGCTGCCCGCCGAGCAAACCTCACCCTGGTTCCAGAATACGCCAAAACAGCTGCCCCGAATGGCGGCCTCAAGGTCGGCGTCCGCAAACACGATATTAGGTGACTTGCCGCCGAGCTCCAGCGTGACCTTTTTAACCGTGTGCGCCGCACGTTGCTGTATGCGACGACCCACTTCCAATGATCCGGTAAAGCTCACCATGTCCACGAGGGGGCTATCGACTAAAGCTTCTCCCACCTCCATCCCATATCCGTGCACGACATTCAGAACCCCGTCCGGCAGTCCTGCGGCCGTGGCGATGCGTGCCAGCTCCAGCGTCGCCATGGGCGTCTGTTCGGCAGGCTTGACAATCACGGAGCATCCAGCCGCCAACGCGGGCGCTATCTTTTGTGCCGCCATGAGCATCGGGTAGTTCCAAGGGGTAATGCAAACCACGACGCCAACCGGTTCCCGAAGTACCAGACTCATCGCATGGGGGCCCACGGGAGGTATTTCTCCGCCCAGTTTGGTCACCCACCCGGCGTAGTACTCGAATAAGTAGGCAGCCTCATCAATATCCGCTTCCGCATCGGCCAGCGGTTTGCCGGAATCGGTACTCTCGGTGCGAGCTAAGTATTCACGACGTTCCCTGATTCTACGGGAAATTTCTAACAACACTGTGGCTCGCGCGCGTTCAGGCAGATGAGCCCACACTCCCCTTTGAAAACTATCACAAGCGGCCGCAACCGCCTCACTAGCGTCCTCGGCCCCACTACGGGCGGCCAGGGCTACAATGCTTCCGTCGGCGGGGTTAAATACCTCAAACCATGTTCCTCGTTTGGGTTCAACCTCTACACCGGCGATGTAATTGCGCAACGACAATAGATCGTCGCCCATGACTATTCCTCCTCGTCTAATGCATCCCAATACAATTGTAGTACCTCGTACGCGGCATGGGCGCGCGCGAACTCTTCCGACGCGCCGATACCGGCAATGACGCATTCGTCATGCCACACCGTTACCAAGGCAATTGCCTCAGTGACCGTTGGCGAAAAGACCGCCCAAAGGGCCCCCGGCACTGCATTCGAGTTTCGGTCGGGATGGTGCACGGCTACCGTGAAGCCTTGGCAACCGCCGACACCGGTCCGGCAATATCGGCGAGCCTTGAGGTGGCCGCCGCCATCGACGATAGCTACGAAGCCCAATATTCCCGTCAATTCCGCAGTGGGAAGGGCAGCACGCACGAAGTTCTCACGTCCTGTCCCGTCATTCGCATGACCTGCCATCCTGCCGCTATAGACTCTTTAGCGAAATCCTGCCGAACGCCCGCCTGATCATATTGCATGCATGGCTGCGAAAAGTAGTCACGCTTACTTAAGGCGGCATAGATAGCACCGACAATCAAGCAGACCACGATTCTCAACCCTCCGACCAGATCACAAAAGTAGACAAGGTAATCCGTTGGGCCACTCGGTTATTCATGCAATTCCCTCAGTTCGATAGAAGTTGGAATCGTCTCTGTACCAATGGTGTGTTGCAAACGGGTTGTCGTGCGCGCATGTAGCACGGTGATGGCGGCCATGCTGCCGAGCAGCACCATGACTGTCCACAGTACCTGCGTCCCATTCCACTGTAACAACATGTCCCCGATAACGGGCCCCGCGACCACTCCTGTAGCACTCGCAAAATTACCGGCCCCTTGGTATCGGGCCTTGAGCCCTCGGGGTGCCACCGCTGCATAAAATGCTGGCGGAAAAGGCTCGTAGAGTAGCTCGCCCGCAGTCAGGATGAGAAAACTCAGGATCAAGGTGATGAGACCAACACCGATCGCACAAATTCCCATGGCCGCCGCGTAGATGGCACTGGCCCCGGCCATCCACCAATACGCGTTGCGATGCTCAAGGCCTCGAGATATTCGGCGCTCTAGGGCGAAAATGGCTGCACCGTTGAAAAACCAAAGCAGCGCGAAGACCATGGGCGGCACACCCGCATGGACCCAGACGGTTGGAACCGTCGACCACATTTGGCTGTACAAGACACCAGTCAGGAACCCGGCGAAAGCTATTGGCCAAAACGCACGCTGGTTCCGCGGCGGCAAATAAACCCAATCCGACAGGCGAAAGGGCACCCGTGGTTTGTCTTCGGGTTCCCTATCAAGAAAGCTTACCGCGACAAATCCGCCGATAACATCCACAGCCCCAGCGAACACGAATATGGCGTGGAGGTGTGTAGAGAGTAGCAGAGGCAAGGCCAGCAACGCGCCCCCGGCAACTCCGCCGTTTTGAGCCGCGATCAGGGCGCCCACCGACTGAAGATTTCTCTTTTCGGCTGCGCGCGTGGCGGCCTGATAGAAGGCCGGGCTCGTGCCCCCCGATGCCAACAGCGAGGTGCCATATGAGATGGCCAACAACACGGGATTGCGAGTAAGACTGGTGACCGCGTTGGCTATGCCCGCGAGAAACAAGCCCGCGGCGATGACAATCTTCACGCCAAACCGGTCCGCTAATGCCCCTCCGGGCAGTTGACTGACCAAAAGCCCGAGGCCTGAAACCCCTAGGATAGTTCCTGCCAGGGCAGGATGAAATCCTAGAGTGTGAACCATGTAAATATTGACAAACGGAATCAAAAGGCCTTCGGCCAAGGATACCATCCACTGGCTGAGGGTCAGCGAATAATCCCTCTTCGTAGACCGGATCATCGTCTCCTTTATGCCACAACTAGGGCGTCTTCACCCTTAAACCTAGCCTACGCGCGGTCAAGTTCAGTCAGCAACTCGCTCGGTCCAAGGTTTCAGGCCAATTTTCTCAGAAAACCCGCCGGCCATCGTGAAGTGCGTAGGGATTTCGAAGATTCTCATCACCAATTGCGTGATAGATGCAAAATTCATAGGGAGCCACTTAAAAGAGCTCGATTTCTCACCAGTTCCCCATGCCGCGCCGCGCCCGGCAACCTGCGCGCATGAAAATAGGGCCTCTTTCGTGACTCTGCCTTGGGGCGTATGCTCTGATTAGCACCCTGTTCCCCCACGGAATTCTCTCGGCTATTCAGAATGCGTACAGGAGTTTGTGGTGGGTGCCTCGGGAACCTGAGACTGTCGCCGCCGTTGGCCTATTGTTCCGAACCCAATGGCACCAGGTCAATGGGAGGCCGGATGCTTTTTGCAACTTTATGGTGGTCCCGACGTTTCTGTCATGGACGCCAAAAACCACGGCAAAAATTTCAAAACGTTGGGAAAAGATGGTTGGGGTGACGCTACTCGACCATCAAATTGTGCAGAAGGATGCAAATCCCTCTCTCACATTGTTCAATGCGATGAAGGGTTCACGATTACCTTTATCGAACTTTATTTGTAATAACCTGTCTATTGCGCCCATTTAGAGCTTTAAAGTCAGAACTATAGGGAGAGGGGCTTTCTACGTGCCAGGTGCTGTGATGATCGGGCTGCATAATGTGACCAAAAACTTCGCCGACACTCAGGTCATTCGTGATTTTTCCCTAGATATCTTTCAAGGCGAATTTGTTACCTTATTGGGCGCCAGCGGATCCGGCAAAACCACTATCTTGCGGATGATTGCAGGGTTTGAGGACGTTACCGAAGGGCGCGTCACCATTGACGGCGTGGACATGACCACTGTTCCGGCCAACCTCCGTCCTGTCAATTCGGTATTTCAAAACTATGCTCTGTTTCCTCATCTCAACGTACTTGACAATGTCGCCTTTGGCTTGCGCATTAAAAAAGTTCCGGATCATCTCATTCGCCAACGCGTGCACGACGCGCTTAGCATGGTCGGTCTAGAGAATTTCTCAGCCCGTCGGATTCGCCAACTCAGCGGCGGCCAACAACAGCGCGTGGCGATTGCTCGGGCCATTATCAATCGACCCAAGGTCTTGTTGTTGGACGAACCCCTAAGCGCCCTCGACCTCAAACTGCGAAAGGAAATGCAGTTGGAACTGAAGCGACTGCATCGCGAGTTGGGCATTACGTTTGTTTATGTTACGCATGACCAGGAAGAAGCCATGAGCATGTCCGACCGAATTGGCGTACTGGCTAATGGTCAGTTGCTTCAATACGCCAGCCCCGAAGAATTGTATGCGAATCCCGCGACGCCGGCAGTGGCTAGTTTCATTGGAGAAACCAATCTTTTAGAAGGGGTGTTGGTCGATATTGTTAACGGACATGCGATTGTTCAAACGCCCCATTTTTTAACCAAGGTACCGACGGATAAGACACACGTGGTGGGTTCCTCGGTCGTGCTCAGCATTCGACCGGAAGCCATACGACTGGGGCACTTCGAAGGAAATCCAATCTGCCGCGGAACTATTACCGAGCGCGTATTTGCCGGATCTCAAATCCGTATTTGGGTTCGCATCAACGACGAACTCACGATGCAGTGCTTGGTGCATGGCACCCGAAATGATGAGTTTTCTATCGGAGAGGAGGTTGACTTGGCATGGGAACCCAACCGCTCACTCACATTCTCCCAATCGACGAACACCCCCGTCGTCAGCGATTTGCTTGGCTCAAACGGAAGCGATGGGCGATAATCCTGCCCATTGTCTTATGGATGGTTGTTTTCTTTGGCATTCCCAATGTATACATGCTCTTCGTGAGTTTTATGCAAGTCGGGGGGTATGGCGGGATCGTCTATCACTTTACCCTGTCCAACTACCGCCTTCTTTTTCATTGGATAGAATTCAAGGTTATCGTCGATTCGCTTATCTTCTCTGTCTTAGTGACCATCTTTTGTTTGGTGGTGGGCTATCCGTTTGCCTATGTTATTGCCACCTCATCTCCGAGGCGCAAGCTGGTATTGCTGTTCTTGGTCATTGTGCCTTTTTGGACCAGCTCACTCATCCGTACGTTTGCTTTGATGTTCCTTATGAGTACTGAAGGATTCATTAACTCGATTCTATTAAGTTTGCACCTTATCCATCAACCGCTCAACATGTTGTATACGTTGGGGGCTACGTATGTTGGCCAGTTTTATAGCATGTTGCCTTATATGATTCTCCCGTTATTCGCGTCACTTCAAGGTGTCATGGAGCATCCCGAATACATGGAGGCCGCGCACGACCTTGGTGCTGGTGCCGGCAAGACATTCTGGCGGGTCGTGGCGCCGCTGACGATTCCCGGCATTGCAACGGGGAGCCTTTTAGTGTTTATCCCGACCTTAGGCACGTTCTTCATTCCCCTGCTCATGGGGGGTGGCGGGGTTGTGCTGGTGGGCAATTTCATTGAATCTCAATTTCTCGCGGCTGACAATTGGCCTTTCGGAGCAGCCGCTTCGGCTATAGTCATCGTGATTACGTTGATTCTCATTGGTTTTAGTTCCCGATACATGAACAACGCGTTTCTCGAGGAGGGCAGTTCCTGATGGCCACGATGACAACCAGCGCTCGGCTGCCGAAGGCACCCTCAAGCCAGTGGATTCAACAAATCATCCTTATCTTGGTACTTTCGTTTTTGTACGTGCCGATCGTGGTGCTGATCGTGTTTTCGTTCAACACCTCCTATTTGAGTGCTTTGTGGACAGGCTTCACACTAAATTGGTATCGAGTACTTTTGCAAGAACCCACCTTGCTGCATTCACTGATCATTAGCCTGGAAGTGGGTATCCTCCAGACCATTGTTTCCACGATTTTGGGAACTATGGGCGGCATTGCATTGCACCGCTACAATTTCTGGGGCAAGAAGGCACTTACTTACTTTCTTTATGTCCCTATAGTCATTCCAGAAATCGTCATGGCTGTGGCATTGTTAATTTATCTTCCGCATATGGGTGTCCCACTTGGCGTGCCGGCTATGGTTGTCGGTCATACCACGTTTACGATTCCGTATGTGGTCTTGGTTGTCCGCGCCTCAATGGCTGGCTTCGACACCACATTGGAGGAAGCGGCGCGCGATTTAGGCGCGAGCGAACTGCAGACGCTGTGGCGTGTCACCATACCTGTCATCCTGCCGGGCATCATCGTCGGCGCGTTGTTGTCATTTTCCCAATCCTTTGATGACTTTACCACAAGCTTTTTTCTCGACGGCTCCGGGAACACTCCGCTGCCGGTGCAAATTTATGGCATGCTTCGCCACGGAGTCAATCCTTCGGTCAATGCCTTGTCTACTGTGATTGTGTTAGCGACACTGGCCATCGTGTTTATTGGCCATCGCACCCAACGCATGCGAGCGCAGGCTCGGTGATCAGATCAGCACGCGCCATACGGCAAGGGAGGTGAAGGGCGCCCAGACACCACCATACGGGTCACGTTCACGGATTTGCGATGTAAAGAAAAGGAGGACTTGAGTCAATGCGTAAATCGCTCTGGTCGAGCATGAGTGCCATGCTTTTGGCCTCTATCCTGGCGGGATGCGGAAGCGGAAGTAGTTCATCTTCCGCCAATTCCCACACCATCTCATCGGTACTTAATGTCGGCAACTTCGCAGCGTACTTGCCACACAAGATCTTGCACCAGTTCGAGAACAAATACCATGTTCAGATCAACTACTCGACTTATCCCAGCAATGCCGAATTATTGGCAAAGATGCAAGCGGGACAGCAGTTTGATGTCGCGGTGGCCAGTGATTACATGGTTCAAACCATGATAAAGTTGCGGTTGTTGGACAAGCTCAACTTCTCCGACATCCCGAACTTCAAGAATATCGCACCGCCGTTTCGCAACTTGGCATTTGACCCGCACAGCGCATATTCGATTCCATATCTCTGGGGTACAGTACCAATTGCGGTCAATACCCATGCAGTTCATGTGCCAGTCACGGGGTATCGCAGTCTCTTGAATCCCGTGTTTAAAAACAACCTGGTGGTGGTCGATTCACCTCGCACATTGGTGGGCATCGGGTTGATGATTAATGGGCACAACCTCAACGACACCAATTCTGCAGCATTGAATCAGGCACAAAAAACACTTGATCAATTTCGGCCTCAGGTGAAGGTGTTCAACAGCAATGATCCCCACGTCCAACTGTTGAACGGAGAAGCCACGGCGGGTATTGTCTGGAGTGGCGAAGGGGCTCTGGCGTATAGTCAAGATCCCTGGATTCTTCCTGTGTTTCCCAAGTCAGGTGTGAACAAGTGGTTCGACAACTTCATTATACCGACCACATCTCAGCACAAGTACACGGCCGAGCTCTTTATCAACTTCTTGTTGTCACCCAAAATTAGCGCGGAATTGGAAAACGCGGAAGAGTATTCAGATCCCAATACGGCAGCTAATCCGTACATCAACAAGAGCCTTCTGCAGAACCCCTGGCTTAACCCTCCAAAGTGGGTGATCACTCAAGGGGAAGTCATGACTGCCATTCCTGCGTCGGCCAACGAACAGTTCAATACTATCTGGGACAACTTTAAGCAATCGAAGTAAAGTGACTCACGGAAAGCCACCTCTCCTTGAGAGGTGGCTTATTTCACCGTGGATTTTGAGACAGTGTCAAGGGGGTGAGCCTAAGAGACACCTTTTAATGCCGAAGAGTGTAGTTCCCGCTTATATAGAGGCATCTTCCACTGTGGCAGCTTCTTTATCCACGGTTCGGGGTTCAACTGTTCCGGAACTAATGCTCCAGTTTCGGTGATCACGCCGTCCAACATCAACTCCACAGCAATCACTGAGGGAATCCCGGCTTGCCACACCGTACAATTGGCCTCCATATCCTCCCAGCTTGTCGCGTGTGAACCCAGCGTATACAGGTACCATTCAACAGAATCCCCTTCATAGTTCTGACCACGCACCCAGGTTCCCACACAAGAAGTCCCTTCAAAGGCATGGGCCAAATCAGCGGGAGTGGGCAACAGGGCGGTAACCACATTTCTGGGCACAACTTTGACGCCTTTAATCTCAATGGGCTCTTCCGAATCTAAGCCTAGGGTTTTCAAGACACGTAAAATATTCACATAGTCGTCTGGTAACGCATATTTAAATTCGCACCGGGTGAGCCCTTTGTTGGGAAGGTAGATGGGAAGGGTTCCTGCTTCCTCGTGGGAGACGGAACGTACCGTCAATGGGCCGACGGGATCCGGAAAACGAAACGTTTCAATCCCTGTCTCTAATGGGGTGCCAACCACAAAGTTGCCATGAACATAGGATAAGGGGGGTTGCAGACATTCTTCAATGCTAGTATCCGGAGAAAACGGCAGTGCAAAGGCATAACTCGCCTTCAACATCGAATTGTCACCGTCATAGACGACAATTTCTTCAACCGAGGCCAGATGGTCGACGGCCCAACGCGCCAAGATATTGGTCACACCGGGATCAACGCCGATACCTAAGAGTGCCAGTAAGCCCTGTTCTTTGAAACGGTCGTGATATGCTCCGATTTGCTGCTGGACTGTAACCAGTCCGGGTAACTCGACGGGACCGTCAGCGGCCATATCCATATAGTGCACGTTCGCCTTGAGACAGGCCTCCATCACAGTCAAATTAAATCGGGGAATTCCCGCATGGATGACAATTGCGCAGTCCGCTGGAATGGCTCGATATACGGCCTCGGTATCACGGGCATCCACCTTAACCGCGCGAGCCCGTCGATCATTTAATGCGGCAACAACGGCTTGAGCCCTTTCTTCGGCGATGTCTCCCACCATAATCGAAGATACCTGGGGCAGGCGTCGCAGGCCCTTGGCGACGACTTCGCCAACGCCTCCAGCCCCTAATACCATCACGCCACGTTTTTGATCGGTACTCATAAATACTCCTTTCGTAAACTCCGTCACACAAGAATTGATGGGCGGTGCGGTTCAACGCGACAGTTGTTATCGCGGTGTGTAACGAAGACGGCCGACTCAATAGATAATTACGCTGATAACTTACCACCCACGCACCCGTTATGCGCCCATCGGAAATGTGGCCCCAACACCACATGTACGGGAAAATTCGTGATTAAGCGGGAAAATTCCTTGAACCACAAGCCTAAGATTCTCTATTTTATATGGAAGTGACGCACATTTTTTGCCTCACCACACAATCCGGCATTTCCCCCCTTTCGAAGATCGTCGCTTGTACCCGACGGCTATTCCTGTGCGTCCCCAAGAATGGTGAAGTGCCATCCCTTGACTGTCTCGTTCTCCCAATCCGCCATGACATGTTTCAGCGTGGCGTATTCTTCTAACGAGTACCGACTCAAGTCGTGGCCGAATCCGTTTTGCTTCTCGCCGCCATGGGCATTTCCGAGGTCAGCGGCAAGCAATCGTTGAGCCACACCTCTCCGAACTTGAGTTCTCGGCTGAAGTGGCGGCCTCGACGCAGACTCTCCGCGCCCATTCCGAGGAGGCCAATCCGCATCCACGTCATTGGCCAAGGTGAGTGCTTCCTCGATCATTCCAAACGGAAAAACCACCCGCACCGACCCGAACACTTCGTTCTCGTGCACAATCGGAACGGCGCTGGTGACCGTCGGGGCGCAAAAATGTCTCCGAGGCTGGTCGGCGGGACGTGTGCCGCGGTCACGTAACCATCCACCTTGCGGCATTGCAGCCGACGCGACAGGACCCAAGTCGACTGCGGGTTCATGGGGTCACCGAGTCGCACCTCGGTGCGCTGTTCAAGGCGGTTTCCACCGCTTCCGACCCGTCATTGCTGAAGAATACCGTCCCCATACTATCTGCGCCAAAGACCTCCACCAACCGATCGGCCATGCGTTTAGCCATTCCGCCAAATGAAGAAAACCAGCCTAGACGCTCCGCCTGACGATGCATGGCATCAATATCAATGATTTCCCGGGGGTTGTACCCCACGTCTGCCAGCCATAGTCCAGCAGTGGCGTTCAGATACCGCCGACCGTTCTGATCAAACACATAAACGCCATCCGCCCGATCAACCAAAAACGCTCTGTCTTTCATCAGGCTCTTCATATTGGTGTAAGGTCCCCATCGGGTTACCAACAGCCAATCTCTCCTAAAGGCAAGGATAGATTCGGGAATTACCGATCGGTACGCGATAACAGCGTATTCTCGATCAGTTCTATTTTTTCACGCGCTTTCCACTTTGTCATTCACCAACATGCCCAAACGATCGATAATCAATTAAGCACAGTGCCTAGCTAGTGGACGACACAGCCTATGATCACGGCCGCCACCTGCTTGTCGGTCGTGATGGCCTGATTCGTCTTGTCCGTCTGGCCCACGTTATTGATGAACCGCATGGGCTGTCCGAGCACCTCCCGATTGGCGTGATCCTACCCACCGGACACAACCAACCTAAGAACGGGGAATCCTGGGGAAGGCTCATCCTCTCGTTGACGCGAATCGCGGCACTGTTTGTTGCTGTGACCCTTTACATCCAGTGCATTCCCGAGGTGGGTCTGGCCGATCACTACGCACTTCCGGTTATCTCCCCCTGCCCTTGACGTTCGTGACGGTAATCGAGACTGTTCATCGGCTCATCGTGAACGACAACCGCAAAACTTGGGTGCATGTATCAGAAATCAGATTCGGGTCACGGAACGGGACATCCGAGACGGATCATCCTTAACCATCGCGTAAATCGTCCGGTTTTTGGCAATGTCCCAGGCTCAGAGGCTGGGCACAAGTAGATGGTGCCGGGTTCAGCGGCTTCCCAGGCGCTCTCGATAATAGAATTCCAACGCTAACTACTTTAACGGGTTCGTGCACCACGATTGTTTTGCCGGCACACCGCCATTTCTCCAAGTTGCCGCCCCAAGGTGTATCGTAGTTCCGGTCGGTCGTGTCGGGAAAGACTAAGTGTCAGTCTCCATCCGCTTTCATCGCCCCATAAAGGCATCTGAAAGTTGACAACTGACGCATCCGTCCGCGCTCACGTGCAACCATAACGTCGTAGCCCCGAAACAATCCGCATTGTGATCGACTTCACTGAACCAGCCTGAGAATGAGTTTTAGTCTTGTTAAGATGACTCCATTCATCGACGCCCCTATACTGATACCGAAAGGGAGGTCGTTACACATTATTTTCTCTCAGCCAGGCCGACAACCAGCAGCGATTTCCAAAGGCGTTCGGCGCGAGGCGATTCGCGAAATTGTGTTTGGCGTCAACGACGGTCTCATTTCCATAACCGGCTTGGTTGTGGGCGTGGCTTCATCCCAAATGGGCGCGCACCAAGTGCTGCTCGCAGGGTTGGCGGCCACAACGGCTGCCGTGGTCGCGATGGGAATGGGCGCATATCTCTCGACTGCAGCACAAAATCAATATCTTTTGGCGGAGCGCGACCGGGAATATCAGGCCATTCAAACGCACCCTCAGATCAAGCAGCAACAGGTGTCGTCCTACTATCAAGCACAAGGCATGGCCGATGACCTGATCTCGCGTATGACGCGCCACATTGTGTCCGACCGGCGGCGCTGGGTGACATTTTTGGTCAAGGAAAAACTCGGCGTGAGCCTGGACCATCTTGAAAGCCCGTGGATCTCAGCGTTGCTGATGGCCGTTGCGGTATTGGCTGGCTCATTGGCTCCTATGTTGCCGTTTGTACTCTCCGCGCGTGTCTCCAGTGCCCTACCCTGGTCCATCGGTTTAGCTCTGTTCACGGCGTACACGCTGGGAGCGGTAAAGGCACAAGTCACCAATGACAGTCCCTGGCGCAGCGGTCTGCAATTCGTCGTGGCAGCCAGCATTGCCGTCAGCGTAGGGATGGCTGCCGGACGCATGTTTCATTCTCTATGACACGATGAGCCAAAGCCCGCGCAGCTCAGTAACCCACATCGAGCGGTCTCGTGTGGAGCCATCGATTCCCTGTGAGTGTCGCAGTGATGGGAGAAGACTCCGAGACTGACCACGAGGGCGCTGGTTAATAAGATGAGGAATCAACCACGCACCGAAAAGCGGATGCATGCAAACTCCGCTCCACTATCCCCACTTTGTGACGCTTCGGCCGGCGTTCCATTGGACCGACCAGAAAATCCAGGTGCACGCGGCCTACTGCGTCTGGGCCTTACTGTTGGTGTCCCTCTTGCACCGGGAAGCCCGGGCGGCCGGGATCACCGAAAGGTTTCGACACCGTTCTGGAAACCCTGTCCGACATCAAGTTGGTCGTCGACCTGCCGGCGCCCGGGCGCCGGGAACGTCCCGTCGTGCGGGTGACCGAACGTTCCGCCGACCAAGAGATGCTGTTCCAGCATTTTGACTTAGCGCCTTAATTCGGAGAAAGTGGGGGGATGGCACGGCTCCTTCCCGCCCTGAAACGCGAGGTTGCCGCCGCGCGATGTTGGATGAATCCATAGGTAGGCCACACAACACCCACGCAGCGTCTGGAAATCCCCGCGCAGTTATTCCCGGGCGTACGAGGCGTCATCGAGATCATTCTGCAACCCCGTTTGCAAAATAGCCGGCCCCCTAAAATGATGGCGGACCCGCGTAACATAGGCCACCACTAGTATTGCAACGACCACCCCGAGCACCACAGGGGTATAGTTAAAGTTGGCCAACGTCACCGGCCGCACCACAGGCAGTGAAAACAGGATGCAGATGAATATGACCCATGCGACAGCTATAACACCGACCGGTCGGCTAAAGCGGCCCAATGACCAGGGACCGGGCGTAAAGCGAGAGGGATAAACCAACTTCAAAAATGCCGGTGCCACGTAGGAAATGAAGAGCCCAATCACGCCAATGGACGTCACAGCCGAGTAAACAACACTACTCCACAAGGCTGGAATGGCCAAGATGAACGCCAAAACGACGGCGATCCAGATGGCGTTATACGGGGATCGAATGCTGTTTAAACGCTTTAAAGTATTCGACGCCGGTAGACCTTGGTCTCGGGCAAAAGCGTAAATCATGCGGGAGTTTGCCGTAACCGACGACATTCCACAAAAGAACATGGCCACCAACGCAATCACAAACAAGAGATTACCCCCGGCCGAACCCAATCGAGTGGTTAAGATATATAGGACCGGATTGGAAGACCCCAGTGCACCCGACAGCGAAGGCAAGGAGGTGACCATGCCCAAAAGCAAGATATAACCCACGATCCCTGAAATCGCCACCGACATCACGATGCCCCAGGACGGCGCATTGGACGCCCCAAGCGTCTCCTCAGACATGTGCGCCGAGGCATCGAATCCCGTGATTGTGTATGAAGCAAGCAACAAGCCAATGAGAAACCCATACCAAGGAGAAAATCCGGTACGGGTTTTAAGCGTCGCGAATGCGAACGACCAGGGATGGGCGTGATGGGGTGCCAGAAACACCAGCGCTGCCACAATAATCAAGGCCCCCCCGACGTGCCACCAAACACTCACGTCGTTAAGCAAAGACACCAGCCGGACGCCCTTGACATTGAGCAAGGCGTGCGCCAACAAAATCACCGCGTAAATGCCCAACGTGGCTACCGCACCGGCGTGCCCTGCCACCGGAAACGCAGGTGCGTATTGGTTGATAAAGGCGTCGACAAAAATGGCTAGGCCATAGTCAATCCCTGCAGTGATGGCTACCTGGCCAATCAAGTTAAACCACCCGGTAAACCAGCCCCACCCGGCCCCGCCTAGCATGCTGGACCAGAAATAGAGCCCCCCCGTTGTGGGGAAAGCGGATGCGGTTTCGGCCATGTTCAGCGCCACAAACATCACAAATATGGTGACTACAGGCCATCCATAAGCGGCCGCCGCAGGTCCCGCTGCAGCGAGTCCGAAGGCGAATAGAGTGAGCGGCCCGCTGAGAATAGAAATAATCGTAAACGAGATGGCGAAATTGGAGAACCCGCCCATCGTACGGTACAATTCCTGCACGTAGCCGAACCGCCTCAACTGTTGCTCGTCATGGCGAGCAATCTCTTCGCGCGACTCTTTCATCACATACCCTTCCTCCCCGAGTGACGATTCTGCCTTCCCCACGAAGATGTGTTGGCCCTCGAAAACCGATTGGCCTTGTGTGCTATTTACAGACGTCGGATAGTTGTGTTAGTGTGTCAACATTCTAACAGACAATTTGTTAAATAGGCAACATTTTTTGAACGCGAGACGTGATACTTTGAACCATCGTCATGACACCGCTATCGAACTTCGCCAGGGAGTTGCCGAGCGCATTCCGTCCATCGACTGCCTGGTCTTTGACGTTGACGGAGTGCTGGTTGACGTCTCCGCATCATATCCTGCGGCCATCATTGATGCACTGAAGACATACACCATCCAAACCTTTCCCGAAAAGGCGGCCCTCGCACAATCCCTCGGAGTGAATGACGTGGCACGATTTAAGACAGCTGGCGGATTCAACGACGAATGGGACCTGGCTTACGCCGCGGCTCTTTGGATCACCTGGCACGCCTTTGACGCGACAGCACCGTCTCTTCGTCAGTACACCGATGCCCTTAGCCGCGCTGGGGGTGGACTTGCCGCCGCCCTCCATGTCTTGGCTCAACACGGGGCTGAGTCCTGGGTGGCCAGGCATTGCGATCGAGATTATGTCGTGAGGCTTGCTCAGGAATATTATGCGGGCCCGGATGCGTGTCGGGCGTTATTTGGCTATCCCGCCCAGTTTGTCACGGATCCGGGCCGACATAAGCTGGAACGTCCTCTTGTGCTGGCCGCCACGCTGGAGCAGTTCAAGGGTCATCTGGGGCTCTATACGGGGCGAAACGACCAAGAAACCGACTTTGTGCTGAGCATGTTTCACTTTGCCGATTTTTTCCCCCGGAATCTCCGGATCACGGCCAGTTCAGGCGTCAAAAAGCCTGACCCCAAAGGTCTTTTCGCACTCTTGGACAGTCTTCCCCACACAACCGCCTTGTTCATCGGGGACACGCGGGACGATGCGCGTACCGTCCAAAACTACCGGGATTCCCGTCCCCGCTCGGAGATTCTGTTCGCAGGAATTACCGGCGGTGCCATGGGAGATGACAGTCGTGACGTGTTCATCTCGTTAGGAGCCGATATCCTCGCGGGGGCAACGCAACGGTTGCTCGGCTTGCTGCTGGCGGCAAGACCGTGGGGCTAGGCGCCAGAGCGTCACATCAACTCAGGGGGCTTTGGCACTAACGGGTCACGTACGATGACGGCGTGCACTCGTTCGCCATCGACCTCTACCTGTACGCGGTCTCCCGGTACCATTTCACTCGGCAGGTAGGCGTACGCAATGCTCTTTTGGGCGGTGTAGCCATACCCTCCGCTCGTAACACGACCCGTCACCCGACCATGGTCAAATACGGGTTCACCTCCCTCGGCAATGAACTCCGGTCGTTCCAGAGCGAGGCACCGTAAACGCCGCGTGACGCCCTCAGCCTTAGCCCGGACCAATGCGTCACGTCCGATAAAGTCCGGTTTACTCAGTTTGACACAAAAGCCCAGGCCCGCTTCTAGTGGAGAGGTTTCCGGCGTAATGTCCGACCCCCAGACCCGGTACCCCTTTTCCAGCCGGAGGCTGTCGATGGCACGGTATCCGCCCGCGACCAGTCCTAGAGGCTGCCCGGCCGCGTATAGTACGTCCCACAGCCGATTCGCGTACTCGGAGGAACAATAAAACTCCCAGCCAAGCTCTCCCACGAAAGTCACGCGTGCCGCCAGACAAGTTACATCCGCCACGGATATTTCCCGTGCGGTCATATATGGAAAGCTTGTGTTAGCGATGTCATCGCGGGTCAACCCTGAAAGCACCTCGCGAGCTCGCGGACCCCAAAGAGCCAGGCAGGCCAAGTCTCCCGTCACGTCGCGAATGGTCACCGATCCATCGCCAGGCATGTGCTTTTGCACCCAACCCAGGTCATGGCTGCCGAACGCGGTACCGGTAATGAGCCGGAAGCGATCTTGAGCCAGCCGTGTGATGGTCAAGTCGCACTCAATACCCCCGCGGCGATTAAGCATCTGAGTATAGACAACGGTGCCCACGGGCCGGTCTACATCATTGTCGCAAAGACGCTGTAGTAATGCCGCGGAACCCGGTCCCGCCACCTCAAACTTGCTGAAAGAGGTTTCATCAAATAGGGCAACCGCCGTGCGCGTCGCCCGGTGCTCAACGCCAATGGCTGAAGACCACACCTGTCCTGCCCAGCCCCCAGGCCGCTCCCGTTCGTCGCCGGTGTCGTTGTTGTCGAACCAGTTGACCCGCTCCCAGTTGGCCTTCTCTCCGAACGTAGCTCCCAGTTTTTCCAGTTGATGATACACGGGAGACACCCTCAGCGGACGCGCGCTCTCATTTTCCTCGTGCGGATAGCGAATATCATAATAGCGGGAATAGACTTCACGGGTGCGAGCCAGTGCGAGGTCAAGGCTTCGGTATTGCGGGCCAAACCGGCGAATATCCATTTTCCACAGATCCAGCGAAGGTTCTCCTTCGACAATCCACTCGGCCATCATCTGGCCCACACCGCCTGCGCCGGCTATTCCATGCGCGCAAAATCCCGCTGCGACGAAAAATCCTCGCACTAAAGATTCCCCAAGAATGAATTCACCGTCCGGCGTGAAGGCTTCGGGACCGTTAATAAAACTTTGAATACCGGCGCGTTCCATCAGGGGGACCCGCAGAACCGCGCCCTCCATTATCGCGGTAAACCGGTCACCATCCGGTGACAAAAGTTGACTGTTGAAATCTGGCGCAATGCCATAAAGTCCCCAGGGAGCAGGTGTTCGTTCGTACCCGCCCATCACCAGCCCATGGCCCCAACTGCGAAAGTAGACGAGATTGTCGGGATCGCGCATGGTTGGAATTCGTGCCATCACCGCAGCATCTACCTCCTGCAGGGGAGTGGTGATCATGTATTGGTGTTCCATTGGGATAATAGGCACAACCACTCCCGCCAACGCTCCGATCTCCCGAGCATAGATCCCGCCCGCGTTGACGACCACGTCAGCCTTAATGTCACCCCGATCGGTTCTAACCCCGCGAACATGCCCGTTGGACACGTCGATACCGACCACACGTGTGTGGGTGTAGATATCCACTCCAAGGTTTCTCGCCCCTTTAGCCAGCGCATACGCCAGATTGCTCGGATCCACGTATCCGTCACTAGGCAGATAGGCGGCACCTAACACGTTGGCGGTATTCATCAACGGAAACAGTTGGTATGCTTCTTGGGGGGATATCAATTCTAATGGCAAGCCGAATGTCTTTGCCCATCCTGCTTGCCTATTCAGTTCTTCCATGCGTTCAGGCGTCGAGGCGAGGCGAAGACTTCCGACTTCACGCCACCCAGGATCGACACCAGTCTCTTGTTCCAGCCTTCGGTACACATCCACGCTGTGCATCAACATCCGCGTCAATGACACGGATGCGCGCAACTGGCCCACCAGCCCCGCAGAATGGAACGTCGACCCACTGGTCAACTCGCTGCGATCGACCAGCACCACATCTTGGCAACCCATATGGGCTAGATGATAGGCAATACTGGTACCGCCGACACCCCCGCCAATAATGACAACTTTGGCCTCTGACTTCATAACCGTCCACCTTTCATGTTTTGCGTGCGCGCTTCAATCGTTCAAAATCCAACCACATCTCTGGCTCCGACAGGGCACGTTCTACCCGCTCCCAGTGCACCGTGGCGTATTGCGCAAAGTCGAAGGCAAGCGGCGACAGGAGTTGTTGCATCGCTCCCCAGAGTGCTTCACGGACATCTGACATGATCCGCAACAGGCGAATCAGACTCACGTGTTCGCTAAGATCGGCCGTATCAAAATACAGTTGAGCCAACAAGACTTCACGTTCAGGCGTGAGCTTTTGATTTGATGCGAAGTTGCCTAGGTCGAAATAAAGGGTGCCGAGGCCGGCATATTCCCAGTCAACCAACCAGAGCCGATGCGTGTCCGACTCTTGTACAAAATTGGCGGCCAGCAGGTCGTTATGGCAGAGCCCCAGAGGCTCATTCGGTACCAACACTTGTACTTCTCGCACAAACGACTTGATCGATTGGTACGTGCGTAGTAATTCCGGAGCCAAGCGCTGTACGGTTCGCCAATACTGCTCAATGGTTGCGAAAACGGAAAACGGCCACACGGAGGGTGTTTGGGCGTGAGCCCGGCGCAAGAGCTCGATAGCCTCACGAAGAACAGCAGGCGATCCGAGCTCTTCAGAGGTTAAAGCACGACCGCAAATATATCTTGTCACCAGAATGCCACGATCCGCGCTATAGAAGAGAACCGGGGGCGCAATCCCTAACCTGCCGGCTAACTCTGCCGCCGCAAATTCGACGTCGCGATTGATGCCCAGGCGCTCGGTGGTTAAACCACCAATCCGCACGAAAAATAGCTGCTCGTCAACCCAGGCGCAAAAATTGCGATTGGTCATCCCGCCCGAAACCGGCTCGATCCGGGCGATCCTGCCCGTCCATTGGGGAATCGCGGACTGCAGCAAGACCGTCACATCATCTTCAGCGTCTTTACTCACGATGACTTCACCTGCCCCCACGTCCACGACTCGTCAACACACACCTGCGCTTTGCTTCAGTACAAAAACATCTGACCATTCGGCCCTGCTGCCGCCCGTACCGCCCCTTAGATTCTTCGAGGCCCCGCTTCACGACGGCAGCGCGTTTAGATATTAAGATGCATTAGCGATTATTGTGCTACATCCGTTCCACTGTCACGGTTATACCGCCTCAAAGCCGGCAATACGTCTGCTGACACCGCTGAAGCTTGGGATTGAAGTCGCCTAGCGTTAAGACCGAGATGGCTGTATGGCTTCTTGTACCACTCTTTCCATCCCGGGTATCTCGTGATTTGGCGCCCTTCGCAACGACAGAATCGTGCGTAAGATTAATCCCACACTGCGCCAATCCCGTCCACGCTTTTCCGGAGAGAACGGGAACGTTGACTTCCCGCACTGGGTTTTCAAGCTGCCCGACTATCCGTCGGTATCTAGCCGGGGTTCCCTCCAGATATCCGCGAAAATAGGCTCCGTCATCGACGGAGTTGGAAAGAAAGCATTTTTCCGAGACCGTGGGGACTTGCCTGTCCACGAATCCCTCCACAATCATATCGACAGAACCATCGTCGCGTGCTCCAAGCAATTTTTCTTCCATCCTGTTTCCACCGACAAGGAAACCCTTCCTTCGGGGTTGACGTTGTGCCGCTAATGGAGGCAAATTCCGTAACATATATTTAGTCGATAATTAATTGTGTAATACATCGTCAATATAACTGATGATATGGCCAAACATATCACATTCGCAGAACATACGCAATATTGCTGATGTGCCTGAGAAAGGCCGAAATCCTGGAAATGAACGCCAGACCTTAAGACAGCCGCTATTAGACCGTTGGCAATGTGCCCCAGCGGACGTTCTAGCGTGATGTAAAGAGCTCGACCACCTATATCGCGGCCGCTCATGTTTTATGACCGATGTGGGTCTCTTACAAAAGTTTGGGAAGTCGATGCAGGCGACCGTCCGTTCACGCCCGTGCAGGGTCTACCAAGAAGCCGACGCAGCGAAGGATTCAAGGCCTTGCAGAAACTGGCGGCCGCACTCGAACGGCGATGCCCCCAAGCAGCGACTAGCGTGTGCGAAGGGCTGGAGGAGACGTTGACGGGGCATCGATTGGACCTGTGTAGTACATTACGCCGGGCCTTGGCCACCACCAGTCATGCGCTGACTCGCGGCCGCGAGCCTCTTCCTGGAGGACACTCTCCGACGGATTCCCGGCCACCGGGCCCTCCCCACGCTACAGGCCGGCCGGTTAATGGACCATCAATCCAGACCGAGTCGTCGAGGACGATACTGGAAGGGGTTGAAGGCGGCGAGACCTTTTCCCAGTGTCGTGACGCCCAAGGGGATGGTCGGCTTGGGTCTTGCCATAGACGTCACATTGGTACTGGACCACATCTGGCCATAGGTACTCGACCCGTTTGGTGTACTCGATGAGGCCGATGACGTCGTCCAGGCCGTTGTAGACCTATGCATAGGTGTCCCATTCCCGCTGACATGCACCCTTTACCCCCACCGCTGCCGTGTGGCAAACTAATTCTAAACTGGAACCCCATGCCGCATGAAAGCGAGGAAAAACTTGGCACGCCAGCACTCAGTCCCCCGCCACAAACGCTTATCACGACAATCCCGGCTTCAAGCCGCCAAACAGTGGATGGCCCAATATCCGGGCACCAACATCCTCCGTGGCTATCGCAAACATTTTGGTGTGGATTTTGAGTGCGCGTTGAACATAATGCCCGCGCATTCCCCCTCTTAGGCAATAGCCAAGAGGGGGTCAAGTCCCACGGGGATTTCCTTCGGTCACGGGTGGCGGCCTCTTGGCCGCCTTGCGGGGTTTTTCTTTCGTCCCT
>JAKACZ010000066.1 GCA_021820965.1 Bacillota bacterium | reverse complement strand
GCGTCCTCATCGCGTTTCGCGGAAAAAGGTTCCGCGTGTACGTGGGACCAGGCGTGGACCCTGCGGAGCTTTTGGTTTGGCGGATTCGTCATCCCCGACAACGTCCCATTGAAGAGTAGTCCCGGATGGCTCGATGTGTGGGCTGCGGGGCCCCTCGTCGTCGTTTATCCCCGGGAAAGAATGCCCCTGCCAGCTTGACCGTCCATGCTGCGGTCCAAGACAGACCAACCTCGCTGCCATTCGTAAAAAAGATGGTCGAAGCCGTCCAAGGTTGGCGGAACAGTGGCACTCCCGGCGATGAGCACCGGGACCGCACGGAATTGCCCCGCATCATCGGGCCGCGTGCGTCGGAGCACCAATCCGTGGAGCGAACGGAGCGTCCACGAGGAGAGCCACGGCGAGTCATCGGCAATCGTGGTCATGGCATCCCACGCCTCGGCGTGGTCGAGGGCTTCGAGATGATCGTGCAGGGCCTTGCCACCCACCGTATAGCCTTCCAAGACGGCTTGGGTTTCCGGCAGAGTCAAGGTATTGCCTTCGATAGCATTAGACGCATACGTGAAGCGTGTGCGAAACGCCGTGCGAAGCGAATCAACCGTGGCAGAAGGCCACGGGGTCTGGCGCAGCTGCGCAACCCGAGCGTCTAATCGTTTCAGCGAGTCGGACACATCCATGGGGTCTCCTCCTAACTCTAATATACCCGATGGTCGCCAAGATGGCTCTCCTACGGTACAAACGGGGGCGTATGCGCGCCAAGCCCACATACGGCCAGAATCATAGAACTGGTGTAAACTGCCATAAAGAGGTGATGCCCATGAAGGATCAGGACTGGGTGTGGGTCTGCACCTGCGGGACCATCATTCCCCGTGAACCCGAGGGGCGGCATCAGGACGACGGGGTGAACGCCCATGTGGCCCAGCATCGTAAGGAAGTCGCGAAAACGGCCACCGAAGGTTGGGGATTCGGGCCGTTTCCCGCGACCATCGTGCCGACGAGTGCGTTTCCGCCCCCACATGCGTATGAGATGTCGCTGACCCATCGTGCGACCGGTGAGGCGGATCCTCGCCATAGGTATGTAGTGCCAAACCCGGCCCATGAGGCATTCCGATGGCATGGGGGCACGCCCTACCGAATCGAACCGCAACATCGCGACGAGTCCGTACCACCTCTCGCCCGAATTGACCGGGCCATCAAGGACGTGGAGTACGCACTGGAACTGGTGGAACAGTGCCAACCACCCCTGTCGGCGGATGCCGATCCCGAGGTGGTTCGACGGAGGCTCGCCAATGCCGTCAATTTGCTCTGCAGCGCGGACCGCGACGTCGATCGGCTCCAAGATGAGCTGCTGGTGACGCACGCCACCTATGATGCGGATTGCTTGCGGCAACGTGAATATTTGCCGTATGAGGTACAGCCCATGTTCCAGTTGGACTCCGATGACGGGCGCTATTTTAGCGGGCGGGGCCGATCGTTTTCCGGTCCGTTAACCATCCAGGAACATCTCCGCAGGTATGGCATTGCCTTGGGCGAAGCCGCCAAAGAGGCAGCGATGGCACTGTTGGCCGACCAATCGGATATGCGACAAGACCCCACCGAGTCCATCGGATGGACGGCATACCAAATGCACCTGTTCGGCGCGACCAGCTTTGCCGACGAGGAAGAGGGCCACGACTTGGAAACGGTGCGCGCCATCATCGCGCCGAACGCGCCGCCGCTGCGCGTGTCCGTCTACGTGACCCAGAGCGATGACGACTCCACGCTCGCGTCCCGTAAGTTGCAGGAGGCCGGCATCCGCTTCGGGCTTAGCAGGACAGTAATATCGCGTGGAGACCCGGGGACGCCGCACGGAAGGCTGACTCAGTATGAAATCATTGTCCGGCAGGAAGACGAGCAGGCAGCCAAAACGGCTCTGGGGCGTGATTGACAGATGGCGTCCACACCTCAGCACGTGGTGTATCTCCTCGGGCTCCCTACCCCTGCGTCAACTCCACGAAAATACTTCGTGCCACTAATGATGACGACTCGGGGCCGAATGCGCACGAACCGATCGGCTTGACTCCGGGCAGGAGAGTGCTGTGCTTAGGGCGATGCATCCCCTGGCATTAAAGCGCCCCAAACTGAGCAGCTACAGTCGCAAGAACAAACTCTATCAGGTGTTTCGGGAATTGGGCCGGGCTGTGCGCACCGATTTTCTCTTGCGGTACCTTCATAAGGCGGATCTCCGGGCCACCATTCAAACGGCCACCAACAAGAGGCAGCAGTCCCACTGTGGCCACAGCGATGCCAAGCACCAGGGTGCCGAATGACAGGACGCGGATATTCCATTGTGAGAGGATGCGGCCTCCGGCCCAGCTTCCCACGGCGGTGGTCAGGCCGGCCGCGGCCACCAGAAGAGAGGCCTGCTCCAGTGAGGCGCTTTTCAGCACTAAAGTGGATTGTGCGTACAAGTTGTTGATGGTCACCATGGTGGCCAGACCGGCGCCGAGTATGACCCACAGTACAAGACCAGGTAGTTGTCGGACGTGTCTGAGTGCTCTGCGGAGGTTCTCGGCCATTTGGCCAAAGGACGGCGTAGCATCGTCAGGCATGGGGCGACTTTCCGGCAAAGCCCGAATTACCCAAACTCCCAAGAGTGCACTGACAACGGCCAGTCCGTATGGCATATACCAGCCAACGTGAGCGACCATCCAGCCTCCCATGGCCGTCGCCAGTCCCCGCACAGCCAGGTTGACTGCCAGCGTGGTGCCGTAGGCGCGCTTCCTGAGCCGGCGCCCCAGGCGCCCAGAGGTCCTTCACTACCTGGGCATTACCCCACGATGTTCGCTACTACGACCTCATGCGCCAATCCGCGCTCCTCTCGGACCGTCGCCTAGGCGACGGCACCAAGTCTTTGCGGGTTGTTGTCAGCCCCGCTGCAACGCGGACCTTCCCGACGTTATCTCTGAGAAACTTTCTGCAGATGCCAGAACCCATACCCCGGTGGCTTCGGTGGTGCCCTCGGTCGTTTCTTCCCACCGAACAACGGCCTTCCCCTCTCAGGAACAGGGTCGGCGCCCACAATATCTCTTCAACCGCTTCCGCAGAGGAACCTATTTCGAGGCTGCAGTATTCGTTTCCGTCCTTCTGGCCTCCACGTTTGCTTGCCGCACAGACGGTTCCGACCTTCGGGGTAACCGAGGCCGCCGCGGCGTTTACATCCCAGCAGAACATGAGTCGTTACCTTCCCATGCATGGGATATGCTAATCACCCGAATCGACCAATTGGTGATGGGGAGACTTGCACTCCCCCAGTTTCTCAGCCTTGTCGGCTGCTCCTCCCGCACACCGCTCTACGTCACGTACTCTCGAAAGATGTTCGAGTGTCTCCTCGCACGCTAGACCCTCTGGGCAGTGTTTCACGACGGAGGCTTACCCATTTGCATGTCCGCGCCTGAATCAACGATTCCGTAACGACGCGGGCCTTCACTTCACCCGGAGTTATGGCCTTCGAGTTACTTCGCTACTATGCTGGCGCTCTGACTGCTCTTGGCACACCGTCCCCTTCGGATACCCTTATAGGACTGTGCCCCTACCGGGTCACCAAGAGCTCTCGACGGGTCACCCACATGGGCTACGATGTGCATGTCTCACCCTCCACGTAATGAACCGCCTGTCCCGTTATCGTGGTCGACAGGACTGCCTTACCTGGCCTCGCAATGGGTTCGAGACGGCCACCCGTTAGGCGCCGCGTCGGCCCTTCTTCGAGCAGGTTTTGAGTTCCGCCGAGGTGGCAGCGTCCCCAGTTCATCCCGCCGCATTGGCATTCAGCATACGCTTTTAACCTGCACATCTCGGATAGGGACCTCGCGGCACTCCCTCTCTCCTTCGCCACGCGCCTCACGGTCGCGCCCTAGATGTATCCTTTACGACATGGACCACTATGTCGTACCGACCTGCCCAGCCGACTGGCTGGATGTTCGGCATCCTATGTGGGCTGCCGCCCGCACAACCTCCCCGGCCTGAAGGCTGGAGATTCTGGGGGAACCACCATGGCTGCGTCCACGGGTCATGAGACCCTGGAGTGGTCCTCCGGACTCGCCACCGCTTATCCCACCAGCAACATCGGCGGGGTTCAGCCGCAACTACGCCTTAACGTGCCTTTGAGCGGCACGGGACGGCGATACGTGATTCGTGGGGGAACCAAGATCTCCCCGGGGCGAATCTCCCCATGCATCCCTTTGTTGAGGATGCCTTCGGCCGCACCGACTCCATCGCGGTGTGCTCGATAGGCACAGGCGCGACAGCGGTAAGTGCGGCCCGCCACCTTGTTGAGATGGCCACAGTGCGGACACGTTTGGGACGTGTACGCCTCACTAATCTGGATCAGTTGGATGCCGTAACGGCGGAGCTGGTATTCCAAGTACAGTTCCCAGCGCCCAAACTCCAACGCCCCCACATCCTGATTCGTCCGCCGGGACCGCCGGTGACGCTTTTTATAGTTGAGAGTACCGAGATCGCCCGCGTAAAGGATCGTGAGGCCGTAAGCGAGGCAAAACGCGACGATCTGGTTGGCCGCATGATGCAGCGCATTGCGCGTCACCCGTTCGACTTTTTGACTCGCACGATGCCGTGCGCGGGTCAAACGCTAACGTCGACGCGAACCCGGCTTCGTGCGTGCCCGCTTTTTGCGTAGCTTGGCTTACGCTTTCGCACGGCCCTGCTTGACAGAGCGAAGACCTCGCCCGGAGACGGCCAGCGCATGATCGCCATCAGAGACCATGCCCAGGTGAATGACCCCGATATCCAGGCCTCCGGCTTTGCCGGAGGGATCCGGTACAGGTTCAGCGATCTCTCGAACCATGGTCAGGAAGATTTCGCCAAACCCCCACTCGGCTTGCACCATCTGGCCCATCGGCAACTCCGGCAGATGTACCCGAATGGGGTCTCGTTTTCGTCCGCGGGGCAAGAGCAGATGATGTTCCTCCACTTTCAAGGCTTGGCCCTTGAAGATCGGATTGAAGTATCGGCGGAACCCACCAAGGATACCGGGCCTGCTTATCATGGAACCTCCCCGGCTATGCAGGGAAGGCTCCCCAGGCGCGCGTGATAGGGGTTGGAGATACCCTCGGCCTACAACGGGGCAATCAATCACATAATACGATTGTGCGTCCGTATGACCACCCGCGAAAACTGTGGGATCCATCATGGAACCCGCCGTCTTATTTCAACCGGTAGCACTTCGCCACCGACTCGTTTTGCACTATCAACAATCCGGCTTCCACCAGTCCCCGCGGGTAGCCCCTGATACTCCGCTCATACGCTATTTTTTCGCCATAGCCTAACCATCGCGCGATCCAACACCTTTTACTACTCGCGGCCTACTTGTTAATACACCGCTGTCGTCTCAAAGCAAAAGCGACCCCCGAGGGCCGCCTACACTTTGGTGCCGAAGGCCGGACTTGAACCGGCACGAGGGTTTGCCTCACGCGATTTTGAGTCGCGCGCGTCTGCCTATTCCGCCACTTCGGCGCTGACTTAAACAGTATAGCCGAAATCGCCGCACCAAGCAAGACGCTGGCAGCCTGGCGCACCGGATTAACTGTTAAAATACAGCTCAAACTCAAGCGGATGAGGCCGAAGATTGACCGGATCCACTTCGTTTTGCTGCTTGTAGTTTATCCAGGTTTGAATCACATCTTCACTAAACACGTGACCCGCCGTCAGCCAATCATGGTCTTGGCGCAAGTTCTCCAGAGCTTCGCCCAATGAGCCCGGCACACTACGGATGTTGGCCAACTCTTCCGGACTGAGCGAATAGACGTTGCGGTCCAAGGGACCGAAGCCCAGCTTGATCGGATCGCGTTTGTTTAGGATTCCGTCAAGGCCCGCCATCAGCGCCGCCGCAAAGGCCAAATAGGGATTGGAGGTCGCATCCGGGGTGCGGAATTCGATACGGCTAGCCTGGGGAGTGTTGGTCTTGGGAATGCGAATGGCTGCGGACCGGTTGCCATGAGAGAACACAATATTGACCGGCGCTTCGTAGCCCGGCACCAAGCGTCGGTAGGAGTTGGTTGAGGGATTGGTCAGCGCCAATAGAGCCGGCGCGTGATATAAAATGCCGCCGATGTAATAGAGTGCCAGTTGCGAAAGCCGGGCATAGCCGGACGCATCGTAAAATAACGGCTTGCCGTCTTTCCACAATGATTGGTGCACGTGCATGCCGTTGCCATTGTCACCGAAGATGGGCTTGGGCATGAAGGTGACAGCTTTACCGTGCTGGTAGGCAACGTTGCGGAGTACATACTTATACGTCATCACCGTATCCGCCTGCCGTGTCAACGTTTGAAAACGCAGATCAATTTCCGACTGACCCCCGCTGGCCACCTCATGGTGGTGCATTTCGACTATTATTCCCGCGCTTTGCAGGGCCTTAACCATGGCGGTGCGAAGGTGATGCAGTTGGTCCACCGGGGCGGGCGGGAAATATCCCTCTTTGGGCCGAATAGCCAAACCAAGGCTGCCCTCTTGGTCCGAGTTCCAGTGACCCTCAGATGAATCAACCCGGTACATGGCATGGTGACCCTGATTGAGAAACTGCACCGAATCGAACACGAAAAACTCCAGTTCCGGACCCCAGTACGAAGTGTCGGCCACGCCGGTTGATTTTAGGTACTCTTCGGCATTTTGCGCGATGCGCCGCGGATCGCGTTGATAGGGGACGCCGTCGGGATCGGTGATATCGCAAATAATACTTAACGTCGGGACATTGTGAAATTGATCCACGAACGCGGTGGAGGTGTCGGGCACCATAATCATATCGCTTTCCTCAATACTGCGAAACCCGCGAAGGCTTGAGCCATCAAAGGGTACGCCGTTCGTCAAGGTGTCTTCATTAACTTGCCCGGCAGGAACCGTTACGTGCTGCCAAGTGCCGAATAAGTCAACGATGTGAAAATCCACCATTTCAATGTTCTTTTCCTTAATGAGCCGCAGGACGTCCTCGCTCTTCACAAGATACCCCTCCAGTGGGCGACAAACTTTGTCAGGTTTTTGGGCCAACTTTTACAACATCGTTACAATTATATGGCCGAAAATAAAAATGTGTCAACGCAATCGGTAAGTTTCCTGGAGGTCAAGTCAGATATTTAATTCTCCATGACAGCTAATGCCAGCGCACCCATCAACCCCGAATCTTGTCCCAACTGCGCCGGCACCAACCTGACAATCTCACCCAGCGCCGGCAGCGCCCATCGCCGGATGCCATTCCCAAGCCGCTCCCGGTAGTCCGCCGGCGCATGAGTCCCGACCCCGCCGCCAATCACAATAATCTCCGGATTGAACAAATCCACCAAATAGGAGAGTCCTAGCGCCAGCCAATCTGCCGCCTCATCAATAATCGCCGCACACACCCCATCGCCCGCCTCGTATCCGGAAAACACGTCACGGGTCTCGACTTGATTCAGCGTCATGAGGTAGGGGCTTTGACTTTGCCGCTCCCGCCCGGTCCGCTGAATGGCGGTGCCCGATGCCAGCGTTTCCAGGCATCCGCGGTGACCGGCCGGACAAGAGAGGCCATCCGGCCTCATGACGAGATGTCCGAACTCGCCGGCGTTTCCCCGCGCGCCCGAATAACGCTGCCCGTTGACGATGATGCCGGCCCCGATCCCGGTTGATACAGTGACATACATGCAGTGGTTGGTGCCGCGGCCGGACCCATACATCCATTCCCCAATGCCGGCGGCGGTCGCGTCGTTTTCGACGGCAACGGGGATATGCAGCCGGGATTCCAGACCCGCTTGCCAATTCAGTCCCCGCCAATTGTGCAAATTCGAGGCCTCCAACAGCACCGGGCCGTCTAGCGGCCCCGGCGTTCCCAACCCCACCCGAACCAGGTCCTGATTAGATACGTTCGCTTCTTGCCGAACTTTGACCACAGCGCCCGCCACCCGGTCCAAAACCTCGTCTTTCGCCCAATTGGGATCGGTCTCCATCACCTCGGTCGCCTTAAGTTCACCATCATCGGTGCCAATTCCCACGGCGATTTTAGTACCGCCTACGTCGATTGCTGCATAGACCTCCAAAACCTTCCCTCCGTCCGCAGTTCGTTCTCCCATCTAACTGAGAGCCACCTGAATGCCGGCTTTATTCTGTTCGAATAGCCAGCCATTGGGCGCCGTTGCCAGTATGAATGAGGTTCACTACAATAACCCTAAGGAATCGAAACCCCCGGGTCAACAAGATTGCGATGGCCCGGCCCCAAGGAGGCCCGGCAAATGCTGGAGCAAAAGACACTCTCTCAGAAAGCCGTTGACACGATTCGTGTCCTCGCCATTGACGCGGTGGAAAAGGCCAAATCGGGGCACCCCGGGCTCCCGCTGGGTGCCGCACCGATGGCCTACACATTATGGACCCAGTTTTTGCGCCACAATCCGCAAAACCCGCAATGGATCAATCGCGACCGCTTTATCCTATCCGCGGGCCATGGCTCGATGCTGCTGTACTCACTGCTTTACCTCACCGGATATGATTTGCCGTTGGAACAACTTAAACAGTTTCGTCAGTGGGGTTCCAAGACGCCGGGGCACCCCGAATACGGACTAACCCCGGGAGTTGAAACCACGACCGGCCCGCTGGGCCAAGGATTTGCCACAGGTGTGGGGATGGCCCTGGCCGAGCGCTGGCTTTCGCAGCGTTTTAACGCCCCTGACCTGAACATTATTGACCACTTCACCTACGCCATTGTGTCCGATGGTGACTTAATGGAGGGTGTTGCCTCGGAAGCGGCGTCGCTGGCAGGCACCTTAAAACTGTCTAAGCTCATCTACCTGTACGATGACAATCACGTGTCTATCGAAGGGCAGACTGACATCGCTTTTCGTGAAAATGTGCTGGCGCGTTTTCAGGCGTATGGGTGGCATACGCAACGCGTGGATGACGGCAACGACCAGGAGGCGATTCGCGACGCCATTGAACGGGCTCGCCAAGACGACCGGCCGTCTTTGATCGGTGTACACACGATAATCGGTTACGGGAGCCCCAATCGACAGGGCACGTCTAAAGCTCACGGTGAGCCGCTAGGACCCCAAGAAGCCATGCTCACCAAAGAATTCTTCGGCTGGCCGCAAGACCAGACGTTTTACGTGCCCGACGACGTTCTGGCACACTTCCGCCAGGCCGTAGCCAACGGCGCCGAATGGGAGTCCGAGTGGAACCATCGCTGGGAGGAGTACCAGCGCCGCTACCCTGATCGTGCCCGTGAGCTGCAAAGCGCCCTTCAGCGTGAGGTTCCGGCTCATGCCTTCGACCAGTTGACGACCTGGGATAGCGGCGAAATGCTGGCGACCCGCGCCGCATCGGGCATCATCATTAACGACATCGCGCCGCGTTGGCCCACCCTCATAGGCGGCTCAGCGGACTTGGCTCCGTCAAACAATACCAACATTAAGGACGGTGGCGACTTCTCTGCCGACCACCCGCTGGGCCGAAATTTGCATTTCGGCGTCCGCGAGCACGCGATGGGTGCAGCGCTCAACGGAATGCTGTTGCACGGCGGGCTGCGCGTCTACGGCGGCACCTTCCTGATCTTTTCGGATTACATGCGGCCGGCCATTCGCCTCGCCAGTTTGATGAAGCAGCCGGTGATTTATGTCTTTACCCACGACTCGATTGGCTTGGGAGAAGACGGTCCCACCCACCAACCGGTTGAACAGTTGGCCGCCCTGCGCGCCATTCCCGGCCTTTATGTCATCCGGCCCGCGGACGCCAATGAGACCCGAGAGGCGTGGAAATTTGCATTAACCATGACAGATCATCCCGTCGCCATGGCTTTAACCCGACAAAAGCTGCCCGCGCTTCCCGCCGAGCAAACCAAGGGGTTGGCCCGGGGTGCCTACACCCTGTGGGAAAGCGGCGCTCATCCAGACTTAGTGCTCATGGCCTCAGGGTCGGAAGTCAATTTGGCACTGTCCGCAGCCCGCCAGCTTGCCCAAGAACCTCTTGGAGTCCGGGTGGTATCATTCCCGTGCTGGCGGCTCTTTGATGAACAGCCCCAAGACTATCGCCAAAGTATTTTGCCACCAGGAACCACGCGCATCGCGATTGAAGCCGGGTCTTCACAAGGATGGGATAAATATGTGGGAGACGGCGGCGCCGTCATCGGGTTGGATCACTTTGGCGCCTCAGCGCCTGCAGACGAATTGTTCCGCCAGTTCGGGTTCACGACAGAACATGTGGCCCAGGTGGCGCGCCAACTGATGAGCCGATAGGTCCGAGTCCAACAGAACAGAGTTCAAGGAGGGATAACGTGAACCCGATTCGTGCGATACAAAATGAGGGGCAAAGTCTTTGGTACGACAACATCCGGCGAGGACTGATTGAGTCGGGAGAGTTGGCAACGCTCATCTCCCAAGGCATCACCGGCGTCACGTCCAACCCTACCATTTTCGAGAAAGCGATCGACGGTTCCCATGATTACGACCAGGCGATCAGCCAAATGGCCGAGCGGGTCGATTCCGTGGACGCTCTATACGACGCGCTGGTGCTGGAAGATATCGCGCGCGGCGCCGACTTGCTGTTGCCCGTCTACAATCAGACCCAGGGGCACGACGGCTACATCAGTATCGAGGTGCCTCCCACGCTGGCCGAACATACCGATGCCACCGTGCGGGAAGCGCACCGCTTGTTCGAGCTGCTTCACCGCCCCAATATTATGGTAAAGGTGCCGGCAACACCTGAGGGTATTCCCGCCATCCGCCAGTTGATTGCGGAAGGCCTGAACATTAACGTCACCCTCATCTTTAGTCTCGATACCTATCGCCAGGTGATGGACGCCTATCTCCAAGGTTTAGAGGAGCGCCAGGCGAAAGGCCTGGCGATAGACCGGGTAGCATCGGTGGCCAGCTTTTTCGTCAGCCGCGTCGATACCCTGGTGGATCACCTCATCGAGGAGCGCGGCTTGGATAAAGATCTGGCGGGAAAGGCTGGTGTCGCCAACGCCAAGCTAGCCTATCAACTGTTTTTGCAACAGTTTTCGAGCGCCCGGTTTGAGCGCCTGAAGCAAGCTGGCGCCATGGTGCAACGGCCGCTTTGGGCATCAACCAGTACCAAGAATCCCGCTTATCCGGATCTCTTGTACGTCGAAGCGTTAATTGGCCCCGATACCGTCGACACTCTTCCCCCAGCGACGGTCAACGCGATTTTGGACCATGGGCGGGTCGCGCGCACGGTGGATCAAAGGGTTGAGGAGGCACGAGAGGTGCTTGGGCGGCTGGAGGCGGCGGGCATTTCCATGCAGGCGGTCACCCAAGAGCTGCTAGATGAGGGCGTGAAGAACTTCCACAAGTCGTTCGTGACACTGCGCCAAAGCTTGGAGAAGAAACGCAACAAGACACGCCTCCGGCCTCAAGAACTGATGCTGGGCGACTACGAAAAAGTTTACCGAGACACCTTGGACCAGTTGAATCGGCACCGCGCGGTGCCGCGGCTGTGGGACCATGACGCCAGCCTGTGGTCGGACGATCCGGCGCACAAAGATATCATCACCAACGCACTAGGTTGGCTCAATGTGGCGGATCAGGTGCTTGATGATTTGCCGTCCTTGCGAACATTCTTTCAAAAAATAGTCTTGGACGGGTTCACTCACGCCGTGGTATTGGGTATGGGCGGCAGCAGTCTGGTCTCCGACGTGCTGCGGGGAAGCTTTCCGACGGGACGTCCAGGCCTTACGTTATCGGTGCTGGATACGACTAATGCCCACACCATTCAACGGTTGACGCGGAGCCTGCCGCTGGACAAGACCCTCTTTATTGTGGCAACCAAGTCCGGCAGCACCACCGAACCTAACGCCTTTTACCACTACTTCTGGGATGTGCTGATGCGCCGCGGGATTCAGCCGGAACCGCACTTTGTGGCGATTACCGACTCCGGCACGTCTATGGCCCAGCAGGCGACTGAGCGCGGATTCCGCCACGTATTTTTGAATCCGAGCGACATCGGCGGCCGGTACTCGGCATTGTCCTGGTTCGGCATGGTGCCGGCGATTCTTCACGGAATCGATTTGCCCAAGTTCCTGGGAGAGGCCCACACCATGCAAGACGCCTGCAAAGAAAGCGATGCCGCCCGCAATCCCGGGGCTCAACTGGGCGCCGCCTTAGGTTCCTTGGCGCAGGCGCGCCGCGACAAAGTGACGCTTGTCATCCCCGACCCGGTCAGCCATTTAGGCGATTGGCTTGAACAGCTCTTGGCCGAATCGACCGGCAAGCTGGGCACGGGGCTGGTGCCAATCGCCCATGAGCCTCTATCCAGTCCTGACGCCTATAGCCACGATCGCGTGTTTGTGGTCTACCAATGGGGCGATCGGACGCCGGCCATGATCGAGGCGCTGACGGCACACGGGCATCCGGTGATTGTGCTGCGGATGGATGATCCGTACCAGTTGGCGGGAGAATTCTATCGCTGGGAAATTGCCACGGCGATCGCGGGAGCGGTTCTAAAAATCGATGCCTTTGATCAACCTAATGTTCAGGAGAGCAAGGACAATACCAAGGCAATTTTGAGCCGGCTCGATCATGGGCGCCTGCCGCCGGAAAAGCTCCAGACGAGCAGCGGCTTCGCCTGGACCGCCTCGCCGTCGCTCATCAGGGACGATCTCAAGGCCGCGCTGGAGTCGCTTTTGCGGCTGGGCGGCGAATCCAGCTATGTCGCCGTCATGGCCTATCTGGATCAGACTGCGGAGATGGACGACGCCTTGACCAGTCTGCGCCGCTCCATTATGACCGCGACCGGGCATGCCACCACGGTTGGCTATGGTCCGCGCTTTTTGCACAGCACGGGCCAGTTGCACAAGGGTGGTCCGGCCACCGGACTTTATATCCAGCTGGTCAGTGCCGCGGGGCCGCACCTGCCGGTCCCGGGTGATGGCTATGACTTCTCTACTCTGATGCAGGCTCAGGCCATGGGCGATTTTGAGTCGCTGCTGGCTCACGGCCGGCCGGTGGTACGCATCATAGTTCCGGAACAGGCCACCCTCGCCATCAATACGCTGTCCGAGTGGTGCGCGATGGTACCGTCCTCAACGGAGGTGAACTGATGAAACTGGCGATGATTGGTCTAGGCCGCATGGGCGGCAATATGGCGGAACGCCTTCTGCGCCACCATCACCATGTGGTGGTGTACGATCCCAGCGAAGAAGCGCGTGATCGGCTGCGCGAAATGGGAGCTGAGCCGGCGTCGTCCCTCAAAGACGCGGTGGCTCGGCTCGATCCTCCCCGGATCGCCTGGGTGATGGTTCCGGCGGGGGACATCACCGAGGATACCATCCGACAGCTTTTTGATCTTCTTTCGCCGGGTGATATTGTTATTGACGGGGGCAACTCCAACTTTCACGATTCGATGCGGCGGGGAGAAGCCGCCCAAGCCAAACACCTTGAGTTTGTCGACGCCGGCACCAGCGGCGGCATCTGGGGCCTCAACAACGGTTATTGCCTGATGGTGGGCGGCTCCGCGAAGGCGATCGAGATTAGCGCCCCGATCTTTAGAGACTTGGCGCCGGAAGACGGGTTTTTGCACGTCGGCCCAACCGGTTCCGGCCACTTCGTCAAGATGGTGCATAACGGGATCGAATACGGCCTTTTACAGGCGTACGGCGAAGGGTTTGAAATCCTTCAAAAATCCCAGTTTCCGTTGGATTTGGGCGCAATCGCCGAGGTCTGGCGCCACGGCAGCGTTGTGCGCAGCTGGCTTTTGGACTTGCTGACGGACGCGTACCGCAGTAATCCGACGTTAGAGCATATCCGCGGTTACGTTGATGATTCGGGGGAAGGCCGGTGGACGGTTGAGGAAGCCATTGCCGAAAACGTTCCGGCGCCGGTCATTACCTTGTCACTGTTGTCTCGTCTGGCCTCGCGCCAGGACGAATCGTACTCGGCCAAGGTCATTGCTGCCCTGCGCAATGAATTTGGCGGTCACGCGCTACACAGCGAGTAAAAGAAACGGAGGAACACCGGCTTGATTAATGCTATCGCCGAGGCACCCACGCGGGACGGGCTCATTGAGCGCCGCCACCCTGACCCTTTCACCTTCGTGATATTCGGGGCAGCCGGGGACCTGGCGCATCGTAAGCTCTTCCCCGCTCTCTATAACCTGATGTTTGACGGCTGGTTGCCAGCGGAATGCCGGATCTTGGGTGTGGCGCGGCGGCAATACGGGGATGCCGAGTTCCGTGAGGAAATTCGCGCAGCGGTAATGCGCTATTCTCGCCGACAGCCGGACTCCGAGGTGCTGGACCGCCTCATGGCCAATACCATGTACGTCACCGCCGATTTTAACGACGGCGCCCAGTATCAAGCCTTGAAAACCATCTTGCAGGATCCCGAGCAAGGGTTCCCGCAAAACTATCTTTTCTACCTAGCGACGCCGCCGTCGGCCTATCCGGCCATTGCCTCGCACCTGGGATCTCATGGATTGGCCCGGCCTTTCGACGGCAAGCATTGGGTCCGCATCATTGTGGAGAAGCCGTTCGGCCACGACTTGGACTCCGCAGTTGCCCTAAACGGCCATCTTCACCAAGTATTCGATGAGTCGCAGATCTACCGCATCGATCATTATCTAGGCAAGGAAACGGTGCAAAATATTTTGGTGTTCCGGTTTGCCAACGGCATCTTTGAGCCGCTCTGGACCCGCCAGTACATCGACCAGGTGCAAATTACCGTGGCTGAGTCATTAGGTGTGGCCGGGCGCGGCTCCTATTACGATCAAGCCGGCGCGCTGCGTGATATGGTGCAAAATCACATGCTACAGCTGGTGTCGCTTATTGCCATGGAGCCGCCGGTGGCGTTCGAGGCGGATGCCGTGCGCGACGAGAAGGTGAAGGTTTTGCGATCCATCCGCCCGTTTACCACCCGCGACGTGGCCGACTGGACTGTGCGGGCGCAATATGAGGGCGGCACGGTCGAGGGGGAACCGGTGCCCGGCTACCTGGACGAACCGGACATCGCGTCCGACAGCCGAACCGAATCGTACGTCGCACTGCGTCTCTTAATTGACAACTGGCGTTGGGCGGGCGTGCCCTTCTATCTCCGCACGGGCAAGCGGCTTCCCAAGCGGGCGACCGAAATCGCCATTCAGTTTAAGACGGCCCCCCATCGGTTCTTTTTGCAAACCGATACGCCGGAGCTGGCTCCCAACCTGTTGACCTTAAAGATCCAACCGGACGAGGGGATTTCACTCCGGTTTGGCGCCAAAGTCCCCGGACCCGCGATTAAGGTCCGCACCGTCAATATGGAATTCCTGTACGGAACCTCTTTTGACGGAACGCCGCCAGAAGCTTATGAGCGGTTGCTGTTGGACGCGATGGTTGGCGATTCCACGCTGTTTACCCGAAAAGACGAGGTGGAAGCGGCCTGGGCGCTGGTCTCCTCCATTTTGCGCGGCTGGTGGCGCGCTCGCGGCCCCATTCCAACATACGACGCCGGCACTTGGGGCCCGGAAGAGGCAGACGCGATGATCGAGCGAAACGGGTTTCGCTGGCGAAAACCCTAGCCACATCACAAGAAGGGATGCGCGTACGTTGACCGAGCCCGAGCTGCACGTCTACCCGGAGGTTACGGCCCTGATGGAGGATTTAACCGTGTGGTTAGACAAAACCACCCACGACAGCATCAAGAGTCACGGATTCGCCTCATGGGCCGTTTCTGGCGGAAAAACGCCCATCCCGCTATTCCGCTTACTGGCGAATTGCCCCCGCTGTATCCCTTGGAAATCGGTGCAGCTTTACCTCGTGGATGAGCGCGACGTCTATCCGTCTGATCCGTTGAGTAATTACGGCATGCTTGAAGGAGCGCTGCTGAACCATCTCAAGACGCCGCCGGCGCGCACTTACCCCTGGTTAACCTTGGGAAACCCCAAAGAGGGACTGGCACTGTACCGTCGCGCGCTATCCCCCCTTCCCCGCGTCGACGGTTTCCCCGCACTCGATCTGGCCCTGGTCGGCATGGGGGGCGATGGACATACGGCCTCCGTCTTTCCCGGATCGCCCCAGCAGCAAACGACAGATTGGGTCGCCTACGGCCCCGGCCTAGGTGCCGACCGGTTCACGCTGACGCTTCCACTCCTGTCCAAGGCGCGGCAGGTGGTGTTTTTGGTAACCGGGCAGGATAAGGCGGAGCGGGTGAAGGAATGTATTGCGGGCACTAATCTTCATCTTCCCGCGGCGCGGCTCTCCCACGACGCGGCCAATGTTCACTGGTTTCTGGATCGGGAAGCCGCCGGTGGTCTCTAAGTTCCGCCGCCCGCTCCTCATTTGGGATGTCGACGGAACCCTGCTGGAACTCTCCGGGGTTGGACGGCAGGCGCTAAATCAGGCCTTTCTGTCGCTGCATCACATTTCCGAGGCCTTTGACCAATTGGACTTCGCCGGTGCTACCGACCATGCCTTGTATCGCCAAGCGGTGGAGCATTTTCTCCACGACCAGGGCGCGGCCGATCCCAGCCGCTTTTTCCAAGTTTACCTCGACCGGCTTCGCGTATTGTTGAGGCACGCCCCGATCGCACCTCTGCCTGGGGTTTCTGCACTGCTGGCCTTGCTGTCGCGGGCCGGATGGCCCATGGCCTTAGGCACGGGCAACATTCGAGCCGGTGCCTACCGCAAGCTGGGCCGGGTTGGCCTGGCCAACTATTTCCCCGGCGGTGGATTCTCCACCCCGGGATGTTCCCGCGCCGACCTGTTGAGGGCTGCCCGGGAAACGGCACCGCCCGGCACGCCGGCCATTGTGCTGGGAGACACGCCGCGTGATGTTGAGGCCGCCCGGCAACTTGGCCTCCCGGTTATCGCCGTCGCTACCGGCCGTTATGCGCCCGACCTACTGGTGTCCTGTGGCGCCGACCAGGTAGTGGAAACCCTGGAAGATCGGGACCGGCTGGCATCATCGATCGTTGATCTCATGGAGCGGAGCAAAGGCTCAGGGGGTGCGCCCTGAGCCTAAGCGGTTGATGCAATCACCCGAACGGGTTCGGAGCCCATCCAGGGTGCCCAAAGCCAGAGGTGCACCGGGGTGCCCACGGTAGCATGAATGACGCCGGACCGGACGCTATAGCCTAGGACTTTGATCGGGCTCAACCCGCTGTTTTCTTCAACTAATGTTTGCAGCGTCGCGGCCGAAGTCCGGTGGGAGGCCTGCATGGCAATCACCGCATTGTCGAGCGCGTCCTGAAGCGTCCCGTGTCGGAGCCATACCTGACCGGCACCCACCAGTAATCCGGCCGCGGCTAAACCGATTAGCATGAGCCCCAGTCCCATGAGGGTCACACTACCACATCGGGAAGTGATGGTAGACATAGCCGCCGCCTCCTGTCGCAGGGGGCCCCGACGCGCTGGAGCCCGATCCCGAAGCCGGAGAGGCAATCGTCGTGAGCGTGCGGGAGGCTGACAAGACGGTCGAGCCTCCGGTGTTCCAGAGTTGGTAGGGTAGCGAGACTGTCACGCTCTTGGTGCTGCCATGATCCACCGTGCTGGTCGTGGCCGGGGCGGTCACCCCATTATGCTGCAGTGTCTGGGTCACCACTTGGTTGACCATCGCCGTACTGTCGCCGGACGCCAGAGCCTGCACGCCCTGTTCGGCCGCCTGCGACACCGCCATTTTCCCCATCATCATGCTGGCCACGGTCGCCAGCCCCAAGAACACCGCAACCAGTACCGGCAGCACGAGCATGGTTTCAATATACGCGTTTCCCGCTACTGAATGGTACTGAGATTTTGCGTAATTTGCCCAAAGGCGTTGACCAATGCGTTTCTTAGTGCCTCGATCGGCAAGATCATAGCCAAAACGACCACAATAATCCATATGCCATTTTCTATGAAGACGTTTCCGTCTTCGCGGCCGAAGAATGCGGCCGTACGACCGCTCCACAATGTCCACCATAGTCTCACGAAATCTCCTCCTGCCCCATATTCCATCCCCGTCAGGGACGGTAGGGACAGAATAGCGAAAATCTTGGGGAGGATTCCGGTTAAGGGTTCGACACAACCACAACGACGCACCTCCCGAAACACAGCGTTTTCAATGAGCGCACGGTTTCGATCCCAATCGACAGATTTACCGGGTGCTGCCCGTCATCCTCGGACGTTCCGCCGTCATTCAGTTGAAGTCCGTGTGCATCGCCGGGATCGCCGAGCGTAAATCCGCCCAACAACGGCCCAAGGCTTACTGCACACTCGCCCCCGAGGGACATTCCTCATTAGTTGTGTCAAATATTCTTGAGTTAGTGCGGCCGGCACAGGGGTATGGAGCGCGTGGAAAAGGTATCCGCCGAGCACAATCGCATGCCGAGGCCTGGCGGCCGTCTGTCAGTCGCTATCTAGGGCAGCTTTGGCTTCCGGCTCGTTGTCCCGACGCACAAAGATTTCATACGTGGTCATCCTGCCGTTGGGCGTCCCCGTGCCCGCACGCGATGATACCGTCCTGAGCCAAAAGTGAATGCCGGCATCTTGCAACTTGCCGGACGCGCGGGTGTAATTGACATCGCTCGTAGTCACGTAGACAGAGACGCGAAGAGGCTTCGCGTTCGGCGCGATGATGGCGCGCACGGCTTGCAAGTCGTGACCCTCTTCTTCGTCGACGAAGGCTGTTGCGTTGAGGAGATGGAGTTGGTAGTCTGTCCACCCGTGGGAGCCGGCGGCGGGGTCTTGTCGCATATCCGCTTCGTCGACCAGGAGGGCCATCGCCGCCGACTGAGCCGCCCCGCATATGGCCGAGGAATAGCGGTGGAGATGTTCCTGGATGGTCATCGGGCCGACATGGCCACCGCCTCCCCCCGCGAAAAAGCGCGTGTTATCCGTGTTCACCTGGAACATCGGCTGCGGTTCAAACGGTAGATATTCCCGTTGCCGCAAGCAGTCCGCGTCATAAGGGCCGTGCGTGATGAAGAGTTCATCCTTCAGGACAGCAATGTCCCGGTCCGCGCTGCACAGTAAATTCACCGCCCGGGCGAGGCGCTGTCGAAAGAGTTCGGAGTGGGCGTCGTCCGCAAGCGGGGGCTCACACTGTGCGATGAGCGCCACCGCGGCCTCCACATCCTGCATTGCGCGGTCAATACGAGCCACTGTTGGAACAGGTTTGTCATCGATAAGGAGTCCCGCCATGCCATTGGAGCGCCTCGTAGGCCGGGTTCTCAACACCAAAGGTGGGATGGGGAGCCACGGCTCCGGTCTGTAAATTCGTCCAGCGCATCTCATAGGCAAACGGCGTCGGAAACTCGCTCGTGGGTACGATAGTCGCCGGAAACGGGCCGAACCCCCAGCCACCGGTTGTGGTCTTTCCCACCTCCGCCCGATGTTGATGCGCGTGAGCGTTGATCGCATCGTATTTATGCCGCCCCTCGGGGCCGGTCAGAATGTGGGCACCGCAGTCGCAGACCCAGACCCAATCGCCGTGTTCCATGGTCCATTGCCTCCTCGGCTACAGTATGGCACATCGCATCGACCAGCCATATGGCGGTACGTGCTGCGCATTCGCCCCCGTGGGCCCGGAGCCCGTGCGTTAAACTGTCCGCCCCCTATCTTGTCAAAGCATGTTTGAAGCGGGTTGGGACCCGAACCCGTATCACACGCGAAGCTATGGTACGGCAAGTCTGGTTAGGGGGTTACCGGTGAATTCCGTCCGTGAAAGGAGCCATCATCCATTGTGATCCCTGTTGTCGGCCTGGACGTGGCTAAAGGCGCCACCGAAGGGCAAGCATTCCTCGACAAGGGCCGGCCTTACGGCCCGTATTTTCAGATTGCCCATACCGCGGAGGGGTTGGGGCAGTTACAGGTGCTGCTGGACGATCTCGCTGCGCAAACCCACTACCCTCCGACGGTCATTTTGGAGTCGACGGGGCATTATCAACCGCTCATTCCCGATCACCTATCAAGCCAAGCAATCGAGTCTGCGGAAGGTCAAGACGGATGCCATGGACGCGTTTCGGCTCGGTCAGCTGTTTTACAAGGAAGAACTGAGCCGTTACGGCGGCGCGGTCGGCAGTTGCGGGACCTCCGACATCTCACGCGGCAGCGGGAGGCCGTCACCGGCCTCTTGTGCAAGCCAAACTCCCGTTTCATGCGCTTCTCGATTCGGTGTTCCCGGAATAAGCCCAGGTGGTTAGCACGCTGTTTTCCCAGGCATCGTTGCGCACGCTTGAGGCCTATTCCACGGCAGACGTCGTGCTGGCGGCTGCGGCGTCGGACATTGCGGAAACCATCCGCCAGGCCTGTCCGAGTCGCCCGGTCTCCTGGGCAGAGGGTAAAGCCCAACAACTCATCGCGGCGGCCCACCGCAACCCCATGCGGACAGCCGACCTACCGCATCAGGTGTTTAGCTTTCACTTGTACATCCGGATGATCGGGGAGTACCAGGCCCACCTCGCCACCTTGGATCGCGAGATTGACGCCTTGGTGCACAACATCGAGGCGTGTCAATTAATCCAAACCATTCCGGGAATCGGGGCTGTCGCCGGGACCACCATGGCGGAAATCGGAGAGATTGCGCGCTTTGATGACGCACGGAAGCTGGTGGCGTTTGCCGACGTCGACCCGAGCGTCCACGAATCGGGCCAATTCAAAGCGACCGTGAACCGGATTACGAAACGGGGCTCCAGTCGCCTGCGCCACGCCTTGTTCGTGGCGGCCATGTGTGGCTTACGGGCCTCTGGGAGCAAACGAATGCAGGCCTTCTCCCAAGCCAAACGGGCAGCCGGAGGAAGCGTTTGTCGACGTAGCGTAGTCCAGTCGTTCTCCACACCCAGAACCTTCCAGATCCGGAAGATCTCTGTGGTGTACCCAACTTACTGTAATTACAAGCCCAAAAGAAATTCCCCAGCGGCACTTGACAAGCTATTAGCTGGTTTCGTATCAGCCGCCCCGCCATCAAATCCGAATCGGCGTAGCCCTGCATCAGGACATTTCGGAGACCTTTCGTCCCGGCCACATCACCATCCGGACGCTGCTGGCGAAATGTCTCGACCAACCGGGCAGCCGCCTCGATGATCTCCATTCGACGAATGACCCCATCCTGCAACGGATTATTGTTGTCAAAGTCACTCCGGCTGACGTCCCCAAGGCTGGGATCCTTCCCCTGTCTAAGAAAGATTTGCCGTGTACTGGGCGGCAACCCGACCGGTTACTGACCTTGCCAGCGGTCCAGCCACTCGCGCGGCGTCAGCACTGTAGCGCCTTGGCGAGACGCTAATGGAAAGTGCCTGATGTTGCCCGTGATCAGTTGGGCTCGTGCGCCTGCGGCGAGACACACTTCCAAAAATTTCGCGTGGTCCGGATCGGGCAAAGAAACCGTGAGCGGTGCGGCGACCACCGCCACACCGATGTCCACCAAATACCGGAGTAGCTGGTCGGTCAACACCGCAGAAAAGCCGAACCTCGGTCGACTTAGCACGTCTCGATACTCGAGCAGAATCCGGGCATCATAGGCTATCAGCGCATCGCCACTCAACACACACCGCAATACAGCTGCCGGGACACTCTCCGCCTTCATCAGCGCGGAGACCATCACGTTGGTGTCAACCACGAGCAGGTCCGCCAACTTACTCACGCCCCGTGCGATCCTTCCGGGCGGCGGAGATTTCCTGTTCAATGTCGTCATCGGACAACCGGTCTAATCCCAGCTTGTACGACGTTTGCTGTATAGCACTCAGCGCACGAATCGCACGAGCTTGCCGTAATGCCATGACTTCGGATTCTACCGTATCTTCTGTGACCGGTGACAAGATGGCGATGGGTTTGCCATTAGAGGTCACCACCACTTCTTGTGCATCGGACAACCATTCGCCTATCCGGCGTGTTTGTGTTCTGAGGTCTCGCACCGTGATAATGCGCATGCTCCACACCTCCGTGTACACATTATGGCACACATTTGTGATCTGCGCAATGACGACCCGAGACGGTTCGGTCGTGGGATCACGGCAGCCCGTGGAACACTGTTTGAACCTCCCCGGCCTAAAGGCCGGAGATTCTGAGGGAACCACCATGGCTGCGTCGACGGGTTGTGAAACCCTGGGAGTGCTCCTCCGGACTCGCCACGGCTTATCCCACCAGCAACATGGGCGG
>JAKACZ010000065.1 GCA_021820965.1 Bacillota bacterium | reverse complement strand
ACCGTCTCGGTATCTCTCGGAGATTTCAGCATAGCCCAGTACTTCGACAAAACCTCGCCCAATCCTTTGAGTAATATTCTGACTATTTAAAGCCTCGTCTGACAATCATTGACATGCGGAGTCTGAGCCATAACGATTCAGAGGTACTCGGTCTGAAGCAAGAGCCTGCAGAGTTGACCGCATCGCGGGGTTTGACTTGCCGGGCCACCCCACCGGTAATCTATGGTGAAAAACGACCTGGGCCAATGCCTGGCGCAAGATGACGCGATACGGTTGGTATCCGGCGGCTTCCAACGTCCGTTCCATCCCGTCGTAGGAACCCGTCACGTCCTCGATCTGGTCTGATGAAAGTTCGGGCGTAACCCGTTCGAGTGCGGACCGAATCTCCGCATGCCAGTCAATCAGCGTCCCGTAACAGTCAAAGCGAATCTAGGTATGCGCCACGTGCCACCACCTCCAAGATAATCCTCGTACATACTCTTACAAAATACTCACTATCGCTACGACGCGAGCATACGACGGCGCCTTCTCTGCCCGTACCCCGTGGCAATCCCCACACCGGCAATGACGACCAGCGACGCGACGGCACCCCGTATCCCGATGGGCTCCCGGAGGACGATCCATCCCAAACCGTACCCGACCACAGGGGTGAGCATCAGCCACAAGCTGGCTTGACTCGCGCCGATACGCAAGAGATGGAACCACAGGAGCATCGCGCCAATCGATACCCCAAGCACCAACCAACTCAACGAGCCCCACCAGGCGCCGTTCAGCACCACGGCTCGAGGCGACTCCAGCGCAAGCGCCCCAGGCCAGAGCAAAACGGAACCGACGAGCAACTGCCACGTGTTCAACACCGGCCCGGACACAGAAACGCGGGCGACTTGAAAATAAACGCTGCCGACCGCCATGGCGATCTGTCCGCCGACCACCAGCACAATACCCCAGAGGGGAGCATGGGACGCCGTGACAGCCTGCCAGGATCCAATCGCCAGTCCAGCCACTGACACCCCTAAACCCCACCATTGGTGTGGCGATAGCGCGTGTTTGAGCCACACTTGCTCGAGGATCAACACCACCAATGGGTTGATAGCGACAAAGAGATTAAAGAGACCTGCGGAGACGACCTGCAGTGCGAGAAAGGTGGCCCCCAGGTACACCGTCGTATTGAGCGCACCCAGTATACCGATGGCCGTCCATTCGTCCCGTGGAGGCACCAGAGGCCATCCCCTCACCGCGCCGAAGCCGAGGAGCAAGAGACCGGCCAGGGAAAACCGCACGCTGGCGAGGATTAACGGGGGTGCCGCGCGCAGTCCAATTTTTGTTGCAACGGCAGCGGATGCCCACAGAATGGTATATAAGATGGCCTGAGCGGTTGGCATCGTGACCCCCAACGGCCACGTGCGATACGCAGCCACAATACATTTCTAACCGGCATTATACTATGTAATAGGTTAGAATGATCGCAGAGAGGAGTTGTTCTATGAAATCACCGACCTTTACCGCGCTGGGCGGTACGCTCGGGATTGACTTCATCAACACCATGCAACATCATCGAGGCCAAACCGTTAATTTGCTGAATACGCCCGACGCCGTGGTCCGATGGCTAGCATTCATAAGACATGCCGGACGCCTCCGCGTCGCGTCGTGGGAGACGTTAGCGCCCGGACCGTGGCCCACCGAGGGATTGATCCGTTTTCGCCGTGACGTGCGCCTGTTTCTCGATGGCGGGATGCCTCGGGATCAGTTTTTGGCCATGTTGGCCCAGGCGGTGGCTGCAGCACCACTGGCGTTTCAGGCGGTCGATAACGCAGAGCGCACCCAGCTTGTGGCGATCCCCACCATCCCCGGTAGCCCAGGGCTGCTGTCCTTGCTGGCGTTTGACTGGCTTGACCTGGTCGTCAGCGGTGCCGTGGACGCGGTGTCCCGCTGCCAGAACGGGCCCTGCCTGGCCTACTTTCTGGATCCGCGAGGACGGCGTAAATGGTGTTCCATGGACACCTGTGGCAATCGTCAAAAGAATGCCCGATATTATGCCAAAGCGAACCGGATAGACGTAGATGGACTGGTGCGGGGCGGCAATGATGCCGAGACTCCCCGCGTTAAGGCGGCGCGGTAGAATAAATTTTCCGTTTGTAAGGGCACTGGGCTTGCCAGTGTGGAATGTTTGCCCAACGAATCCGCTGGGAGGCGTGGCCAGGTGTATACCGACGATGTCGAAGAGATAGTATCAACTGGCGCGGATGGCCGCTGGAGATGTTTGAAACAGTGGTCCAATGCATTGGCCATGCGCGCCGGCCGGCTCCGGTGACGACGGCTACCTTGTTATTTAAGACCTGCGACACACCGATTGCCCTCCCAAGTTTGTTCCAACCATTAGTAGCTGTCATTTGCGGTCGGTCACGCTCAACATAACTATGATAGAGAATTGCCGCGATAAAACGATACGTTTAAATAATTCCCGTCGCGGCGCGGGTTCCGATTTCTAGTGGCACTAGATCTTGGAGGATATTGTCGGACCAATTCATTACCCCTTCGACGTAGCCGTGATGACTTCCGAGCCATCCCGTTAGCACAGAATGACAAATATGCGTCGCCGTTCCGATGGCCATTCACCAGAACTCTATTGCCATTTTCACCGAAAACCTCATCTTTGCGCCAGGACCGAGGTTAGCCGGGCCCCTTGGATCGGTTAACACCCGTTCTCCAAGCCCATCCAAACGGGGACTCTAGCCATGGTGGTAGGTGATGAGAATGTGGGCACGGGTGCGATGTGTCGATGGATTGGCGTATGTATGGGCGGTATCGGCCCGGAAATGGAGGAGGTCACCCTCCCCGAGCCGATGCTCCGCCTCCCCGGTCCGTACCGTTAAGCGGCCTGCAATGACCAGAATCCATTCCTCGACACCGTCGGCATGCGGCTCCGCTACATGGGTGGACGCCGCTTCCAAATCCATGACGTGCCACTCAAAGGGGTCCCCGGGCCGATGTGCCCATGCGGTCCGAACGCGATATCGCCCCTCGTTATCGGTGATAAGCGGCTGGTCTTCGTGTCGGACCAAATCCGGTGCCGCAGGATCGTCCAAAAACGCGGAAAATGGCACCCCAAATCCGCGGGCGATTTTCCATAAGGTCAGAACACTCGGATTGGTGATACCGCGCTCCACCTGCCCGAGCATGGGCTTACTCACACCAGTTAATTGCGCCACCTGGTCGAGAGATAACCCGCGTCGTTCCCGCAATGTCCGCAACGCCTGGCCGACGTGCTCCGCGATGTGTTCCCCGTCATCCACGCTAACCGCCTCCTATTGATTATGATAGCATACATGTTGTATTGTATAACAGACACCCTGATCTCCAGAGCAAAGGAGTTGCGAGCGCATGCATGTTTTATGGGTCTTCGTCGCGGTGGGCGTCGGCACCTTCTTGATGCGCACCGGGCCGCAATGGCTGAGCGCGCGCCTCATCTGGCCGCGCCCGTTCCTCGACTGGCTGACCCGCGTCACCCCCGCCGCCCTCGGGGCGCTGTTGGCCCCCGCCCTATTGTTATCCCACGGGCATTGGGTGCGTCCCTGGGCTTCCCCGGCGCTCACTGCGGCGGCCGTGGCGGCGATGAGCCAGTGGTGGTTGCGCCAGTTACTGGTGACCGTGGCCGTGGGTGTGGGCGCGTACATGCTATTGGGGGCGATTGCACGATGAATAGTCCGTTACGAGAGGCCTGGCGCGATGGGTTGCCCATCATCGCCGCGTATCTCGCCGTCAGTGCTACGTTTGGGGTCGTGGCGGATGCGGCGCACTGGCCCCTGGTCGACACGCTACTCTGCTCGGCCCTGGTCTATGCTGGGTCGACTCAATTCATTTTGTTGTCGGCCATTCCCGTGATGGGCCCGGGGCCTGCGGCTCTGCTGGGTCTTGTCGCCAACCTCCGTCACCTCGCCTACGGCACCGCCGTTGCGCCCGACGTCGCCACCTGGGGCGCCCAAATTCAGGCCCGGTTTGGATTTGGCCTCACTGATGAAGTGTTTGCCCTGGTATCCACCCGTCTGAGCCGATCGCCGCTTTCCCCGGCTTATGCGGTCCGGCTCAGCGCACAATCCTACGCAGCCTGGTTAGTCGGCACCGCAGTAGGGGCGGGACTGGGCGTTGGCTTGCCCACCTTTCTGACCCACGGGGTCGCATTTGGGGTCACGGCGCTCTTTGTTGCACTCTTGGTGGGAGTTCTGCGAGGCGCGCAGGACGGCGTGGCGGCTTTAACCGGGGCCGCCATTGCCGTGGCGATGGCCATGGCCGGCCACGCCGGATTGGGGATCCTGGCGGGTGTTCTCGGTGGTACCACGGCAGGGTATGCTATCTCTCGACCGGGACGATCGGGCGGCACATGTGGCCCAGCGTCGCCTCGCTAAGCAGCCCGGCGTATTGACGTGTAGGGTCTGTTGTAGGCTAAGCATCCAGCGCCGAGACCTCCTGGCGGAGATGGGTTTCCGGATGCTCGCCCCCGAACCGTACGTACACCTCTCGATGTCTACGGCTCTCCATTTACTCGTCAGCTACGCCGAGCGAATCCCCACATAGCAGGATTCCCACATCACGAAATTGGTGTGGTAGCTGTTCCAAGACGACTTGGGGATTTCTCACGATGCCTCACGCATCCTTCCTTCGGTGTCTTAGAGAGTAAACTGTCCCCCTTCGCCGTGTGGTCGGCTTTCCCGACCGCGGACTACTACGGGGACTCCGTGACCCTGCCGGATATTCAGCGCCGCTGTGCATAGCCGACCGACGGTCAGCGTTCCGGTTTAGGTCATCCTGGGTTAGACGGGTGTGAACCAGCATGGACAATTGTCGGATACGACGTTGGCGATTTTCCGCGGATGGCGGCTGGGCGGATGTGCGATATGGTGGAGGACGCATAACAGCCACTCTACGCCTCCGCGCACCCATACGGCGTCGGTAACCATCGTTCCGCCGCAGTCAACGATAAAACCCCTCTCGCTGTCGTTCAGGCAGATCAGCCTTTATCCTTATATCGTCCGGGTCATCTGACCCGCAGTCGCCGTCTGATGGTTGACGGACTTGGGCCTTTTCCCGGCATGCTACACTCCCCGTCGGGTTTCCCGTTCGGATAAGCCGGGTGATGATGGGCCATTGTCATATCGGGCCCACTGCCTGGCTAAGGCAGATTTCACACTCATCCGCGTGGCCGCATTACGCGGCCACTTCCAAGCGCACGCCAATTCCGTTCCGTTACACAAAAACCCCTACCATGACAATCATAACCGGTCGCATTTGCACGCTTAATGCGGCAGCTATGAGGTGGGTGATCCGTCGCCATCGGAAGCATCGCTGTTATTGTGGGTGCCTTGCTGCCTCGGACTCAGACGTTCGGGACGGTGGGAAATCACGAATTGTCTCCTTCAGCTAGGAGTTGGCGCAATGTACCAGCCGCTCTTCGGCCAACCTGTGATTAGTGGTCGTCTTGCGTTGAGCGTCACCTGCTAAGGTTGCTACAAATACTGCAAAATAAAAAATAAGATGTTGACAACGTCTCACATGATACGATACTGTAAATGCAACAAAGTTGCAGTAAGGAGGCGACGTCATGCCGAATTTATGGGACCCTCACGCGGGATTGGCCTTTGGCGCCATTCTCTTAACCGCCTTATTGCTGGGCATGGTTCACGGCATTACACCCGATGAGCACACCTGGCCGATTACGTTCAGCTATGCCATCGGTAGCTATTCGACGAAAAAGGGGATTGTTGCAGGACTTACTTTTTCGGCGGCGTTCACATTGCAGCGGGCGATAGCCAGCGAACTGGCATACCTTGCATTGGACAAATGGTTCACGCTGGGCTCAACAGTTGATTACATTGTTTATATAATTGTTGGCGCCCTGATGATTTGGGCCGCTCAATATATTAGCGGTGGCCGACATTTTCATTTGTTCAATCCGCGACATGGGCACGACCCTAATAGCACCTTACAGGATCCGCGTCCCTGGATGCCTGCAGTGCATGGGTTTATAGCGGGGTGGGGCTTAGGGGCTTTTGCCATCATCATTTATAGTGTTTTGGCACCGTCGATGCCGTCACCATGGTTGGCCTGGCTTCCCGGAGCGTTATTTGGCGTCGGCACAACGATAGTCCAGGCCCTGGCCGGTGGGATCTTTGGCTGGATTAGCCGAAGCCTTGGATTAACAACGGAAGATATCCGGCGCATCTCCTTAAAAACGGCATCCAATACCCTCGGATGGGGTGGCCTCGTCTTTGTGGCGGGCGGTGCGCTGGGTTTGCTGGTTCCGAACATTGCTGGATTGAGCCTGGACACCGGCATTCAAGTCCACAACCTGGGTCATTTGGGCATATCAATGGTCTTGGTGATGGTGACGGTGGTGGTAATTGGTATAGGTACGTTAACCCGCGAGATTCGCCGTGCCGCCCGGCGGCATCCACCGTCAGCGCTTGAGCCGGGAACATCCATGTACGCGGCATCGCGAGCCCTTAGGGAGTCTCTTAGCCGAACCGGTCCGGCTGGAGCGCGAAGTCGGGATCGTCAGGATGTGTCGCGACGGGGGCGTCGGTGGCGCCAAGGGCTAAAGACGGCGCCGAGGAAGTGACGGGTGATGCGCGCGATCCGGATAGCGGGAACGGGAAGACACGAAAGGTCGAGGGAGAGGCGGCAGTGATCGGTCCAAGCCGCCCCTTGATCCGAACGTACGGAGCGTGGTCGTTAGCCAAAACCCTAGAGCGGGGGCCGCAGAGTGCCTAATCTGGGGTCACGACCAGTTGCTGGTACTGCGAAAAGAGGCTAGGGTAGGTGACAAAGCCTAACACAATGCTGGTGATGGCCGCTGACGCCATAAACGAAAAAAGGATAAGCAATTGATACCGGACTGCTTGGATCGGATCGGCGCCCGCGATTATTTGTCCTGTCATCATACCGGGCAACTGCACGAGACCAGTCGTTTTGGCGCTATCAATGGTGGGAATCATGCTCGCACGGATCGCCTGTTTCAAAAACGGCATGATCGCCTGCTTTGGTGTGCCGCCCAGGGCCAAAATCGCGCGAATTTCTTGGTGATGGCCCCTGGCCTCGGATTTGAGCCGGTTTAGCAACAAGCCCGAGGCAATCATCGCATTGCCTACGATCATTCCGCTAATGGGAATGACGAATTTAGGTGCCCAGGGGGTGATACGAAACCCCACCAGCAGGCCCTGGGTGACGCATTCGGTAATTGCAATGGCAATCAAGATCTTCCACCAGACGCCCGCTAATCCCTGACCGCGGCGCGCGGCGTTCTGTGTAGCGACGCCAACCATCAGAGCAATCATCAGCACGATGAACAGAGGATTATTCAACTTGAAGACAATTTTGAGGATGTAGCCGATGGCGATGAGTTGTATGGCTGAGCGGATCGTGGCGATAACCAGGTCTCGCTCCAACCCGAGCTTCAGCCACAGCGAAAGCAGGAGTGCGACCACCACGAACCCCAATGTAAAGGACAGAGTGAGAAGGGTCATAACGACGCTCCTTCGCGAGATACACTGCGCAGAAACAGGCGGGTTTCGTCCTGCACCGGGTCGTTGAAAAAGCGCTCCGTGTCGGCCGTTTCCACCAGACGTCCCTGCATCAAGAGCCACGTATACTGTCCCACCCGATGGGCCTGTTCCAGATTGTGTGTGACCCAAAGTAACGTGGTGTGACGCTCCTCGTGGATGCGAAGAATCCACTCTTCCACGTTCCGGGCCGCGGAGGGGTCAAGGGCCGACGTGACCTCATCCAGCAAGAGAATATCGGGCTCGTTAACTAACGTGCGGGCTAAGGCAACGCGTTGCTGCTGACCTCCTGACAAGTCACTGGCGTTGTGTCGCAACAAATCCTCATCCAAGCCTACACTGCGCATGAAGTATTCCGGGTTGGCCAAGCGCTGTGCTCGTAGCATGGGTCCGCATCGGAGGTTGTCCAAGACGGTCCCCGGAAACATCACGGGGGTTTGAAAGACGAGCCCCACACGACGGCGCAAGACCGGGATGGACCATTGGCGAACCTCTTGGTGATGAATTATTAGTTCTCCGGCATCCGGTGATGTCAGCAGATTGCATAACGACAGCAGGGTGCTCTTTCCAGAGCCAGAGGGACCGACCAGAGTGACAATCCCACCGCGCGGGACGGTACCCGAGATGCTTTCAAGGATGGTCAAGGTGTGACCGGCATGCTGGTACCATTTGCTGACCTGGCGAAACTCGATGGCAGCAGCGGATAAGTCAGTCGGAGACATTATGAGCACCACCGTGAGTAGGCTGCGACCGCCGTGTTTTGTGCCACACGCCTCGCCAGCACGTCAGGTGGGCCCGCTTGCTTCAGTCGCTTCATGTCCAGCCGTGGTCGCGCCGTATGAGGTATCATAACGCGATATTAATGACTAACACACCACGTGTAAAGACGATGACGAACGTCCACGCCGCGATCCACCAAGACGTCGCAGGTGCTCGACGTGTCCCCGGTAGGTCGCCCGAATCCGAGTGTTCACTATGTTCACCCGTGTTCACCGTTCACAACCGGCATAGTCCGATCGGAACCAGAAGGAGACCGAAGGGATCGGATTGCTCCCCCCGTTTTATCACACTTTACGTCTTGCCCGCACTTGCGGAAGTTGCGCCTTCGGGGCCGACGGCGAGAGCAGTGGGAGGGATCTCTTTTGCGGCGAATTTAGGTGCTTCAAACCAATAGGGGCTCAGAACCGTGACGGTCTCCCAGGGCGCTATCCTCGCTTTTTGTCGTTTGGCCGCGTTGGCGGATGGATGGCAGATGTGTGCGGCATTTGTCTATTTGAGGGAGAAAAGCGAGAGGCCATGATGTCAGAATGAACGGGGCGAACTCGCCAGCCCTCGAGCGACGCAACAATACTTTTCGACGCCCGGATATTGTCATTGAGTTGGGGTCAACATGGTGATGACAGGTGGTGATCGAACTGGCGTGGTACAGACGATGGGATTGCCGTGATGGCTGCCCTACGGTGGGGGAGTTTGTCTGAACTGCGCCCCAGGTAAAGCCTATCGTGATGACCGTAACCGTCACGGTTTTGCCCAGGTGTTTTTGCTCTGCGGGGGAGAACATCTGAGTCTGGGCATCGCTGGATGATTATTGCGGCACTATCTCCTGCGTCTAATAAAAAAGTAGCGGCGAAGTCTTGACCCTCCCCCCGTGGGGTGGGGTATACTTAGTGGTGAAACGGGCCCGGTGCAAATACAGTCGCGCTCGCGAGGAGCTTGATTCCTATGATGATGCCCATGACGATGGGGGCACCCGGAAGCTGGCTGGTCTGGTTTGGTGCGGGATTAGCAATTGCCGGGCTCGGCTGGGCCGTGATTCATCGCAGGGGAACACAGTCTATTGGTGACCGCAACCATTCGTCTCCGCCCGACCCGTTAGCCATTGCGCGGGAACGGTATGCTCGGGGGCTCATTTCAAAAGACGAGTTCGAGCACATTATTGCCGAGTTGTTGCGCACGGAGCGGGAAGAGTAATTTCCGGACTTTCAGACGCATTGGAGGTGGCGGCATCTCAGGCTACACTCTTGTCCTGCTGATTCGATTCGCAGGACTACCTCGTAGGGAACGGAGGCATCGTGATTTGCAGGAGGTGTAGGCACCATGATCGCGGAGTACAAGCAAGACGCCAGTCATCGCCTTAAAGCCGCCATCGGCCACTTGAAGGCGGTGGAGAAGATGGTGGAGTCGGAACGTTATTGTGTCGACATCATGAAGCAACTGGCCGCTGTGCAGGCAAGCCTAGAAGCTGTACAGCAGGTCCTCTTGAAAAATCACTTATCGACTTGTGTCACGGACGCCATTTTGGCGGGATCCGGGGAAAGCTTGATTACAGAGCTGGTCTCCGTGCTTCGATATAGTAAGGGCATTCCATCAATCGAACCCCTGGGGGAGGCTTCATCGGCACCGCAGTGCCACAGTCATGCCGTACACTCGATGCCCGACACCGTGAAAGAAGGAGGGACAGCATGAGTTCACAACATGTCACAGTGGCCGACGACTCTCCGCCAGGCGCTCACGTTCAGGTAGGCATCAGTGGGATGACCTGTGCGAGTTGCGCCCTGCGCATCGAAAAAGGGTTGCGCCAGTATCCGGGCGTAGTCGGCGCACACGTCAATTTCGGCACCGAAAAAGCGACCGTTCAGTTTGATCCGCAGCTGGTGAGCATCGATCAGTTGATGTCCAAAATTCAGGACATTGGCTATAAGGCCATCACCGACACCATGCGCTTAAAGCCCACCGAACCTCCCGACCCGGCGGAGGCCGAGGATTGGGCGAAGCGGCTGATGACACTGGGCGGGATTATCCAGGCCCGGTTTGAGGCGTCCACCAGTTCGTGGGTGGTGACCTACTTGCCGGAGTCCATCCGTCCGGCCGATGTGCGACGTCAGCTCAAAGAATGGGGCATGCCTACCGAAGACTTGAGCGCTCAGCGCGATGCCGCACAAGAAGCGCGGCAGCAAGAGATTCACCGCTGGCTGGTGCGGTTTATTGTCGGAGGAATATTTTCATTGCCGCTGGCCATCTGGCTGATCACCCGGATCATTGGTATGCCAGTTTTGGGGAACCCGTGGCTCCAGTTCGGACTGGCGACCGTGGTGCAAGCGTATGTTGGCGGCTTTTATTACATCGATTCCTACCACAATTTGAAGAACAAGAATGCAAACATGTCGGTCCTTGTCGCCATGGGGACCACGGCGGCGTATGGCCTCAGCGCCGGCTTGCTGTTATCAGGGTCTCACCACGAATTGTACTTCGATGATTCCGCCATTGTGCTGACATTGATCACATTGGGTAAATTAATCGAAGCGCGCGCCAAGGGCGCCACGTCATCTGCCATGAAACAGTTGATGGGGTTTGCGCCTCGTGATGCGCACGTCATGATCAATGGCGAGGAGACGTCGATTCCCATTGATGATGTAGAACCGGGCATGGAACTGGTGGTGAGGCCCGGTGAAAAGATTCCCACCGACGGCATTGCGGTGTCAGGACGCAGCCATGTGGACGAGTCCATGCTAACCGGCGAACCTCTACCTCGGTCGAAGGGGGCCGGAGATGCGGTGGTGGGTGCCACATTGAACCAGACCGGCACGCTCCGTATCAAGGCAACCAAGGTGGGCCGCGATACCGCATTATCCCAAATCATTGCGGCGGTAGAAGCCGCCCAAGCCCAAAAGGCCCCTATTGAAGGGCTGGCAGACCGCATTTCTGGCATATTTGTTCCGGTCGTCATTGCCGCCGCCGGGGTCACGTTCGGGATCTGGTGGTGGGTTGGCGGCAACGCGGTGTCTGCCCTGCTGCCCGCGGTCGCGGTGTTGGTGGTTGCGTGCCCGTGTGCTTTGGGATTGGCGACGCCGACCGCCATTACCGCAGGCGTGGGAGTGGGCGCCAAACGCGGTCTATTGATTCAAGGCGGGGAGCACTTGGAGAGGGCCCGCACTATCAACGCCGTGGTGTTGGACAAGACCGGCACGGTCACCCGAGGGAAGCCTGCGGTCATGGACGTTATCGCCTACCCCGACGCGACCCAGGGGGCCGGTGAGCATCTGGCTCGATTGGCTGCGGCGGTGGAGGCGGCGTCCGAGCATCCGCTGGGGCGGGCCCTGGTCGCGTACGCCCATGAGGCAGGCATGACCCTGCCGATGGCCACCGAGTTTCAGGCCGAGCCCGGGCGGGGTGTGACGGCCCAGGTCGATGGACATTCGGTGATGGTCGGAAGTCGCCGTGCCGTTGAGAACGCATTGCCGCAAGCGGCGGATCTTGAGGAGACGATTGAACGGCTCGAACGCGACGGCCAAACGCCGCTGTACGTGGTCGTGGACGGAACCTACGCGGGATTGGTGGCCGTAGCGGATACCATTAAGGAAACCGCCCGGGAGGCGATTGATGCGCTGAACGCGGATGGCGTGGAGGTGTATCTCCTAACCGGCGACACCCGTCGTGTGGCCGAGGCTGTGGCTCGTCAGGTTGGCATCCCGGTGGAACGGGTGCGGGCCGAAGTGCTGCCGAACGAAAAAGCGGATGTTGTGCAAAGCCTCAAGAACCAAGGCAAGCGGGTGGCGATGGTCGGCGATGGGATTAACGACGCTCCTGCGCTGGCCACAGCGGATTTAGGTATCGCTATCGGCACTGGAACGGATGTCGCCATGGCCGCATCCGGGCTCACCCTCATGAGCGGCGATCTGCGCGGAGTACCCGCGAGCCTGAGGCTGTCCCGGCAGACGATGCGCAAAATTCAGCAGAACCTATTTTGGGCCTTCTTCTATAACGTGATTCTGATTCCAGTGGCCGCCTTGGGAGGGCTGGCTCCGGTGATTTCGGGCGGGGCCATGGCCGTGTCGTCAATTTTGGTCACCAGCAACTCGGCTTTGTTGAAACGATTCAACCCGTACGCGGGGCTCACCGCGACCGAGGATCGGTGGGCTGCCGAACTCGCGGAGGAAGACACGGGCCAGCCGGTATCGGAGGTCCCCGCTCAAACCGCTGTTGATCCTGTATGCGGGATGACCGTGACCGTCGGCGAGGAAGCTGGACACATGGAGTATCACGGCCAAACTTACTACTTCTGTGCCAAGAGCTGTCTAGCCGAGTTTCGGGAGGATGCCGAGGCGTATCTTGCGGGAGAAAAGTCGGTCGCCATGACGGAAGACAGTGGACCCGAGACGGCAGTGGACCCGGTGTGTCATATGACCGTCACCATCGGCGAGGAGGCGGGCCGCACCGAGTATCGGGGCCAGATCTACTATTTCTGTAACAAGAGCTGCCAGACGGAGTTTGAATCAAAACCAGAGCAATACCTGGCGGCGAGCGGAGCTACGGAGGATGCGGGCGAGAATAAGCCCCGGACTGCGGTGGACCCGGTGTGTCAGATGACCGTCACCATTGGCGAGGAGGCGGGAAAGGCACAATATCAAGGCCAAACCTATTACTTCTGCAACCCAGCCTGTTTAGATGAGTTTGAGCGGAGTCCCGGGTCTTTCATTACGGATTCAAGCACCCAAGACCAAGAGGCGTCCGCCGGCGCAATCCCGCATGGCGGCGGCCACTGAATTACGGTCCGGGCGCCCGTCCGAAGAATGTGAGGCCCAGGTAGTGGCATTTCGTGCGGGCGTCCCACAATTAAAGGAGGATGATACGATGGACCACACAAGTCACGGAACCAGCGAAGGCCAGGTTAAAGATCCGGTGTGTCACATGAACGTGAAGGTCACGGATACCACGCCGCGTTCCACCTACGGCGGACAAGAGTATTTCTTCTGCGCGCCGGGGTGCAAGACGACATTTGACAAAGACCCGGCGAAGTACGCGGGATAGCAGGGAGCCGGATGGCGAGGCTGAGCCTGGTCATCCGGCATGGGATATCGGAGCTCGTGCCCGTTGGGTGCTGGCGATTCCAGCGACGATATGGCCGAGGTGGGGCACCTGGTGCGGCGGCACGAGTGTACCGGCTGCCAACAACTGTTTTCCGATCGCTATGAGGGTTGTTTTCGGGCGTTGAGTTTGGTGCCCATCGACTACCTGCTCTCGTACGTAGCCGCGCATACCCCTGCGATCGTAGACCGACCGGCCTGAATGTTCTTGCAGTCCGCTGGCAGTGTTTGATAGGGTGGGAGCAAAGGCCTCGTACTCCCTCCGGCGGAAGGAGGCATTAATGAATCTCGCATTGGCCTTATCAGCGGGCATGGTGACCGCCTTTAATCCCTGTGGGGTAGCCATGCTTCCCGCCTTCTTAGCGATGTTGCTGTCCCGCCGTGGGCGCAGTCGATGGGTGGACGGGCTGGCCGCAGGGCTCACTATGATGGCTGGCTTTGTATTGCTGTTTGGTGCGGCCGGCATCGTGGTGGGAGCGGTTGGCCAGGCCCTCTTTTTCCTGGCGCCGGTGGTCTCACTCGTTGTAGCCGCGGTGTTTCTCGCACTTGCGGTCTGGCTCTGGCGCGGGCGGACGATGACCGTCTCGTTGGGCGGTCTCCCGGAGCGGTTGCAAGCCCGTGTACTGCGAGGATCTGAGTGGACCTTTTTTTGGTACGGATTGAGTTATGGATTGGTGTCCTTGACGTGTAGTTTTCCGGTGTTTTTAGCGGTGGCGGTCACCGGATTTCATCAGAGTTTCATCACCGGGATCCTGCGCTATGTTGTATATGCCCTCGGTATGGGCCTCATCGTGACCGCCTTGGCGGTGGCCACGGTGACGGCCCGCAGCGTGGCAGAGCGTGCGGTCCACACCGTAATGCCGGTGATGCATCAACTGAGCGCGGTCGTGTTGGTGCTAGGCAGTTGTTACATGATTTGGTATTGGTTGGGCGGCCCCGGTCGTCATACCGGGTTGTTATAAAGGAGGCAGGGTATCCATGCAGTGGCGGCAGGGACTGGTCATCGGCGCTCTGGTGGTGGGCCTGAGCGGATTGGTTGTAGGAGTTCAGCGCTTGGTCACGAGTTTTCATCCTGCAACCTCACCCACCACGTCCGTCGGCACGGTGGCACAAGTCACGAAAACGAAACTGGAAGTCGATCCGGGAACGACATTGAACAACAGACCTGCGCCGAATTTTACCTTGACCAACCAATTCGGAGAACAAACCAGCCTACGGCAATTTCGCGGCAAAGTGGTTGTCTTAAGTTTCATCGATAGTAAGTGCACGACAATCTGTCCCCTCACAGCGGTGGTGCTGCGGAATGTTCGGCAAGACCTTGGGTCCTACCGCCGTGATGTGCAGTTGGTGGCCGTCAATGCCAATCCGGTAGCCACCAGTGTGGCGGACGTGCGGCAGTGGTCTGCCCAACACCATATGCTGCATCAATGGCAATACGTGACGGGTTCCGCCGCTGCGCTGAAGACTGTGTGGGCCCACTATTATGTCTCAAGCCAAGTGTTGAAAAGCGGCGTGATTCAGCATATTCCGGCTGTCTACGTCATTGGTCCCCATGGCCACGAGCGGTGGCTCTATCTCAATGCGAGCGACAGCGCCGCGCCGGTGCTGTCGGCCCAAGTCCACAATCTCATGGCGCACATCGCACCGTTGCTGCCGGGCCATCCGGCGCTGAGCCGGTTTCCGCGGGCCCGCGAGTTGACGTATTTAGCTGGCACCTTAGGCCCTACGGGGCAAACCCATCCGTTTTCTGCCCCTGTCATTCGACCGGATGGCCACCGGGCATCGATTCAGGTCGGCAAGGGCGGAGCGCCAAAGCTGCTCGACTTCTTTGCTACCTGGTGCCCGGACTGCCAGGAGGAAGTTCCGGTGCTCGCGGCGTACCAGCACGAGGCGGTGCGCCACCATCTCCCGCGCGTACTGGGGGTGGACCTGCGCTTGTCGGAATCCTCTACCGCAGCGGTCCAACAGTATGTAGTCCACACCCGCTTGCCTTATCCCGTGGCATTGGATACGACCGGTGCGATTGCAGCGGCCTACGGCGTGAGCGGCATCCCCACGGAGGTGTTGGTCTCATCATCAGGCCATATCCTTTGGTATCACCAAGGGCTAATCGGGGAGGCCGCGTTGCGCCAAGCGGTGAAGCAGCATGAAAAATCGGAGGGATAACGCGGAGAACCGGCGTGCATCCTAGCCCTGGACACGGATCAAGCGCGATACCTGGGTTCCGGGTGGCACTGTGGGCGGACACACACAATGCATAGCCTAATGGGGTAGTGGCAGAGGAGGCACCGAGGGTGGCATCATCGGTCAGTTTTTGGCAAGGCGTGGTGACCGTATGGGGCATTCTCACGGTTCTCGCGGTGGGGTATGTGGCCATCGATATTCGGCGGACCCCCGAAGATCCGGTGATGAAGTGGGGATTTGTCATTGTGACGGTTTTCACCGGGCCATTGGGGGCCTTTCTCTATGTGTTGGGATGCCGGGAGCCGTTGCCGGGTACCCATGAGACCTTTGTACGCGCCGCCTGGCGTCAGGTGCTGGGATCTACGATGCATTGTGTCGCCGGAGACGGCCTGGGCATCGTCGCCGCGGCGGTCATCGCGAGCTGGGGACACTGGCCCTGGGGCTGGTCCTTAATTGCTGAGTACACCACGGGGTTTCTCTTCGGGTGGACCATTTTTCAGGCGTTATTTATGAAAAGCGTGGCGGGCGGATCATATAAGGCCTCGTTATACAATACCGTATGGCCCGAGTTTCTCTCCATGAACGGGGTCATGGCAGGCATGGCTTTGGTGATGGGGCGAGGCATGCACATAGTCCCGCGCGCCGACGATCCGGCGACCCCGGAATTTTGGTTTGTGATGGGGATGGCCCTCACGGCCGGACTGCTGGTTGCCTATCCCATCAACGCATGGCTGGTCCACCGGGGCCTCAAGCACGGCATGATGACCGTCCGCCCCCACGGGCGCCCCGTTCCGCTCGCCTCCGGACTCTTTACCAGCGGACAAGCCTTGCGCCCGGGCAGGGCGGGCATGTCGCGTCCTCGATCGACGGTGCCGTCGCACGCCCCACACGCGACCAGCCCGCCCAACGCTGCCGAACTGAGGCCCATGGCCCTCCTGACATTGGGCATCCTCGGCCTGGGCATATGGATGGGAGTCGTTTGATTGAGTAGGTTTGTCATTTCCGTGGGCTCCATCGTCTGGATCCAGCGTGGGCGTCCCCGTGTGGTGCCGGAGACCCCGAAGACCTCCTTCAGCCAGGACTTTCGGGACGGGCTGCATCTGATCTGGACCCACCCTGTCCTCAAACGGCTGGTACTGATCGCCATCCTGATTAACTTCTCGCTGGCACCCTTGATGAGTCTCGACGCGGCATGGGCCCACGACGTGCTGCATGTGGATGCGTTTTACTACGGTCTCATGGGGGCCTGCATGATGGGCGGCATCGTCCTCGGCAGTCTTGGCATCGCTCAGTTAGTGCGGCGATGGCCATTTGCGCGGCTGGTGCCGGCGGCACTGGCGGTTATGGGTCTCAGTGTCGTGGTGTTGTCGCAGATCCCCATTTTTAGCGTGACCGCCGGGTGTTTGGGTCTCTTCGGTATCGCAGCGGGCATCGTCAACACGGCCGTCTTCACCCTCCTGCAACAAGTCACGCCGATGGCGATGTTGGGACGCGTAGGCGGCACCCTCTTGGCACTGACCACGTCGGCCCTCCCGGTCGGTATGGCGATTGGCGCGGCCCTGGTGACACGCGTAGCGCTCCCGTGGATCTTTGCGGGCGGCGGGGTGCTCTCCTTTGGGGGTGTCGCCTTGAGTCTCGGACTCCGGCACCACGTTGCAGATCCAGAAACGCCCGCCGTCGGCCCGAACCTGACTCAGATGGCGGATCCGTCTTAAGACAGTTGTGAGACACCGCAGGAATCGACAATCGCGACAATAGGCCTACGGAATAGATCCCGACATCAGGACAGATAGCGGACCCCAGATACCACTCTGCTTGCGACAGGCGGGGTGGTATCTCACGAGCGTGAACAGCGATGGGGCTCGGGCGCAGACGGGTCACTTAATGACTCCGCCAGTTGTACAAAACCGCAAGGCAGATAATCGTAGACGTTCCGCGCTTCATCAGCCGCGATGGGGCCAATAGAAAGGCTGTTCAGGAGATCATAGCCGTTTACGGACAATGACCGCCGCTCATATGCCCCGCCAGTGGCCCGTATGGTATAGTGATTTTGTAATACCAGCAACACTTCTTCCCTCATTGCCTACAAAGGCATGAGACGCACGGACGAGTAAGCTCGACCGCGACATCTACTATCGGTTACGACTGATAGGTTTTCGACATCACCCCCAAAGTACAACAACACGCACTTAGGCCCAAACACCGATCAGGAAGGGGCTTATTTTGGCGTGCCGTTTCTATGTCCAAACAGCCATATCCGGAGGTTCGACATGCCTAAAAACAAACACTTTACGATAGATGAGGTTGATAGTTCCTATGTGCTGGAGAACGACCGTTTCATTGTGTCCTTTGTCGCGGTTATCCCGACATCGGAATAACCGCGATTATCCCGATCTTTGAGTTATCCCGATATCTTGAGAACCATCCAGCCTTGTCGCCATTTCGTGAACGAATCTTCGGGATAACCATGGTGCCTGATGACCCCAAAAACTCGATGAACGCGTTATGACCCTCCATACTGAGAGTGCTCGGCCGAAGGCCGAGTCACAATAAGGGGGGTCATCACATGAAGGAATTCGTTGCCCTGGACGTCTTGATTGCCGAAGCTCGAACCGCGATGGAGCCACTCGGCCACAGCACGTCCACACGATGGCAATATGATTACGCCTGGCGAAAGTTTCAGGCGCATTGCCTCGCTCAAGGCTCGATCGTCTTTTCCAGCACATTGGCGGAACAGTATGTTCATAAGCTACGCGATCAATACGAGGCCGGCACTCTTAAACCCTGGAAGTTTAAACTGATTCGTAAGGCCACGGGGGTTCTTGCGGATTACGCCGAAACTGGGGAGGTCCATTGGAGGCCCTTACCCCGATGGGGAGCGCCCGTGTGGTCCAGTTCCCTATTTCACACCACCGTGTTGACGCAATATCGCCAACACTTGAAGGCCGCGGCCTACGGCCGCGGAACACAGGAGTTCTATGCCGTGGTGGGCAAACAGTTTCTCCAGTATTTAGAACGTGCTGGTATTCTCACGGGACCGGGCATCACCCGGACGGAGGTCAGCCAATTTATTCCGCATGCGGCCACCACGTATCAACCCACCAGCATGCGAACCGTCTTGTCCGCGGTCCGACATTTTCTCAGGTTTATGGAGGACACCGGAATTACCGTTGCGGGTCTCGGCAACGCCGTACCCCGCAGCTTTGGGCGGAAAACGGCCATCGTACCGATGCTCACCGACGCCGAGGAACGTCAGTTGTTAGCGGCGATTGACCGTACCACGGTGGTGGGTCGTCGAGACTTTGCCATTGTACTCCTGGCTTTGCGGCTCGGCCTACGCGCGGTGGATATTGCCCAACTCCGCGTGACAGACATCCACTGGCAAACCCATACGGTCACCGTGGTCCAGCAGAAAACGGGGAGGCGCTTGGACACCCCCTTATTGGCCGACGTGGGCAATGCGATCATCGACTATCTGTTACATGGACGTCCCAACGTTCCGTCACCGCAGGTGTTTTTGCGCAGTCAGGCCCCTTACATTCCGTTTATGGAAGGGCATGGCATCAGTCACGTGGTGCGGGCGGCGCTGAACCGGGCAAAAATTCGACAGGAGCCGGGCCAACACAAAGGTTCCCACATCTTGCGGCATTCCCTGGCGGCGCGCCTTCTGGCCGCCGAAACCCCTTTGCCGGTCATCTCCAGCGTGTTGGGGCACGCCAACAAAGATACCACCAAAATCTATCTCTCCACCGACACCGAACATCTGCGACTCTGCGCCTTGGGGCTCGAGGGGATTGAAGTAACCGGGGAGGCCGTCCGATGAATGAACAGTACACCAGTCACTTTGGGGGAGACATGGCGGCGTTTGTCGCCCAAAAGCGTGCCGTAGGCTGGCCGTATGTCTCATCCCAACAAAGACTGGCGGCCTTCGACCGCTTCTGTGTTGAGCACCATCCGCATGAACGACAGTTAACGCGGACCGTCGCCTTGCATTGGGCGGAGCGGCGGCCTAATGAGCATGTCAATACCCTGATTCGCCGCATCACACCCATTCGACAATTCGCTCAGTATTTAAACGGTCTCGGCATTCCAGCGTACGTAATCCCCCCAGGGATTCCCGGCCAGAGGTTACGCTATGTGCCGCACATTTTCACGAAGGGAGAACTGGGGGCCTTTTTTTGCGCGGTGGACCAATGCGCATATGATCCGCATAGTCCGACACGCCACTGAGTCGTTCCCGTCATTTTTCGGGTCCTATATTGCTGCGGCCTGCGAGCCTCGGAAGCGGTGCATCTCACGGTGGAGGATGTCGACCTGACCTTAGGTACGCTCACCATTCGCGAATCCAAGGGACATAAGAGCCGGCGGGTCCCGCTGGCACCCGATGTGTTGAGTCTCTGCAAGATGTATGATCACCAGATGCGCGGGCACTGGCCTCAGCGCACCGCGTTCTTCCCCAATCATCACGGAGAGTTTTATCGTAAGGACTTTTTAGGCTATACTTTTCATGCCTTCTGGAATCGGGCCGATATCGGCCCGGTGTCTGGCAATCGCCCTCGCGTCCATGATTTTCGTTATCCCAACCTAAATAAAATCCGAACCTTTTTCACAAAACGCTGTGATAGCAGCTTTTAAACCAGAAAAGGTTGGGATTTTTTCTTGCGTTGTATGCTCTTCTTATTGAACGAGAAGGATGCCAGTCGGACGAGACGGCCCCCATCAGCGACCCGTTCATCCCAGGGGGATAATGCACTGGTCACGCGGTGTCTAACTCTTCCGCTTTTGCCCCGAAATGCCCGCCACGCCGATGCCCGCCACCTCAGTTGAACCGTTGGCGAGGAGTTCTCTTGATGTTAAGCTAACGAAAACCCCAAGAAAAAATCCGAACCTTTTTTCATCAATGTCTTTATATTTGAGGCTTTTTTGAAACAAGTTGGGATTTTATTTAGGTTGGGATAACTCAGAAAATCCCAACGTTGGGATTTCCTTCGCCATTCATTTGCGGTACATCGGTTGAATCAGTGGGTCCGGGAACACAAGGATTTGGCCGCATACCTCCCCTATCTTTCCATGTATCTCGGTCACGAGCACCTCACCGAGACCGATTACTATCTCCACTTGGTGCCGGAGTTCTTTCCCGTTCTGATAGAGGCCAGCGAATCCCGCCTCGCCGACCTGATTCCGGCGGTGACACCATGAGCCGCGACGATCGATTCTTTCGCTTGGTCCGAGACTTTCTTCTCGTCTATCTCCCAAAGAATCGCTGTTATAGCCCCCTGACGGTCAAATCGTACCGCGAAGCCCTGCAGTTGCTACGGACGTATCTCAAAGACGACCGCGGTCTGGCCTGGACCCAAATAACATTTGACTGTCTTGACCACCAAACCGTGACGGAGTTTTTGGCGTGGCTGGAAAACACGCGACACTGCAGCGTCGCATCACGGAATCAGCGACTGGCCGCGCTCAAATCGTTCGTCAAGTACGCCGCACAAGAAGATGTGTCCTTGACCGAGGCCTACACGGAACTCTGCAAGGTACCCGCCAAGAAAACCCCGCGGGCAGCCATCGGCTATCTTTCGGAAAACGCCCTCGCGAGCCTGCTGGCCCAGCCTGATCCGACAACGCATCGAGGGTTACGGAACCAATTTTTGCTGATCCTGCTCTATGATACTGCGGCCCGCATTCAAGAACTCTTAGACCTTCGACTTCGGGATCTCCATCTTCAAGACCCGGTGCCCTGTGTGTACCTGCACGGCAAAGGGGCCAAAACCCGGGCGGTCCCCTTGTTAACTAAGACGGTTCAACATCTGCATCGCTATCTCCAAGAATTTCATCGGACAGATGATGACCCCGATGCCTGGCTGTTTTATACCGTCATCAAGGGGCAGGTGGGGCCGATGTCGTCCGATACCGTGGCTCAGTTTCTGAATCGTTATGGCACCACGGCGCAAGAACACTGCGCAGACGTGCCGGATCGCGTGCATCCCCATCTATTTCGACATTCGCGCGCGATGCATCTATACCAGGCCGGCATGCCCCTATCCTACATTAAAGATTTCTTGGGCCATGCCAGCGTCGATACCACCGACATCTATGCGACGGCCGATGTCACCATGCTCAAGACCGCGCTCGAGAAGGTGCGCTCCGATCCGGCGGAACAGACGGAAGCCCCGGTGTGGGAAGATAATGAGGAACTGCTCTTACAACTATGCGGGCTCAAGTGAGGTCGTGTGTTATCCCGAAGAATTATCGTGCCCTCACCGGGAATGGCCATATTTCCGCGGCGGTACCTCGGTGGGGGAGGATTCTTCGGGATAACTCAAAGATCGGGATAATCGTTGGGACGCGCGATGCAAAGACGCCAGAAGAGGCGTTGGCGCGCGCATTGACCCTCATCCAAGATGACGAGGCCTCCGATACCGTGTGGTATTGTTGCGACCGTCAGACGGGAACCATCACTGCCTATCGCCAAGAAGAATTCGATCCCGACTACTAGCGGGACTTTAACACTTACAATGTAGTACCAGCCCATATCCATATTACTGCTTCAGGTCGGGAGTGGTGAAAGCCGCTTCCGGCTTGGGTTTTGCGTCGTAGCCACTGCAGCCGAGAGGAGCTTGGCAGGCTCCTGCATGTAGCACCTAACAATTGAAGCTCGCAAAGGCCAGTGCTGACGCATGAGCCGTGAAACCGGCCGGAGAGGTGGGGGAACGAGAAAAGTTTTTCCATAAGACCCTCTGGACCTAGTAAAAAATTTCTGAGATGATAGGCTCGACTCTAATATAAGGAGC
>JAKACZ010000064.1 GCA_021820965.1 Bacillota bacterium | reverse complement strand
CGCTCCTCCCGCGAGCTCTATCCGCTCAGCGCGCATTGCCAATCGTCCCCCCTTTTCCTGTTGCAGGGATGGTTCGCCTGCCACCCAGACAAATCCTGCTCATCTCCTTCGTCGGAGACGATTTCCCGCAAACTGATGTTTTGAGCCTCTTCCACGGATACCAGCATAGAACCCAACAGCTGGCGAGGTGACACGGGGACGGCCATTATAGCATTGAGCGCTGCCACGCGATCGAGGTTGCGTCCGAAATGATCCTGGGCGCACCAGGCGTTGGTCAACCCCGATCGGCACGGCAAGCCGATGATGCTATTTCGCAAAATATGAGCTCCTGTTTGTCTAGCCCTGCGCGCTAACTTCGCTTAATCCCCCTCTTGGCCGGTGGCCCTACGAACGGGAATGCGCGGGCATGATGCTCAACACACCTTCAACTGTTTCGACAACATCACGCAGCTTAAACGGTTTTTGTAGCATAGCTTGATAACTTGCCGGCGCGGGAAAGATGTCGCGGGCATACACGGCACCGGTCATTAGTATCGCCGGGATGTTAGCCCACGCCGGCACCGCACGGACATGGTTTAAAAATTCCTTACCAGTCATACCCCGCATCAGGAGGTCGACCATTATGATGTCAACGGGCTCTCCTTGCCTAAGTTGTTCCAGCGCCAGTTCTCCTGATTCAACCACCACCGTCTCGAATCCTGCATCCTCTAAGATTTCGGAGATGACGAAACGAATACTGGGCTCGTCATCAAGAAGCAACACTCGTGCCACTAATGTAACCTCCGTTCGGCAAAATGATGTGAATTTCGGTTCCCTTCCCTGCCTGCATGTGGAGGCAAGGCTATCGCCGTGCCGTTCCAAGCCGCGCCGATCCTTGCGGCCAACATTCTTGATTCTGCTACAATAAGGTGGCACCGCGGAGAATCGCAACTCGAACAAATCAGAATAGTCCGCGACTCCAACGAATACTTCACGGCGCTTTCCCGCACGTTGCGAAAGCACCACCTCAACAGGCGCAAGACCATCGGGTGGTAGCACTTGTCACGCGGCGCCACGGTGCGAACCTGGGAAGGCCGTGCGAATACCGGCCACCCTTACAGCACAGGGCTGCCGGCGGCATTGACAACGAGTACGGTGTCCACAATCGGAGGTAAGGCCCTGCATAGACGCATTTCAATCGCTCCTTCTGCCGATCACAGAAGGCTACGGGCGGATCCTCTATGTAAAACACAATACGGCTGACGTCTGCAGAATATATTGCTACACAACCATGCAGTGCGTGAACTTTTGCGGGTATGAGACGGGTCGAGGTATCAAGATTTTCGTCCAACGTCGAATGATGGTCGACAATGTCGGCTCCGTGATATCCTAACCGATGGAGGCTTGCGAACCGGCACCGTGCAATAATGTGCTCGGCGGACCACCATAAGCGACAGGACTGGCGCTCAAGGTAGACCGCTTGCAACTGGGCCAATTGCTTCCCTCCTGCCCAGGCCCGGCCAGAGCCGCCCTGGTCTCATTGGATGTGAGAGGCCTCGACTGATGCATCCCAATCCATTCGACAGTTTGCCATAGTTTGTGGAATAAGAGAAAAGCTTTTTCTAGACAGGCTTCGACACCGATGTCGAATGCTGAAATGTACTCTTTAACACGCGCTATGAGAGTGTCGCGTATCGGGCTCTGCTCTCGTTTTTTGCGCCTCCCGTCATGTGCCGAATGGTTTGCACCCAGTAACAGGTTGGACGTGGGGATTCCCGTCCCCTTTGGGCGACGAGGAGCGTGACGAAAACTTTGATGTCCCATTGCTGGCCGTATCGGTAAATTAGCTCTTTGGCCTGAACATGGCGAAAACAACTCTGGGAGCCATTTCTTCAACCAATCAATTGTCGCGTGTGGGGAAGCCGACAAGCAACCATGGTATCTTCTTTGGGGGCGAGTGTGGTGGACATTGCGTGAGTAGACACGAGGGCCAAACGTAGGCGCAGTGGTATCGTCCAAGTCGCGAAAGTTGAGACTAGTCTGTATGAATTCAATAAACATTCGGCAGGATTCCTCCACTGAGCCGTAAGACCAGTGGTGGTTGAAGATCCCCGAAGGGGGGAGGAATGCCGTTATTGTGAAGGTTAGCAGTGTGCGAACGGCATGGCCTCGACCAACAGCCGTGTCGACCGCCGCGAGAGACAAACTTTCGAGACCACAAGTTGCACCAGGCGATGCCATTGGGTATCTATCGACGACCGCGACCTGCTTGGTTGTTGAGGTTTTCGTATAGCCTGAGACATAGCCCCGCACCGTGCGCGCGGCTTTGGTCGCTTCCACGCAGTCGCCCTTGTGAAAACCCCACGGGGTGGTCGTGCCCCCGTGCCGCTTGCATCGCCCGCCTTTGGTCGGGTTTGGATCATACAAAGCGCGTCGATACCATAGCGGCCGCTGAACGATCGCAAACGGCGCCTCGGTAATGTCACACGTGCCGTCTCACCGCTGGCCGCGTTCCGTCGGGTTTCGTACCGGCCACATGACTGGCAGCCAAGGCCACGCCATCGACAGCGTGGTTCGCGGGGGAACGTTTCGCCTTGCGGGAAGTCTTCTGCAGACCTAACGCGAACCGGAGTTGGGCCGTTTCCCAACCGGTGCGCGGTTCTGTCGTGCAGCCCCGACGGCTATTGAGCCCGTGCCACCTGGTTCTTTCCTGCCTGCTTGGCCTGGTACATAGCGTGATCCGCCGCTTGGAACAGCGCATCGGCAGTCATGCCGGGTCTAAACGACGCCACGCCTACACTAATCGTCGACCCTAAAATCGGGGTATCGCTCCACTGAAAGCGATGCACTTCGATTTCATGCCGTATTCGTTCGCCCACTTGGGTTGCATCGGCAATGTTGGACCTAGGTAGAATCACGACGAACTCGTCGCCGGCATATCGAAACGCCATGTCATCTTCGCGAATGCTTTCACGAATCACCTGCGCCAACCGCTGTAAATGCAAATCGCCGACGCGATGCCCGAAGCGATCGTTAATTGACTTCAAGCTGTCGGAGTCAATCACGAGAAGAGCCAACTCCTGTGCCGACTCCTCCGCCACTTCTATTGCGCCCTGCAACACCAGATTAAACCGGCGTGAATTGCCCATGCCGGTGAGGTAGTCAGTTAGCGCAATTTCCTGGGTTTGTTGATACATTTGAGCGTTACGGATGGCGATCGACGCTTGCGAGGCAATCGCTGACAAAAACTCCAAGTGGTCGGGATCGTATTCGATGCGATAGCTCTGGGCGGACATGGCACCTAGAACGCGGCCCTCATGTACTAGCGGGACAAAAACCATCCCCTGCGGTTCCTTGCGGGAACCGGCCGGCGTCCCCCGATCGGTACCGTTGGGCCCCAGCAGCAGCGGCTTGCCGCTGGCAATGACGCTTCCGGTGAGGCCTTCGGCGTCGAGAGGAATCACTTCCGACGGGTACTCTTCTCCATCGTCCCATATATATTCCATCAGGGCATGGGTTGGATCGTCGGGCAGGGTTAGCGCCACAAAAAAGCTGTCGAGCTCTAAGACCTCCGATACCGCTTGCCTGAGACTTCGCAAAAGCTGTTCCATTTCCAAGTTGCGGTTGACAATACGACCCACATGCTCCAAAATTCCCAAGAGTTGGCCGCGTTTGGCCGCCACCGCCTGTGATTTGTGAAACTTCAGCTGAGTGCTCATCACATCCGCCAGGCTCCGAATGATCAATTCTTGGACTCTGAGTCCCTCAGACGCCTGATTGGTGGCCAGACCCATACAACCATAGATAGTATCTTCCTGACGAAGCGGTATCATCGCTAGCGACCGCATCCCGGAATCCCACAACAGCTTGCGCATGGGGGACAACCATTCCGCTTTTTGGGCCTCGGTAATCACCGTAAAGGTCTCCGGGATGGGTATCGTCGACACGTCCAAATCCTCAGGGAGTGCCAGCCCGTGCATGACGACGCTTTGAATCCGCCGACCGTTGTCAAGACGCACCAGGTAAGCAATGTTTGCCTGCGTGGTCATCCGGGCCTCGCCTATAAGACGTGTCAGCACTTCGTCAATATCCTGTTCCTGTACAATCGAGTCCTGAAGGGTTCGCAGGCGAGACAGCTGCTGTAGAATTATGTGGTTTTCGCGACTTCGGGTTCGAGTTATGCGATATTCCACACCAAGACCGCCGGCACCCAAAAAATAAAGGCCCATCACCACATTGCGCCACCAAAAAAGTCGAACATCCCAACCGCCGCTGCCGAGTCCGTAAGCTATAATATAGCCCACCAATCCGGCCGCCGAATACCGCAGAGTTCCGTACGCCGTCAAAAACAAGGCGTCGCCGCCATAAAGAAGATAGGCCTGGCTAGCGAGTCCTCCGGTAAGATGGACGGCGATGGTGACCAGAATAAAATCTACGAGAATCAAAATTTGATTGACAATTTCCAGCGGACCAAGTCGGTTCCAGAGCAACACGCCCAACGCCGTCAGAACAATCAGGGCAAGCCAAATAAAACTGTCGCCAGAATGCCCCCACGCGAATACCGCCGCTGCCAACCAAAGAAGTTCTCTTAGCGTAAAGACAAGATGGTGAAAGCGACCGCGATTATGTGAATAGACACTAACCGGTCGCCACAACCTGTTCCCACCTGCCTCCCGCGCCCTCGTCCATTATGAATTTGACAAAGCATGCGGGAATTCCTGCTAACGAAGTTTATATTTCATTTCTTAATATAGAGGAGGGCCAGGGGGCGACGGCCGTTACACGAAGCCCCGAGGCCTCGCGAATCCCCGAAACTGCCACCATCCTCCGCACATTGCCAAACAGCAGATGTCCAAATCGCTGGTATCCTTTGGTGGAAAGGCGCGCTTCCAAGATTCCGGTTTCATCCACCAATGAGAAAAACACGATTAAGCGGCCGCTTCGGGTAGGAGGACGGTGAGGTCGGTAAAAGAGAGCAACGGTGCGGACCGGCTGGCCTTCAGGCAATGACTCGATTTGCCGAATGGATAAGAACCCCTCGCGCTCGACGTGAGGCCGCCACAGCTCCATCCACTGCCGGCGTTGGCCGAATCCCAAAACACGGTAGTCGGCCAGCACCTGTTCGGCAACACTCCAGACCCGGCCTTTTTGCGCCACACTCAGCCTGAGCGGATTGGCTCCTTGAGCATCCGTCAAAAGTCCGTCACGGTCTGGGCTGATGCTGTCAAATGCCCCGGCCTCGATGAGATGACTTAAGATGGGGCGTGCGCCTGGCACTTGCTCAGTGACATCCTGAGGATGTTGATATCCAGATGGCGGCCGCGCCTGAACAATCGCCTGGGCTGTCGCGCTCCCCATCCCTTTAACAAATCCGAGGCCAATGCGAATCCCCTCGCCGCACTCTTCGGCCAATGCCGCGCTGGCGTTGATGTCAAGCGGATAGATGGGGATGCTGCGGCGACGCGCCTCGACCAGCAGAACATCAATGGGATAGTATCCCAGCGGTTCAGCATTGATGAGGCCCAGGAAGTATTGGCGGGGGAAATGCTCAAGAAGATAGGCGGTACGATAGGCGGTTTCCGCAAAAGCCGCCGCATGCGCTTCATTAAACCCGTAACTGGCATAGCCGACAATTTGTTGAAACACCTGCTCCGCCACATTTTCGGACACACCACGACTCATCGCTTTTTCGCGAAACCGGCGGCCCACCCCCTCCATTTCCGCTGTGGATCGGGCATGGGTCATCACCCGCCGCAGCATGTCCGCCTCGCCCGGGGTAAAGCCGGCCAATGTGCTGGCAATGGCGATGACCTGCTCTTGAAACAACACGACACCATAGGTCTTGGACAAAATCGGTTCCAGCGATGGATGAAGATAGGTGACTGGCTCTCGCCCACGCCGCCGCTCCACAAAAGGATCCACCATGTTGCCTTTAATGGGACCCGGGCGAATTAGCGCCAAGCTAGCCACGATATCCTCCCAGGTGCTTGGCTCCAGTCGCTGCGCCAACGCTCGCTGCGCTGGACTCTCCAATTGAAACACGCCAATGCTGTCGCCTCGGGCCAGCCGCTGAAACGTGGCCGAATCATTCAGCGGCACATTGTCATAGTCGAAATCCTGATGCCGTCCAATCGCCTGACTGGCCACCTCAACAGCGGAAAAGGTTCGAAGCGACAGCAGATCTAGTTTAACCAATCCGAGATCCTCGACATCCCGTTTATCAAATTGAAGAATCTCCACCTCTTTGGGGGACTTTTGCCGGGGACTGATCATTGACAGCGGATCTTTGGCTATCACCACCCCGCCTAAATGCGTGCCAATATGCCGCGGCAGTCCTTCAATCGCCTGCGACCAGGTCAGCACGCTCTTGAGCCGATCCGATTCCGGATACTGCCGCAATTCCGGAATCTCCTCCCAACGTTCTAACAAGCGGGCAATCGGCATCTCCGGCAAGGATTTGGCCAAGGCATCCAGTTCCCCCGACGGGAATCCCATTACCTTCCCTATCTCCCGCACCGCCAAGCGCTGCCGATAAGTTTGATAGGTGGCGACGCGCGCCACGTGTTCACTGCCGTAACGTTTTTGCACATAGCGCTCAACCTCGTCACGGCGCCGCGCATCAAAATCTATGTCAATGTCCGGCATCTCCTGCCGCTCCCGGCTCATGAAGCGCTCGAACAGCAAATTGCGGCGCCAGGCATCCACATCGGTAATGCCCAGGCAATAGGCCACGACCGAATCGGCCGCCGAACCCCGTCCGGAAAAACGGATTTTTTCCCGCCGGGCAAAGTCGGCCACATCGGAAACCACTAAGAAGTAATCCGTAAAACCCAAATCGCAAATTACCGAAAGCTCGCGCTCAATCCGCGAGCGCACCTGCGGCAAATCGGGACCATAGCGCCAGGCCGCGCCTTTCATAACCCGGGAGCGCAGATAAGTATCGGCGCTCGTCCCCGGCGGAGTCTCAAACAGGGGGCGAAACCGGTATTGAAACAAGTTCGGTGTCTCTAAGCGTTCGGCCAAATCTTGCGTGGCATGAAGGACGCCGGGCCAATTCCGAAATAGCTTTTCAAAATCGCTCCAGGGCTTGAGGTGGTTTTCGGCATTAAGGCGCCGCTCGGGAAAGACATCCTCGATCTCTTTCCCGGTGCGGATACAAGTCATCAGGTCAAAGAGCCCAAAGTCCTCTTTACGGGCATAGTGCACAGCTCCGGTGGCCACCATCCCCCAGCCCTTTTTTTCCGCGATGTTCCGCAAGGTATGAAACAGACGCCGATCACCGGGTAAAAGACTTGCCGTGACCTCAACAAAAATCCGATCCGGGCCAAAAATGCGGTCGAGCCGGTCTTCTATGGCCCCCAACGGTTGCTCCGATCCTTGAATGCAGGCTCGGGCCAAAATCCCCGACCGATCACCCGTTAGTGCAATCAGCGACCGGCCCCAGCGTTCCAGCATCCCCCAGGTGACGCGAGGTTCAAGACGGGGATGGCTTAAGTGGGCCTCGGTCAACAACCGGGTCAAGTCGGCATAGGCCGCCGTGCCCGGCACCAACAGCACCAGCGTGCCCAGCGACTCCACCATCACCTCGGAGCCGACAATTCCTTTGAGTCCGTATTGATCACAGGCCTTTAAAAACGGAACAAGGCCCGATACCCGGAAATCGTCGGTTAATGCCAAGGTTCCAATCCCTTGTTCAGCCGCATGCCTAACCAGCATTTCCGGCATCGATGCGCCGTTAAGAAATGAAAAGGCGGAGTGCGTATGGAGATGGACTCCCTTCATTGCCCCGGAACGGTGATGAAATGCCAGATTCGTTGAGCCCACGATCCGGGGCGGAGCCGATACCGATGGTGTCCCAGTTCCACCACCTCCCAATCTCGCACCATCTGTTCCCGCGGAAACGGAATGACCACCCCGCGTCTAGTCATAGACATAGTAGAGCCACCATTGATTCTTCGCTGGGTCCCAGGCCAATTCGTAGACCCCTTGATCGTTGCTCTGAACTCGCCAAAACCATAATTCCGGCTCATTATGCCACCACTCCCCTATATCTCTCCAATAGTCGAGAATACGCTGAATCACAACCACGCGCCTTTGCCAGACAAACTTCTGCGGCACGCGGTTGCTAACCCATACGGCCTCCAACCGTTTCATCGCGTACCTGCCATCCGCCACAAATCCCAGTGCTGCAGTAAGAGCTCCCGGCGGCTGACGGAAAACCGCATCAAACCGGGGATTCCGTCAGGATTGGCTCGTCCTTGGGGCAGATTCCACCAAGCCAGCTGTTCCGGAGACAAGGACTCCAGTCGGACCTCCAGCTGCACTGCGTCAAAGGGATGCGAGGGCGGATGATTTAACAATGACAACACCCGGGCTGCCACCGTTTTCCCGTCCCCCGCCGCCGTAGACCACTCCCGCTCACGGCGCTCCATGCCGGAGGAGCGAAACCAGGTCACCCGCAAAAACTTCACACCCTGGCCGTACTCGCCACATAATGCATGCAGCTCGACGGCCATATCCGCTAGAATGTCGCCCACTCCCGCGCTAACCGGACCATCAAACCGCCGGGCTAAGACTTTGTGGGATGGCATGCGCGATTCGGTCCAAAGATGATGAGAGCGAATCCGGGACAACAACCCAGGCACGTCCTGAACCTTTTCCCACCGCTGCCTGTGCCACTGTTGGCGCGTTTGCTCCGAAATCCCCTCGACAAATCGCAATGGGAGCCGCGGCCAAAATCCCTCTTCTTTTTTCGGAGAAAGAATATACGTCTTCCAAAAAGACGAGGCCCAATGCGGCAGGTTCAACTGCGCTCCTTCTTCAGCAACCCAATGGGCCAGCCACGGATGCGAAGCAACTCCTGCTTCTATCCGCTGGGCCCAGCGAGGCACAATCGCGTCGGCCAGCCGACGCCAATCTGCTTGTGTGAGTCGTGGCCATTCCCACCAACCCTCGCGCGGGTCGATCTGTTGATAAGCGGCGGCATGCTGCCCTAGCCATTCCTGCAAATCTACTAAAAGCTGGTGATAATAACCGGGCTGCCAGGGAACCCAGGTGGCGGCAGGATACCGCCACTTCATCTCGGCCAAATTATTGCCGGGTCGAATACCAAGGTCCCATCCATAGCTATCGACATCAAAAACCAACCCGTCACGAAAGATCAGGAAGGCATCCAACGGACGCTGAAATCCTTTCGCGGTCAGATGTCCCAGCCGCCAATAGATGATAGCCAATGCGAAAATCTCCCTCTATAAACATTTGTTCTGAACTCTAGTTTACGACACTTCGACCCAAAGATCAAGTCTGGAGAATAACCAATTTCGGAGCGGGTAGAACACGGCCTCAATCTTGGTTGGCTGCGATAGGCAGGGATGGTGCATACACTTAGCGGTCGATGGATTTCGTTGTAGGCGTTGTGCACTAAAGTCGTATACTAAAACGGGGTCGTTGAGATGGGAAAGTGGGCTCACATGCCATTGGAATTTCACGTGTCCTATTGGACAGTCTTTGGGGAGTTGGCGCCGTACTTGGCAATCCCGATCGCCATCGTGATGCTGGTGTTGCTACTGTCGTTTGCGTCATCCCGATCGCGTCGCAGTTCTGCGCGGTCCCTGCTATTGGGCGTGTTGGTATTCTTGCTGGCCTTTGCGTTCCTACTCCCGCTCGGCCAATCCGGTGCCGGGTGGACCTATTCCCGCGGTCAAATTGCCGTGAATACGGGCTTTGGCTCGACCACGTTCGCACCCTACCGCGTGAATACGCAGTGGGTCACCCACAAGCCCGGGTACCAGTTGGCGGTGCGCACGGATGGAACTAGCACCACCCATTTCAAGGCTGGACACTTCACCCTAGCAAACGGTATGCACGCTAACGTTTTTGAGTACCAGCTCGGAAACAAACGCAATCCGGTACTGGCCTTATCGTCGCATCGAACGCTGGTCTTACTCTCCTCTCCAGGCGTCACAAAACTGAAGGACGCCATCCGCCAAAGCCGGTCAAAGGTCGAGCCAGGATACGTTCCACCGCACACGGCCCACGAACCATTAGGGCTTTGGATGGCCGTGGTCATCGCGATTCTCGCAATGGCGGCTCAAGTCACCATGGCTGCGCATTTCCGGCGGCGTCTACCGCCCATGATGGCCGTGCACTTTGGCCTATCTGGAAATGTTGACCGCACCGCACCGAAGTCTCGCGCCCTGTATATTGGTCCAGTCATTGCGCTAAGCGTAGGCGCGCTGGGCGTTGTGGTGGCTTTGGGCGCTCCCGACAGCATCACCGGAATTTTATTCGTGGTCCCATTGCAGCTTTTGATGGTGTTTGCCATGTATTGGATGTACCGCATGAATCTCGGGAGCCAGACGAATTGATACCCGGGTTTTGCGAAGATGCCGGGCTTTTTACGCACGTTATAGCCATGCAGGGGAATCACAACCGCAATCGCCCTGCAACCACTACGGCGGATTGACTAGAGAGCCCCGCCTTTGCCAACCGCTGCAGTCCAGGCCGCACCGAGGCATCGGATCCACATAGCGGAGACTGGTCGCACGTTAGCGTAGGGACACGGACCATATCGTTCCTGGTGTACTCACGCCGGAATGAGATCTGAGGCCGCCGCTATGACAAGACTTAAGCCGTCGCAAGCCGCCAATCCGGCTGACGCCAAATTTAGCGGGCCGGCCATAGCGAGACTACGGGTGCGGGGCACGGCACCCTTGTCATTGGTGCGATGGAGCCAGATTACGAACAGGCATCTAAACGCCGCTGAATCAAGGCCGCCAGTCCGGTGAACACCATCATATAAACCAAAAGGATGACCACATCAGCCGCCCCAATATCTGCACATTTTTTGGATCTTCCGACAACATCCGCACATTGCCGCGGCTTGGCCGCAAAAGCCCCAGCATCATTTGATGCTCGTGGGTTTGTCGGCACCGTTTGGACCCGAAATTGCCGCGGCCAGCGGAACCTGAAACGATATCCCGTCGACCGCGACTTTGGCCCCAAACATTTTCGTTACATTCTCGAATTCGACAATGATGGCGCTACGGTTCATAGTCTAGATGGCCATTGGGGCTTTCGTTTTTCCACAAACGCGGCCACTCCTTCCCGAGAATCGTCCGATAGCGCCACCAGCGACACCAGATTTCGTAGCGTCTCCATGGCATCGCCCAGGCCCATGTTCTGTGCCAACCGCCACCCTTCTTTGCCGAGCCTGGCAATGACCGGGCTGCCCGCCTGAATTTCTTCGGCAAGTCTTAATGCCTCGTTCAGCGCTTGCCCCTGGGGCACCACGCGATTGACAAATCCCCAGGCTTCGGCCATGGTCGCATCGATGACGCGACCGGTCAGGCCCAGTTCCAGCGTGCGCCGGGTCCCAATCAGCCGCGAAATGGGCGCGGTCACTACCATAGGGTAGAGCCCCACTTTCACTTCTGGAAGGCCGAACTTGGCGTCAGCGGAGGCCACCAATAAATCGACGCCCGCGGCTAGACCCATGCCCCCTGCCAGCACATATCCAAAGGCGGCACCGATCACAGGCTGAGGCATGGTGTGCACGGTATCGATCAACCGGGCCATGTTGCCGAAATAAGTGCGGACATCGTCCTGCGTTTTCAAGCGCTTGACCTCGGACAAATCGGCACCGGCGCAGAATGCTTTGTCCCCGGCCGCGGTTAGTACCACCACTTCGACTGCGGCATCACCCGCGACGTCGTGAAAGAGAGTAATCAGTTCGTGAATGGTTTCCGTGTTTAGCGCGTTTCGAACGCCGGGGCGATTGAGTGTGACCGTCGTCACCGGCCCGCGGGTAACCACAACATTACTCATCGAAAGACCCCTCAATCCCCGTAGGCACCATACGGCCGCCCGCCCTGTAAACCCGTGACGGCACCTTGTGACCAATGATCTCTTCCAGAAAACGGCTGGCGAGCATGAGCCGGTCCAAGTCAATCCCGGTCTTAATTCCCATTTCGGACAGACAATAGACCGCGTCCTCGGTGGCCAAATTTCCGCTGGCGCCCGGTGAAAACGGTGATCCGCCGATCCCACCCAGTGCAGTTTCAAACCGGGTGCACCCAGCTAATATCCCGGCCAATAGATTGGCCAGTGCTGTGCCGCGGTTGTCATGAAAGTGCAAACCCACCCGGATCATCGGCGCATTGAGACGAAACGCGTGAACCATCTCCGCCACCTGCAGCGGGTTGGCTACCCCCACGGTGTCCCCTAGTGTGATGTCGGCAATGCCCATGCTCTCAAGGCGCACCGACAAGTCGAGCACGGCGTGAACCGGTACTCGGCCCTCATAGGGACAGCCAAAGGAGGTAACAATCACGGCGGTGACCGGCACGGCCTCGCCGCGCGCCATCTCGCAAATGCGATGAAACCCGCCCAGCGATTCCGATACCGAACAGTGCACATTCTTGTAGTTATGCGTCTCGCTGGCGGAAACAAAGACCATTAACTCGTCGGGTTTTGCCGCCAACGCCCGCTCCGCACCTTTAGGATTCGGCACCAAGGCTGCGTACGTCACGCCGGGCTTGCGCTCGATTTTCGCCATGACCGCCTCGGCATCCGCCATCTGCGGAAGCCATTTAGGACTGACAAAGGATGTGACTTCAATATGTGGCACTCCTGCGGCGGTAAGATGATTCACCAGCCTCACCCGCTGCTCCACCGATAGCACCTTGGGCTCTGCCTGAAGCCCATCCCGGGGCGACACATCCTTAATCTCAACACGTTCCGGCAAGTCTGCTCGTTCCAACATCCAGGATCTCCTCCTCGTCTCTTCCAGCAACAGATGTTGAACCTCGGTGGGCGAAACCCCTACTCATTGCATTTGCTCAAGTAGCTGAGCTGCGAACTCTTTGGAAAGCTTCGCCCGAAACTCCTTAACAACGGACGTTGACATCGTGTGAAGGTGCCCTGACCGTGCCGAGGCCCGATGCGACCTTCCCGATCCAATTTCTGATATGCATGCACGACTGTGTTGGGCGTAGCCCTCATGCCCTGCGCCAGGTTACCGACGGACGGAAGTTTCTCCCCCAGGTCTAAGTCCCCCTGTGCAATCGCACCGCTTAGCTGCTGCACAATCATTCATAGAGGGGTTGGCGCAAATCCGGTACATAGCGGAGTAATCCAACGTTCCGCCCTTGAAGCGCATCCCTCCAACCAGGTTGAATTTTTACCCGCCTTACCGCTGCAGACCGCTCCTACCGGATCATTCCCACCGCCATGTCCGAGACGCGATGGCGCCCGTAACCGCGATCCAGACCAGCAAACCCACGACGTCGGTCCGGAAGGCCGCGGCGCCCGTCGCCAACTGACCGCTCATGAGGCCGCGCAATGCGTCGGCGACATAGGTGAGGGGAAAGTATGAAACAATATGAGCCAGAATTCGGGGGAGCGATGACACCGGGAAGAAGACACCGGACAGGAACATCATGGGGAAGCTGATGAGGTTAATAATAGGGATTGTCGCTTCCTGGCTCTTCGATAATCCGGCGACAATAAATCCGATCGACAAGAAGGATGCCATGCCCAGGAGTAAAACCAGCAGGATCGGCCCCAAAGGCACCAGCACGGATGCATGCAAGATCATGGTGGCGAATCCAATCACGATGGCCGCACTCACGAAGCCGACCACGACGTAGTTGACGACGGTCGCGGTGAGCAACTGTACCGGTTTCACCGGAGTCACCCGAAAACGCCGTAGAATGCCTTTTTCTTTCCACCGGGTTAAACCGGAACCAATGCCAAAGAGGCTGTTTTGCATCGTCATCAGCGCCAAGATGCCTGGCAACAAAAAGTCAAGGTAGGTGGAACTGTGTGAGTGTGTCATCGCGTGCGCTGACACCCGAAAGAGCGGGGGTCTTCCCGACAATGCGATGTCGGTTTGGGCTACAAATGCCTCAACCGCTCCGACAGCCTGCTGCGCACTTACCGCGTTCGCGTTATTGTATCGTAGGGTCAGTGTGGCGGTACGTCGCGCGTGTTCAGACGGGATGAACAAGGCGGCGTCCATTTGTCCCCGTTGCACGTCCTGCAAAGCGGCTCGGACGCCCAGCGTCTTAACACGAAACAGAGGGGACTGCTGGAATGCCTTCACGACGGCTGTTGACGGCCCGGGCGGGGCAACAATGGCCAAGTTTACCCGGTTTTGAGAATTTCCGAGAAAGCTGAATACGAGCATGAGGACCAGAGGAAAAAACAAGGTCCAAAACAAGCCCTGACGATTGCGTACGGTCTGCCGCAGCAGGCTTTGCGTAAGCACGATGATGGCGTTCATTCGCGTAAGCTCCTTCCCGTCAATTCCAAAAAGACGTCCTCTAATGTGGCGTTACGGGTCGTGAGCCCCGCGATCGTGCGCCCCTCGCACTGGGCCCAGTTGACCAGACCGACCAGCGTGTCTTCGAGACGGTCGCTGACCAGCATGGTCACCTCATCGCGTTCTTCCATCCGCCGCACCGCGGGCAGGCCCACGGAGGAGTTGACCCCGACTGACCGCGACACCTCGACGACGGCGACCGGCATATGGCGCTGGATAAGCTCCCGAGGTGTGCCCTCGTCGAGGACACGGCCGCGGTCGATGATCGCCAGACGATCGGCCAGAAATTCGGCCTCGTCCATGTAATGCGTGGTCAACACGACGGTTCGGCCTTCCGCCTTTAACCCCAAGATGATCTCCCATAAGTTATGGCGCGCTTGGGGATCGAGACCGGCGGAAGGCTCGTCAAGAAACACCACCTCTGGATCATTGACCAGCGCCACAGCCAAAGCCAGACGTTGGCGTTGGCCGCCCGAGAGACCGTCTACCCGGGCGTTCTGCTTCTCTTCCAAGCCGAGGCGCGAAACGAGTTCGGGCACCGGCAGGCGGCGGCGATAAAAACTATGGAACAGCTCCAGGGTTTCTCTCACCGTCAGCAATTCGAAAAACGCGCTGGTTTGCAGTTGCACACCAAACCGGGACCGTGCCAGGTCCGGGTGTCGGGTGACATCTAGATCGCCCCACCACACCAGCCCTTCGTCCGGCCGTCGAAGGCCCTCGACAACTTCGAGCGTCGTCGTCTTTCCGGCCCCATTGGGCCCGAGCAGGCCAAAAACAATGCCGGATGGCACTGTTAACGTCAGGTTGTCTACGGCAGTGACTGAACCGTAGCGTTTAGTGACGTTCTCAAGACGCAAGGCTTTCTCTTGCATAACTCCTCCTACACCGGGGTGACCGGGTGCCGGCGGCGGCTAAATTCACGGTTTTTATTCTCATATAGGGCCAGCCGTCTCACCAACTCCAGCCGCAATTCCTCTGGCGGAATGACCTCGTCGACAACGAGTTCGGAGGCTAGGCGGCCGATATCGATATCCTCTTGATATTCTTGCTGTTTGGCCTGAACAAAGGCTCGCTTCTCGTCGCCTTCCAGCTCTTGGACCCGGTTGAAGTACACCGCATTGACGGCAGCCTCCGGACCCATCACCGCAATTTGAGCGGTGGGAAGTGCGATGGTGACATCCGAACCGAAAGCCGGTCCGGCCATCGCATACAGTCCCGCGCCGTAGGCCTTGCGGACCACCACGCTAATTTTGGGAACGGTGGCTTCCGACACGGCGGCAATCAGTTTGGCCCCGTGGCGAATGATACCCTCACGCTCCACTTTGGTTCCAATCATGAACCCGGGCACATCAGCCAGAAAAATGAGGGGCAGATTAAAGGCGTCGCAAAGATTGATGAAACGAGCCGCCTTGTCGGCGCTGTCGACGAATAGCACCCCGCCTTTAACTTTCGACTGATTGGCAACAATTCCTACGGCCCTCCCGTCAACACGGGCCAAACCGGTCAAAATCTCCGGGGCGAAGAGCGGTTTAATCGGAAACCAGGTGCCCGCGTCGATAATGCGCTCAATGACGCGGTTCATATCGAAGGGGGTATTCTGGTTTTCGGGCACCACCCGCTCCCAATGGTTTTCTTGGGGCGCCCTCGGTTCACGAAACAATGGCCGGGCTTGCCAGTTCTCCGGCATATACGAAAGATACTGCCGTCCCCACTCGATGGCTTCGACTTCACCCGGCGCCAAGAGGTCGCCAACGCCACTCACCGTGCAGTGCATACGGGCGCCGCCCATGTCCTCCAGCGAGACCTTTTCGCCAATCACCATTTCCGCCATCCGCGGTGATCCTAAGTACATCGATGCGTTTTGTTCAACCATAATGACAATATCGGTAAACGCCGGAATATAGGCGCCGCCGGCAGCGGACGGGCCGAACAGAAGGCAAATCTGGGGGACACGCCCGGAGAGCTTAATTTGGTTATAAAAAATGCGGCCGGCCCCGCGGCGCCCGGGAAACATTTCCACCTGATCGGTAATACGGGCACCTGCGGAATCAACCAGATAAAAGATAGGACAATTTAAATCCAGCGCCTTTTCTTGAATTCGAAGAATCTTTTCAACCGTACGGGCGCCCCAGGAACCCGCCTTCACCGTCGGGTCGTTGGCCATAACCACCACGGTGCGCCCTTCAATGCGGCCTGTCACCGTCAATACGCCGTCACCAGCCAGTTCCGGGTCTCGGTTGTTTGCCAAAAGACCATCTTCGACCCAACCCGGATCCAACAGCCGGCCGATGCGTTCCCGAACGGGAAGCTTTCCCGCCTCCGCTGAACGCCTGCGGTACTTTTCCGGGCCGCCCTCGCGCACCCGTTCCCTTAATGCCTTGAGTTCGTCGGACTTCACCGAATAATAAACCTCCCGTTCCCCGCAAATCAGCCTTAGGTCAAAATGACCAACGGATCGCCTTCGTTGACAAAGGCGCCTTCCTCCGCCGGTACCTCGTGCACAATGCCTGCTGTGTCCGCCTCGATCGGGATTTCCATCTTCATGGATTCCATAATAACCACTTCTTGACCGGCCTCCACATGATCGCCGGGTTTGACCAATACTTTGAACACGGTACCCGCCAAACTTGCAACAACGGCGGTCATTCTGCCACCCCCTAAAATGGTAACCGCACGGAAAGGAAAAGCCATCCTTCCTCCCCACTGAACGGCTCGATATAGCCATAGCGCCAATAACCGTCAAACACTTGAGCTCCACGGATAAACGTGCCGCCGTCCCCGTGCCGCAATGAAAGCTCGGAACTGGGCTGCAATATCCCGTCAGGGCCAATGCGTCCGAGCGGCCCTAATACTTCAGGCGTAAATGCAACGGTACCTGCGCCGACGTCCATTAAATCGAGACCCTCAATTGCCCAGGGCGATCGAAACCCGGTTGACCCCGGATTGGCCCCATTAAGCCAGGCAATATACCACGACTCACTGTTTAGGACGCCGAGCCCATATGCGGCCCACACCACACGGGCATTATTCACCGCACGCGCAGAAAACGCCATCAGCCGCCCCGAACGGTCTGGACCAATGATGGCGGGTTGAGATAAGACGGGCCGTTCCTCAAGCAATGGGTGGATCTGGGCCTTCGGGCCTGCCGTCAATAGCGCCGGTGACGGCCAGTCCATGCGGTAGGCGGCGCCCTGAGCCCAGCCTCTGATGCGCTCCTCCCAATTATCAGGCCAAGCCGCCTGATCGCCTAAGCGCAGCGCTAACCCCGATTGAGCCGTCACCGTGTTCCCTCAAGCCCTAGTTGGCGCGCAATCACCAGCCGCTGAATCTCGGACGTCCCCTCGCCGATTTCCAAGAGTTTTGCATCGCGCATATACCGCTCAACCGGGTAGTCTTTCATGTAGCCGGCGCCGCCGTGGATCTGCACCGCTTGATTGGCGGCGCGCATGCTAGCCTCTGAAGCGTAAAGCTTAGCCATAGCGGCCTCTTTGGCATAGGGCCGGTGCTGGTCTTTCAGCCACGCCGCCTTTAGCACCATCGTCCGAGCCAGTTCGACGTCCACAGCCATGTCGGCGATTTTAAATTGGACCGCCTGAAACTCGGATATGGCCCGGCCGAATTGACGCCGCTGCGTGGCGTACGCGATCGAGGCATCAAGCGCCGCCTGTGCGACACCCACGCCCAACGCCCCAATACTGATGCGACCGCCATCGAGAATATCGAGGAATTGGTGAAGACCTTTGCCCTCTTCGCCAAGTAGATGATCGGCCGGCACTTTTACCTGGTCAAAGTGAATCTCGCAGGTCTCTGAAGAGCGCATGCCCAATTTGTTGTATGCACACGTGACCGACACGCCTTCAGCGTCGCGGGGCACAATAAAGGCGGCAATGCGGCGAGAATCACGCGCCGTCCGGGCCGTGGCTACAATGTAGCCGGCGTGGCCGGCATTGGTGATATAGCACTTCTCTCCCGAAATAACCCAACCATCATCGTGGCGTTCGGCAAAGGTCGCCGTACCGCCGGCGTCGGACCCGGCGCCGGGTTCAGTCAGCCCGAAGGCCGCGAGATAGGTTCCATGGATAGCCGGGAACAAGTACTCCGTCTTTTGCGTGTCAGTGCCGAAAAAGTAGAGCGGGGAACACCCCAAGGAGACGTGGGCGGCGAATCCCAAGCCCAGCGAGGCATCAACCCGCGAAATTTCCTCCACCGCCAGAGCGTAGCTTACGGTGCCAGCGCCCGTTCCTCCCCACTCTTCCGCAAACGGCAATCCAAAAAAGCCGAGCTCTCCCATCTGCTTCATCAAGTCAAAGGAGAACTCGGACTTTTCGTCCCGGCCTTGGGCTCCGGGAGCCACCGCACTGTCGGCAAAGTCGCGCGCCGTTCGGCGGATCATGACCTCTTCGGGCGACAAATCGAAATTCAACCCACAATCCCTCCATCTCACCGGCACGACAATTCCCGACGGACGGGATCTCCTGCCGCCTCCGTTCCTCGATGCAGAAGACACACCGCCCGCAAGGGAGCCCGCATTAACGATAGGGAGCCGAAATGCGGCGAATTTCATGCCGGTCCATCCAATTTTTCCACATTAGTATGCTACCATCAATGGCAACGGAACGAAAGTCAATGCTATCTTGGGCCCACGCCAACCGAGGGGGCAAGGATCAGTGAAAGAGCGAATGACAGCTCAAAGGCTTAAGACATTAAAGGGCCAAGAGCCGCTGGTTTGGCTCACGGCCTATGACTTCACCCAGGCACAGTTGGCGGAAGAGGCCGGCATTGACGTCATCCTGGTCGGGGATTCGGCCGGAACCACGGTGATGGGCTACGATTCGACCCTGCCGGTCACGCTGAACGATATGGTGTATCATGCCAAACTGGTGCGCCGGGGCGCTCCCAACACCATGATGGCCGTCGATCTGCCCTTCTTGACCTACACCAGTGCCGAACAGGCGCTCCAAAGCGCAGGCCGTCTTATGCAGGAAGCCTTGGCCGACGCTGTCAAACTTGAGGGTGGGCGTCGGGTCATGAATGCGGTCGATGCGTTAATCAGTCATGACATTCCGATTATCGGCCATCTCGGTCTCACCCCGCAAAGCGTGCATGCCATGGGCGGCTACCGTGTACAGGCCCGGACCCATGACAGCATCCGTCACCTCGTCGACGATGCGCAGGCATTGGCCGACCACGGGGTGGCGGCGCTGGTATTGGAAGGCATCCCCGACCGTGTCGCTGCCTATGTGACCGAACAGGTGCCGGTGCCAACCATAGGCATCGGCGCGGGAAACCAGACCGATGGACAGGTCCTGGTCTTTCACGACTGCTTGGGCCTATCCTCGTGCTACCCCAAATTTGCCAAACCCTTCGCCGACGTGCGCCGGGTTATGTTGTCCGCGTTGGAACAATACGGCAGCGAGGTGCGCTCGCGAGCCTTTCCTGACGACGACCACAGTTATCATGTGACCGATAAGGAGTGGGACGCTTTTTGGAGCCAGGAACAGACCCGCTGACCGTTGCCATTTTAGGCTCCGGGGCGATGGCCCGCTATTGGGCGTTCAGCCTGGAGACGATGCACCCCTGGGTGGTCGGACAAGTTCCGCCCCCCTATCATATCGTCGAAATGGACGGAACGGAGCATCGGCTGACCCCGCTTCACTTTGACTGGTGCGACAAACCGCCGCGTACCCCCGACGTGGTGTTGCTGTTGATTAAGTGGCGCCGCATGCCTGAGGCTGCACGCTGGATTAGCGCACACGCCCCCCAAAGCTTGGTTATCTCCCTCATGAACGGCATGGGCCAGGACGAGGCTCTGTCCACTGTGCCTGCAATCGGTCTGGCACAGGGCCTTACAACCGCCGCCGCAACCCGCCGCGAACCCGTCGTGTATATCCGAAGCCACGGTCAAACCCTCGTGCCCCAACTGGGAGATCCGCGTGAACGCCGTCTACAAAAGGCCAGCCGCACATACGGCTGGGACTGGTGCTGGGTGAACCTCAAAACGATGGCGGATCTCAGATGGCAGAAACTCTTGCAAAACAGCGTGATTAACCCGCTCACGGCGCTGGCTGACTGTACCAATGGTGAAATCCTGGAGCGCACAATCTGGCAGCTGGCCCGACCTCTCTTGAATGAGGGAACTCAAGCTGCTCGGGCTGTCGGCGCAGAGGTTCCACAAGACATGCTGGGTCGAGTCACCCGCCTGGCGCGCGAGACCCGGGACAATTTGTCCTCAATGGTTCAAGACGTCCGGGCGGGCCTTCCGACCGAAATCGACGCCATTAACGGTTACATTATCAGAACCGCTCTATCCCACGGAATCACCGTCCCCACGCATCAGGCCTTGGTTCGGTTGATCCACTCGCTTACAGGAGGCTAATGATGCCTATGTTAACCCATGCTAAGGAACGGCCAACCGCGTCCGAACACCCGCGAGAGTTTCAACCGGTATTGCCGAAACGAAAGCGCCTTTAGCGTACGGGCCGATCCGCCGCGCACTGGAATGCCGCCCCGAAGCACCCAGCCCACGCCCACACCTGGATCAAGCGATATCAGCATGCCCTTAAGGCTCGGATGAAACGGCGGGGCTAGCGGCTCACCGCGAATGGCACGGATGACGTTTTCGCCCACGTAGCGGCCCGCCATCGAAGCCAGCTGAGCCGTCTGCGGAACCTCCTGACCGTCTGTTTGGACCCGCCACACGTCCCCGGCGGCAAAAATGCGGTCCGTGATCCGCCCGCGGTCGTCGGCCCGGGGATAGCCTTTTTCGTCCAGGGGTAAATCCGTGTTCCGAAGCCAACGGGGTGCCTGAATACCGCCCGCCCATACCAGCACGTTGTAGCTAATGCGGTCGTGTTCCAACTCCAAGGTCTTGTCTTCGACCCGTAGCAGCTTCTGGCCCAGCATCACCATTACGCCGGCAACCCGAAGCCGGTCGCGCGCATAACAGGCCAATCCCACACCCAAGGCAGGCAAAAGGCGCGGCGTCGCCTCAACCAACCAAACATCATGATCTGGGGCCAGCACGCCCGCCACCTCGGTGCCGGTAAGCCCTCCGCCGACCACCACGACCCTCTGGCCTTTTGTCTCTCTCAACCGTGCCTTGATCCGAAAGGCATCGTGGGCGTTTCTCAGCGGTAGCGAGTGTTGCTCTAGTCCTGGAATGGGTGGATAGGCCGATACCGTCCCAGGTGTCAAAACTAGCCAGTCGTAATTCACGGTGCCGCCCTGGGATAGCGTTACCTCTCGCTTTTGGCTGTTCAGCGAAACGACTCGGTCTGGAATGTGTTCCACCCCAGTGTCTCGGAGAACATCGGCGAACGGCACGATGTGCTCTTCGATTGGGTCATGCAGCCTTAGCGCTTCCGGCAATTCAGGGATAAGTTCATGCCCGTGCACCGGATCTACCAGCGTCACTTTAGTGTTGAGGCGCTGAATCTCGCCAATAGCGGCCAAACCGGCATACCCGCCGCCTACAACAACGATATGCATGAGTCGCAACACCTCCGAAACCATATCGTAGGGCCATTTGATTCACTTGTTAATGTCTGGTCATCGTGGCACAGACCACCCAAGCGCCATGCTCGTGTCTCGTTGCACGGCGGCTTCTTAGGCTACCGTCGTTCCGGGGGCTTCCTTCGACAAGACCTTCTCTATCCCGGCAACAATCGGCGATTTGTGAACTCTTGTTTTATATTATAGCCGAACAGATTAGAATCGGCCAACAGTAGATAAGGGTTTAGGGAACTGCATAAACTCTAACACATCCCAAACGCCCGCGAGAAGCCCCCGCCTTTAGGTGTGGGGACCGTTCCCCTTGCGGGGACGAACGGTCATCCCTCCCTTTCGGGAGTGAACGACCGCAAGGGGAGGAAGGCGGGCGGCCGTCGCTAGACGGCCCGCGATTTTTGTTCATAATGCCATCCATCCTGGCGTTGAAGAATGAGGCAATGCCGATAGGAAATCCCTTGGGCCACGCGCTGTCCGCCCGCCGTCATATCCTAATCTTTACCCACAGTGGTAGAATATGCCACATTATGTGAAACATGGCAGGCACACCTTAGTGTTGCGGGGATCATCTCAGTTCCGTTCCGCTCGGATCGCTCGGACCGTAGGGGGTATGAGCG
>JAKACZ010000095.1 GCA_021820965.1 Bacillota bacterium | reverse complement strand
CCGTATTTTGGACGCGCTTGGGGTCCCCGTGACGCGAAAATTCGTGTGGGATCCCTCGGGCTAACTACTTCGAGCACTGACCCCAAAACTCTCGGGAATGCCATGAAGTGAGTTGCGGAAGCTGAGTTATGGTAAGCTGTATGGCCAGGAATTACTGCATATCAACACGTCCGCGCGAACCCTCTCGGGGCGATGCCGAAAGAGCGTGGGTCCCCCATCCGTTCTCAAAGGCACGCTCGACCACGCGGTCGGACTGTTCGTGTTTATTGTGTGATACCAATCCCGACGCACACCCGCTATGTCGCGGCTTCTGTTCGAGCACTGGTGCCATGGTTTCCCGGCCGGAACAAAAGTAGTTTCTAATGCCGAAAAAGCTTTGAGCGCTCAATCAGAATCAGCATGTATCGCGGCCAGATCCGGATGCCACATAGGTCGTCACGAGCACGGATTGATGAGACTGTGGTAAGATCAATGGCAGCGCTGTCGGTGCGAAGGCGAATGGTCTGACCGTATGCTGTGCCAACATAAGGGCTGAGGGGAGATCGGGTCTGCCATGAATATTTTTAGGCTCTTTCGCCATCCCGACAACTTGCAGGATTTAACACCCGATGAGCTTCAAGCCAAGCTTTCATCGCATCCGCTGATCATTGACGTGCGCACCCCGCGTGAATTTCGGTCAGGACACATCGAAGGCGCCTTGTCGGTACCCTTGGGGAACGAGTCCGCCATGCTGGACCGTTGGCCGCTTGATGCGGAGGTGGTCTTGATATGCAAGACAGGACACCGAAGTCAAGCAGCCGCAGCCACGTTACTCAGCAATGGTTTTGAGCGAGTGTTCCACTTGAAAGGCGGGATGGATGCGTGGCGCCGAGCCGGTAAGCCGATGGCCTAAAGTTCCGGGCGGACTGACGACTAAAAGCGTGCCAGTGTACATGGGATGGGCCATTGGTATCGAGATAATGGTCCGATGCACTCGCGGGTTCCTCTGTAAATTGATGGCCTAAAGGTTGCCGACTCCACCACAAACCCCGAGGCAGCTAAGAACACCAGCGCCACACCAGCATCATGCCATCGCCCAGGGTCCGACACGTCCATGAGACGCCACACAAAGGCTGGTAACGTTTGACACAAGCCGGATAACGGTGAACGCGATTTTTGAGGCAGCGACGATTACGAGGATGCCCCCCTTCACCGCTTGCCTCACACCGTCGAGCAATTGCACGACCGACCGCATAGAGTCGGGCACTCTAGCGCGTCTTGAGCCAATTCTTCCTCGAAAGCCGTCTCTTCGCCTTGATTCAGAATGACGACTTCCACGCGCCTGGCCTCCCAAATCGCAAGGATTTGTTCGGCACCCAACCGGAGAAGCCGGTCTTTTTGCGTCATGAAGAACCGGCCGATGCGGTCGGCCAGAACATCGTTGAGTTGACGTTTGAGACCTTTTTTGGGGCAGTTCACCGCCGACCCCACGTCGGCAATGACTTCGAACGTTCGGTCTTGCCGGGCACAATACAAATCCACTACGTGCTTTTCCCGTTCCAAGTTCTCGGTCTGATCGTGCCTGGATACCCAGGCGTACGCTACGGTTTGAGAGGTCAGCCGATGTCCGAAAGCGCGCTCAGGGCACAACCTTGCCAGATCATTGCGTCGACGACCACCCTGAGTCGTTCGGGGCCAACTTTCCTTCGCTCTCCCAATGCCGCAAGGTTGTGATGGGGACCCCCAACCCTAAGGTTTGGACTGCTTCACCAAATGCTGACAGGGCTATCTATATTTGGATAGTCCAAGTGAGTTGTTAGTTGTCAATCAATTTGCTATGGTCCTAGCTAGCGGCTCGACATGCGCGGGCCAGAAACTCCTGCCCGGATTGGGGTTAAGGGCGGTACCCGCGGCAATCATTCGACGGGCGGCTGGCGGCGTGCCACAGCCCGCAGATACTCCGCATAGCCACGTACATCCAGCCACTGCGCGGTGTGACCAGTAATAACGAGCGACCGTTCCTTCAGCTCCGCCACCTTCCGTGCACCCATAAGCACGAGAATCATTCGTATAGTCCAGTGTATGTTCTGAATCCACGTGTCCAGTTCTGCATCCGGGCTATCCCCGGTCACCAACCGCATGAGCGGGCCGGCGATTCCCACGGCGGAGGCTCCCATCGCGATGGCCTTAGCAGCGTCGTGACCGGTACGGATGCCGCCAGACGCGATAATCGGAAACTCAAGACCCAGGTCTGCTGCGACTTCGCCCAGACTGGCAGCGGTCGGGACGCCCCATCTATTCCACTCCGGGTCCAGCGTTCGGCCGCGACGCCAAGCCTCTACAGCAATGAAGTTGGTGCCGCCCATCCCGCCAATGTCAATCGCTTGAGCCCCCGCCGCTACAAAACGACGGGCCGCCACGCCAGTCATTCCCTGCCCTACCTCCTTGGCGATGACCGGAACCGATACTGAGGAAGCGACCTCTCTTAATCGATCCAGCATGCCGAAAAAGTTACGATCGCCTTCAGCCATAAATAGTTCTTGCGCAACATTCCAATGGATTTGCAAAAAGTCGGCACCGATCAAGTCAACGGCGCGTTGGGCCGCATCGGCATCCGCGCCCATGCCCACATTCGCTATGAGCACGCCGGACGGGTTGGTATCTCGGACCACCGTGTAGGAGTCTGCTTGGCGTACAGACTTGAGCGCGGCCGTTTCCGAACCGACCGCCATGGCCAGACCATTTCGCCGAGCAAATTCAGCAAGCCGCCGATTAATAACGCGGGCCTCCTCGGTTCCGCCAGTCATCGCGTTAATGATAATAGGAGATGCGAGAGTCTTACCCAGAAGCTGGGTTTCGAGGGTGATCTCTGCCAGGTTTAGTTCTGGTGCGCTCACGGGGAGAAGAACCACGTCGTCAAAGCCTGTCCCACCCTTGTCGGCGAGGGCTTTCACGGCTTCAATGTGCTCATGTTTTCGGCGCGTACGGTCTGTGTCGTCGCCCATCCTTGCTCGACCTCTCCTTTTTTGGGGACCTCCCCCAACTAGTCGCTATGCTGCGGCCATTTGACTATGTCTGGACAACAGCCTACATTATAGTAGCACGTTGGACTCATTTTCAAATTGCTGGACTGATGTTGAATATTCACAGACTGAAGCTGCTCAATGCCTGATATGATGATACCGTGGGGGATCTTACGGGATAGCCAGCCGCCATGTTGAGAAAGAGCCACGAAGCCTAACAGAGGCGTGGCCGGTTGTCCACTATTCGTATGTTAAACTCCCAGGGCTCCTAAGCGGACCCTAGCAGTGCATCGGTTATCCCTAATCCCTAATCTCAGGGCCAGGCCCTACCCGTTATGTTCCGCCTGGTATTGCTGCTATACTGTAATACTGTATACGGAGGCACTGACCTTATGGTGAAGCAGGTTATTGTGTACTACCAACCGGGATGAACCTTTTGCAGTCGCGAGATGGCGTGGCTGTCTCAACAAGGCGTTCCTTTTGAGTCCCGTGACATCACCCAAAATGACAAGTGGTTCGACGAGGTTATCGAGCTGGGCGCGCGAGCTACACCGGCCACTCTGATCCGATGGGACAACCGCCAGGAAGTGGTCATGGGGTTTGACCAAGACCGGCTTAAGGCGTTGCTTGACCTTTGACTTCCGAGCGCCCCCATCGAGCGGGAAAGGCACTGGCGTTTCAAAGTCCCATCGTTCGAGACCGCCTTTCCGGCGGGCGTGGCCTCCCAGACCAAATGTTGCCGCCATCAGGTCATCACCGGCCGCAAAATCGGGTACACCGTGGTGACGGACTGCTGTTCGGCCGAGGCGCTCCCGCTGTCTGTCACCTCCGTGATCATGGTGACGGCGGCTGGTAGCGTCGCTCGGGGAATGGTCGCCCATACAGCGTCCCGGATGCGCGCATCCGGGGTGTCCTCCTGCAAGAGAATGGCACAGGCCTCCCGGCAGACCTGGGCGGCCGCATCCAAGTCGCGGCGGGTGCGTAAGCGGCTTTGGGCCCGCTGGCGCGTCGTATGGCCCCAGTGTTCGCTGAAAAACCGGTCAAAGAGTTCGAAAAAATCATCTTGGGCCGTCTGCTGAAACACCGCGGAAAAGGGGACTAAGGTCGCCACCCGTCGTTCGGGCGTCAGACGCTGGATCGTCTGGGCCCGAGCGGTGGCGGCAAATCGGGCCAAGGCCTGAATTCGAGCCGGGGGTAGCGCATGTAGAGCCCAGCGTTCCGGGTGAACGGTTTGCAGGATGGTCAGGCGCTCGGCGGCCTCGCCAAAGCCCGTGCGCGAAATCCGGGGATCCGGTTAAAGATTGGGGCCATTCCGGCACCACCGAATCAAGAGTCAGGTAAGGCTGAAGTATGCTCCCGCCCTCCGATCCATCGGGTAGGTCAAAGGATCACTCCGCTAGTCCATTCGAACAAAATCTCGCGCCGTCAGAATGTGCGGCATCGTAATACCCGATTCCAGAAAATCCTTGTCTCCCGTAATGAGTATGTCCACATGCGCGGCAACCGCCGCGCGAAGAATGGGGCGATCCGAAGCATCCCGCACGAGGACTTCATCCGCTATGCGTCCGTCGGGTGTCTGAACCACCTCAACAACCGTCAAGACCAGCGCCAAAAAGCGTTCCAAGGCCGGAATTTTGTGCGGAAACTTACGATTATACACCCGCCGCAATTCGTCAATGTTTTGATCGGTAATGCACCCCTCATTCGGATGAGTGACCGCTTTCCGGTAGGCTTGAT
>JAKACZ010000063.1 GCA_021820965.1 Bacillota bacterium | reverse complement strand
CAATCTGAGCGAATTGATGGGGACCAACGGTTGCCCTCGATGGACAACATGCTATGATGAGGGAGACGGGATTCCAGGTGGGTGAATTGTTTGACGCACCCCGGTTGAATTAAATGACGTTTGACATGTTGCAGGAGTATCCTCTTGTTTTAGTGGTTTTCAGAGTTCGTGGGGATGAAATGGGGATGGCCTCAAAAGTTCATTTCATCCGGCGATATTAACAGCGCATCCATTTTTTCTGCCGCTTCTGCCTGCATGTTCGGTAATACATGCGCATAAATTTGCAACGTTATCGCAATACTCACGTGGCCTAGTCGTTCGCTGACCACTTTGACAGGTACTCCATTGGCAAGCCAAGCGGTCGCCATCGCATGGCGCAAATTGTGAATCCGCATGGTGTCTGGAAGTCCCGCGGCTTTTAATAGCTTTTTGAACGTTCTCCTTACATTATCGCCGTCCAGTGCTTTGCCTGAGCGTCCACGGCACGGTCTCGATCCACCGTGGCCCCTCGGCCATGCGCACCTGTTTTTGCTCATGCAGTTGGACCTTGAGGAGTTGCAACAAATATTGTGAAGCAGCAATAACTCTTCGGCCTTGGGCGGTTTTTGGCTCGTGAATTTGCCGGTGAGCGGCTTTCCCGGTTAAGGTGCGTTGAATGGTGATAGTTGATGCTTCCCAGTCGACGTCACCCCACTGCAAACCCAAGGCCTCGCCCCGCCGGCACCCGCTTAAGGCAATCACATACCACAATACTTTCCACGGATGGTCATCGGCTACCCGCAAAAAAGCCTTTGCCTGGGTAGCCGTGGGTGGTTGGATTACTGCCTGGGCGACGCGCGGTGGTTTAGCTCGATGGACGGGGTTATGCGATATAAAACCATAATTCACCGCATCGTCTAGAGACTGGCGGCAGACATTATGGACGATACGAATGGTGGCCGGTTTCACTCCACGCTGAAGCAAAGCAGTATAGAGACTCTGTATGTCGAGTGGGGTCAAACTGCGCAAGGGCTTTTCCCCTAGTTCCCGGATCGCGTGAAGCGCAGCATAATGGTATGCATTCCATGTGGTATTGCGAACCTGGCTGCGGGCCACTTCGGTCATCCATCGGTCAAGGTACGGCCCAAATTTTTCCTCACTGGGCGACTTCCGATTGGGATCCTCCCGGTAGGCCATTTCCTGCTCCCGGCTCCATTTTTTGGCTTCCCGCTCCGTGGCAAACGTTTGACTGGTTTCCCGGCGTTCGCCGGTCTCCGGGTCGTAGTACGTCACCCGGGCCTGCCAGCGGCCCGAGGTCAGCTTGCGTGGATCTTGCGCGTGGGGTTCTTTCACACGGGTTGGCATAGGGTTGTCATCACCATGTGAAGGGTTCACGATGGCGTGAGTGAGAAAAATCCTGCCGGGGTGAACGCGATCATGGTCACCTGGCATGGGCCGGTGAGTCCTGTCCGTACTCTCTTTTGGTGTTCACGGAAGGGTGCTTGACCTGACTACCATCCGACCCCGCTCGGCCTGGTCGCTGCATCGTGCGACGGTGCCGTGGCGGACCTGATCAGGCACGGCCCGATGGGGTGCCAGCCTCTTCGGGGCGAACCATATTAGACGTCGGAACCTGACCTGCGTTGGGCTTCGAGTCGCATGACACGGCTGTCGATCCCGAGGATTTTCGCCTCCACCTCGTCATGGAACCGGTCTAGTTTCTCGTTAACGGTCGTCACGCCTTCGGCTACCAATTGGATCTGATGGTGAAGATCTTCCACGAGGATGCGCGTCTCCCGATTCAGTTGCTCCGCATGCTGGCGCGATTCCGCGATTTGCTGGGTTAAATCCTGACGCATGCCATCCAAATAGCCTTTCAATTCGGGATCCGTGTGACTCCCCCCTCATCGCTCTGGTCGATTCGCTCCTACAGGGAGAACCATTCGCCATCCGATTCACCGATTCCTGTCTATTCTGGGAAAATTCGTCCCCGTCCGCGTACCGCCCAACGAGTTCCTTTTGCGGTACACCTGGGCGCAAAAGAATAGGGGGCCCAAACCCGAACGGGGCCTCATCGGCTAGTGGCGGACCTGGACCCCCGTTTTTCGGTACACCCAGTAGGGACTGTCATCACGAGGATTGGGGTGGTTAGGCGTCGCCGGGCGCCGGCGGTTCGATTAGCTCTTCCGGCTGGCCTAAGCGCTGGAAGAAGTCGTCCGCTTGTCGGCGGGCGTAGGCGGTGATTTGATCCGCCGTTTTTGCTACGCGGGTATCTTGGCTCCGTGGATCTTTATCGCCGGTGAGCTCGATCAACTTCAAGAGCGCGGTGCGATCCCAGCTTTCGAGCGCGTACGCTTTTTCGATCAGCCGATCCAACACCTGGGGGAATCCTACAAAATATTTAGCAAGCACGGCATCGATCATATCGCTGAGCCACGGGGCACTTTGCCCGGCTGCATCTTCCCCGAGGTACTTGGCAACCGCCTGGCGAACAGCCTCGGACTGGCTGATCGCAATGCGCTCTGCATGCGCTTTTAGGGCGCGGTAATCGGAATCGCGCAACCAAATCCGCAGTTCGCGCATGAGTTCGATGGTAGATTGTGCCACAATGGGCACCTCCTTGGGATAGTCAAAACAAGCCTCAGACCTGCCTCAAAGGGCAAGCCTCACTCATGCCTCACTGGGGGGTCAAACGGTCTCAAACACGCCTCATCCGGTGAGGCTTAGGACTCAACATGCCTCACTCATACAAGCCTCAGACCTGCCTCATGAGAGTTTTTGGTGCCGGGCGTGCGGTGTAGCGCCGTGTCCATGGTTTACCCCCCGGCTGTGCCCTAATCTTTACCCATATCTTTTGGAGGGCAGCCGCCAAATTATGGCATCATCATCACGCGGGGCCTGCGATTCTCAGCCGAAGAAAAAATTTTGACCGTGGTCCGGTTCCCAAAGGGATTTGTCATGGGATGTCGAATATCTCTGGTATGGTCATCCCAAATGTTCGACCTCAGCCAGCCATCGATCCTTGGGTGTTTCGCGAACTCGGCAATGCGCCCTTCGGTGACGCGCGGTTAACCGCGCGAGCGTTGCGCATCGCGAGCGATTGTGCGCGGAATCCGGATCTCTCGTTAGCCAGTCTCTATCAGCGCGATTGGGGAAGCTTGAAGGCCTGCTATCGGTTTTTTGACAATACAGCCGCGACCCCGGCCCAGATCTTAGCTCCCCATCAGGCGGCGACGTGGGCACGGTGTGCGCAAGAAGAGTGGGTCCTGATCGCTCAGGATACGACCTATTTTAACTATACCAGTCATCCGGCGACGGAAGTCTCGGGCCCATTGGGTCGGGTCCGGACCAAGGACTCTTACTGCATAGTGCCTTAGCGATGACCACGGACGGCGTCCCGCTGGGACTCGTGGCGGAAATTCTGTGGGCCCGGGACCCCGACACGCAGGGCAAAAGTGCTGATCGGAAGCAACGGCCGATCGAAGACAAAGAGAGCTATCGGTGGCTGCAAATCCAGGAGCAAGTGGCGGCCGGCATTCACACCGTGCTCATCGGGGCTCGCGAGGCGGACATTTACAATCTCTTCATCCGCGCTTGATCCACAATGGCCGATGCACCCCGAGCGCTCTGCTGGGTACTGGATTGGCCGTTCAGCACGGCGCTCTTGCCCACGTGGTGGGTGAGGATGATGGCTACTCCGGGGTCGCTCGCAATCTGTGTCACGAGCGTCAGAAATTGCTCCATCTCGGTGTTGGTATTTTCGTCGAGCGCATGAAACTTGATCAGCGGATCGACGATTAGCAAGCGGGGGTGCGGATAGCTTTTAATGCCATCCATGACGCCCAATACCGGTTCCGTCTGCGCGGCTGCTAGGCCGCTATGGTCCAACCCGCGCACCATGAGCTTCGGCGGGTCCGTGCGGACCCCTACCGTGTGCAACCGGCCAATGGCGCTCGCGTCGAGCGGGCTCACTTGGTGAAGAGCCCTCAACCGCCGGTGAATCGTACTGGGCTTATCCTCGGCGTAGATGTACAGGACATCACCGGGGCCGCCGACGGCCCAGGCCGCGAAGAGCGGTTGCCCGCTGGCCACGGCTGCGGCGAGGGATATACAAAACATGCTTTTGCCGGTGCCGCCCGGGGCGCTCAAAATGCCGACATCACCGGGTTCGACCCCTTCGACCACCCAGTCCGCGGCGGGCGGCGTGAACCCCAAAAACAGGCGGATATCATCATCAGCCGGGAGTTTCCACCCCATCAGCGCTCACTCACCCCCCGCGTGCCAGACGGCCTTGCAGGCAGCGAACCAGCTACCGCAGGCTCGGCCTAACGCTTGCATGTCCTGCGCCCGGTAGGCGTTGTCTGCGCGGGTCTGCGCTGTGTCCCACGCCACCGGCGCGGGATGCTTCAACTGATCCTTTGCCCGGGTCTTGACACCGGGATCAAGAACTGTCATGATTTGTCCAACGGAATTTGCTTCGCCCTCACCGTTCGTACCGGCGGGGTTTTCTTGTTCGCTCATGCTGTCCTCGCTTTCTTGTCCATCTCGGTTGTCAACGTGCCTCTTCCCTGGGCGGCGGGGCCTTAGCTGACCTCACCGTTGCCGTTCACCCTTAGCTAACTACTTGCGCGCCGAGCTGGTCGATCCACCATGCCGGCACCCGAATGACTTCGCCGATTTTCACTGCTGGGATTTCTCCCGCTTCAATGCGGCGGTATACGTGCGTCCGACTTGTCCGAATGATGGCAGCGACCTCGCTCGCCGTGTAAAAATTCTTTACGGCGTTCATCAGTGCACCTCCTAGAATCATAATCACACTAGTGCTTTCATTAATCCATAGCGGCACTAGTATTTTTATGCGAAAGAAGTATGATGAGCTACAACCGCGACTGCGGTGAATAAAAAGATGATAGTGAGGGATGCTTGGATGCAAGATGTTCAACCCTGGCTGACCCTACGCGAACTCTATGGCCTGACGCAGACTGCCGTGGCGGCTCAGGCCGGAATCAATCAGTCACATTATTCACACATCGAACGCGACCGGACGCAACCGGCCGGCCTTATGGTCGCGAAACTCGTGGCGGTTCTACCCCCGCCTAGTGGGCTGTCGCGGACGCGTATCGTCACCGCCCTGGAGAAAGGTCCGAGTTCCACAGACCGCGATCTCATTCTGCCGCTGGTCGCGGCCTTGGCGGAGTACTGGCCGCAATGGGCCAACGAGTCGCTGACCGCTCTGGGATATAATGGCGCCGTATTGTCTGCCGCCGCACAACCTGGGCTGGTTTGGCTGATCCTCAAGGGTGCGGAAGAGTTTGTCCCGCCCGATCTCCTTGAACCTGCCGCGTCGATTGCGCTCGGAGAAACCGCGGTCGCGCGTTGGTCGGCGCTCGTGTCACAAATCCACACTCGCTCAGTGGTCCGCCAGGGCACCCATGTAGTGTCTCAACTCATCGAAGTTCGTCAGGTCGATCCGCTGACATGGGATGCGGTGTACCAGGGGTGGTCGCGACTGACCCCCGCCCAACGAGCGGCGCTGGCGAATCTGGTGTCCGTGTTTCTCGACAAAGAATAACAACAGTGCACAACGCGTACGTCTGTCGCGCCTGTGTAGTCCGTTCGTGGGGATGGAAGTGGGGATGGACGGGGATTTCAAGGTCTGCGCGGGAAACAAAAAACCCGCAATCGCTTGCGGGCTTCAAATTTGATGGTGGGCGGTACAGGACTCGAACCTGTGAACCTCTCGCATGTCAAGCGAGCGCTCTAACCAACTGAGCTAACCACCCGTGATGGAGGCGACGCCCGGATTCGAACCGGGGCATAGGGGTTTTGCAGACCCCTGCCTTACCACTTGGCTACGCCGCCATCGATAAGAAAAGATTGGAGCGGAAGACGGGATTTGAACCCGCGACCCCCGCCTTGGCAAGGCGATGCTCTACCGCTGAGCTACTTCCGCGACACCTTACGCCATTATACCAACCATCAGTTGCATGGTCAAGGAATCGGAATGGTTCCGACTGGCCGCAAGCGCATGACCATCAAATACTGACGACCACCGCGGCCGCCCGGCCATTCGCGCAGAACGGGGCCGCGCCAACGTCAGACTTCCTCCCTGCGCGCGGTTGACTGCTAATCATAATCGTAAAAACCCTTCCCCGTTTTCCGGCCCAAACGCCCGGCCCTTACTAAGCGGCGCAGCACCAGCGGTGCGGCGAATCGGTCGTCGTGAAACTCATCGTACATGTAATCCATCACGTGAAGGTCCACATCCAATCCGGTTAAATCGGCCAGCGTCAGTGGGCCCATGGGATGGTTGAGTCCCAGTTTTACCGCCTTATCGATATCATCTTTGCTGGCAATGCCCTCTTCATAAATACGCATCGCCTCAATGAAGAGCGGCATTAGCACACGATTCACGACAAAACCAGGCGTGTCCTTTTCAACCACAACAGTTTCTTTGCCAATGGAGCGAGCATAGGCTTGAGCCTGCTGCACGGCGTCATCGCCAGTTTCCTCGCCGCGCACAATTTCAATAAGCTTCATCACCGGGGCGGGATTAAAAAAATGCATGCCCAGCACGTAAGCGGGCCGTTTCGTGATTGTCGCGATTTCCGTGATCGAAAGCGATGACGTGTTGGTGGCCAATATGGCACCGTCCGGGAGCAAGGAATCAAGGCGTTGAAACACCTCTTTCTTTACGTCCACAATCTCCAGCACCGCTTCAATGGCCATGAACGCCTGAGACGCGTCGGGCCAATCAGCCTCGACCAGCCGTTCCATGACCGCGTCAGCGTCCAAAGACGTCATAGACCCCTTGTCCACCTCCCGCGTGAGTCGCTTGGAGATTGCTTGGCGGGCGCGGTGTACCGCTCCTTCCTGTGCGTCGATCATGAGGACGCGGTACCCGTGCAGTGCGGAAACATGCGCAATTCCACTCCCCATGGTTCCAGCACCAATGACAGCCAATGTCTTGTCCATGTTGAACCCTCCTATTAACCGACAATATGTGACCCGCTGTCGACATATAACACCGTGCCGGTAATGCGCTCCGACCAGGATGAGGCCAAAAACACTGCGGCGTTGCCGATGTCCTCGGTGGTAATGTTTTCCGGAATCGGTGCCCGTTCCAACGTGGCATGTAGCGCAGTGGAAATCCCTTTAACCCCGGACCCGGCTAGGGTCTTAATCGGCCCGGCCGAGATAGCGTTAACGCGAATGCCTTCGCGCCCCAGATCAAATGCGAGGTAACGCACGGTGGCTTCCAGTGCCGCCTTAGCCACCCCCATCACGTTGTACCCCGGCATAACCCGCACCGATCCTTGGTGGGTCATGGTGATCACACTGGCGCGCCCCGCCGCCTTCAACTGCGAATAGAGCGCACGTGTCAAGGCCGTCAACGAATAGGCGCTGACATCTTGGGCAAACTGATAGCCCTCACGGCTGGTCTCTAAAAACCGAGCAGACATATCTTCCGGCTTCGCATGCGCGACGGAGTGGACCAACACGTGGACTGCGTCATATCGTTCAGCCACCGCCTTTTGCAGCGAAGCCAGCGACTCGTCGTCGGTGACGTCAAGCTGGACCGTCAGCGGCGGCCTGGCCAACTCCGGGAGCAGCTTCGCTAAGTTCTCCTTAAAGCGCGGGATTTGATAAGGCAAAATGAGTTCCGCGCCTTCGCGGTCAAACGCCCGGGCGATTCCCCAGGCGATACTCCGTTTATTCGCGATCCCGGCAACCAACGCAACTTTTCCATCCAACAAACCCATCGACTGACCTCCCCTACCCAACTTACCCAAAATCATACCGTATATTGTCGGCGGTCAGAAGAGGTCATGCGTTGAAGTGCGGCGGAGGACCCGTCAAAATATAGACTTTGTGAAATTGAATGCCGTATAGAGCGATCAGGAACGATGACTCGTTAAAAAATAAATCGATATGGTCGCCGAATATCGCCGATCCGGTGTCCACTGCCCGCGCCGGTCCATAACCGTCGATATAAAGATACGTTCCCAGGGGGATGACACCGGGGTCCACGGCTACGTCCCCATGCTGCAGCGGTTTTCCGTTCCAGGCGGCTACAGCGCCGGACGGCCCATTCATGGCAATGGACGCGTTATACGCGGTGGTCATCATGCTCATGACTCGATCATAGTGATAGGTCACACCGTGAATCTTAAGCGTATGCACTGGGGCTGTACCAGTGGCCACCGTCGCCGGCGTCGGTGCCGCTATCGAGGCCTTGGTCGATCCCACTTTGAGGACGGTACCTTCAGTACCAGGCGTCACCACCAACCGCTGGCCCTGCGGAAGATTGGAATCATTGACTTGCTTCACGGGGTATGGGGTGGCGGCAAACGCACCCGGACTCCAAGTCACCCCGCCCGGCAGCCATGGCCATTGAGGAATACCGGAGGCCACGTTTGACGGGGATACGGCGCCGTGGCCCAGCTGAGCCGGAGGTGCCACTTGCACCAGCGCCGCAACCAAGACGAAAAATCCGGCCGCGGCTGTCAAGGGCCGCATATGCATAGCACCACCTCCATGGCGGTATCTTGCGCCCGGTCTCGCTCCCATATCCGCGGGCCTAATTTACTCCCACCCAGCCTGCGATTCGGGAAGCTCGCGAGCCAATAGATATAGTCCTGCCGGCACCAAGGCCCAAAGACCTAAAATCCAACGAAATACGGTGATGTGCAGCGGTCCCAACAATGAAAGCAGAATAACCAGGAACACTAGGCCCAATAGGCGTCCGCTATTAATCCACACCTCTTTGAGTCCGGTCAGCCGGGTCCGTTCCTGCTCGTTGCGTCCGTACCGTGTGATGACGGTCAGAGCCGAGCTTTCCAACGTCACTTTGAACGAGGGATAGGCGACGGCGATAACGCCGCCTAAGAGAAACAACACCACGGCGTTCAACGGCACGATCATCAAAGTCAGGGCAGTGAAACTAACAAGCGTGGCGCCCAGCATGCTGCGCTGACGGCTGAGATGTTCGGAACGAGTGAGGGCCCAAAACACGATGCCTTCAATCGCCGCCTGCATCGCATTAAATACCCCTAAGAGCACTGTGCTTCCCGTGACGATGAAAAGGAGAAGGCTGGGCACGAAAAAATAGATCCCGTCCCGTAGGCCCAAGCCCCAAAAACTCCAGACCAGACGGCGCCATTGGGGAATTTGCACGAGCGCACGCGTTCTGGTCTCGGTTTTCTGTGGCCGAAAGTGAAGCTGAGATTGCGGCAGGTGCCGGCGCCCGGCCAGCGCCAGCCAGGTGCAGCCCAGGAGCGCCAAAAATGCAGCCAGGAAGACAGTGCGATAGCCGTTAAGCCCGGGGAGCGCTTGAATGACCCAACCGCTCAGCGGAGGTGCGACCAATCCCAGTACCGCTTCAATGGTGCCGGTCCAGCTGTTGTACCAGGACTCTTGACCCGCCTCCACCCACGACGAAGCCAACACAAAGAGGCTTAGCCAATAGAAGCTGGACGAGAAGCCATCGAGCACGGCCAGGGGAACATAATACTGGCGCGTCTTGGTTTGCATCAGCAGCAAAAGTGCCAGGTAGATGGCGTTAAGGACAATACCGAGCGTCATCAGTACCGGACTAGAGATGCGGCTTCTAATGCGTGAGGCCATGCCAAAGCTCAGTACCATCACCACGAAAAAAATTGTGTAGAACAACAGGATGGGCCGCAGGCCCGTGCCTATGTCCCAAAACCAGGCCCCAATAAAATTGGACGCCGAGTACATCGCCAGCGTCCAGCCAATGGTAATGAAGAAAAGTCGCGTGACAGGCTTCAATGGCATCCCTCAATGAGTGAAGATCTTCACTCATTGTATCACCCCGGCCGGCCGTTAATTAACTCACGCGATAATGAGGGTCCGCCGTAGGTGCATTAGTACGCACCTTACGGAGAATAGATAAGACGTGGTCGATTGGCACGGAAGGTCCCAAGATCCCATGTATCAGCCTAATACTTTCCAGAGCCTGTCGCTTTTGCTGTGCATTGACGCCCATTTGTAGGCCACCTCCTGGGAATACGTCACCTGTCGCTACAAGTATAGGGAGCAAATGTTACAAGATTATGACAAACCTCCCAGACTATAGATATTTCTTTATGCTATTTATAGGTTCGCACACATCACAAATTTTAGGACCGCATCCATCGTCGGAACCTGTATGAGACGGAGACGCTCTCATGAGACCATTAGGTGCCGCGTTGAGCGTCGAAGCAGAGCGGGTTCCAGCCTTACGCGGGTGGTAATGTATAACAACGTAACACCAGGCGCGGAATGATGAAGCCAGGTCTTTTCCGAAACCAAGTTTTTTGTCAAAATTGTCGCAGGAGTAGGGGTGCGCTGATGGCTGGACTCCCAGTTCTGAGAGTCAGGATTTGGACCACAACCCGTTAGCCAATAAGACGACGCAGGAGATTGTCGCGGTGTTGGTGGTACTGCTTCGTGGATGGGCGTAGCCTGAATGCCATCATCGCCGTCTCAATGCTTTCACACTTGGAGGTGGAGGAATGCAAGGGGTATCTCGTTTGATCGCGGCTTCCCTTGTCGCCATCATGTTAGCTGGCTGCGGTCAGTCAACCCAGGCGGCTCAAAGTTCCTCGTCGGTGGTGCGCCACCACGGCCACTGGACGATGTCTGTTACCTGGGAAAACAACGCTGGGAACACGAAAGCGACGGCGGTAACATTGCGCATCAGTCCCACCAGCGCCGTACCCGAAACCGCCATTCTGACCATGTCGGACGGGCAGATGCATATGGGGCCTTTCAGAGTGCAGTGGCACCAAGTCAAACCGGGAGAGTATCATGGGTCGGCCACGGTCGCCATGGGCGGGCGATGGAATCTCACGGTCCCACTGCACAGCCGAAGTAGCTCATGGCGAACGGCGTTTCCGATCAATGTCCATGGTTGACAGCACGCGCCTTCCCGAAAGCCGGCCGAAATTGTCGAAGACCTTGTGGCAGAGAAATTGTAATATGATTGTGCAAAACACCATTTGTCCTTTTTACAGGCCCGGGAGCATTACGATATGATGGCTCAGCTTGCCAAGATTCACGCTTGGTCGTATTTTCAATGGTCCGCCCTTGCGATTGGGCTGTTTTTGTGGCTCCTCTATATCCTGTTCACCGGCCCCTATCGCCGATTGTTGGGTGCCGCGGATGAGGCGCCGCCGACGGCCTTACAGCACGTTTACATGACGTTAGGGCAAGTGCTGTACCTGTTCGCCTTCTTTAGCCCTCTGGATCACATTTCCGACGATTATTTGTTTTCAGCGCACATGGTTCAACACATGGTTGAAGTTTCAGTCATGGTTCCGCTTCTCCTTAAAGCGCTTCCCGACTGGCTATGGTCATGGGCGTTTCAATGGCGCCCGTTTAAACGGGTATTTGCCTTTATGACCAGGCCGGTCGTCGCCTTAGTTGTTTTCTTCCTGGTTTTCGATGATTTTCACTGGCCCGTCCTTTACGACCTAACCCTGGTTAATGGTCCATTTCACGTTTTTGAACACCTCATGTTCTTTTTCACGGCAGTATTTCTCTGGTGGCCGGTTCTCAGTACACATCCGGAGCTTCCGCGGCTCACGCCCGGCTGGCGCCTGGTATATTTGTTCTTCGCCTTTGACACTATGATGCCGCCGTCGATTCTCCTTCTTTCATGGAACTCGCCACTATATGTTCCGTACACCCATGCCCCGTTGCGGCTCTTTGGTCTTTCTCCCGTCACTGACCAAAAGCTGGGCGCAGTGATTATGTTTCTCTTCGGGGTCGTGAGCGAACTCCCGCCAGCTATCGCGGCCTTTGGCCAGTTCGATTTCGGCCAATGGTACGAATAGGCGGGTGTCGGATGGAAAAATCGACCGGTGTGGGAGCATCAGACTGGCGTGCAAAAGACCAGTAAGTGCCCGCTTGGAGGTGTTGCGGGTACAACTGCCCGCGCGAACCGACAACGGTGCAGGCCCCAAACAGCGGTGAATGCTCGATCCAAACCCTATCCCGAAACGAAACCGAAAATTCGCTGGACCCAAGAGGATTTTGTCCCAGTCTATTGAACCTGGCCGTCCAAGGCGTGAGCCAGAACCTTCGTCACGTGAAGGTTAGCGTCGTGAAGCTGGTAGCCGGTGACAAACCACAGGTTCTTTCCCTGGCTTTGTATCAGTACCAATGTGACCGACTGAAAGGGCGTCATTGTGGTATCAGCGATAACGCCGCCGTGCTCAGCGGTGCTAATGGCATCGACGCTCACCGGATCGGTGAGCCGCACTTCGGCTTCGACAGTTTGCCCGGCCATGGGAGTAGGCTTGAGCCACTGGGCCCTAGGGTTCGAGGCAACCAAGGCCCAGCGCCGATAAAAATGAACCGCATTGGGCAAAATACCCGCATTCGCGCCTACAATATGGGTCATGAGGGCTCCTCGGGGATCCACGACCGACTGGCCGAAAAAGCCGAAAGGCCGATTGGGGGCCAGACCGTCAACGTAGTTCAAAAGGGTGAGCGGATTATTACTCTCAAAGGCCAGGCCCGCAGACGCTGTCGATTGAAGCAGAGCCTTCGCCTCTGAGGGTGTAATGGGCGTTCCCCGTATCTTGGCTTGGTCGGTCAGGCGGCCAACCGCTGCACCGCTAATACCCTGGATGCTTCCATCTACTGGCGTCGAAGGAGTGACCTTCACCCCTGCCGCGGCCAGCGTTTTGGGCAGGGGAACGGTCCCAGACGCCAGGCGCAATGCCTGGAGTGAGATTTTGCCGGCATCGGGTCCACGAACCTGGACCAGTCGAAATCGATACGCCACCCAGCGCGCAGCGGCATTTTGGTAGTAGCGGTCCGCGCTTTGGATTTCTTGAAATGACGATGCCGACCCGATATGAGTACGATATGTCAATAGAGCAGGATTCGGGGGTTTTTGCCGGCGTACCAAGGGAACCGTATCGGACCCGGAAGCGCCGAATTGCGTCGCATTCAGTTTATGAAGGCTATGCGAAAGCAACAACCCCGATCCCGCGATAGCCAGGCCGCCAATGGCCAGGGTCCAATACAACCGCCGTGACTCGGCGTTCTTCCCGGACGAACGCTTGCCGCCGCCGTACGGCTTAGGTGAACGAATGTCAGGCATGGTGCCACACCTTGGCCACAGATTTCTCCAAAGAAGCCGGGGATAGCCACTGGTTACTGCCATCGTGGGCCCAGATGACTTTTCCGGTGCTGTCGACCAATGCGTACCAAGTTAGGTCCTGAACGCCGAGTTTCGCGGCGACCGCACCAGTCTCGTCGACGGCTATAGGATAGTGCAGGGTGCCCGCCTGGCGAAGGATGGCGGGAAACGCAGACGCCGACGGCTCAGTAGGCGCTTCGTCCACGACAATCGGAGACGGTAGGTTATGAGCTTTAGCATACGCTTGATAGGTGTTAAGCGCCTGAAGCTGCTGCGGCATGTTGGACAACTGGTTTAGCCAACTGGCGGTAAAAACCAGCAGATGAGGTGAGCCTCCGGTAATTTGGACATGCCCGGGCGTGCCGATCTGTGGCAATTGGACATCGCTCGCCTGATGTACGACGGATTCTTTGATAAGCGCGCGATGGAGCACAGCTTTGGAGGTCTTGGTGGGGTGTGGCAGCATTCGGGCAACTTCCTGAGCAAACACCTCCGCCTGCTGTCCCATGCCGTTGTACGCCATTTGGGTCAGGTACACCTTCCGCTCGCGTCCTTGGGGGTCAATAATAAACACACCAGGGGTGTGGTCAATGGCTCCCTTGGTCACCGCCACGTAAATTTTGTATGCCTTCCAAACCTTTTCCAATTGAGAATTGGGACCCGTGGCAAAAATCATGGAATGCATAGTGCCGTGAACTGTAGAGAACGCCCGCACGTCTGCCACCGACGTCGCTACCGGATTGGCATTGACGGCGACCAACTGCACTTGTGACGCTGCCTTCGCTCCCAACATCTGCTTCGCTCGCACCATTTCCTGACTGGTCAGCGGGCAAATGTTGGTGCATTGGCTGTCCTGAAAGGCGAGGACTACAACCTTTCCTCGGTACTGCGACAGGGATACCGGCTGTCCAAACTGGTCCGTCAGGGTAAAATTGGGAGCGGGCTTATTCATCGTAGTTCCGGGATCGACGTTCCACGCTGTGGATGACTGCACATGCGCCAACGACGTTGAATATCCGACCTGCCCCGCCGACCTTGCCGACTGTGGCCCACACCCAGCCGTAATCAGCGAGATTAAAGCCAGAAGCCCTATCCACCAAACTCGCTTCACGGCGATTTTCCCCCTTTCCCGGTTTTCGCTACATGCGGATATGGCCTGTGACGGCTTCGTGGCTCGGGTCCGTATTACATGGTTAATATTTTGCCTGTGCAAGCCCGTGCTGACAAGGGGGCCGATGGTTCCGCAAGCCGGCCAGCAAATCCCGACCCCATTTAGGGTCGATGCCCTGCAGGCGACTTGGCCTTTCTCCTCAAGCGTTGGACGCCAGCCGTTTTCCCAGCGGCGTGACCAGCTGGATGCGGAAGATCGACGACTTGGGCGCGATCAGCATATACGAAAAGAAGCAACAACCAAACGGCACCGGTATTAGGGTCAGTCCCCATGCCGCCCAGCACGCCGAAGTCTTGTCCTATCCACCAGCTTAAAAATACCCATGCCACCGCCAGCCAAAAGAGCGCTCGGCTCTTCGGCCAGATGAAAAACGCGACAGTGAAGAAGGCCAATCCGACCACCAACACGCCGTTCCACAGGGCAGAATTATGCCCCATCCAAGCCGATACCATATACAGAGGGGCGGAAAACACCTCGGGTTGAGGCATCTCCGCCATTCCCCGCACGTATCCGGCCAGGCCACCGTTCCACCATCCGGCTTGGGGCAGTGCCTGCAACAGCGCATTAATCGCGAAGAGGCCCGCCACAGTCCAACGCAGCCAAGTTAGGCCCGACCCGCTGCGCCACCAGGAGCGCGGCATCAACAGTGCCCATACGCCTAGCACATAAAGGAGAGCTGACCCGGGGGTACCGGTAAACCAGCCGCCGCCCACCAACATACCGCCCAGGCCCTCACCGACAATCCAAACCGCGAGACCCCACACCAAGGACACCCACAGCGCCACGCGTTGTCCCTGGAGATGACCCCATAAGAGTTCCAGCCCAATGCCGATCTGGAGAAAGATGATAAACACATCCAACACTACAGGCGACACTGACCAGGCCGCAATCCCCAGGTGGATAATCGATGCCACCGGCTTCGGCTGGCCAATAATCAGCGGAGCCAGAAACCCTTGGGTAAATCGGGTAAACATCGCAGGCTGGGCTTGTAAAAATCCGTCAATCAACCAGAGGGCGCCTAATCCCTTCATAAGCCACTGGCGGGATAGCTCCGTACGGTCATCGAACCGGCCAGGACTACCGACCCGTTGTCGGTATCCCCTAAGGCGACCAATAATAACCAGCACACCCGCCAGCGCAATTGCAACCGCCAACGTCATGTAATAAAGGCGAGCGTACCTGATAGGTGCTAGCCAAAGTAATTGAGGCAGCATGGCCTTCCCTCCTCCGTCATCGGCTTGCAACGTATAAAATCGCGGTAGAAGGCCACACGAGTTAGCCTGACGGGGAAAGATCAACACGGGACGGCAACGGATTGGACGTCACCGATGAGCGAGAAATCATGTACTTGGCGGCCCAAAGCAAGAGCGCGAGGGGGAAGGCGTTGCCCAAATCCGTGCCAGTCCCCGTAAACAAGGTCGCCATCGCTTGAGGGATAACCCATAAAAACGCCAGCCACGCGATTGTCAGCCACCAAATCGGCCCCGGGATTTTCCCGGTCCAATATCCCCATGCCAGCACCGCCATCACAATTACCATCACCAAGTTGACCATCACGGGCGCGTGATATCCCATGGTGATAAAGACATTGTTCAATCGGTCCAATGCGGCTGGCTCTGCCCCGTTCATGCTGACATCGCCAAAAATCCCCCCGACCTGTGACGCTGACCAATTATAGGGAAGCGCTTGAACTAGGGCCGCTACTGCCCAAAACCCCCCGGCCCAACGGTGAAACGTTGGTCGTACCCACGACGGGTACAAAAGCAGAATGGCTCCGACCGCGTAAAATGGTGTCGATCCAGGAGAACCCTCGGGAAAGGCTGGCGATCCGGTTAAAATGCCCCCCATTCCTTCCGCCATAATCCAAACCACTAAACACCATGCCACAACTAGCCACAGGGTGATGCGAAACCATTGGCCTCGCGACGCAATAAGGGCGACGCCCAATGCAATTTCCCACATAGCCAGCAGCGCGGTGGTTACGGGCAGCCCCACATACCACAGATGTGCCCCGTGCAACATTACGGTGTACAGCCATTTTGGCTGGTTATTAAGCGCATTGGGCCCCAACACGTTGATTGCCAGTGCGGAGGTAAACATGCCAGGCTGAAGCTTTAACAAGCCGGCAACAATCCAGAGGATCCCGAATCCCCACTTAAGAACGCGATACCACGTCTGTGTTGCTTGTTGGGCCACGGCAGCTTGATTCATAGCACTCCCTCGCAAATAACAATGCCCGACTGAAGACAGTATACTCTGTCTGTCCGACTACGTCAGGAGATGACAGTGCTTGTCCACTCCACAAGGCAAGAGCCGGACCGTTTTCTGCTGTCCGCCGCTCGCCATTGATCGCTTAGTGTAAGTTGCCGGTGCCAACGCCACGCCGAGGCAAGCGAAGCCGCTCAGCCTTGAAACGTTCTCTGGAGAAACATCCGGGTCTTGGCCAATCCCAGGCCGGTTCCAACCGCTCCAAGTATGACAAAAATTGAGGCCAAGAACGCCACCAGGTGTCCGAAGGGAGCAATCGGAGCCGCGTGGTTCTTGACCATGATGGTGAAAATCGCCAAGTCACCAGGGGATGCCGCGATGCCAAACAAAAGCCCAATCGCCCATGCCATAGCTCGACGCTTTAAGAGGCAAAGCCATGGACTATCACTCTTTTCGTGAATAAACGCGGCTGGCTCTCCGATGGCTCACAGGCTCTTATAAAGATCGCGCGCCAAGTCCCACAAAAAATCCATAGCACTATGATAAAAGCCACACACCTGAGCTCTAGATGATCCATGTCACTCAAGTCGGCGACAGTGTCACCAAGAGTCCCATAATCACGGCAGCCACGGTTAGCATACCCGCACTATGCACTGCGGCAATCCGTAGCGCATAGCATAGACCCGGAGTTCGCGTTGCTTCCGTTTCTAGGTCAGCGGCCCACCACCGCGAGATGGTCGGGGGCAAATGCCTGGCGCACGCCTAAAACCAGCGATGCCAGCAGCACAACGTTCATCCTGGTGTCCCCCTCGCCTGGCTAGGTCGATTAGAGGGTTCGCGGAGCCAACGCGGAATCCTAGCAGGAGTTTCCGAGTTAGTGAGTGCCAAACGTCTGAAACCCTCATAGAATCACGGTTTTGAGCATTTCGCACGTATTATACAACTTGGGGGCATTGTTGGCGGCATCGGTCGGTCCGGTGAAGACGTGACGAGGGCCTCGAACTGCCGTCTCATGCGGGATTCGGGGATTTCACCAATAACGGCTGGAACTCAAAGTTGGTCAACGGGAACCATAAGTAGGAAACTCCTGCTAGGTTGGCACGGCCGCCAACCGCTGGTGATTATTATGCCTGTCGCCTAACCGTGCCCGGGAACCGCCATGCAGAGCGATGAAGTTTCGCGGCTACTTTCAGTATGCGTTCACGTGATTCCGGTCGGGCCGTCAGGCTCGTATCGCCATTCAGCACCCGAGACGGTCGACGGATTGACTTCCGCAAAACGCGCCACATCACGCACTGTGGCTAAACAACGTCTCTCCAGCACTGGCTCAAACCGTGCTTTGCCTATTTAAGGGAAAGCTGCTAGGGTATGAGGTATAGGAAGCCTCTTCTCCCTATTGCGTACATTATCCGTGACATGGCAATAGGTTGTAAAGGAGCAAACGATTTCCCGAAAGGGGTAATTTACTTGGATTTGCTACGCAGTTCATCCACCGGGCTCTACATTGACGGCGAGTGGCAGCAAGGTGACAAAAGCCTGGAGGTATATAACAAGTATTCCGGCCATCTCATTCGCGCGGTTGCCCAGGCTACGCCCGAAAACGTCGATTCCGCCGTCGAAGCGGCCACGCGTGCGTTCCGGAATCCACTGCCTGCCCATCGCCGCGCCACGATCCTGCGCCGCACGGCGGACTTGGTTCGCGACCACGAAGAAGTTTTTGCTCGGACAATCGCCCAGGAAGGTGGCAAGCCCTATAAAGATGCCCTGGCGGAAGTGCGCCGTGCTATTGAAACCATTCAGTTGTCGTCGGAAGAGGCTAAGCGCATCCACGGCGAAACGGTCCCGCTAGATGCCGCGCCAGGGTCCGAGAATCGGATGGGTCTTTTTTTACGGGTGCCCAAGGGCGTCATCGCAGCTATCGCTCCCTTCAACTTCCCCATCAATTTGGTCGTTCACAAGGTCGGACCCGCGATTGCGGCGGGATGCCCGGTCGTGCTCAAGCCGGCTACCACTACTCCCCTGACCTCCATCTTGTTGGCGGAAGTTTTGGAAGAGGCGGGTCTCCCACCAGGCTACTTCAACCTTATCATTGGGCCGGGCGGCGCCATCGGGGATTATCTGGTCCAGCATCATGGAATCAAGATGGTGACCTTCACCGGCAGTCCTCCTGTGGGCGAACATATCCGCTCAATCGCCGGACTCAAAGAAGTAGTTCTGGAGCTCGGTAACAACTCCGGTAACATCGTGCACTCGGACGCCGATTACAAGACCGCAGCCAAGCTTTTGGCCGCTAAAGCCTACGGCTCGGCGGGACAGTTTTGTATTTCGGTGCAGCGAATCTACGTACACCGGCCCATTCTCGAGGCGTTCAGCCAGACTTTCCTGGAGGAAAGCGCCAAGCTTAAGGTCGGAGACCCGCTCGATCCCAGCACTGACGTCGGTCCGCTCATTACAGAAGGCGAAGCCAAGCGCGTCAAGGATTGGGTGGACGAAGCCGTCAGTCAAGGCGCAACCTTGCTCGCCGGCGGAAATCGCGAGGGTTCGGTGATTATGCCGACCGCCTTGACCAATGTCACGCAGGACATGAAAGTGGTGGCCCAAGAAATCTTTGGACCGGTTGCGTCTCTCATCGCTTACGACGACTTTGACGAAGCGCTAGAGTTAATCAATCACGGCACCTATGGACTCCAAGCCGGCGTTTTCACCAACGACATCGGGCGCGCCTGGAAGGCCGCTAAGACCATTGAGGCCGGTGGCGTCATTATCAACGATACGTCGTCGTATCGGGTAGACCTGATGCCCTACGGCGGCACCCGCCGGAGCGGCATCGGGCGCGAAGGCCCGAGGTTCGCGGTGGAAGAAATGACTGAAATCCGCATGATAGTGTTCAACCTTTAAGCGCCAGCTAATCTCAGGCGGTTCTGCAAGGGGCCGCCTTTTTCTGTTGCCAAAAGGTACCGTGGAGCTACGCCACGTCTCAACCCATCGATTTCGGTGTGACGTGGTGTAGTGAGACATAAGCGTCAACAAGGAGAAGTGGGCTTTAATGTCTTTCGGGCGAACCGCCCTGGTTGCCGGGTGCGCTTTCTTTGGTGGGGTGGTTTTAACGGTTGCGCAGACGCCTCGCATCAACGAGATCGCCGCCCCCATCTCCTAGCGTGTCCGCATCGGCACCAGTGTCCACGCCCGTGTCCTCGAACGAAGCCATCACCACACATGACTTCCCGAATCTAATTCAGTCTGATATGAACCGCACTCCCGCCAACATTATCGCCGATATTCTCCGACCGTTCTCCCGGCCAGCCAAGAGTCAGGAGAGGTGGCCAACCGGGGCCATCTGATGCTCATCAATGGCTCCACGCCCAGGTATTCGGCACAACCATTCGCGCCTTACGGCAAAAAGCTGACGCCGTTCGATAGCCATATTGGAGTGACGCCGTGCTTTCGGAACCGGACTGGTGGCAGAACAGTATCCTACTGTGTCGTTGTGATGTCCGCTGTTCTGCGTGAAACACCACATCGTGAGCCGGGTGAAGTGATGGTGGTGCAAGATTGGGCAGGCCCTTCTGGTAGACAGTGGCTCGAAGCCGAGCGGAATAATCCGCGCACGAAATGCCCGCCGATTGGCGGTGCTTCCGCCTTTTTCACTAGATCCCATATCGGTATCCAGAACATTCCGCCCCGGTCCAAAGCAAGCGCCTCGATTCCGTTCAAGCGGCAAGACCATCCGCGCATCCACTTTATCACCACGGCAAAAACGGAGGCCTTATTGGCGGCCGTCCATGCTGCACACGAATCGGACGCCAGTGTGGATTGCTATACTGCCCTGCATAAGGAATTCGGCGACCTCATGCTCTTCCCGCCAACGGTCGGCAGAAAGATCCCCGTTTATGGCGGACAAAATGCTCGAATCGCCACTTCGGCAAGAGCTGCTGATAATCGCTACGATATTCCAGTTACGCGTCAGATTGCTTTTACCCCGCCCAGTATAATAGTCTATGGTCAATTACGGCGTAGCAGTACGTCAGGATGCAGTGGCAGCTGGGTGCTGAGTCGAAACCGGCCGGTGTATCGCGGACCTACGCCGGCGTTTATTAGATGCATCGCAGGGGGTTAAGTCTTGACCAGTCATGTTATAATGGAAATACCCCATGTAGTATTTTGCTAGGAGGTGGCTGGGTTGGTTCGACACCTGTCGCCGGAGCGCGTGGCGTCTATGGCACGCTCAGGCCAGGCCTTAATCATCGACGTGCGGGAAAGCAGCGAATTTGCTGGCGGCCACATCCCCCGTGCTAAGCATATATCCCTGGGCCAACTGATTCATCGGCTCAGAGAGGTGCCAAAGGATAAAACGGTTGTTGTAGTATGTCGTTCGGGAAGCCGCTCTCAGAAGGCCGCGACACTACTGGCCGAGGCAGGTTACCGCAACGTGTACAACATGTCGGGTGGAATGCAGCGCTGGTCCGGCCCCACCGTCACGCATTAGCAAATCCAGCTATGGGATACGCATCCGTCGTATCAGACGAGAGCCAATAGTGGCGGGCGCGATAGCGCCCCCGCTATCCACTGCTCTCCCATCCCAGACTCCTAATGGGTTGCGGTAGGGGTTTCTCAGATCGCCTCCAGAAGTTCCTGGTGCATCGTTTTCCCTGTTATCCCCCGCCTGCTCGTCGCGGATACTCGGAGCCGGAATCGAATCCTTCCCCGTCTTGTGTGACCGTCGCGCTGTTCCTACACCGCAAGGCCCTCGGGTGGTACATATTCGGTAAAGCCGGTTTTACTGGAGAAATTTAGTCGGTGTCCAAAGGTGCTGTTAAGAGGGCGCAATACTGCCTGTGCAAGGGATAGACCCAAATGGTTTTGATCGGCCTCGCGTGCTGATGATAGCCGTCAGTTTTCCCGCGCCCCTGGGTGTCGCCCACCCGAATCCAGTTGGCCGCCCGGCGATCATACCGCCGGTACAATTCCGCAATGCGCTCAACCCAGCGCGCGCTCCAGGACTCGAGCGCGGGGACACTGCGCGCCGCCTCAACAAATTTGCGACGAATATGAGCCCAGCACCAGGCATTGCGGATGCGGGATGCGGTACACCACGTAATTATCCGTGATGAGCGTCCATCGCCGTCGCCGGGGGCTTCCCGTCTCCGCATCCAACTGTCGGGGCATGCGCGGCACCCGCGCACTGCGCGACGGATCGAGCACAAAAACGGTCGTCACGACCCCATGAAACACCCACAGCCACCACTGATGCCCAGTCTTCCCGGCCTGTTATCGGGGGCGTAAGCGGAGATTGTCCCATGCTTCGTAGATTTTGATTCCATAGCGTTACGCGATCTTGCTCCGATTTTCAGGGTTTAGCACAAAGAGGGCAGCCCCAGGACGTCGGTCTGCCGGATGGTCTGTTACCGGGGTCTCTTCTCGGATAGCAAACCAGGTTGGGGCCCCCCATCCCTTCCTGCAGGCTTTTCGCCGCCTTGCGGGTACTGGTACGTCAGTTCACTACTGTCTCCGCCGTCGCGGCGGGGTAGTGTCCGGGCTGTTGAGGCTAACTTATTTTGTCATGGGTTTGACTCATTAGGTTGTCATCATGGTTTCCGTTGTGACCATTCGATATGTTAACATTCTGGGGATGACTGTCGAACGCATCCGCCTCCCCCATAGCATTCACGTTTGGCGTAGGCCGTGGGATTCAGCCGTCAGCTAAACGCGAATCCCAGCCCATTGGGCTGATTCTTCTACGTTCCCAGGCCCCCTCTGAACCGACAATACCCGGCAGATCCTATGACAGGCATGTTAGTCGAAGTGATGACAATTAGCATGAGCGCCAACACCGGCGGTGGACTCTCAGTCTCGCCCGCTGCCGGAGCTGATTCCGGTGACGGGGGGATCGGCCGCGCGGGTCGCATCCGGATCTGCGGGGGCAGCGCTCCCACTCGGTCTTCCGTCCAAAGCCCCGGTGCGCTGTTGCGCACCGTCTCCTCGAGCGCCTGCTTTTGCCCCTCTAACTCCACCACCCGGCCTTGGCTCGCGGCCAACGCCGCCCGCAATTCCCGAATGCGCTGGTGGCATTCGGCAAGCGTCTGCCGTAGGTCGAGATCGTCCGTGTGGGTCTTCATGAGACCACTCTCCTAGGAACCGTAAAAAGTATCCAGCCCCAATTTTAGTGGCCGCTTTGGTGATGATTTTCCTGGTCAAAAGCCGAGTTTACCGAATATGTACTTCGGGTGCGTGTGCCGTGAAACGCACCACGCCTCTCATTTAAATTGAGAACGCAGACTGGTGTGTCCATGGTAATTGAGAACTGCGGACCGTCAGAACGACAATCCGCAGCAGTGCTGACGCATGAGCCGTGAAACCGGCCGGAGAGGTGGGGGAACGAGAAAAGTTTTTCCATAAGACCCTCTGGACCTAGTAAAAAATTTCTGAGATGATAGGCTCGACTCTAATATAAGGAGCG
>JAKACZ010000094.1 GCA_021820965.1 Bacillota bacterium | reverse complement strand
GGCTAAACGCGTAGGTTCTGCGGACGACGCGGGCACTTTTGCTCCCGGCGATTGACTTGACTGGCCCCTGAACCGTCGTCACGCCACCGGGTTGAGCCGATTAGTGACCCGTCATGCGTCAGCACTGGCGGGAACCTACGTGACCGCAATGATTACGTGGGGCAATTTGATGCCTTGGAGCAACGCATGCAGTCGCTTCGAATTGAGGTCGGGGTATGAGTTATGTATGGATTGCCGGAACAGACAGTGTCCAGCATTCGCGCTATTTTAGCGCGATACCCGCAAGTTGACCGTGCCATTATCTACGGTTCCCGGGCTAAAGGCACTTACCGGTCCGGGTCGGACATTGACTTGACGCTGGTAGGCCCACGCCTTTCTTATGATGATCTGTTGCACATCATGGGGGAGCTCTACGAATCTGCGATTCCCCATACGGTAAACTCATCCATCTTTGATTATATCGACGACTTCGCCGTTCGAGACCATATTGAGCGTCGGGGACAAGTATTTTACCAACCAGCTACATAAAGGGACGCCACGGAAGCCGTAGCGTCCTGGTGCTGCGGCCGTTTAGCCGGGGTACGGCGTCATGGTGATGGCCATGCGAATGGCGGTGTCCAAGGGGTTGACGGCGCCGTTGTAAGCGTCGACCGTATATGTGGTGCTGCCTTCTTCCCACTGTGCGTCCACCTCCAGCGACGCGGTGCTCGCCCCAGGATTCTTGTACAGGGAGACGAACAGGGCGCCCCGAATTTGCGGCGGCGGGAGATAATGTGTGGCAAGTGATGCAACCACTTGTTTGGCTTCGGCTGTTGGCACAGTCGTGCTGCCATAATTGGTCACATCGATCAACCATCGTCCCTCGTGCCAGGTTAGGGCCGCCCACGGCTGATTGGTCATGGCACTGGTGGCCTGCCCGTTATAGGTGACGACCGTGCCGGTAATGTGGCTGCCGAGATCTTCTTGGCCGTTGGTCGTTCCTCCCGGCCCCTGGGCATAGGGATTAATGGCCGCGGCGTCCGCGGCTTGCTGGTCGCTAGAATAGCTGGTAGCGCCGAAACTTGCCAATGAGGCGCTGGGTGAAGACAGCTGAACGGAATAGCTGGGGACGGGTTCTTCCGTGACCGTCGGGTCGTAGTACATACTGGTCGATCCGGACTGGGCCAGGGGGAGCTCGGTTGGTGCCATGGGGTTCTGCAGCAAATTGCTGGGCACATGGGCCATCGCCATCCCGATAATGGTGGGAAAGGGATTCGCGGGTGCTGCCGACGAGCTTGGCGCTGTGGAGGTGATGGGCGTTCCCGCGCTCGCGCCCGTGGCCGACCCGGTGGTGCTGGGCGATGGACTAGTGGTTTGATGAGATGACGGTGTGATGGTTGAGGCGACGGCCGTGGCGCTCTGGATGCCGCACCCAGCAATGGCGGCACTGCCGATGAGTCCCAACCCGAGGATGGCTGCGCTGGCTAACAGTTTCTGCATGAATGTCCCTCCCGGCGAACTCTCTACAGTAGTAACGACAGTGCTCGGCTAAAGGTCACGATCAAACGGCTGGACCTTTTTTGGAGGAGCTCCCAGCACCAGCCGTTCTACTCCGGGTCTTATTTTTTGGGACGGAAGTTGAGCGGGATTGATTCACTGCCGAAGTGCACCGTGTGTCAAGCCGGATCGGCCGCGGCGACAACCCGTCCGAGCCGAATTATCGACCGCGTCACCAGCTAAGGCCGGAGCGCTTCAACCGAAGAGTCGGCAGCCCAAATGACCAACGTCCGTTTTGTGGTTTGGACGGAACGCCCGTTATGCGTTGACCGTGATCATATTGAACACTGCCGCCAGTTGTGGCTGTCCGGTCATATGGGCGAGGTGCGGGGCCATCCAGGCTCTGAAGCATACTGCCGGTTCCCAGGGTGGCAGAATTAATGGGTGCGTCCGACCACCTGTAGATGAGTCAGTAGCGCAAGTATCCACGCCGCTATCGCTTGTCCGGCGCTTCCTGTAATTTACTATGCAAGGTCATAAGAATAGATTGCCGCGACGCCTCACTCATCGGCAGAGCCTCGAGCAGGCTTGCGATGGCGTCAACAACTTTATCCATACGAAAGTCCGGCTTTGAATCGACCTGGGAAGATAGTTGCGTTCCCAACGCATGTTCGATGCGCTCCACGATATCCGGCGAAGGATTTCGGACCAATCCTCGCTCGATGCGCGAGAGATGAGCCTGACTTATCCCTGCTTTTTTGGCTAATTCCACGCTCGTCAGCCCTTGCTTGTAGCGTTCGGTTCGAACCAATAGGCCCCACTGGTTCATCAACATCCACCCCTGACCAATCATTGTGAAGGCGCAGGAGTAAATTTGCAAGAACTTTACAATACACATAAATACCAAATATAATTGGATGCGAACGTAAGTTTTATACAGGAAGGGATGAACCGATGGGGGTTGGGTTAGCGCTTGCCTTCAGCGCACCCGGCATCGTTGCCGGCCTGGCCGTGCTGCACCAAGGAACAAAGGACTTGACGGCGAATGTGCTCCTCACCCCGCCAGCGGCAAAACCTGTGCGGTGGTTGGCCTCCAAGTTGGAGGAGAAAACGTATCGAAGCCTTTGCCGTGCCTATTTGGCCCCGAATTTTGTGATTTCGGCCCACATGCCGCTTCTCGATGTCATCGGTCGAGATCAAGCGGCGCGGCTGTCTAAGAGAGACAGGGAATTCGCCTGGCGTGATCATTGCGACTTTGTCATTGTGCGAACCCGGGATTTGTCCATCGCTCGAGTTATCGAGGTCAATGGTCGGTTTCACGGTGGAGCCGGTCAAATGCTGCGCGATAGGCGAAAGCGCCTGATCTTGCAACGGTTCGGCATACCGATGCAGGTGGTCGATGAGGCAACGGAAAACCAAGGACATTAACCATAGTCAAGAAACGGCCTGTAGCCACTGCGGACTGACTTACGAAGCGCATGACCTGTCGATCTCATCCCATCCGTAGGATCCTCGGAACAGGAGCCATCCTTCGATTCGCTTCGACAAATGTTTTGGGGAGGAAGCGGGCCCCGCTGGCTGAGCGCGAACCTCATTTTCCAGCGACTGGTGCACGGCCAGGTGGTGAGAGTTGCGGAGCACAATCCGGGGAAGGCCGTGATTCTATCGCACGCTGTACCATCAGATGGTTGCCCTTGACTTATTGCAACGTATTAATAAAGGTTTCTGTTGGCGCATCATGCGAGTTTGGTTTCATCCGATCTCCCAGCTCGGAAACCTCGGTGTTTCGGCCGAGGACCGTTCGTCCCCGTAAGGGGAGGAAGCGCCGCTCTTTGTCTTGCTATAGAATTCGCAGCACAGTGTGATATATACAATAGTTCTGTGAAGACTATACTGACCGCTAAGCTCACACTGCATACGACAGGGGAGCATGCGCAATGCCTCCGCGATACGGCCACAGCCTATCAAAACGCCCTCAATGATACCAGCCGGGTCACCTTTGAGCACGGCAAAATGTCCCATCAAGTGAAACTCCACGAACTGGTCTATCCCGAATTGCGGGAGCGGTTGGGCTTGCCGTCGCAACTGGCTTGTTGGGTATCCCGACAAGTGGGGGCCCCTGCGAGGGTTATGGACCAAGACCCAGCACAATGCCATGCACCAAAAGCAGGGCTATCCCCAGAACACAAAGGGGTTGGATAAGGCCCCGGTCTTCACCTCGAATACCACCACCTTTACCGATCAACGGGATTATCGATTCAAGTCCGGGCAACAGGTGTCCCTTACCACCGTGAACAGGCCGGTGGATTTGCGGATTTGCCTTACGAAGGGTTTTAACAGTTCCCAACAAGTTTACCTACGGTTATCCATTGTTGTATAATTTAGGTAGGACTCGAAAACTTGTTGGCATTCGTGAAGCGGCGGAATTTTTAGGTGTAACCCCCTCGACGTTACGTCGATGGGAACACGAAGGAACGTTGTTGCCCGATGAACGTACACCGGGGGGTTATCGACGTTATGACTTGGCGCGACTACGACCCGAACAGTTTCATCATCGAACCAACCCTCGCCAAACCGTCGCCTATGCCCGCGTATCAAGCCACGACCAGAAAGACGATTTGGCACGGCAAAAACAAGTGCTCGAACTGTACTGTGCCCGCCAAGGCTGGACCTTTGAGGTCGTGGCCGACCTCGGGTCGGGGATGAATTATCACAAAAAGGGGCTCAAACGCCTGCTCCATGACATCCTGGCCGACCGGGTCGGTCGGCTCGTCATCACGCACAAAGATCGACTCTTGCGATTGGGCGCGGAGCTTGTTTTCGCTATTTGTGAGGCCAAACAGGTGGAAGTCATCATTCTCAATCACGGCGAAGACACAACGTTCGAGGAAGAGTTAGCCCAAGATGTCCTCGAAATCATCACCGTGTTTTCGGCCCGGCTGTATGGCAGTCGCTCGCGCAAGAGCCAAAAATTGTTGGACGGCGTGAAGCACGCCGTCGAGGAGGCGTCCTCATGATTCTGGCCCATAAAATTGCGCTCGATCCCAACGATGTGCAGGAGACGTATTTCCGCAAGGCGGCAGGGGTCGCGCGCTTTGCCTACAATTGGGCCTTGGACCAGTGGCAGCAGCAATATGATGCGTGGCAAGCCGACCCGACGTTGCCGAAGCCGTCCGAGGCAGCCCTGCGGCGTCAACTCAATGCCATCAAGCGAAACGAGTTTCCTGGGATGCTGGAGGTCACCAAGAACGCGCCGCAAATGGCCATCATGCAGTTGGGCCAAGCGTTTAAGAATTTCTTTGCCGGTATCGCGGAGTATCCCACGTTTAAGAAAAAGGGCCGACACGACAGTTTTACCCTG
>JAKACZ010000062.1 GCA_021820965.1 Bacillota bacterium | reverse complement strand
GCCGAGATGACCACCCTAAACATCGAGCGACCCGAAGGCCAAAATTTCCAGTGGAATTACACCATTCGGCCCCGCGTCAAGGTCTAAACGCCGAAAATAGCAACTTAATATTTTATGGCTCCTTAGCGAAATATGCGTTTCTTAATGTAACCCAACAGCGTACCCAGCGTTGTATCAAATAATAGGAGAGGAGCTTATATTTGAGTACGGCTCGAGCCTCTCATAAGATGCCCTTCAACGGCACTGATTTACAGTGGGTTAATGTTTATTATGTATTGGTAACAGCCGATTTCAGGGAGGAATGGTCATGACGACGATCTCTATGCGCTCCTCGGAGCGCTTATACTCGGGGTCTGTGTAGCATTGGAACCAAAAACCGGAATAAGAGGTCAATCGACGTATACCAACGCGATGACAGGGCATTGAGGCGAATCGGGGAGGCTATTTCGCGGTGTTATCTCTGAACTCGGTCCTCCGCGATTTCTCCAACGCTTCGTCGAAAGCGTTGTGGTTCGCTGGCTCTGGGCTTATTCCAGTTTTTCGCACAGTTGCTACAGAAACCCCGGGATCAACGGACCTGGATGCAGATTGGGCGCATCATGGCGGGCCTCGGGGTGGATTCGGTGGACAAAATGCGCCAGCTGGCGGACCTGGTGATTAATGAGCCGCAATGGGAGGCCTGGCTCGAAACCATCGGGATTGTGCTGGTGGCCGATGAAGACGGGGTGCTGACCGCTGTGGAGAAGACCCCGGCAGATCCGCCGAAGGAAGAAAAAGGAAAGGAATCGCATGGAGCCCAGTAACCGTCGACCCCGCTCAGCGTTTATGATGATTGATGAGCGATGTTCAAAAAAAGGTGGGGCGACCCATGGCCCATATAGATCACACTGTTCATAGCCGGATCCCAGAGCTTTGGCAGGAACCGTGATTGTATCCACTCGGATTCCGCTAGTAAATTTCCTAAGAGTTGTGAAAGTCCGCGATACGCGATGAGGCGCACATCAATGAAAGAAAGCAGAGGTCGCGCAGTGAAAGCGTTTACGTTAACCGCAGTGGGCTTGGGGTGCTTCATCATCGCTGGATGTGGAACGAGCCGCCCTCAGAGCGATCACCACCATTTGGACAAAGCATCGCAGGCGGTCGCCCAAGCGCTGGCGTGGGTCCATAAACAGCCGCAGCTTCACGTGCCACTAGAAGGCCCCCGCTGGCTGCCCCCAACCACGGACGCCTTATCGGAGTCTGCTAGTACGGCTAGCCCGTCCGTTCAACAATACGCAGTGAGCATTTGGCAAACCCGAAAGCCACTTGGCGTCAACAGCCCGAAATTGAACCGGGTTCCCAAAACATCATGGGTAGGAGGATGGACGGTTGAACGGTGGCCGGGCGTAACCTCCCCAAAGAGCTTAGAGGCTAACGGATTATTCATCTTCCCAATGGGGTCGCATTCGCCCGTTTCTCTGGGACGTATCACCGGGCAGGCATATTCCGGCGGTTTGGAGGGACAGGACCATGCCCAAATCCCCCTCGTGACATGGACCGAACACGGATGGACCTGGGAAGTAATCGCGCCCTCGCCAGCTATGGCGGCGAATGAGGCATCCCACATCGCCGCACAGGTTCGTCACACGTCCTTACCGGCCTCAGAGGGCGTGGGATTCGTGAATCTCGTGCATGGTCCATCACTCGTACTCACATGGGTTCGTACCCATGAGTTGGTGTTTCTACAGAGTGGGGCTCCCTCAACCCACAGTGTCGCCGACACGCTAAAGATAGCGTCGAGCTGGGAAGTACAATGAAGGGGACTGCCCTGGCACGACGCCAGGGCAGTCTCGGAATTAACGACCGCGTTACCAACCCGCATTGGTGGCTTGGCTGGCTGCAGTATTGGTTAGGGAATACGTGTCGGCCGCCGTTGAACCATCGGCATTGATAAAACCGTAGTTACTCGACGCTTCCCAGGACGCGAAGTCGCTGAACGATTCGCAAGAGAGCCCCATGCTGCTGCAGGCGGCCTCAATATCGCTAACAGCCGTAGCACCAACAGCCACCACACAGTTCGCCCGATATTGCGTCGAAGTGGCGGCAAAATTCCGGTCGGCACTTACTAGAGGCTGCGTGTAGCCGGCGTTCCGCAAGTTGAGATTGGCCTGCAACGCACTCACAAACGACGTGCTGTCCCGCGAGGTAAAGAGGACGATCTGCTTCCCGTTGCTGTTGCGGCCATGAGGCTCGACTCGCTGAGTGCGTGTGGTCGAAAAGTTGGGAACCGCTACGTTGTTGTTCGCAGGGCCACAACTGGCATTATTGTATTTTGTCTGAGTGCCTGTGGGGCCCGTCACATAGTAGGCGCCGACATAATCAGCGTTAGGCACGCTAGTGTAGTCGTTGCCATAAGCCAAGAACAAGCTACTCCAACCGTAGGCGGTGTCATAAGGACAGGAGCACCCGCAAATACTATTGTACGCGGAACTCATACTCAATAACGCCTGCCAATCGGTGACATCGGTACAATAGTCCCTCTTTTGGTTATACAACCAGACCCCAACCGCCGCGTTCAGGGAATCAGTGCCCTCAATATCCGAAGCAGAGGGCGTGCTCTGGCCTGTTTGATTGTTGGGTTCCCAGAATTCACTTTGAAATCCACTAATGGTCCCGGGCTCCAACCGCATCCAATTCGTTCCAACGCCGCCATCCTCCAATACGCCGATAGCCAATGGAATTGGAGAACGAATGTCAAAGTACGAAGCGGCACCCACTAAATAATCGGCCATGAGGGCCCATGAAGCGCCCTGCCCATAAAATGTGGCAATCGTATCTGATGGTACCGATCCATTGTAGGAACAAGCAGTTACTGTCGCCATGATAATCTTTCCTCCTTGTCAAAGTCTCTGTTGGGGTGCGGACTCTCCACAAAACCAGTTCTAACTCCCCGACCCCTAACCTCTAATTGGTGGTCTACTATATAGGGGACAAACATCTCGCAAAAGCGGACACCAGCCACGAGAAAAATTTTTAAGGGGCCTACTTGGTTTGATGGTCACCCGTGTAGGAGTTGATGATGCTCCCGTTCCAGGTACTCGCGCAGGACATGCAATACCACCGAATGGTGAGCCAAATCATCCTGGAGTGTCGGTGTGCACTCCCCCTGACGATCCCACTCCACACAGCACCGAAGCATCGCGTCATGTTCCCGCCGACACGCCTGCCGCACGACACGCCCCGAAATCTTCATTCGCCATCCCGCCCTTCGTAACAACGTGTTTGTAAAGCGGCCGGTGGATGACTCCGTAATTCACGCCAAAGAGTCATCCATAATTCCTGCAGCAAGTCCTCGGTGGTCGCGGTTGAGCGACCCCATCGCCGATACGGAGCCCATTGGGGTGTGACCTCGTACACTAAGGCGGCAAAGGCGTCCTCACCGCCGGCATACACGCGACACATCAACTGCCCTATAGGGGACACTGCATGCGGATGCGCGCGCGTATCCGGTGGACTGTCCGCGGGGTGCATTGAAGCCTTTGTGGGGGTATGGCAACGATTCGTAAATATTCCGCCATAGGCCAGTTTTTGCCGGATGTGATGGGTTGCCGGGCAGATTGGTCAATGAGACATGCTCGGCTGGCGGAGGCTGTCAGCGCATGTTGCCCCTCGGTTTAGATTTGGATAATTACCATAAGGGTGCTATTCTAGAAAATAGCCTGAACTATTCTGTTGTTGTAATGTTGTAAGACGGGGTAGTAATGATGCGTTGGAGATTAAGCTTATCCCGATACTAGGCAGTTTGTTGGTGCCTATAACGCTTATGGTTACATCGCCCCAGACTTTTGCTTATACTTATAATGGAACAGCCGCTGCGAATTACGCGGACAAGTATTGGTCGAACTACAATCCAAACTACCCCAGCTTTATCGACGACTGTACTAATTTTGTATCACAAAGTTTATATGCGGGCGGGCTCCCGCAAGTCGTCGCCCACAATACTCACACCGGGATGCCCGAATACACGACATATCCTAGCTACTGGTTTTCGAATAATGCCTCTATTTACGCAAATTCATGGACCGTAGCTTCCACCTTGTACTCGCATCTCACTCAATATGGCGATGGCACGTTGTACGCCACCCACCTGGGAACTGACAAGGCCTACACCGACGGCATGTCAAAAGGGGATGTTCTCTTTTTCCACTGGGGAGAAGCAGGTAATCCAACTGGATCAGCAGGGATTAACCATGCTGTCATACAAACCGGATATGGCACCACAACAACACTCACCCAAACCATACAGGGTGATTACGTGGATTCACACACCAATAATCGCTACCACACATGGTGGACCTTAGGCAAATATAATCAACACAGTGCAACAACGACTATCTATCGTAAAGATCAATCCTTCCTAGCAGGAGTGGACGCCCACCCTCGGTCGGCATCTTAACGGATGATAAATGAGTGAGTGCTGTTGTTAGGTCGGGGACTGTCAGGATATCTTGCGTGGTACGACTTGTACTGCTAGACGTTGTGTAATCTTATTTCCGAGGAAGTTTGACGTTATGACGCGGGGAAGAACGCCTTCCTTAGCTGGTGGTGGGCTACTCATTATCGTAGTGGCCGGAGGCTTCGGGATTTGGCGGTCCAATGTCGCGGCGCAACCGACAACGGCTGCCAAAGCAGTAATTCAGCAGCAACTTGAAAAGGCAATCAAACAGTCTGTGCAAATCATTCCTTCGACAGTTGTTCCCATGAATGTGAGCTCTCTTTCGTCAAGCAAGACTACTCAATTGCTTGCCAGTGAAAAGACCGCCTTGGGGAAACTCTACGCGTCCAACAACGCTGAAGTGGGCCATGAAATGTGGGGCTATGGCAATGAATTGCAAGCCATCACTTATGAGCGCAATACGGCCATGACCTTCTCTAAGTTCTCCTTCACCGATATTTCGCTGATTAATAGCAACAGCACGGCCAACGTCTCGTTTACGGCGCAAACGTCGACAATCCGCCAAGTAAGGTCGGGACGTACAACTCCCTGGCAAATACTTCATATTCCAGGAAACTGGTCAGGCACGGCAACCCTCCAATATACCAACGGTCAGTGGTTGATTCAGGCTCTTCGCCTCACAGTTAGTGATGCGGGATAACTCCTCGGTAACATTGATTGGTCGACTTCATCGTCCTATTTCGTAATGCACGCGGGATTCCCTGCCCGGGCGAATTATGTGACGTGGGGCTATGATCTCCTGAACAGCCTTTCTATTGGCCCCATCGCGTCTGATGAAGCGAAGAACGTCTACGATTATCTGCTTACGGTTTTGTACAACTGGCGGGCCAATCAGTCGCGTGGTTGGAGATCACCACAGCAATTCCTTCTGCAGCCAGGCGTTCCGCCCATGATGCCAGCGCCTCTTGATCAGCACTACCAAATCCTCCGACGGTATCGTATAGTCCGTGAAATTCGCTGTATCCGACCACGCAACGTAAGGCGGGTCGCAAAAAACGGTGTCCTTGTCGCGGCCGCCTCAAACTGAGCGTGTTGGGATCTGACCCAAAACACACGCATTGCCGATTCAGGAAAGTACGGCTTGCTGTATCGACCGAATCCGACCGCAACCCAAATCATGAAATTTATTTTTGCGTGCCGCCTTAGTCAGATTTGTACCGAAGGATTGGCGGAACTGTCTTGAAAGGAAGAGCCCTCGGGAGCCCCCCAAGCCTGACTGCCAACGCCCGCTCCGCTCACCCCAAGGTCGTCGGCTGCCAGAGCCGGTTCTCGTGCTACCTATGCTGCTGTCTTGCGTCTTCCACGCTCGCGAAAGACAACGACGCTTTCGATGATGCACAAATTTAGGCAATCGCCTCCGGGGTAATAGAAAAGACGTCTGGCTCATACTGTGCCCTTATGACCAAAGGCAGTCTCCCCGGCCAAGAGGAGAGGTATTCCAGTTCCAGCGCTGAAGCACCGTTTTACGGCACCTTTGCTAAGGGACCAAAGCGTGAGGAAAGTGGGAAGCCATCATCGAAGGTTCAGTCGGTTGTCACCCGCGTAGCTGATCACTTTAAAGACATTTGCGCGATCCGTGTAACGGCGCCACGCGGTGAAACGCGGCAAAATAGTGAGCCTGAAGGAAATTTATGTCTTGAATCGGGCGAGATTTCGCGAATTCAAGGTATTCTCCGAAATTCTCGAGTTGAACGCGCTTTTGGGCGGTGATATGTAAAAAATTGAAAGGGGTCGGGAAGGACTCCTAATAGTGAAGGTCAGAGGTGATGAGAATGGCACTAACGGATAGTCTCACCCAACTGATGAAGCTGGGGCAAACACTGATGGACCAGCAAACACTGATGGACCAGATCGACCGCGTGCCCTTGGATGGGTTTGAAGGTCGCACGGTTAAACCGATTCCGTTTGACATGGCTGACACCCCTGAGGCCTTGCTTGTCCGTGCGTATCTTCCGGGGTTTCAACGCGAGGACGTGGACGTCGAAGTACGCGATCACCGGCTTGCCATTAAAGCGGAGCGCCGTCTTCCTCGACGCGATGACGTCACTTGGCTTCACGTCGAGGCTCCATATGGGACGTTCATTCGTACCATTGGATTAGGAACTGATGTTGACGCCGATCACATCGAAGCCAGCTGGAATGAAGGCGTACTTACCCTCCGGTTGCCGAAGGCCGAAGGGGCCAGGCCGCGCCGGATCCCCATTCAAGCATCCGATCAACTGGCGCTAGACAGATAGTTCACACGCCTAACGGGACGACATTGCGCCGCTCGGTTTTGACCGAGCGGCACGTTATTATATGGGTCCGGCTCAGCCCGATGGCGGAGCGCCAGACACCCTGGAAATATGGGTCGACGGTGGCCAAAAGACACGTCCTCCGCAGCTCGGCGTGCACCAAACGACCCCATCACGTTTTATGCCGATATGGTGACATATCCCGATGCGGATCTGTCGATTCAGCGCCAAGTCCGCTATGACTTTGTTTGGTCAAGTTATTCTCCGAGGGCCAATGGCAAATGGTGCCACTGCCGGTGGTGCTTCATCAAAAAGCCCAAGAAGCCCTCGCCATGTCACGGGCCGAAACCGCTCGAATCAACGAAGAAACCCTCAAGATCAAAGCCTGCCAAACCTCAAGAGAATCAGGGACCCCCGAAGAAAGGGCAGCGATTCGGCCCCAACAGTGGGGCGTTCTGTCCCTGTCTCTTTATGCCAAGCGAGACAAACAATATCCAGGGGGCTTGCGGTTTGCGTTGCATGTGCCGATGGAACGATGGGTTAATGCGCCGAAAAAAGCCAAGGAACCATTCGCTGCGGATCCCGGGATGCCCGTCGTCACAGTCGATTTAGGGGTGAATCGTTTGGCTGTGATGGGTGCGTTCCGAAATGACAAATTGGTCGCGACCCAGTATATTCGGGGTGGGCCCGTGAACCATCATCGGCATCAGTTGCTCAACGTCATTCATCACAAACGTAGTCAAAGTGGAAAACTTCAGGCCGGTGTACAAGATGACGTAGACCTTTGGGAAAAAGTGCGCAACATCGACGAGAACACAGCGCGAAAGGTTGCCCGCCAAATCGTCAATTTCGCGATGTCCCATGAAGCCAAAGTCATCGTTTCGGTATCTTCGCGGATACAAACCGCCAAAGGAGCGCATGAGCCGATCTGATCGCAAGAATCGCAAACGGGCCTATTGGCTGCGTGGCAAGATCATGACGTGGGTGCGTGATCTGGCGTTGCGTGAGGGGATCCTGACCGTGGAGCGCAATCCGGCGTATACCTCACAAATAGCCCCCATTGTCACATGCTGGGCGACCGTCGCGACCATCGTTTTCTCTGCTGCAAGAACCCCACCTACGGATACCAAGCGGATACGGATTTTGTGGGCATGATGAATCTGTATCAAAAGTGGAAGGGCACGTTCGTCTATCCGCGAAAAAACAAAACGGGCGGATGAATCAAACCCTACCCAGGCCGCGGCCTAATACAGCGTAGGTCTATCACTCTGCCAGTGACTGTTTGATAGGGCTCGTGTGGTACGAGCGGAGTCTGAGCGCTTCTCTTGGGATGATGGTTGACCGGAATGGGAGAAGCGGACGCGCTGATAAGGGGTCCCGTTCTCAAGCCCCTCCACGCTCCGGCGTGAGAAGAAAGTCAGCCCAACAACAGTTGATGATAATGTTTGACAATGTTATCGGGCACCTGTTGATACCACATTGACGAACAATGATGCATTTGCACAGTGTTTGCTGAGCGAGAAGGTTGGTTTAAGGAGTCTTCTCACCTTCCCGGGGACGATCGACCAAGAAACGGTGATGATTATGCTCCATTCTGATTGGCCAGGAGGTGTCAGTGGGCCGCATACAAATGCCTGCGTAGCAGTCTTTCACGCCATTGCTGCACTCCGCCCGGTGGCTAGCGTCATGCCCTGATTTGAGCGGCAGGGCCAAACAGATGCGGTGTCCATGAAGAGAAGGCTCCCGAGGACGGTTGGAACATTGCGGCGCTCGATGCGCGGAACAATAGACCTTCTTTCGCCCTATTGGACAAATTGTCCGGGGTGCCAGAAGGTGACCCATGTGATTCACAATCTCCGCCAAGCTTCCCAGCCGGGGTCACGCCTGTCCACCTCGGCGCAAGTTACCCTTGCCCTGGGAAATTCGCGCTCATTTAATTTGGTACCTCAAGCTCGCCACCAAACAGCATGTTGATGCCATACGTCTTGACATCGGCTGGCTTGTTCGCAAGAGCTACTTCATAGGGCGTGGAATAGAGCCCCTTGGGCGTCGAGTACACAACGGGAATGTTAAACGTTGGACTCGTGTCATAACCCGTCAAAGGCACCGCATTACCCATGCTCCAAACGGCCGTAATGTTGCGCGGGGTAGCTTCCTGGTACCACTGGGCCTGCTTGAATGTCAGTGGCTGGCGTGCCAAGGCGGTGTCCATTCGAACCACGGACAGGTTCTGCTGGAGTCCCGCGTACGCCAATGTTTCCGCATACGGTGCCAATTGTGGGACGGGCAGTGAAGTATTCCCGATCTGCTGAGCAACCAATTGCGCATCGACTAAGGACCATTTTAGCGTGCCCAGCCACACCGGATCGGTCAGGGCGTGCTGAATTTGAACTTGAGTGGCCGCAGGCGCATTGGGCAAGGAACCTACCATCACTGGGGCTACTGGCGACGCTACCGCGGCGGATTGGAGGGCTGGTTTCGCGTACACGGTGATTCGATAGGCGCCGGAGGTCCGCGGAACAAATCGCAAGATCGGCGAATGGCTATATCGCGTGATAAGGGGATGGCCCATTGGCGTGGCTACCCGAAATTGATACCAGGGATGCCGCAGACCAAATGCGTGGGCAGTGATCGCGATCAAGGTCTTCGGACGAGTGATGAGAACAGGGGCCGATACGGTGACCCGAGTTTTGGCGGCCACGGTAAACATTCCGCGTATGGCCTCGGCCTGTCCCCATTGGTGCTTGGCCACCTGCTGCTGCCCAAGACCGTAGACGACCCAATGGTAGGTGCCTGGCATGACATCCCGAATCACGGCACTAATGGCGACAGGTATTCCGCCTGCTCCGATGTAAGTGTCTTGATTGTAGTTCTGAATCATAACCCATGGCTTTCCTGGGGGTTTAACCAGCACTTGATACTCGGGGAATCCCCGAAAGGTCGGAGGTCCGGCTGGGTTTTGGGCATAGGAAATGGCTAAATCGGTTCCCGCGGCTTGCATTGCCGTGGGGGCGTAGACCTGAAACCAGGGGATCGCCGCCGCCGCGGTTGGGGGCGAATAAACGGCACCGAGGCTTGCCACGCTGATACCAACTGCCACTAGACTGGTTCGTATCTGTTTGAATACCATACCCATTGTCAATAACTACCTCCTCGACTTCTATTGATGATGTATTTTGACGTCCATCGCTCACGACTTTGCGTCGCCGTGTTCCAGAGATTCAGGCATGTCAAAAGGCCTTTACAGAACGCTACCCTTCTTGTAAGCTTTGACAACTTGCAACAAAGTCCTTTTCTCTGACATCTCAAATTTGGTAATGCACGACCTGTGGCGGATTGGAACCTAACGCGAGTCGTTTCTGATAGCCGGCCATCTCCCGCGTAGCGTCGATTAGAACACCGTGGTTCCGTTTGTTGTCGAGACCTGACAATTTGCTGGGCCAAGCCTGGGCGCACGGCCTCCAAATAGGCAGTCCACCGTCCTTTAGGGCGGGATAGTAGACTGCTATAATCTTTCCAGAGACAACCGGGGGGTATAGTGGTTAACCACCCCGGCCTGATCCCCTTGCGGGGACGAACGGAGGCCGGAGCTTGCGGTCGTTCACTCCCGAAAGGGAGGAACTGCGCGCTCCATCGGTTGACTAGCCTTAGATGCATGGGGAGATTCGCCCCGGGGCACTTCTGGTACCCCCACGGATCACGTATCGCCGTCCCGTTCCCCTCAAGGGAACGTTAAGGCGTAGTTGCGGCTGAACCCCGCCGATGTTGCTGGTGGGATAAGCGGTGGCGAGTCCGGAGGAGCACTCCCAGGGTCTCACGACCCGTGGACGCAGCCATGGTGGTTCCCCTAGAATCCCCGGCCTTCAGGCCGGGGAGGTTGTGCGGGCGGCAGCCCACATAGGATGCCGAACATCCAGCCAGTCGGCTGGGCAGGTCGGTACGACATAGTGGTCCATGTCGTAAAGGATACATCTAGGGCGCGACCGTGAGGCGCGTGGCGAAGGAGAGAGGGAGTACCGCGAGGTCCCTATCCGAGATGTGCAGGTTAAAAGCGTATGCTGAATGCCGATGCGGCGGGATGAACTGGGGGACGCTGCGACCTCGGCGGAACTCAAAACCTGCTCGAAGAAGGGCCGTCGCGGCGCCTAACGGGTGGCCGTCTCGAACCCATTGCGAGGCCAGGTAAGGCAGTCCTGTCGACCACGATAACGGGACATGCGGTTCATTACGTGGAGGGTGAGACATGCACATCGTAGCCAGTGTGGGTAACCCGTCGAGAGCTCTTGGTCACCTGGGAAGGGCACGGTCCTATAAGGGTATCCGAAGTGGACGGTGTGCCAAGAGAAGTCAGAGCGCCAGCATAGTAGCGAAGTAGTCCGGAGACCACAACTTCGGGCGAAGTGAAGGCCGGCGTCGTTACGGAAACGTCAATTCAGAAGCAGGCATGGTAATTGGTAAGCCTCCGCTGTGAAACACTGCCAAGAAGGTCCTGTTTGCGAGGAGACACTCGAACATGAAATGGTACAATTTACGTGTCCTTTCTTTCGAGAGTACGTGATGTAGAGCGGTGTGCGGGAAAACCGCACGCACCGTTCATTGAGGGGTTGGCCTCGCAAGAGGCCGACCTACTCTATCAATCGGGCACGAAAGTCTCGGGGCCAGAAGGTCGGCATCTGGTTAGGACGGCTGACGGCGCGTACGGATGGGCGATTCGTCATGACGACCGGCGATGGGCAGCGGATTGAGGTGCCCTATCGCGACTGCCAGGTGCTTCAACGCCAAGACGGTTGGCAATACAGCCAACGACCTGCCAGTGCTTAAAAAGAAAGGGGGGAAGGCGGTTTCCTCGCCGCCAATTTAAGATGGAGTTAGGTGATGCGGAGATATTGCATGTCGCGCGCTTGGCACGGCTTCGGCTTACCGAAGGTGAACTGAGCGGGGTACGCCAAGACTTGAACCGGGTGCTCGCGTACGTGTCGAAGCTACACGAGTTGAATTTGGACGGGGTTGAGCCGACGATGCATGTAGTTGAAACCCGCACGCCACTGCGAGAGGACAGCGTACACCAGTCGCTGTCCGCCGAGGCCGCGACGCAAAATGGACCCGAAGTCCGCGACTACATGTTTGTCGTACCACGGATCATGGAAGGGGGCAGCGGCGATGAATAACCCATGGGAATGGGACGGGCATGAGATGCACCAGCACTTCACGGATGGGCAGATTTCAGCAGAAGCCATCGTGCAGTCTCATCTCAGGCGCATCGACGAAATTGACCCCGATGTTCGGGCCTTTCTGGCCGTTGATGCCGAAGGCGCGCTTCAACGGGCGCGAGTCCAAGACGCGTGGCCGCTGGCAGACCGTCGGGAGCATCCGCTGGCCGGAATTCCGGTGGCGGTCAAGGATAACATGGTGACTCAAAGCATGCCCACCACGGCGGGTTCAAAAATACTGGCGGGCTTCCGTTCGCCGTATAATGCGACGGTGGTGGACAAGCTGCTGAATGCCGGAGCCATTATCATGGGAAAGACGAACCTCGACGAGTTTGCCATGGGGTCGTCGACGGAGCATTCCGCATTTCAGCACACCAAAAACCCCTGGGATCTTGAACGGGTACCCGGCGGGTCCAGCGGCGGTTCGGCTGCCGCAGTCGCAGCGCGCATGGTGCCGATGGCGCTCGGTTCGGACACTGGCGGGTCGATCCGCCAGCCCGCAGCCTATTGCGGCATTGTCGGGATGAAACCAACCTATGGGCGAGTGTCCCGCTATGGATTAATTGCCTTTGCATCGAGTCTCGATCAAATTGGCCCAATGACGCGGAGTGTTCGCGATGCCCGACTGTTGTACCGGATCATCGCTGGCCACGATCCCCACGATTCGACATCGTTAAACGACATTGCCGAGCCGCCGGCCGTGGCGCGCGACCGCTTTCGCATCGGCATTCCACGGGAATATTTTGGTGAGGGGATGGCGCCGGAAGTCCGTGACGCTGTGCAACGGGCAATGGCGGGGTTGAAGGAGTTGGGCCACGAGTTGATCGACATCTCACTGCCGCACACGGAATATGCCATTTCGACCTATTATCTCATTGCGCCGGCTGAGGCCTCGTCCAACTTGTCACGCTATGACGGGATCCGCTATGGTATGCGGTCGCAAGCCCGCGATTTAATGGGATTGTACGAGACTACCCGCGACGAGGGATTCGGCGATGAGGTTAAACGGCGAGTACTCTTGGGCACGCATGCGTTGTCGGCTGGGTACTATGACGCCTATTATCTCACCGCGCAGCGGGTCCGCACGTTGATTAGGCAAGACTTTGACCAGGCATTCAAACAGGTGGATTACATTGTCACTCCGACGACCCCGGATCAGCCGTTTCGTTTTGGCGAGCGCGACGACGATCCGATCAAGATGTATCTCGGTGACATTTACACAGCCACGGCCAATTTGGCCGGCATTCCCGGTCTCTCCATGCCGGTCGGATTAGCGAATGGGCTTCCTGTGGGACTGCAATGGTTGGCGCCTCCGCTGGCGGATTTGGCGCTCTTTGACGCCGCTGAGTCGTTAGAGAACCAATTGGGTACAATGCCCTGGCCGGTGGAGGTGAAATGATGAGCCAAGATTACGAGGTGATTATCGGACTTGAGGTCCATGTCGAACTCAAGACGGCGTCTAAGCTGTTCTGCGGATGTTCCACCGAGTTTGGCGCCGATCCCAACACGCACACCTGCCCGGTTTGCCTGGGCATGCCGGGGGTTTTACCGGTGGTCAATGGCGAAGCCGTCCGCATGGCCGTGCGTTCGGCGTTGGCGTTGAACTGCACCGTTCATCCGCAATCGAAGTTTGACCGGAAACAGTACTTCTATCCGGACTTGCCCAAGGCGTATCAGATCTCCCAGTATGACCAGCCGCTGGCGGAGTTTGGTTGGGTGGTTATCCGCCCGGAAGGCCAAGAGCCCCGGAAAATCAGCATCCGGCGCATTCATGTCGAGGAAGACGCGGGCAAGTTGAACCACCTGGGGCAGCGTTTAGGTGATGCGACCGGTTCCTTGGTTGATCTAAACCGTGCCGGGGTGCCGCTTATCGAAATCGTATCCGAGCCTGATCTGCGCTCCGCCGAGGAGGCCAGGCTCTATCTGATCGAGCTTCGCGCCAGCTTGAGCTATTTGGACGTCTCCGATCTTCGCATGGAGGAAGGCTCCATGCGCTGCGACGCCAACGTCTCCTTGCGGCCGCGCGGCTATCAGGGATCGTTAGAAGATTTGCCCCGGGTGGAGATCAAGAACGTAAACTCCATCCGAAATGTTCAACGCGGTATCGACTATGAGGTGATGCGGCAGGAACAGCTCATGTCGCAGGGTGAACGGATTGTCAAAGAGACACGGGGTTTTGATGATGCCCAGGGACGAACTTACAGTCAGCGCAGCAAAGAGGAAGCGAATGATTACCGTTATTTCCCGGAGCCCGACTTGCCGCCACTGATCTTGGAGCAGGGGTTCATTGAGCAGATTAAAAACAGTATGCCGGCGTTGCCCGACGCCATCCGTGAGGATCTGAGAGCGCGGGGGATCCCTGCTAAAGACGCGGAGGTGCTGGTCCTGGACCGAGAGGCCTATGAATATTGGCTGGAGGCGGTCGCGTTGTACCCCCATGAGCGCACCGTCACCAATTGGATGCTGTCGGACCTGGCGCGGTTAGTTAATGTCCGCGGCGAGAGCTACCGCCGTGCCACGGTGGGACCGAGCCAATTGGTAGGCCTGTTAAAGCTGATTGATTCAGGTACGCTATCGGGGCGGATGGCCAAGGATGTCCTGGAAGCGATGTTTGAAACCCAACAAAGCCCGGAGGCTATCGTTAAAGAGAAGGGGTTAAGTCAAATAACCGACGAGGGTGCCATCGGCGAGGTGGTGAGGTCGGTTCTCCAGGCGAACCCAAGTGTGGTGGATGATTACTTGTCCGGAAAAGAGAAGGCCCTGGCATTTTTGGTAGGACAAGTAATGAAGGCCACCCGTGGGCAGGCAAAGCCGGATCTCGTCAATAGGCTCTTAAAAGAAAGCATCGCGCGGGATTACAGAGCTCCCTGCTGACTAAAGGAGGAACCTCGTGGCCCTGGGTGAGGAAGTCACGCTCACCATCGAGCGGATGGGTCAGTCGGGTGACGGTGTGGCTCGTATGGCCGATGGCCGCTTGGCGTTTGTGCCTGGAGCCCTGCCGGGGGAATGGGTGCGGGCGCGTGTTATCGAAGAACGGCGGCATTTCGTCCGCGCGTCTGTTACGCACCGTACGGTCTCATCGCCCGAACGCGTCAAGCCTGTCTGCCCGATTGTGTCACAGTGTGGGGGGTGTGTGTTTCAGCATTGGGATTATCGTGCTGAACTTGCCTACAAGGAAAACCGGGTTCGACAAGCGCTTTTACGGGTGGCCTTGAGTGACCGGCCGGTTCAAGCGATTCGCGCCAGCTCGGACCCCTATGCCTATCGTAATAAGGGGCAATTTCCCGTGGGCGGGAGTGCCGGTCACATTGTTCTCGGATTGTACCGACGGGGAACCCATGAGGTGGTGGCGGCGGCTCATTGTGACATACAAGACCCGTGGGTCAACCAGGCCCTGGCGATTGTGGGGCCCGCACTGAGCGAATCGGGATTGCCTCCCTGGCGCGATTCGGATCGCACCGGGATCCTCCGCCACGTGCTCATCCGGTCGTCGCATCGGGAGAAGCGGGTTCTGGTACTCTTGATCGTATCGGCGTTTCATCCTGCCCTATCGCGTGTGGCCCACGACATACGCCGCCGTCTTCCGCTCATAGCCGGCGTGGGGGCCAACATCAATCCGCATCCGGGTAATCGCGTGCTAGGGGCGGAGACCACCGTGTTATCGGGAGAGCCGTACATTACCGACGCAATCTTGGGGCTCACCTTTCGCATCTCTTTCACGTCGTTTTTCCAGGTGAATCCTGATCAAGCGGCGGTGTTGTACAATACCGCGCTTAGCTTTTTGCCGCACCGGTGTGAAGAGATTTGGGACCTGTATGCGGGGGTAGGGACCCTGGCCGCTCTGGCTTCGGAACGGGCTCGCACCGTTCGGGCCCTGGAAGCCCATCCGCAAGCTATCCACGATGCCAAGGAGAACTTTGCGCTCAATCACCTGGAGAACATAGAAATCGAGGCAGGGCGCGTGGAGGATATCATGGCTCGCTGGATCCGCGGTGACCGCAAGCCTCCCGGGGCCGTCATTGTGGATCCACCGCGATCCGGGCTCGACGGCCGGGTCATTGACCATCTGATCGCGCTAAAACCAGCGCAAATTGTCTATGTGAGCTGTAATCCCGAGACCTGGGCACGCGATTTGACTCGGTTGGCGCCTCATTACGGACTGGAAAAAGCGGCTCCGGTGGATATGTTTCCGCGCACCGATCATGTCGAAGTCGCGTCTGGCCTGGTGTTGCAGTACGGACAATGAACCGGCCCTTTGCTGGTTTGTTTGACACGGCATTCCCTTTTTGGTAAGTCAAGGTGGGCAGACGCAGGCTTCTGCCGTTCTGGAGGTGTTTAATATTCATGGAAGAATTGATGGGTAAAACCGTCGATGAGTCGCGCACGGAAATGACCGAATTGGTTTTGCCAAGTGATTCCAATCAGTTGGGCAAGCTTTTGGGCGGTCGCGTGATGCATTGGATCGACCTTGCTGCCGCGATTACCGCAAACCGACATGCTGGGCATGTTGCAGTGACGGCTTCGATTGACAGCCTTGAGTTCCTGCATTCAATTCAAGTGGGGGAGGTTGTGCGGCTGGTCGCTCAGATTAACTGGGTGGGGCGGACATCAATGGAGGTCGGAGTAGACGTATATGGCGAGAATATGGATACCGGCGAGCGGCGCAAGACTTCAACGGCATTCCTGACCTTTGTCGCCTTAAATGCCCAGGGCGAGCCAATCGAAGTACCCCCGTTAATCTTGGCCACCCCGGAAGAGGAAGAACGATTTCACGCGGCGGAAGCCCGACGCCAGGAGCGATTGAAGCGGCGCCATCGATAGAGCTGGGGGATCCAGTCGAAAAAATGGAGAAAGTCTGTAGAAATGTCGAATTAGCGCTACAACACGGTTAAAAGCAACCATATTGCGTGCCCGTGGGATCGGCAGAACGCCTGTCGTCGACTATTGTCGAAAATTTAGACAGGGAATTCCCCCGTTGACCATCGCTACTATTGTCGGTGAGGACATCCTCAACCGACTTTTTTGTGATGGAGGCGGGGTAGCGTGCCAGACACACAATTGGTGCAGGCGATAACGCGACTCACCGGCATTCTCGTTGACTTGGCGGGCGGTATCTTTACCTTGGTGATGGTGTACGGGGGACTCAGGTTTATGTTGTCCCACCACCCGCGGGCCGTACAAGCTAGCAAGGAGCTGATGGGCCGTGCCGCGATCGGACTTGGACTGGTGCTGATGGTGGACATGCTAAGGCAGTTGATCCAGTATGTGGTCTCATGACGGCCAGGCAACCGTTCGATCCAGTGGTATCCATCGTCAATGAGCTATCCAAATGGGCGTGGCATCAGGTGATCGATTTAATCGGCGCTTGGATGGCTCAACTGGTTTTCCGTCCGCTAGCGTGGCCGTCCCTCGTACTGCAGTTCTACGCGATAAGCCGCGACCTTGCCTGGAGTTTGGTCGGGATCCTCATGGTGATTGCGATTCTTCGCAGCGTGTGGCCGCAGTTCTCGTGGCTGGGAAGCCGCTTTTCGGTCCCGTTTTTTCTTGAACGTCTGGTGGCTGCAGGGTTTATGGGGCTCATCGGGGCCTGGGCCGTGAGCGCTGCCCTCCACATCAACAATGCGGTGGTGGAGTCACTGACACAAGGGGCAGCCAGCTGGCAACCCACGGCAGCGCCCCAGGGCGTGCTATCGCCAGTGGTGGTGTTGTTGGTCAGCGGGGCGATGCTGCTATTGATACTATACTTGGCCCTCTTTTATGCGGTACGTGCCATTGAGCTTTATCTCTTGACGGCGGCCATTCCGTGGTTTGTCCTTTGGTGGGCTTCTCGGGACGATGACGTGGTGCTGTCGACGTTGGGCAAAGAACTGGGCGTGGTGATCTTTATCCAGTCATTTCACGCAGGGGCGTTTTGGCTGGCCACCCGTCTGCTTACGCAAAGTCAGCTGGGCATTACCGGATTCTTCATGGAGCTTGCGCTCTTATGGTACATGACCAAGTTACCCGGACAGCTACGCCGTCTGGTGGGGAATTCGGCTGGGGTGATACGCCTATGGCGGTAGTGCGTACCGTATATGTGCCGCTCAGTCGCGAACCTGAAATTCTCTTCGGACTGACACTCTCGGATCTGGTATGGTTCGCCGCTGCTGCGGTAGCCGATTTGGGTCTATGGACCGAATGGAGGGTGAAGCTATCGCTCCGGCTGGTGGTGATGGCCGCGGTCTGGGGATTGGGAACAGGTCTGGCGTTGATCCGGATACAAGAGGCATCTTTGCCGGAATGGGTTGGACGGTGGGTTATCTACATAGTGAAGCCGCATTTGTATCTGCCATAGAACGCCAGGTATGAACCATTGAGGGTTGTACCACGGATTAATAAATAGACGTGAGGTGAATGAATTGGCTGCACGAGTCAGTCGGGTATTTCCCATTAGGGCTATTGGACCAAGCATTTGCTTGGTAGGAAAGGATCGGTTTTCTGCCGTCTTTGAAGCGGTTCCTGTTAATTTCGGGCTGCGCTCCAAGAACGATCAAGAACGCCTGATAAACGGTTACACGTCGTTTCTCAACGGACTCAGCTTTCCCGTAGAAATCCTGGTCCGTTCCGATTACCTTCGCATTGACGAGTATTTGGGCGAGTTAAAGTCTAGAGAAGAGGAGATCGAACCTCACCTTAGGCCATCGCTGGGCGACTATATTGAATTCCTGAGGGAAACCGCCAGTGTGCAGCATCTAGTTCGACGGCGCTTTTTTCTCATCTTGTCTTGGCAGGGACTTGATTCGCGGTCCCGGCCGCTTAGGCGCGGGGAAGTGCTTTGGGATGAAGCGGAAATGGAGTTGGAACGCCGGCGCGGCATTGTTGCGTCAGGACTCAAACCGCTCGGGGTTATGGTGCGCCCGCTTGAACGCGACGACCTCTTCCGTTTCCTGCATGCCAGTTTGGGGGGAGGCCAGGCACTGCCGAAAGGCGCAACCTGGGCGTGGCAGTCATGAGGCGCCGTCAACGGTCTGAGCCGGACCCGCTCGACATCATCTGGCCTTCCTATGTCAAAATCCATCCGGACCACGTTGAAGTTGGCAATCAGGTGGTGCGATGCTTCACCATTATTGGCTACCCCAGGGAAGTGGGGGCCGGGTGGTTTGAGCCCATCTTGGGATTCCCACATCCGTTGTCTATTGCGATTCAGAGTGCGCCGGTCGACAACGGAGCGGTGGTGCGGTCTTTGAGCCGACGCATGATTTGGCACCGGGGTGCGGCCGAGGCGGATCGTGCGCAGGGACGCGTCAGCCGGGCTGAACAGTTGGTGGCACTGGAAGATGCGGAGCGGGTACGGTTTGATTTGGCCAAGGGTGAAACGCGCATGATTGAGGTAGGCCTAACCATCGCTCTATGGGCTCCCAATCTGGGCGCGCTGGATGAAAGCACGCGACTGTTTGAAAGCCTAGCCCAGGGCATGATGCTGGTAGTGCGCCAATTAACCTATCAACAAGAAGTGGGCTTAAGACAAGTCGTGCCGTTGGGCGGCCCGCCGGACAAAGTGCGGGAAATGGACAGCCGCGCCTGGGCCACCCTTTTTCCTTTCTCTTCGCGTGATGTCATCCATCCCCAGGGGCAAGTGTTGGGAGTCAACCCGTCCAGCCGGAGCTTTATCGTGGCCGACCGCTTTCAACTGGCCTCCCCGCATTCCATCACCATTGGCTGGTCGGGGGCGGGCAAGAGTTTTGCCGCCAAGCTGGAAGCGCTGCGTTCGCGGTACCGCGGCCTAGCGGTTACCGTGATTGACCCCGAAGGCGAATACCGGTGGCTGCAACAGGTCGGCGCCCACCTGTATCGTTTGGGAGGACGGGATAACACCGCCGCATTTCCGTTTGACCCGTTTAGTATTTCTGGGCATGCGATGGACGAAATCGCCCGCGAAATCGATTTTCTGCTCCGGCTTTTGCGTCGCCTGTCGTCCGAGCTGATGGACGAGTTTGGCAGCATAGTGCACGATGCCATCTGGCGTGCTGTGGGCAGGAGACGCGGCCGGTTTTCCCCCGACTCAACGGATGAGAGCGTACGATTCGACGATCTACTGATGGAAGTGCAATCGGACAGCCGGCGAGCCCGCGACCGTTTGTCCGTGGTATGGCAGCGCTGGCAGATGGCGGTCGGTTCCCAGGGATCCTCGATGGAACCAGGGCCTTTCGAGGTTTTTGATTTCAGCCGATTGGGTGATGCAATGAAGGGGCCCGGGTATTTGGCGCTAACGGAATGGCTGGTACGTCGTATGGGACAAGAGAGCGGGCGCCGGCTAATCATCTTTGACGAAGCGTGGCATCTGTTGAACGACGGGCAAAGTGCGACGTATTTGGAGGAGCTTTTTCGAAGGGCGCGAAAATGGGACACCGCACTGTCGTTGCTGTCACAGGATATCGGGGATTTTACCCGCAGCCGTGCCGCCGAGGTGTGCCTGCGAAACGCGCCCATGGTGCTTTTGCTGCGACAACACCCCGAGAGCGTGGCCGAAGTCACCGAACTGTTGCGGCTTCACGAGGGTGAGACGCAAGTTATCGCTCAAGCGTCGCCCGGGGAGGGGTTGCTACTGTTGGGGGACGACCATATTCCGGTTCAAATTATTGCCTCGCCGCGGGAGCGCGCATTACTGACTGCCGAGGCAGGCGTGAGAGGTGAGGTCAGTTGAACTCGTTCAAGCAGCAATTGCAGAATCGGGCGGGAATCGCCGCCTTTGCGGCTAGCGCCGTGGTGTTTGGACTATTAAGCATTCTCAAACCGGGCCGACAAGCCCAGCCTTCTCATATATTGGTACCTATCGTCAAGAAATTTGTGGCGAGCGGCAGCCATGTCAGTCCAGGCGATATCCGCTGGGTGCGTGAATCCCGCCTGCGCCCCATCCCCGCGAAGGACTTATCGGGCTATGCCAAGGTTCCGCTATTTCCGGGAGAGATTCTATCGCCGCAAAACCTGGGCCAGTGGTCCCAGCGGACCGTCTTAGTCGCGGTAGCACCCACCAACGCCGTGGATTCAGGCGTGGCTCGCGTGGGGAATTATGTCGATGTTATGGTCGCCAGCGGCAAAGGCGTGACCTGGCAATCGGGTCCGCTGCCGGTGGTGGGCCGCAGTCTTGGGGGCGGGATGCAGCCCAGCGTCGATGTGGCTATGGGAATGAAACAAGCGCTCACTTTCGAGCAAATCCAATCTAAGGGCCGTGTTGAGCTGGTCGGGATGACATCGTGATTGTGGTGGCTAGCGGGCATCACGGGATTGATCGCTTTGTCTTGGAGGCACGGCCCGAAGGGGTCGAGACGACAGCAAGCTGGACTTGGGTGGAATCACGGTGGGATCAGATCGAGCGGCTGTTGGTGGGCGAGCACCTGGCGGACTTCGGTAAGGCCTTGCAATGGATGGTGAATCACCGCGACAAGCTTCAGGCGGTTCAGATCGTGCTCTGGGTCGCGAACGATTGGGTGTCTCCAGAAAATCTGGAGCGTATTCCCCAGATTAATATATGGCGGGGCGAGCTTGACGCATCCAAACTGACCGAATGGTGGTCTCACGTTCACCCAGAGCAGTCCCTTCTTGATTTGGATCGATGCTGGCTGGTGCTGTCGGTGTTTCCCTATCTTCCGCCGATGCCTTTGGTGGAGGCGTTGACAACCTGGGCCGACCGTGCCTATGGTCCGCGAGGAGGCTGGGTCGATATGGCGTGGCATTCTGCCGAACTGTCGTTGATGTGGCTGCCCGACCTCTATCAACGGCGGGAGTTTCCGTTCGACAAACTGCGGGTCCGTCGGACTCAGGGGCATGCATTGGTGCCGGCCCCGCCGCCCTGGCTTCCGGGGCAGAGCGCACCCGAACCGCGCGACCTGCAGTTCTTGATGCACCAGGGCTGGTCGTGGCAGGGATGGTATCTGGGATCGCAGATCGCCACCCCCTGGGCGCTTGAGCTGGTGGCGCAAATCCCGGCGATTGTTTTGTGGGCCGACCACAGCACGCCGGTTCCCGTACTTGAACGAACCGAACAGTTTTTAAAGGTATACCGAACCGATGTCCAGCTTGTTATCGCGGTCACAGGGCACGCAGACAAACTACGCAGCAGCGTCCCGGCACGGTGGCATGTGTGGGCAGTGGATGAGCCGGCGCTTTCCGCTCAAAGAACGGAACGGCGGCCATTCTTTAATCTCTCTCGACGAAAGAAGGAATGAATATGCCCTCGGAGTCTTGGCGCCTGGACGATATCGCATCGTCGTGGCCTACAGCGGCAGGCGAGGCCTCGGCAGATTTGGAGCCGACCCTGGCCCGCTGGACCGGAGAGCTTCAACGACGCTTTCCCGCGCGGATGTCGCATTTGGTATGGGATCGGGAACGGGTGCGCTCATTGGAAGAGGCGCTCGACGAGGTGGTCGCGGACGATCTGGATTGTCCGACCCATTTGGCGGCCTTTTACCGGCGCTCCCTGATAAACCGGTTGACTGGACTTGGTCCCCTCGATCCATTGCTGTTGGATGACAGCATCAGCGAGATTATGGTTAACGGGCAGACCACTTATGTGGAGCGGAACGGGGTCATAGAGCCCTACAGCGTGGAGTTTCTCGACAGCGAGGAGGTCCAGGATTTGGCCCGCCGAATTGCCAACCGGGCAGGACGTGAGCTGAACACGGAGACCCCACTTTGCGATGCCAGGCTAAGTGACGGTTCGCGCATTCACTGTGTGCTGCCGCCGGTTAGCGAATTGCCCACGATTACCATCCGACGTGCGCACAGCCATTCACTCACCCGAGAAGATTATCTGACCCGCGCGTCGGTGAGTGAGGCGCTTATGGACGATCTAGCCGGATTGGTCTATCGCCGGCGCAACATTATTGTGGCGGGTGGGGCGAGCACGGGAAAGACGTCACTGCTTAGAGTGTTGGCTGGGGCGATTAGTCCTGAGGAGCGATTGGTCACCATCGAAGATGTGCGCGAGCTTAACATGGGTCACGCCAACACGGTTAGTCTGGAAGCATATCGCCAGATTACCGTGCGCGAGTTGGTGACCAATGCCCTTCGGATGCGCCCCGACCGGATTATTGTCGGCGAGGTGCGCGGGGCAGAGGCGCTGGATTTAATCGAGGCCATGTCAAGCGGTCAGCCGGGGAGTATGCTACTTGCTACAGTCGCCGGAATCCCACCATGTCCTTGCGCCGCAACGCTTTCGGGGTTCAGGACTCTCGGTCGATAAACGCATAAAAGGTGGTCAGGAGTTCCGAATCCCT
>JAKACZ010000061.1 GCA_021820965.1 Bacillota bacterium | reverse complement strand
TGAAAGCCGAGTGTCTCCATGGGCGCTACTACGCCACGTTTGCCCCCTTTAAACAAGCCATTATCGACTGCTTGGAGGACCCCGAGGGCCGCCATAAAGCCAAACTCGCCACCCTGCTCACGCTAAAATTTCAGCTGTTTGACACAGCGGCCTAACGAACCGCCGCTAATCATCGGAGCGGCGATCGCCCGTGTATTGAGTCGCCCGTGTATTGAGGCGGGTAGCATTGCTCTGGGCCAGCCCACCTGGCGAAACGCCGAGTCACTGCCGACAGCCCCACGACCGTGCGCAATCGGTCATGAGGTGACTCATCCTGCCGGGGGATCGGTTAGCTAATCATCGATTGTCTTCCGTGAAAAGTATAATTTGGCGCAAGGCTGGCTCCCAGTCGGGCACGGCGGCCAAGCGGCGTTTAACGGCCCCTTGCAAGCTCGGGCGGAACCGATAACTATGGGCCGACTCGACCAACACGTGCCGGAGATGGGCATTGCCCGTTTTGGTGATCAGGCCGCGCGCTTGGGTTTTGCCACTGGAGGACTCCCTCGGAACCAGGCCGGTAAAGACCATGACCGTGGAGGGCCGGGGAAATTGGCTCAAATCGCCGGCTTCCGCCACGAGCGTGGCGGCAGTAATCCAATCCACTCCTCGCAACGTTTGAAAGGCCAGCATGAAGGGATAGAGCGGATGGTCCGGCATGGCCCGTTGAATCACGGTATCCAGTCGCGCAATCCGTGTGTCGAGTTCCTCCAATTGCGCCAGCCACTCGGCCCACCGTGGAGCGTGGGGCCGGGGCCGGATTCAAGGTCCGAATCCACTGGCGATAGTGGGAGCACCAGGCCAACAGGCCCTCGGGTCGATGAATGTCCCACCGCAAGAGGGCACTTTTCATCCGTTGGCGTGAGCGCCGTCGATCCTCGACGGCGGAGGCCCGGGCGCGCACGAGATCGCGGAACGCTTCTTCGTCGGCGCTGGGCAGCTGGACAGGGGTGAGGCTGCCCGCCCGCAGATCTTCCGCCAGTTTACGCCCATCGCGCCGATCGGTCTTCACGCGATCCGTCGCCTTTTGGCGGATGAGCCCCGGAGCGATCACCTCGCATGCCACCCCCAATGCGTGCAGATGGCGCGCCAAGCCGAACCCTGTCGGCCCCGCCTCATAGCAAATGAGGAGGGTCGCGGCATCGGGTTGTTGACGGTGCACCCACTGGGCCACCGCCTCCGGTCGGTAAGGAATCGTGCCCAGATCGCGGGCGTGGTCGCGCCCGGGGCGGGCTTCGGCGATGACAATGGTTTCGGCCGAGACATCGAAGCCGATGTAACGGGCATGCTGTTCCATGAGACACCAGTCCTTTCCTGGAAAATGTTTCCTCAACCCGTAGTGTACCCACTGCGGATTCCGGGACTCGACTGGCGTCATCATTCTATCTGTCAGGTTAAGGAAATCGAGGCATAATTACCCGAGGATCGTATGCATCGACTGCAAGCCTGAGACAGAATTCGTGAGTGGGTTAAATCCCCATCCGGATGGATTGGCTTCGCCAGTAGCCCCTATTCCTGTGGAAACCACCCACCAACCCCAAGCCTGAGAGCCTTCGTCGGCACCAAAAAAGTGCTGGACAGCGGAGTCTCGCTTTGGTACGGTGCGCTGGGAGGGATTATTATGGAAAAAAACGTCATGGATCGGCGCATTGGTGGAGAAAGTCCTCCACAGCGGAGAATTTCGCGATCGGGCGCGGCAGCGGCCGCAAGCTTTTACCCGCCAACGTAAAGTGGGGTTTGTCGATGTGGTGGCAATTGTTCTCAACATGGTCCGCAAAACCACCCAGGTGGAATTGGACGAGTATTGGGAGCGGATCCATCCGGACGGTGAGGCGATGATGTACACGAAACAGTCCTTCGCCGAAGCGCGTCAGAATCTCCGACCCGAAGCGTTTACCCTCCTGAATAATGTGTTTATTCAGGGCTATTATTCGCGTGACGACTACGCGAGGTACTGCGGATTTCGCTTGCTCGCGGTGGATGGCAGCGTCATGGAACTTCCCAACACGCCGGCGTTGCAGGAGAAATATGGGACGTCGGAAAATCAATCCGAACACGGCACGCTCGCGCGTGCCCGCTCCTCGGCCCTGTATGATGTACTGAATGGACTGATCATCCATACCATCCTCGGCCGGTACGATCGCGCCGAACGGGGTATGGCCAAAGAGCATGTGATCGCGCTCCTCGAGCTCACGCCATCGGACATTCCCAATTTGGTGCTCTTTGATCGTGGCTACCCGTCGGCGGACCTCATCTTGTGGCTGAAAGCCCACCACATCCGCTTTGTGATGCTGTTGGGGCTAATGCTAATTGTCATCACTTCGGCTAATTCGGATGTCACTGGTTGCTCGGTTCAGAAAGCGCGTGCCGTCGAACCGGGACGCTTTGATTCGCATTGGCCGAACGGCCGGAAACCCATGGCCTGCGGCCAATGCGAATGATGAGTAGGATCTCCAGCCGCGGTATACGGACTGGAACGCAGAGACGCGGCGACTCAGCAAATGATGACAACGGGCATGAGTTAAATCGATGACAAAATGAGTTAGCCAAAACAGATGCGCGTCTCGACGGGGTTTTATCCCGAGATTTGTCACGCGACAGGGCCCGACTCCGTCGTCACCATTCGCATCACCAAAGACCGCGCTCGCCATCTGAAAGAGCAAGGAACGCCCGTGCCGGTCGGCACGGTGATCACGCTCCGCGTTCTCAAAGTGACCCTGCCATCGGGAGAAATTGAAACCCTGATCACCGACCTGACACCCACTGAGCTCCCGTATGCGGAGGCGATCTCCCTGTATTTTCGGCGCTGGGGTCTTGAAACGCATTATGATGACCTGAAGAACAAATTTGAAGTCGAAAACTTCTCGGGCCACACCCCCGTGGTGGTGGAACAGGATTTTTACGCGACGACCTTTCTGAGCAATATGGCCGCCGTGGTCGAGGAAGACGCGCAGGCCGAAGCGGAAGAGCGCATCCGCCAATGCTCGCATCCATATAAATACACAGAATATCGCATTAATCGGAACATTTTGGTGGGGACTATCAAAAGCCGCCTGATTAAAGCCGTATTGGAACCCGATCCCGACAAACGTGAAAAGGACTTTCAACGCGTGATCCATCACATTCAGCGGGCCTTGATCCCGGTTAGACGGGGCCGTACGGCCCCGCGTCACAAGGGCAAAAAAGCCAATAAGCACTCGCAAAACCGACGCCGATGCTTATGATGCTCTTAACCTGACAGCATTGGCCCCCCCGCGCAGCAGAGCACTTTTGATGCGGTGACGCGCCCGCGTTTGATCCTCGACGGCCTGAGTGCGGGTCCGGATGAGGTCTCGGAAGGCCTTTCCGATGGTGTGGAGATTCGTACGGGCGTCAAGGAGCCGGCGCGCAGCTCCTGTGCCAACTTGATCGCATCCCGCCGATCGGTCTTGATGCTGTCGCTAGGCTTTTTCGGGACCAGTCCCGGGGCGACCACTTGGCACGCCATTCATCAACTTCCGCGGTCCACGCGGGAATGACTCCTGCCCATGCACCACCTTGCGGCCAACCTGAGCCCTCTGCCCTCTGTTGCCGCCGCTTCATTTCTCTTCTAAAGCCGGTTATCCAATTCGGTAATCGGCTAAAACTTGATCCGTTAGCTTTAGTCCAACGCCTGGCGCTTCCGGCAAGGTATAATACCCGTCTTCCACCCGGATCGGCTCTTCCCAAATGTCGGTCAGCGACTCGTAACAGTACTCCACCATGGGAACATTGGGCGTTGCCGCGGCCAGTTGCACATGTAGCTTTTGTTGGACGTTGGTGTGGGGAATCACCTCAAGGTTGTAGCAACGTGCCAGTGCCGCGACATCTAGCCATTCGTCAATTCCGCTAAGCTTTGTCGCATCGGCCTGCACGATATCGACAGCGCCCATTTCGATGTAGTCGCGAAAGTCATATCGCGTGTAGATCGTTTCGCCTGCGGCAATAGGCAAATCGAGTGCATGGGCCAACTCGGCATGGGCCTTTTTATCGAACGGAGACATGGGCTCTTCGAGCCAATATACGCCCAACTCTTCGAGTCTTCTCCCCCATGTAATCGACGTTTTCAAATCCCACACGGTATTGACATCGACCATAAGTCGCACGTGGTCCGGCAATGCCTGCCGAACCACCTTGACCCGTTCGTAATCCTCCCGGGGATCCGGCCGCCCAACCTTCATCTTGACCGCGTCAAATCCCCGATCCACAATGGCCAGCATGTCATGGATCAGTTCATCTGTAGAGTAGTCAAGCCATCCGCCATCGGTGTTGTAGGCCTTTACCTTGCTCTTGGCCGGGCCGAGGTACTTCCACAGGGGGATATCCAACGTCTTGAGGTGAATATCCCACAGTCCGAGTTCGACCGCGCACAGCGCCACCCGCGTCACGCCCACTTGGCCGATAAAGTGGTTGGTAAAATGGAGTTCCCGCATCACATACTTCCGTTCGAGCGGGTTCTTTCCTTGGAGCACCGGGACATAGTTGTCGTCAAGAATCGCTTGGACGGCTCGCGTCCCCTTGGTATAGTTCCAGTTGAAGCCCCAACCGCTGATCCCCTCATCGGTATCGAGTCGAATAGCCACCATCTCCACCGAATCAAGACGCGTTTGGGAATCGGAAATAGTCTTTTGCTGCAACGGGACATTGAGAAGATATGTTTCTGCGCTCGTGATTTTCAAAGCCTGACCCTCCCGTGAAAGATGTGGTCCCGTAGTCCGCAATGTAAAAGCCCACTAGCGGATTTCTTCACCAATTGTCTCCTGAGAAAACTGAGCTTCTCTGTTTGCAAGAGCGACATGGGTTCATGACCAAAGTAGTGGACCAAAGTACCGGTACACAAAGATCTGCTTGTCTCCATCGGGTACGTGATTATAGGCAGCAAAGATCGTGGACGGCTGCGTAATGGTATCGACGAGGCCCACCGCAACCTCGACCCCGGCCATTTCGCCGTAGAAATTCATTGATTTCGCCATAAGGCCCCTCGGTCGCCAAGCCGATAGACCTCCTGAAATGGCAAAGATACGGTTGTTGGCAACTACAGCCTATATAGGCACGTCCGGGAGCGCCGCCGCAACCAACGCCAGACCGCTCCCTGGCGGATGCCGGTGAGACGCGGGCTCGTCGAGGATTCTCTGCTTGATTTGTGGATGCTGTGTTCGAACGGGTAAATTTTCCGCCTTTTGACGCCGTACAAACCATCCCGCGACCGCTCTCCTCCTGAAACCTTTGAATCTCCACTCGGCTAATCCGGCGGTTTTGTCGCACTATCCAGAGGTTCTAATTTTAGACAGTCCCGGTAACTGACACTCCAAAAGACCTAAAAACCCTAAGGCGCCTCAGTTTTAGGCGATGCGACCCGAATGCAGTAGCGACTTTTCTGTTGATGGATCGAAGGCGTAGAGTCGTCCGCCGCTGAAGTTCGTCGTCACCCGATCACCAATTCGACCGGCCCATTCATTGGTCGTCCGGGCAATGATGAGAAACCCGCCAACATCGCAGTGAACAATGTTTTCATGCCCCAAGGGCTCAACCAGGCGGACCGTTCCCGACAGCCGTAGGGGGTCGGAAGACGCGTGCAGCGGCCCGAACACAAGATCCTCGGGCCTCAGTCCTAAGGTCACCGTATGTCCCTCCTGTAAGGATCCGACTGCCTGTCGGAGATCCGGCGGGAGTTCAATAGACTGCCCGTCGATGTGGGCGTGTAAAGCTTTTCCATCACGAACCAGCGTCACATCAAAGAGATTCATCGCAGGCGTACCGACAAAGGCGGCCACGAACTTGTTGGCTGGACGATGATAAATCCCCTCCGGCGTATCCACTTGCTGCACAACACCGTCCCTCATCACCACAATGCGGGTGCCCATGGTCATCGCCTCAGTCTGGTCGTGGGTCACGTACAAAATCGTGGCGCCAAGGCGCTGGTGAAGCCGCTTAAGTTCCACTCGTGTTTGTGTCCTTAATTTAGCATCGAGATTAGAGAGAGGCTCGTCCATGAGAAACGCCTTGGGCTCGCGGACGATGGCGCGACCCAGCGCAACACGTTGACGTTGTCCACCCGATAACTCTTTCGGACGCCTTGAGAGATAATCTTCGAGGCCAAGAATCTCGGCTGCCTCGTTCACTCGGCGGTCGATTTCGGTCTTTGAGATGCGGCGCAGCTTTAATCCAAAAGCCATATTGTCTGCCACCGTCATATGCGGGTACAACGCATAGTTTTGAAACACCATGGCAATATCCCTATCCTTGGGCGGCAACTCGCTCACGTCGCGGTCTCCAATCAGGATGGCCCCCTCGCTCATCTCTTCCAACCCGGCCACCATGCGCAGGGTCGTTGTTTTCCCACATCCTGATGGTCCTAGCAAGACTAAGAACTCTTGGTCGTCGATTTCCAAATTGACGTCGTTTACGGCAGAAACACCGCCAAACCGTTTGCTCACATGCCGCAAGGCTACACTTGCCATCTGATTTTTCCTCCTTGTAAAAACTTACGTTTGAGTCATATCCAACAAGGGGACACAGCACTCGGTTGTCTGGCAGTTATGTTGACGGAGGGAGTTCGTACAAGAGGGCTCCCACCCTGGCTGGACCATGGACCCCGATGACCAATTCCCCTTCGATGTCCGCGGTCATGCTGGGCCCGGTCACCAGTTTCAGGATTGGTGGCAGTGCGGTGAGGGACAATGACCGTAGCCCATCCCTGACGGTCCTCACGATCTGCCTACGATTGATCAGCACGAGATGTGCTGATGGTAAAATGGACGGCAAAAGTCCCGTTTCCGGAGCGGCAATCAAAGCTACCGTACCGGTTTCGGCGACCGCCCAGGCGCATCCGGTGATACCCATGGCCGCGTTGCTCGTAAGGGCTCGCATGTCGCCTTTGGGATCCCACGGATAGGCCACAATCGGCCCGATGCGCGGAAAAATCTCACCCCACGGGAGGTTTCGCACATCCTCATTGACCCAATACACCACGGAACAGGGTTTGTTTTCGTCGGCAGTGCCGACCAGGGCATCCCACGCCTCTACGATGGCCTGAACCAGTCCGTCGTCGCCATCAGCTTCGAAGATGTGTCCTCCGGCAGCCGTCCAGCGGGTCTCAAATTCGTCCACCAAGAGACGCTGCTCCTTATTTCTCTCATCCATTGCCGTCTTTCCCTCGCGTTCGCTGCCACCATTCATGAAATGTTTCCGCGGCAATGGGAGGCATATCACGGCTCTTAAACCAGCCCTGCGGCAGTCCCGGCGCGTTTTTGAGCTTTCCTTGCTTCAGGTACAGTTTTTGGGCGATCCGGCCGAGGCGCAAGGATCGCCGATACCCCGCCGACGTCGACCACGTTCTGCTCCAGACCCGATAACTCCACCGGACCGAACTTTGGTCGAGTCTTCGGGCGACCTTTTCTTTGCGGAGCCGAAGGATATGGCCCGGAAGGTCAATCTCCATGGGACAAGCTTCCCCACAGGCGTGGCACACAGTACAAGCGACCGACGGCAACTCCGGCAACACGTGAAAGTCGGTTAACAGAGGCGTCTCCACAACACCAATGGGTCCCGAATAGACTCCGCCATAGGCATGACCGCCCACCTGTCGAAATACCGGACATACGTTGAGGCAGGCCCCACAGCGAATGCAGGAGAGGACATCCTCGAAAGGGGTGCCTTGGATTTGGGTCCGCCCGTTGTCGACCAGCACTACATGCCATGTGGCCGGCCCTTCCGCCATGCCCTCCTGACGCGGCCCCGAGATGAAGGTGGTATAGGATGATAAACGCTGTCCAATCCCGTTCAATGCCGGCTGCTGGATTAAGTAAGTGAGATCGTCCCACGTTTCTACCACTTTTTCTACGCCCACAATGGAGATTAGGAGGGGCGGCAGCGACGTCACCATGTCCGCATTGCCCTCGTTAGTGATGAGAACTACGGTGCCGGTTTCCGCCACCAAGAAATTGCCCCCAGTGATTCCCATATCCGCGGACAAAAACTCCCGGCGAAGACGCCACCGCGCAAATCGCGTCAGATCGGCTGGATCCTCACTTTGAGGGGTATCCATCCCTGCCTGGCGGGCGTCTTCGTCCAGCAGCGATTTAATCTGGGACCGGTTCTTGTGCGCGGCCGGAGCCAAGATATGAGATGGGGTTTCGTGAGCCCTCTGAATGATGTACTCCCCGAGGTCGGTCTCAACCACGGTAATGCCGGCCTTCCCGAGTCCTCGGTTCAATTCAATTTCTTCGCTCAGCATGGACTTGGTTTTGATGGCCACCCGAACATTGTTAGCCGTGGCAATCTCGGCGACCAGACGGACGGCTTGGTGCGCATCCGCTGCGAGATACGTCCTGCCGCCGTGGCTTTCGATTTTGGCCCGGACCTGCGGAATGAGCTGGTCGAGACTTTGGATGGCGCGGCGTTTTGCCCGGACCGCGAATTGGCGCGCCTGCTCCGCCTCCCCATAGCCTCTGAAAACCCGGCGCTGTCCAGAGCTCAGCCGTCTGGCGACAACGCCGATGGTGTTTCGCATGGTGGTATCGCTAAGCCCAGCGTCCCGGCGCTCTGCCCAAGGGCGTGCGTCACTCGGCAGTATACCCGCCATCGTTGACTCCCCTTTCTCCAACGCCTGGCCTTGGGTTGGCCCGGTCCAGGACTTCCGCCAAATGTAAAACGGGGAATGCTTTCTTCAACCGGGACAGCCGGCCCTCGAGATGAAGCAAACAGCCCAGATCGGCACTGGTTAAGGCTGACGCCCCTTGCTCCTGAGCCTTCATCAGCGCCCTAATCTTGGCGTCCGCAAGGGCCGTAGAAACGGGCCACTCGGTCATGCTGTAGGTTCCGCCGAATCCACAACACTGATCCGCGTCATCTAGTTCCATGATGCCAATTCCGCTTTTTTGAAGGACCTCGCGGGGCTCAGCATTCGCCTTCAGCACCCGTCTCATGTGGCATCCCTGATGGAGCGCCATCACCGACGAAGGACCGCCCGGCGCCTCATCAATCCGTCCGCTAAGCCACTGGCTCAGCTCCACTACCCGTTCCGAAACCTTTATCGCGCGATGCTCCCAATCTTTCGCCTCAGATGGCAGGCCGCCCTGCGCGAGCACGTCATCATGGACTAACCGCGGATATTCGTGTACCACCATCGCGGCGCACGATCCAGAAAGAGCGACGATGTCACTGTCTTCATTTTGGAACACCTCAAGGAAATGCTGCGCCAGCAGCGCCGCCTCGTGATGATGGCCGGCATTGAATGCGAACTGGCCGCAGCATGTTTGTTCAAGCGGGAAATCCACGTGGACCCCTTGGTCCTCCAACACGTGGAAGGCGGATATGGCGACCGCGGGGCGAAACGCATCGACAAGGCAGGTCGCAAACAAGCGCACTTTTTTCACAGCAGATCCCCCCCTTTTACCCCGACTTCGTCGAGCCCATTATCCGATGTAGGTCTCGAGTTCGCTCAAACCCTCGACAGCTACCGACAGCCGGTCACCTTTGGACAACCAGTGCTGCAACTCTTCTGGTTGGCCCAAAATTACACCCTCGGGCGTCCCAGTAAAAATCACGTCGCCCGGCTCCAACGTGATATAGTGCGAAATGTAGCTAATGAGGTAACGGCAGGAGAAAATCATTTCCCGGGTGTTGGAATGTTGAACCTCAACGCCGTTTCGCTTGCCGACAATTTCCAGAGTGTCCGGGTTTTGAATCTCGTCTCTAGTCACCAAGTACGGGCCGATCGGCCCAAAGCCGTCGGCCGCTTTCCCGAGAAGCCATTGGTTGGTACGGAACTGCAAATCGCGAGCGGAAATGTCCTTGCCGTTACAGTAGCCGAGCACGTAATCCAGCGCATGATCTTCGGAAACACGGGTACAAGACTGTCCCATGACCATGACCAGCTCGGCTTCGTAATCCAATTGATGGGCATCGTCCGGAACCGCTACAGTGGCCCTCTGGCCGACCACCGCGTTGGGAAATTTATTAAATAGAACCGGGTGGGCGGGAACCTCAAAGTTCGACTCCTGGACGTGGGGACGATAGTTAAGACCCACGCAAATAATCTTCCCGGGACGGCGAACCGGGGCCAACAAAAAATAATCCTCGGTTGGCTGCATGCCGTCTTGACGGCTTTTTTCCTCCCATACGGCCAACGTCTCCAGTGCCAATGAGCCTTGGCTGAGTACTGTCTGGATCGTCCATTTGTCATGCGATCGGCCGTATCGTTCCGCCCATAGGTTCACCCGAAGTGCGCCCAAAGAGGTTATGTATAGCAGTTCCTCCTGCCCACTGACTAGACCTGTTGCCAGTTTCACGTGTGACCCCCTCTCTCTCGTCGCATCTAAAACACTTTGGCCGCTGACACTCCCCCGTCGATGATTAACGCTGTCCCCAATGCAAACCGTGCTTCGTCGGAGGCGAGGTACAGAGCTGCAAACGCCACGTCCTCCGCCGTCATTAACTCATTATTGAGCTGCCGATTCTTAAGGTTCTCCACCGCCTGTTCCACGTTATCCGCATAATTCTTTTGAAGGTAGCCCTCAACAAATGGCGTATAGACGGTACCTGGCAAAAGCGCACAGACCCGGATGTTCTCGTGGGAATGGTCGGCCGCCATCGCGCGGGTCAAAGCAAGTACGGCGCCTTTGCTGGCCGCGTAGACCGCACGACTTTGAAGACCAATGACGGCGATGGTCGACGACATGTTGATAATGGTGCCGTATCCCTGCCGTCGCATAATCGGCACGGCGTAATGGCTGATGAGGTAGATGCCGCGAACGTTGACGCGCATGACTCGGTCCCAATCCTCGACGGCGCAGTCCACCACATCGCCGACCGCGCTGACACCGGCATTATTGAGTACCACATCAAGTGTGCCAAAGTGCTTGACGATGTCAGTTAAAGCGCGCTCGGCAGCCTCCTCATCCGACACGTCCGCCTCAACAAAGATGGCATCAGAGCGGTCCGCCTTGAGCTCGCCCACCAGCCGCTCGCCGTTGACGCTGTCCACATCGACGATAGCGATTTTAGCCCCCTCCTTGGCAAACAATCGAGCCGATGCTTCGCCGATTCCGGAAGATCCTCCCGTGATCACACAAACCTTATTCTGAATACGCATAATTACTTGTCTCTCCTTTGATGATTGCTCTCTGTGCTTGCCGGAAATGCTTAATCCTGATGGTAAATCTCTGACATCGATGCCCACCATTCACCAGGGGATCTGCCGGCTAAGGGCTCCTGGCAGGGCTCGCAAAGTGCCCACCACTCCTGAGTCAGACGATCACTCGCCATTTTTGCCATATCCCTTTTAAAGTCCGTGCCGTGATATTCGAAGTATGAAAATAGCCAGCCACCCTTATAGAAGATCGAATAATTTTTTATATTGCATTGTCGAATCACGTCCTGGACGCCGTCCCAAACGTTTCGGTGGAGCGCGATATACTCTTCGACCTTATCTGATCTTAAGCGGATTACACTCCCATACCTGTCCATTTCTGACCTTTCCTCCCCGCCGTTCTTTCTCTAGCCTTTGACTGCCCCCATTATGGCTCCTCGTTTCAAATAGCTTTGGGCGACCACCGAGACAATCAAAATCGGCAGTGTCGTTATGACAGCTGCCAGAGCGAGTTCCGGCATATACAATTTTACATTGAGGCCCGCCTCTTCATTAAACAATTGACTCGTAGAAATCAATTGCATGAGGCCCACCGGTAGAGGAGCCTTTTGGGTTTGCGGGATAAGCACCCACGGGAGAAAAAAGTTCGTCCAGCCGGCCACGAAGGAAAAGAAGCCAACCAGTGCGACGGCCTGCTTCGACAAAGGCAAGGCAACGCGTCCAAAAATCCCGACCTCATTCAGCCCATCTATTCGTGCAGCCTCAATGAGCTCTATCGGCAAGGTGTTTTTATAATGAATGTAGGAGAGGTACACCCCAAACGGATAAAAGGCGAAGATTAATATCACTGGCCAATAGGAATTGATGAGACTGACTGCACTGACTTCTAAAAAAATAGGGATAACCAGCACCGTATTGGGCATCACCATCATTAACAATGTGACAATGAGCAGGGTCATCCTTCCACGAAATTTCAGCCTGGCCAACGCGTATCCCGTCGGGATACAGACTAAAATTGCCAAAATGGTCCCAAGTCCCACCATAAAGACGGTATTTCCAATCCACGCAAGGAAGATGCCATTATCAAAGGCCATAATTTGGCCCCACGCATATTGCACGTTGGCCCATGTTCCAATGGCCACACCGCCTACCCCAGCTTGACTATGGGTTGGAGCCAGCAGCAACGCTAAAATGGGATACACAAACCCTATGGCAATCACGACCATGATGATCGTCTTTACAATAGTGCCCGGCCTGATAGTACGTCCGTTTGCCCAACTGCTGTCCTTATACGCCTGGTTTTCTTTGGTGACTGGGCGGGTAGTAGAAGTTCGCTCCATGACTACGTTTTCCCCCTAGGACTTTTCCAAAATTCCTGTTCGTGTGACAACGATGACGGCGAGGCCAAGCGTTACGAGCAACATGATGATGGACAGCGCGGCAGCGGCACCAATGTTTCCGATCGAATACGCGAATGTATAACTGAGTTGGTTCGGTGACCACTGCGGGGAAATGAGTCCCTGTCCAATAATGCTGAGCAATTGAGGTTCCAGAACGAGTTGCAGACCATACGCAAAGTTCATTAGCGCAAGATATCCTATCCACGGAGCAATTAGCGGTAGCTTAATGTATCGAATCATCTTCCAGCCATCGCATCCATCAATACGCGCAGCTTCCATAATTTCATCGGAAATGGAATTTAGACCACCGTAGACAATAAGTAGCCACGACCCTGCTCCTTCAAAAAAGAGCATGAGGGCCAAAACTAAGATGACACTCCATTGGCGTGCAAGAATTTGGTTTAGGTTTGTCACTCCAAAGCCATGCAGCAAAAACTTTACAGGGCTTACTGCCGGGTCGATCAGCAACATCCATAACATAAAGTTCGCAATACCTACCAAGGCACTAGGAATATAATAGAAAAACATCATTAAGCGCCCAAACCAATTCCTGGTCGCATCAATTAGGAGTGCCAGACATGTCACCCCGACAACTAAAATCGGAAGCCATACCAGGAGTAACGAACCGACGTCTTCAAACGACGACAGGAAGCTGAAGTTGCTAGCCACGGTCGCGTAGTTTGTAAATCCAGCGAATCCACCACTGACTGGAGATTTGAAGCTCTCGACTATGGCATACAGAGCCGGAATAATGCCCGCCACCAATAAGAGCGCCACAAAGGGCAGGAAGAGGAGCAAAGACTCTTTCGGCATTTTAAGCCTGGTATTGGAGCGCGGTTTTATGACAAACTTGTTTCCCGATTGCGGTGCAGCAGATTTGGTCGTACTTACCATGTTAGGCGCCCCTCCGATCCCGCTTTCGTGCAACCCACGGGTATCCATCCCGTGATAAGACACCGAAGGGAGAGGAACCGCCTCCGACGAGGGATACCCCTCTCTCCTTCGGCCTGAGTCGACTAAATCACTTGGTGCTCACGTGATACCCATCTTCCTGCGCGTAATTAACGAGCGCCTTCTGATAGGTTGGCCAAACTTGCGCAAGAGTTTCCCCCCGGTCCAAGGCCGGCGCAACGGTGGTGTTCCATATCGCATCAGGGCTGAAGAGTAGATACGGGCGACCGGGCCAAACCATCGACACCGACTTCTTAAAGGCGTTGACGATAGACGCAGGATCAGCGAAGTACTTGGAATTGATAACGTTCCTCTGAAGCCACGGTTGCTCATCAGGTCCGTACGCAGGAAATGTTGGGGCAAAGTCCACCTGGTTCTTGGGGCTGGTAGCGACGAATTCAAGGAATTTAAGCGCGTCCTTCTGCAGTTTTCCTTTTATGTGGGACGACATCACCCACAACCCGCCGCCAAAATCCCCCGTGAGGTTTTGCCCCGGCCAGGTCAGGGGTGGAGCAGCAGTTATCTCACCTGGCGGCACGTGCCAAGAGTCTTGAAACTCATAAACGCCAAACCAGGTTGGCCCTGGGGTCATCACAACTTTTGAGCCAATCGCGTTCATCTGCGTGCTAAATAATGCATCCTTCGTTAATACCCCGGCTGAAATTAACGGGTCTAATACGTTCACCATGCGTGTACAATTCGGGCTTTGCAGATCAATTTTGGTCGTGTTATTTGGACCCAACGTTGTACCGGCAGGGCACGCACTGTTCCAAAGAAACATATCATAGACGTTCGAACCCACAGAACCCACGTAATACCCCGGGTGCTGCTTGGCGATTTCTAGTCCGAGTTTCTCGTACTGGGGCCATGTTGTCGGCGGCTTATATCCCCATTGTTGAAATAGTTTGGCGTTATACCATAATACGTCTGGCGCATAGTCATTCCTTAAGCAGCGCAACTGGCCATTTATTTGGCACGCCGCAATGGCATCCCGATTATACCCATTGACCAGAGACTTCGGCACCAGATTCGTTAAGTTGGCAGCGTAGTTGACGGACGGGCTGGCAGCCCAAGCGATATTCGACAACGCTGAAAACCACAAAATATCGGGCCAACCTTTACCACTTTGGTTGAAGAGCCGAATTTGAGATTCGAGTTGCGAATTGGTAACCGTGGTACTGATCATGTTTACCTTTATGGGAATGTTGGGATACGCCTTTTCGAAGGCTTTAACAGCTGAAACTCTGGGCGCGTCAATCCAAACGGTAAGTGGACCTGATGATGACGTTGCCGTGGTGGAACCGGTGGTTCCCGCCCCACATCCCGCCAGAATCATCATAACGGCCGATACTATTCCCGTCATCAGCCCTATTCTGACTTTGCTCACAACTTGTCTCCTTTCTTGTCTGGCCTTTCGGACATCATGTCGTTGGCAGATAACGTATTGCAATGCTACGGCGCCACAAGCCTCGGCAAACTCAGTTCCTGGCCAATACGCGCTACCGCCTTCTCCAGCTCTTTCAGATGCCGAGACTTCTTCTCTTCCGAAAACCGGACCGTGGGAATTGATATGCTGGCAACGCCAACCACTTCCTTGTTGGCAACAATGGGTTTAGCTATACAGCGAACCCCTTCAGATATCTCCTCGACATCCTCCCCATAACCCCGCTCCTCCACCATCGCGACGATAGCCCGCAACTGATCGAGGTTGGTTATGGTATGCCGGGTATATCGAATCAGCTGACACTTGGAGTAATACGCTTCTCGATCCCGCAGAGACATGGACGCAAGCATCATTTTTCCTAAAGCAGAAGCATATAGAGGAGCTCTTTGCCCAGTGCGCACGTATATTCCCGGCGTTGGCTCGCTCGGCTCCCACCTCCCTAAATAGAAAATTTCCCATTGTCTTAGTAACCCAAGATTCACCACCTCGCCAATTGTTTCACACAGCTCCTGAAGATGTGGTTCACACATGCGCAAAAGCACTTTGTCACGGCTCGTCGACTGCCCAAGGACAATCGCCATGGGACCGAGACTGTAGGTTCCATCCTCTACATCGAGATAATCCCGCGCGGCCAGAGCCCTGATGAGTCGATACGCAGTGTTCCGGTGCAAACGCGTATTTTCAGCGATTTCATCTACGGTAGCTGGCTTATTCGCGAGGGCCACATACTCCAAAATGCTAAGAGCTCGTTCTACAGCCTGTGCCCCGCTGGGAATCGCCTTGTCTTTCATAGAATCTCCTCACATGATGGAATGGCAATTTCATATTATAAACTCGACGTCAATAAGTCAAACTTTTCCAACCCATTTCCTGTTCCAATACGTACCATTGGGAAACTCGTACGTTTCATAGGCACTAGGTTGCAACTCGACGCCCATGCCGGGAACATCCGGGAGTTGATAATGTCCATTGACAACTCTTGCCGGCGTTACGAATGCGTCGTTAAAGCTGTCGGCGTATTCGAGTCGACGGCCTTTCAACGATGCGCTGACCGCGACGTAATCCATGATGGAGAGATGCTGCTGTACTTCCCGCAGCCCCAACGCGCCCGCATGGGGACAAACCGGCACGTCAAACTTGGCTGCCAGAAGCAAGACTGCGAGCGCTTCGTTAATGCCGCCAAGCCGACAGGCATCCAGTTGGCAATAGTCAATTGCACGGCGTTGAAAAAACTGCTTGAACATGACGCGGTTATGACAGTGTTCTCCCGTCGCGACCCCGACCGGGGCAATGTGACGAGCAATGAATTCATGGCCAAGGATGTCATCAGGGCTTGTGGGTTCCTCAATCCATAAAGGATTGAACTCAGCGAGATGCTTCATGCTTTCGATAGCCTCAGGCACATTCCACACCTGATTGGCGTCCAGCATAAGATCCACCGTATCGCCGGCTACCTCGCGCACAATCGCGGCACGCCGTATGTCGTCGTCAAGATTCCGGCCAACCTTGATTTTAAATGCCTGCCACCCTAGCTCACATTTTTCCCGAATTATTCGGCGAAGCTTCTCATCCGGGTATCCGATCCAGCCCGCCGACGTGGTATAAGATGGATAGCCGAGAGATTGCAACTCGCTCTCTCGTGTCGACTTGTCATGAGCTCTGTCTCTGAGCATCGATAAGGCTTCATCTTGAGTGATAACGTCCTCTAAATAGTGAAAATCAATCAAGCGAACAAGGTCTTCTGGTTGAAAGTCGACCAGCAGCTTCCACAAGGGTTTCTTCGCGATCTTGGCGTATGCATCCCAGAGCGCGTTAGTAATGGCTGCCGTCGCCAGGTGAACCACACCCTTTTCAGGACCGAGCCACCTAAGCGGACTGTAGCGTACGATGTCACACCAAAACACCTCCATATCCGTCACCGGATCTTCTAAGGTCTTCCCAATGAGAAGAGGCGCATAGGCCAGGACCGCATGAGTCACAATGTCAGTGCCTTCTCCGATGGTGAAGGTGATTCCGTACCCGCTTAACGACGGATCCGTCGTGTTGATTACGGCATAGGCTAACGAATGGTCTGGATTTTGGTTCATCGCATCCGATCCATCGTTTGCGGTCGACGTGGGAAATCTGACATCTTTGACCTCTAAACCCGTAATGCGAACCGTCACGCTTAACGACCTCCTGTTTGGTAGAGCGTGCCTATCCGTGCACGACATATCGTGGGACCGGATTCCAGAAAACGTATCTTAGGGGCGCGCCCCGCAGGCGATTAGACCCATAGGGAAGCCCCTGAGATGGCCAATTACACAATGATAGCAGCCGACTCTTCTAATGCGCTCTTGTCCCATGTCCATCCGATGCCAGGACTCTGGGGAGCCGAAACCATCCCATTAGCATCGACCAGAGGATCCCGTTTTACGGGATTTTCAAATACCAACGATTCATAGTAGGTTGTGTTAGGGATCGCGCAAGCCACGTGTATGTTGGGAAGCCCTCCGCCATGGACCTCCGCGCGCAACTGAAAAGCATCGGCCAGATGCGCAATGCGGATGGCACCCGTCACCCCGCCTTTAAGGCCCGTACTGGTACGAACGATGTCGCCGGCTTGAAATTTAATAAAGTCGGCCGAATTAAAATGGCAACCATCGGAGGTCTCCGCCACAAGGAGCGGGATGTCTAACTTGGTCTTTAGGTTTTGGTAGGACGCGATGCTAAATTCTCTCATAGGCTCTTCGTACCACATAAATCCCGCATCTTCGAGCGCCTTGCCTAAGTACAATGCATCTTGAAAGTCAAATCCAGCTGAGCCATCATACATCAAAGGAATTTGGTCGCCAACATGTCGACGTAACTCGCGCGCCAGGAGGGCGTCACGCCGTGCATCGCCCCACGCGTGGAGCTTTATCGCTGTGTAACCTAGTTCCAAACACTGGTCCGCAACGGCCAAGTACTCGTCAATAGAACCAAAGGTTACTGTACTGGCATACGCGGGGATCGCATTGCGATAGCCCCCCATGAGCTTATACAGGGGTAGATTGGCGACTTTGGCTGTAATATCCCATAACGCGATGTCCACTGCCCCCAGCGCATAAATCGGTAATTCTTCGATACGATCTAACTCCCAAATTTTCTTCCACAAGTCCTCCTTGAGCAAAGGGTCTTCCCCGATCAAGAGGTGCTTTAAACGCCGTTCCACTAAATCCAGACCAATTCGGCCCCGTCGAATTTCGCTATACCCATCAACCCCTTCATCGGTAACGATCCGAAGCACCATGGGCTCATCAAAATCGTCCGATCCCGGTAGCCCAGCGCGCCATCGAAAGGTGACAGGCGGTGGTGTTTTGGGCAACAAGTAGCTCTTCACATCCACAATTCGCATGATATCCCTCCCTCACTTTTTAAGCCTGCCGCGTCCGCTTAACGTCATCACTACACATTTCATAATATAAATTCATGCGTTCATAATACGGTTGGATTTACAGTCGTGTCAATGAGTTCGGAAATTCTGTACGGTCTAAACCTCATAGTTTGGCTTTTCCAATCAGCCTACGCCGTGCCCCGCTCTCCCAAAACTCTTCGGGAATTGGATATCGCGCCATTGCCACGTTTTCTTCGATCTCGTTGGAGCTTCGCGCACCCACCAAGACTCCCGATACGGCTGGGTGATTCAACGGAAATTGCAACGCGGCTGCCTTTAGAGGGATGCCCTCTTCCCGGCACCACGTACCCAACCGTTGTGCTCGAAGCACCCAATCCCGGCCAGCCTCTTGATAATTGAACATGGGTCGCTCGGCCCACGGATCAGCGAGAATCCCGCTGTTGAAAGGCCCGCCGACCAAAATAGAAATCCGCTGCTCGGCCGCTATCGGAAGCAACATGTCCTCTGCAGATTGATCTAACAGTGTGTATCGGCCCGCCAGTAAAAAGCTGTCAAATTCTCCGTGCTTAGCGAACTCAACGAGAAGCTCAGATTGATTCATGCCCACTCCGATGGCCTGGACGGTCCCCTCCTCTCGCAGTCTCCGTAGTGCTTTATAGGTTCCTTGCATGGCCGCGTCATAATGATCATCTGGATCGTGTATTTGCAGAAGATCAACGCGATCGCAACCCAACCGACGGAGGCTGTGTTCCACGGAGTAGAGGACCCCGTCGTAGCTGTAATCGCGGGGCAATTGGTCTTGAGGGACAATCTCACCCGATTCCGGGATGACATATCCCACCTTGGTCGCGATAACGATCTCTTCCCGCGGCAATGATTTAAGCGCCATCCCTAGCCGTAGTTCCGCGCGACCTTGACCATAAAGGGGCGCAGTATCAAACCAACGAATACCAAGATTATAGGCAGTCATGATGGTATTGACAGCCTCGTCCTCCTCAACTGGTTGGTAGAGGTATCCAAGGGCGGCAGTTCCTAGCCCAAGCTTGGTAACGACAAGACCACTCTTGCCGACTTGTGACGTTGACTGAATATCCATCGGTCCATCCTTTCCTCTCTAACAATCCTTACACGCCATAGAATTGTTCTGCCGTTTTGCCTAATATTGCGCTCCGCGCGCCCTCACCGTAGTAACTGAAAATGTGGTTCATCTCCGCCCACACCCTCTCGTACGTGCCAGCTAAATTCAAAACCGGCCAATCGCTCCCGTACATTAAACGTTGAGGACCAAAAATGTCCATGGCCGCATCCACGTAGGGCCGAAGATCCTGTGCCGACCACGTCACGGGATCTGCCGCTGTGTTGAGCCCCGAAATCTTGGCATAGACCTGCGGATAGCTCGCAGCGACCGCCATCAATCCCTTCCAGAGCTCAATGTCTCCTGACCGAATAGGAGGTTTCGCCAGATGGTCGATGACAATTTTCAGATCCGGAATTCGGTCCAGCAGTTTCGGAATGTGTCCCAAGTGATGAGGGAACACCGCAACCATGTCAAAAGGAAGGCCACACGAGGCTAATACCGATAACCCTGCAATCACTTCATCTCTGATAATCCAATCGGGGTCGGGTTCTTCGTGAATTAAGTGTCTGACGCCTTTGAATCGCGGATGCTTCATGAGCTCTTCGAGCCGTGCCCCAGCTAAATCAGGATTATCAAGTGGAATCCACCCAACGACCGCCCCTATCCAACTATACCGATCGGCCATATCAAGCATATAGGCAGTATCCTCGTCGGAATTCATGGCCTGCACGAGAATCGTCTTATCAACTCCACTGTCCCTCAGGTGAGGCTCCAAATCGGATGGCTCGAAGTTACGGTATATTGGACCGTAGCGAGGTCCAAGCCATGGATACGCTACCTTCTGAAGATTCCAAAAATGTTGATGGGCATCGATGACCATGAATGCCTCCTAACTGGGCGGTGTTATTCAGCCTCAGTGCTATTAGGCTATCGTAGAATGACCCTCAATGATTGTGAAATCGGTTAGGATCAACAGCCTACGTTCCGGGCGCACAATCGAATACCCAAAACCACCATATGGTATTTCGTACCCACGATACGATATTGATTGGGTGGAAGTCAATATTGAACTCAACTTTCCAAGCTCAAATAGTGCCTCAAATCATTGCCCCGCTTAGGATTGACGAATTTATTTATTACCTGAATCCGTGACGTCCACACCTAATCTGGCAATACACGACAATTATCGGCAGCATCTGCCAGAGAAGCACTCCTCAGAGTGGACTCGGCTCCCGTCCGCCGAATAACTTGGACCAGGGTCTCGCGAGATTACTACCCGCAGACGGTCTCAAGGCCATGTCAAGCGCCGCTGCCGTCGGCAGCGGGTAGAGTTGGCGATAACCTATCGAACGATAGACAGGGGAAGGAACTCAGGTGAAGGTGGCATAGAGGTGCTGCAGCACCCGTCCCCACGGATTACGACGCATGTATCGTAGTCGCACTCGGCGCGCATGGCGGATCAGCTGCGCGGCGCACGTGATGAGGTTATGGATGACCGTTCGGAGCCGGCGCCGGGTGGCCTTGCGGCGCAAGGGCACGGCGGGGTCATCAAGCGCCGCCTGGCCGATAATGCGGAGCACATTGAACACCAGGCAGGCCAGCTGCAAGATGAGTTGGTTGGTGGCAAACTTGCCGGAGGGCAGGCGCTCCAAATCCAGATCGGTCTTGTACTCGCTATGGTATTGTTCCATCGTCCCGTGGTCCGGATACCACGGGAGCACCGCCTCCGCCGGGGCCCCCAGCGAGGTCCAATAGGTGGCGACCTCCACCTCCGGGATCAGGAGAATTTGTCCCTCCGCTGTGATGGTGCGTTCCACGACCTGGTAGACGACCCGTTCCGGCTCGTGCCCGGCTTTGGGCGTCCGCCAGGTGGTACCCCGGTAGATGGTCTTGCCCTCGCGCGGGTGTTCGGCTGTGCCTTCGGCTGTGCCTTCGGCTTTGGCTAACTCGAGCCAGGCGGCGGGCGATTCCTGGCGCAGATTGCGCTTGATGAGGAAGTCCGCGTGCTCCGCACGCGCACGATCGATATTCTCCGCCGCGTCGTTGCCGGAATCCAGCCGCACCAGGAGCTGGGCCTCCGGCAGAATGGCGTGGGCCCGCTCGAGGCAGGTGGTCAAGAACTCCGGCGTTCCCTTTTGGCTGTGTTGCTTGCCCTCGCGCAGGTCCGCGGCCAGCGCATAGCCTTCGTGGCCTAGGTAGGCGAAAATCGGGGCATAGCCATCGGAGCCCTTATAGGTCCGGGAGACACCTTCTTTGTGGGTCTTGCTGTTATCGAAGGGGGACACATCGATATCGACCGGCACAAACTCCTGGGTTCCAATCTGGATCGGGTCACAGTGGATGTGGCGGCGCAGCAGCTGATCAACGCTGGCTTGGATGGTGGCATTCCACTGGGTTTGGTCCTCCGCGGCGGACGCTTGGTCCAAGCGTTGGCGCAGCGTGGGACTCGACGGTACGTGCGCGAGCCCGAGCGAGAGGGCAAAGAACGGATCGTCGCGGAAGGCTTCGATAGCATCGAAATCGTTCTGCCCTTGCGCCAACAGACCCAGATAGGCCACCGCCACATCCCGATGTGAAATATCCGGGTGCTCCGCGCCCGGAACGCGGGAAACATTGAGGCGTTCGCCCAAAGGCAGCGTGTTCAGCAGTTGGCCCACGACCCCGAGGCCTCCGTGCCCAGTCAAGATCAAATCATCGTCGCCCGCTTCCCAAATAAAGGCTGGCTTTGGCATGATCACGCCCTCCTTGCGCCCTCGTCACCGGCCTAATCTTTACCCACAGTGGTAGAATATGCCACATTATGTGAAACATCGCAGGCACACCTTGGTGTTGCGGGAATCATCTCAGTTCCGTTTCGCTCGGCTCTCTCGGACCGCAGAGGATATGAGCGCATGCCAATGGCCCGTTGCGGAACGCAACGGGTATCTCCCGTAGCAGAATTAGGGCGCCTGGCGGGCCAGTTGGATCCCCCAACAAATCAGCTGTAGTTGTCGGTAACCCCGCCACAAGGTTTTGACACCCGGCTCGCCATCACTCTTGCGGCCGAGAAAACCGCCCAGTTTGGCCATCGCGCGGACGGCATCTCGGAGGGTGAAGGGCTGCCCCGACCGCCGTGCCGGGGACTGTGCGGCGGCAATCCGCTCTAGGGCGTCGATTTCGTCCGCCGAAAAGGCCACCGTCGGCGATTGATCGGGGTCGATTCGCACTTGATAGGTCATCCACAGGATGCGCCAGGCCACAATCGTATAGAGGGTGATGGCCCGTTCCAACCGCTCCCGCGTCTCTAATTGCAAGCGTTCGATCTGACTGCCCCCACTCTTGCGCGTAAAGTGGAGCCGTTCGATGCGCCAACGATAGCTATAAACCACCTGACGATGCGGGCCGCATCGTCGGCTGTCTCCACGGACAGCGTGGTGAGCAGTAACCAGTCAATCGGGGCGAGGCCGTCCGGCGGATTGATCTCCCGCGCCAGAACCACCGTGAGCGGCGGCGCGGCTGGCGTGTCCGCCCGGCGATGGCTCGGTCGGGCAACTTGCACCACGGTGGTCCGTAACTCCAAGGTGGCCTCGCGCTCGGGCTGGCCGGGCTTGCGCGGCACCGGGACGACGGTCGTTCCGCGGACGGGGGCGGCTTCGGCCACTGCCCAGAGATGCTGTTCCGACGGGTTTTCGAGTTTCCGATCCCACGCGCCTCGGACCACGAGATGCTGATGAGGCGCACGCGGCCCGATGAAGAGATCGTAAATGTCCGCCTCGCGATCCCCGATGAGTACGGTGTGAATGCCGGCCTATAGCGCTTCTTTTCCAGCGATAGTAGAACTCTCCAATGACGGCGTGGGGTGGCGGGTTTAGAATGACAAGACCATGAAAATCGTGGATTCCGCTTGTCATGGAACCACCCAGGTTGTGGAAAAT
>JAKACZ010000060.1 GCA_021820965.1 Bacillota bacterium | reverse complement strand
TGTAGCCGTAGGTTGGAATACTGCCGTCATTTTGGCCGGGATACTGACCATAGAGCGTCACGGTGGTGGTATCGAGATGCGTGGTGTCCCGGGACGGGAGGCCCAGCCGTTCCACCGCTTGCTGACTTAGTCCGGCAAAGGTTTGCCCCACCTGCGACTCAAACAACTTCAGTAGCGCGCGGCCGATCGCGTCATCATGAAAATCGTGGGGTTGGCGCTCCGCGCCAAACAAGACGGCGCAATCCAAATCGGCGTAAAATTCTTCGAGCCGGTACAAGGCCATGGGGTCGACCAAGCAACCGATGATGAGGGCTAAGAGACGCAGGCCCGGCGAGACCTTACATTGCTTCGGATCCCAGGCCACATGGGCATTCACATAGTCCACGAGCCCGATCCGCTCCGCCATATCCGCGGCGACCACGGCAAACCCCATGCGGTACCCCTGCAAAAACTCCGGCGCCTCGGGCGCCCGTGGCTGGGTGTCTTGTGGTGTGTTCATACCCCCTACTTCGCCAGGGATCCGGGAAAATCCTTTGGCCAGGGCTCTCCCCCACAAATTTTTTTGACGGCGTGAGACTCTGGATGGCGGCGTGAGAACGGACCGAATGATGGGCGCGCCAGCACGTCAGGACCAACCACTCGCGGGCCTTCATCCAGGGGTGCGAAATACGAGTTGATAAAATCGCAAAAATTCGAGAACTAAGGGAGATTGGCGAGCCAGACACCGCCATGTTTGGTAAGAAGTGCCGTTTTGCAAAGCAGAGCCCGATTGACAAACCCGAGTTATGCACCAGCTGCCCAGGATCGGTCGATAAGGTCGGATTGCCTCTTGGGCCGCAGGCTCCTTGGAGTCCATTCAACGCTTTTCACGAGCGTTGTTATGGCTCCTGATAGACCACCCTGCTCTCCGGCCGCCGTGTTCAGGACTGGCAACGCGGGCTATTTTCGTAAACGCGTCTCTGTTTTGCTATCCTGAAAACGAAAAAGCTATTAATTTGGTTGATTTGGTTGAACCAATCGAATATATTGGGGGTGGGTACTGGTGGAATCGATTCGCAAGGGGCTTTCCGTTCCTGAACGAGTATTGTCCTCCATTGCAGAGGACATTCGTGCCGGGCGGATGAAACCCGGAGACCGGTTGCTTCCAGAGCGCGAATGGGCCGAGGAACTAGGCGTTAGTCGGCATTCGCTAAGACAGGCTGTCAAGGTATTAGAGGCTCTAGGTATTGTTGAGGCCCGACCAAAAATCGGTACCATCGTGCAGCCCTTCGATTTGTCCAACATCATGGACATGGCAGGCCTGTTGCTGCAGCTCTCGAATCCGAAACTAACAGAGGTGTTGGAAGCACGCAGGCATTTGGAAGGCATCATGGCGATGCTGGCTTGTGCTAATCGGACGGCGGACGATCTGGCTGAGATTAAGGGCCATCTGGATATTTTGCAAAGATCTCGAGACCTTGACGAACTCATTGCGGAAGACGCCGCGTTCCACTTGGCGATCTCGCACGCCACGCACAACAGCATTTTGGATGCGTTGGTGCGCATCGTGTCCGGGTACCTTAGAGACAGTGTACGAACGATTAGGGTGGTGTTGTATAGCAAACCGGACGTCAATGCCCGGTTTACCGAGCAACATGTCAAGATCTTCGAAGCAGTGGCTGCAGGAAATGGCGAGTTGGCGTCGCGTTGGGTTAATGATCACCTTCTCTATGCACAAGTCGAAACATTACAGCAATTGCGCCGCATGACGGGAGGTGAACCCGAAGACGCTCCATAGGTCAAAGGAGTGGTAAAGAATGGTGTCTCATCCCGAATCGCAGGTGATTCGCCACCGTCGAGTGCCCATTTATGGTATCATCATGGGCCTCATTTTTCTTTCGACATTAATTACTTACTTCGATCGCGTGAATATTTCCCTTCTTATCCCGACTCTAGAGCGCAATTTCCATTGGACAGATGCACAAGTGGGACTGTTCCTATCGGCTTTCTTTCTAGGCTATACGATATTTCAAATCCCTGGTGGACTATGGTCTGACCGCGGCGGCGGCAAGCGGCCGTTGGCCGTCGGCGCGGCATGGTGGTCCATCTTCACGATGCTGTCGGCATTTGGGGTGACGATTCCCCTGATGTCGGCGGCCCGGTTTGGCATGGGGATGGGGGAAGCAATGAATTTCCCAGCTGACACTGAACTGACTGCCAAGTGGGTTCCGCAAAAGCATCGGTCGCGCGCTACCGGATTCAATCTGTCTGCCATCGCGTTGGGCCCCCTGATTGCAACCCCCTTGACCATAGCCATTCTCACGGCCTGGGGTTGGCGCATGGTGTTTGTTTTCTACGGGATTATCGGGCTACTCTGGGTAGTAGCCTGGTCGTGGTACGGCCGCAGCCGGCCGGAGGATCATCGGTCGGTCACGCCAGACGAACTGGCCGCGATTCATGCTCCCGATACCCGAGTCCAGGCTGAAGCGCGCTCGGCTCCGTTTCGCAGTTGGGCCCTCTGGGGCATGTGTATTTCGTATTTCTTTCTGCTCTACACCTTGTATCTGTTCTTGTCATGGCTTCCCACCTATCTGGAGCAGGCGCGTCACTTTTCAACCGGATCGTTGGCCCTGGTGGGGACGATACCCTGGGCCGTTGCGTTCGTCACGATGAACGTCGGCGGCTGGATTATTGACGGGATGATAGCCCGTGGGCGCACGGCTGGCAGTGCGCGGCGCCTGCTCATCTACATTGGGCTAGTCGGCAGTGCGGTGTTTGCGGTTTTGGGAGCTCGCGTCGGCGGACCTGGCATGGCCGTGGCGCTGATTTCCGTCTCCATGGGGTTCATGGGATTCTGCTTCTCCCCGTATTGGGCCCTGCCGATCGACTATGCACCCCACAATCCGGGAGGGGCCTCAGGCTTGATGAACACATGGGGCAATATCGCGGGCATTGTGGCGCCGGCGGTCACGGGATTTTTAGTGACGGCTTCAGGCAATTGGGATCTGGCTCTCTATATATCGTCCGCGCTGGCCGTGATTGGGGCCATCATTTTGTGGACGTCGTCGTTCGGCCGAGTCCAAGCGAGCGACTGAGCCGAAGATCGAAGGAGACGGGTTATGGCGGAGAATCAAATGCAGGCCGATGTACAGCGGATTACCACGCGGGACTTTCTGGGCATATCGAAGGTCCTCACCCTCGTCGAAAATCACCCAGAATCCTTTTGGGACCTGTGGCCTGCTCTCTGTGGACGGCTAGGCCAAGCTGTGACAGTGGGCGTCACAGGCTGGCCGGGAGTAGGCAAGAGCACGCTCATGGGGCGGCTATTAGAGCACGTAACTGACGAGGACGGCTATGTGGGAGTGCTAGCTGTAGACCCGACCAGCCATCTGACGGGCGGCGCCGTCCTCGGCGATCGGTTGCGGATGATGAGTACCGTCTTAAAGACAAACGTGTTCGTTCGGAGTCTCGCCTCGCGGGGCGACCAATCCGGGATGACCGCGTCGACGTTGAGTGCGGCCGATGTGATGGATGCCGCCGGATTCTCGTGGATTTTCATTGAGACTGTTGGTGTCGGGCAAACTCAGGTCGACATTCTGGAGTTAGCTGACATTGTGGTGCTGGTAACGGCCCCGGGCCTCGGGGATGAGATCCAGGCGATCAAGGCGGGAATTTTGGAAATTCCCGACCTCATCGTCGTTAATATGGCCGATCGTCCGGGATCTCACCGGACGATCGCGGGGCTCCGATGGGCGCTGGGCCATGAGGCGAGGAATCGTGGCCGCATCTTGTCTACGGTGGCACTCGATGACGTGGGAGTGGGTCAACTGTGGGAGCAGTTGAAGGTGCTCGGGGCTGAGCGAGATTCCTCCGACCGGCATCACCGCCATCAATGGCGAAATCGTCGCCGATCGGTGATGTTCGCCAAGCAGCGGTGGACTCAGCTTTTGGATAGCACGATAAGGGATGCGCAGTTCCAGACGTTACTTAAGGAGGTCGAGTTGGGGCAGCGCGATCCGCGGGAGGCCGGGATGGCGCTTCTAGCTGGTGCACAAAAGATGCTGGCGTCGCAGGAGCTAATAAGGAGGGCTGCACCATGAAGCAGCGTGACACGCAACAAGCAGCACAGACGTGGGAACGTCTTGAGCAGGAATGGTTCGAAAGGCGCTATCAGCCGTTTGTAGAGGCGCACAAAGAGCGCTGGGAAACGTTTCGAACGGTGTCCGGCTCGCCGTTGCAGGCACTGTACGGACCTGACGAGGACTGGACCTCCAAGACGGTTCGTGATCTTGGCGTTCCCGGCGAGTTTCCTTATACACGTGGCGTGTACCCTTCGATGTACCGGGGCCGGCTCTGGACTTTTCGTCAAATAGCCGGTTTTTCGACCGCTCAAGAGACTAATCAACGGTATCAATATCTTCTCCGACAAGGCCAGACCGGCCTCAGCACGGATTTCGACCATCCCACGTTAACCGGCTACGATTCTACAGACCCTCTTGCTGTGGGAGAAGTCGGGCGATTGGGTGTCGCCATCGATACCGTGCAGGACATGGACGATTTAATGGACAATATTGACCTCAGTCGAATTAGCTGCTCGTTTACGATTAACCATCCGGCGTGCGTATTGTTCCCCATGTTTCTGGCAGTAGCCGAAAAGCGCGCCATTCCATGGCGCGCACTGCGCGGCACGACGCAAAACGATGCCATCAAGGAATTCTACGGACAAAAAACATTCGCCCTTCCACCGCGCCCTTCGGTCCGTTTGGCCCTCGACATCGTTGAGTTTACCGCCACGCACGTTCCGAAATGGAATGCAATCAATGTCTCTGGATATCACACCCGCGAAGCCGGGTCGACCGCTGTGCAGGAAGTTGCGTTTACCCTGGGCCAGGGATTGGCGTATGCCGAGGGCATTCGCGGTCGTGGCATTGACCTCAATATTGGGTTACAGAACATTTCGTTCTTCTTTGGGTGTCATCTTGATTTTCTTGAGGAAGTCGCGAAGTTTCGGGCGGCGCGGCGACTCTGGGCCCGACTATTGAAAGAACGCTTTCGGGTGACCGGCGATAAGGCGCTGCAGTTACGATTTCACACCCAAACGTTGGGATCGACGCTTACGCGAAAGGAACCCAGGAACAACATTATCCGCGGCACGTTCCAGGCGCTGGCAGCCGTGTTCGGTGGGACACAGTCTCTTCATATCAGCGGCTACGACGAAGCCTACGACATTCCGTCGGAAGACGCGATGCGGATGTCTATCCGCACCCAGCAAATCCTCGGCCTCGAATCGGGCGTTGCCAGTATTGTGGATGCGTTGGGGGGATCTTTCGCCATCGAGCATCTGACCGATCAAATTGAGGAAGAGGCGCGGCAATACCTGCAACGACTGGAAGAAATGGGGGATGGCAGCATGCTCGAGGGGATGCTCGTGGCCGTCGAGTCGGGGTTCATTGAACGCGAAATTGCCGAAGCTGCGATGGATTATCAGCGCAAAATCGATGCGAAAGAGCTGGCATGGGTTGGCGAGAACGTTATTTCCGAGACCGAGTCGACCGAGGATGAGGGGCTTGAGTTCTTTACATTTGACAGCACCACGGAGGACAAGCAAAAGCGGCGGGTGCAGGATTTCGTGGTGTCACGGGACTCGGCCTTGGTCAGGCAACTGCTCGAGGATGTACGCGAATGCGGCCGTGACGGTACCAACGCTCTACCGGTAATTATCGCTGCGGTGAAAGCCGGAGCTACCGAAGGAGAAGTGATGGGGGTTTTCCGCACGGTCTTTGGAGAATATCGGGATCCCGCTGTCTATTGAATCTTGGTTCAGTAAGGGAGGTACATCAATCGTGAGTGAGCGACCAATTCGCGTGTTATTGGGGAAGTTGGGGTTGGACGGCCATGACCGGGGGGTCAAAGTGCTCGCGAAAGGGCTGCGCGACCATGGTATGGAGGTTATCTACCTAGGCATGCGGCTCACACCCGAGCAAATTGTCGCAGTGGCCGTGCAAGAGGATGTCGACGTCATTGGTATCAGTCTCCTCTCGGGCGCCCACATGCGGCTGATGCCGGCATTAATGGAAGAATTGAAACGGCGCGGGCTTAGTGATGTGTTGGTGGTGCTGGGTGGGACGATTCCCGAAAAGGACGAGTCGGCATTGCACGGCATGGGAGTTGAAGGTGTTTTCCGCCTAGGCGCGGGCATCGACGAGATTGCAGGGTTTATTCGGCAGCATGTGAATCGACAAGCTGGCTAGGGAGGCGACATGGATGGGGGACAAAATTCGCACAACACAGTCTCCGGGGTCGAATTCCCTGTGGGATCCTATCGAGACGATGGACCCGGAACAACGAAGCGCACTAATTTGGCAGCGGATACAGCAGCAGGTGATGTACGTCTGGGACCATTCGCCCTTTTATCGCCGGAAGTGGACCGATGCGGGGTTCGTGTTGGGGGATCTCAAGACGTGGAACGACTTCGAACGTCTTCCGGTCACCACCAAGGAGGATCTCCGGCGCGACCAGGAAGAATACCCTCCCTTCGGTAGCAACCTATGCGTTAGTCCGTCCGAGATTTATCATATTCATGGCACGTCGGGAACAACCGGACGGCCGACTGTTTTTGCGTGGACCAAAGAAGATTGGGACTTTATGGCCGACAGTCATGCGCGTGTTATGTGGAGCTTCGGCTTGCGGCCGACGGACCGGGTCTTTATTGGATCGGTATTTAGCCTTTATATCGGCGCGTGGGGCGCCCTTGCCGGGGTGGAAAGGCTGGGTGCACAGGCCTTTCCCTTTGGCGCCGGGCAGCAGGGCCAAACGGACCGAGCTATTGATTGGATGCGGTCATTGAAACCGACCGCCTTTTATGGCACCCCCTCGTACGCGGTGTACCTCGCCGAACGCGCCCGCCGCCGCGCCATCGATCCGCGCGAGTTTGGCATTCGCATTCTGTTCTTTTCGGGAGAGCCCGGTGCCGGCATTCCTACGACGAAGAAGCTGATCGAAGAGCAGTTCGGTGGCATTTGCATCGACAGTGGGTCCATGGCGGAGGCCACACCCTGGATGTCGAACAGTGAGTGTGAACATCGTACGGGGATGCATCTCTGGGAGGATCTCGTCTACACCGAAGTGGTCGATGGGATCTCTCATCGGAAGGTTCCGTTCGGGCACGAAGGCACACCGTTGTACACCCATGTCTTTCGGCGCGCTCAGCCGATTGTGCGCATGTTCAGCGGTGACCTCACACGATGGACGAACGAGTTATGTCCATGCGGCCGCACATACCCGCGGCTCCCACGGGGGATTTACGGACGGTTGGATGACATGGTGACGGTGCGAGGAGCTAACGTCTACCCCTCTCAAGTTGAGACGGTGCTTGGTGAGTTTCCGGAATTGTCCCATGAATTTCGGATGGTTGTGGACCGCGAAGGAGCGCTTGACCAACTGACGATTCTCGTAGAATCGCAGCCTAGTCGGCCTGAGGGGATGGACCGGAAGTTGGCGGAGCGACTGAAAGCGGCGCTTGGCATCAGAGCGGAAGTCCAAATCCTGTACCCAGGGACTTTGGAGCGTACGGAGTTTAAGGCTCGACGTGTCATTGACAAGCGGGGAGGCAATTAAACTATGGGCTACCAATTAGGGGAACGGGGTATTCTCGTTCTGCAGTGCTACATTCCCCCCGAATACATGGACCCGATGGGGCATATGAACGTCCAATACTATTCCAGCCTGTTCGATGCGGCAACATGGACCCTGTTCTCTCTTGGGGGGATCCACGCATCCTATATCTTGGAACGACAGTGTGGTATGGCAGCACTAGAACAGCACATTCGCTATTTCCGGGAAATTCGAGCGGGTACTTCCGTGCAAATATGGTCGCAAGTTCAGTTGCTTGGCCCAAAGATTTTGCGGTTGCGGCATCATATGGTTGAGGCGCAGAACGATGCCTTGCTCGCGGAACTCGATCAAAAGGCCGTTCACTTTGACTTGGCCGGTCGCAAGTCTCGACCTTTTCCCGACGAGGTGATGGAACAAATCAATAAATTGGCTTTGGATTGTCCTTTACTGGAGAGCTAAATGTGTGCTTCCTTGACAAAGGATCCGACCTTGATGGCGGGCGGGGCTGTTGCCCATGAATTCTCGCCGCAAGGTGGTGGGGTGCATTACAATCGGTACGCATGGGTCTTGGGCGTAGTGGAGTAGCTGCCAAAGACAGCTCTGGTAGAGGCATTCCAAAGTCCGTCACATGACACATGGCAGTAATCTGTTGTGGCGCCACGATGGGCAACTGGGGCGCGCATCCACTCTTGAACTTAGGAATCGAGATAATAGGGTATCGGTTCGGAGGAGGCGCCCACTTAAGAGCTTGCCTCCGTCTACCGCTCAATCCGGACGTGCAGTTTTCTCGCATCCGGCTTTCGGGCTGTGTGGGGGAATATCCCCAACCGTGCCCAGCGATGATCGGTCTCGCTCGCCACGGCCAACTGCAGAGGCTTGCCAACCTGGTTTTCTCGGTTCGAGCCAGAGGGGTCTTTCGCAAAAGGAACTGGTCCATTAGCCCCGACTTTACTCACCACGTCGCGCGACCACTCTGGTCTCACAACCTGCGCTGCCTTTTCCCGGGACCGCCCCGCCCGGCCCTGTATGGAACTCCGGCGTTCTGCTGCCCCGGAGCATGGTAATATGCAGTACTCTGACTTCTCGGCGCGCTAATTGTCATCACTTCGGCTAACACGCCTGTCACAGATCTGCGGGGTATTCTCGGTTCAGAGGGGGTTGCGCCTTGAAAGCTCAAGGGGCACATGCCGCCTGAAATGGCGGCCCGGGTAAAGCCTAGCCAGCGGCCCGGTACCGAGTCGCGTCGTGCGGGGTAACTTGCACGGCGAAGCGTAGACAGGGAGGGTGTAGGCCGGAATCAAATCAAGAGGACCACTAGCCCCGAAATCGAACGTGGTCGAAGTCGTCGATCTTATCCCTCTGTGGAGAAGACAGTATCCCGCTTTCCGTGTTGGCGAGGGAAGTGCGGAGGCTTCCGGGGTTCGTACCTACGGCATGCACCCAAGGGGCTCTTTGGGAACAAGGGAGAGCCGGTCAGTTTCCCGCCGACGGCGGGATAACGGGGAACAAGCCTCGCAAAGCAAGGACCTCGTGATGGCTGACCGGCAGTCGGACTGGCTGATAGTACTCCGCGCGTGGGAAAGCCACGTACATGGGGAAGCGGCCAGCAGTTGTGGAATCGTTCTGAGGCAACATGGGCTCCATACAATGGGAGGATACTGGCCTTCATGCAATGGAAGGAGATACCCAGCCATGCCAACGGGACCGGAACGAATGGCAGAGATCCAGCGTCCTCAGGTGTTCCGCTCCTCTTAGGAGCTGCAACGCCACGCGATTCTGTGAAACCACGGTTGAAGAGCTCAGTGCGGGAAATCCGCACGCTGGGTTCCGTGGGGGTTGCGGTGCCCGCAAGGGCACCCTTCTATCTCAATACACGGGCGATCGCCGCTCCGATGATCGGCGGTCCGGTTCGTTAGGCCGCTGCGTCAAACAGCCGAAATTTTAGCGTGAGCAGGGTGGCGAGTTTGGCTTTATGGCGGCCCTCGGGGTCCTGCAAACAGTCGATGATGGCTTGTTTAAAGGGGGCGAACGTGGCGTAGTAGCGCCCATGGAGACACTCGGATTTCACAAACTTCCAGAGCCATTCAATGAGATTGAGATTCGGGGAATAGGTGGGCAGCCCAAGCAAGGTAATCCCGAGGCGTTCCGCCTCGGCCATGACGAAGTGATTGCGCTGGTAGCGGGCATTATCCAAGACGACGGTAATCGGAAGATCGGTGAAGCGGGCAGCTACTTGGGTGAAACAACTCGACCACGCTCTGACTATTGATATAGGTGTCGGTGGTGACGGTAAGGATTTCATGGGTGATGGCATGGAGAGCGCCCAAGACCTTAAACCGTTGACGCCCGGAGGGCGTCGGCAACAGGATCCGGCTCAGACACCAGAGATACCCAAGCCACGCGCCCAACACGAAGTGCGCGGCATCCAGGAAAAACACATGCCGCTGACCCGCCTGGGCTTCCTCTAAGACCGGCGTCAGCTCGGTCTCCAGAAATTCGCGCTGCCGGACCGGGTCGGCTTTCGCGGGGATTTGCCCGGTTTTGCGCCGCCGAAACCCGTTTTTTTAGCCAGAGGCCGGCTTGCGTGGCGCTCCGACGGACGCCGGTCAACTTCTCAATCCGGTCGACCGCTTCTTGTACGGTGTGGGGGGGCTGCGCCTTAAAGGCCGCACGTAAGGTGTCGGTCTGGGCATCCAGCGCGGCCGTGTGAGGATGCGGGTTGAACTGGCGGAGCGCCTCGATACCCCCATCCCGATAGGCGATCACAGACGACCGGACCGTCCCCTCGGTTCTCTGTACTAAGCGCGCCACCTCGCGCCGCGAGACGCCCATGCTGGTCAAATACACCGCCTCCATTTTCCGTTGCACCCGCGGATGCGGGTGTTCGAACCGCTCGACGGCCAAGATTTGCCGATCCTCATCCGAAATGTTTAGCTGAATCATTCCCATGACCTCCTCCTCGTATGTCTAGGGGTTGCACGATCCTCGTCCCCTTTGACTCTACAAAAAGGGCCGTGCCCAGTTCAGTAGGAATGGGATATTTTCGGGAAACTTTTGCGCGCCTTAGCTCTGCGCCAATTCGTCAACTGTCATCCGAGAGGGGTATATTTAAGTCTGGCATTATTACCTCGCTTGTTGCTCACGCTCGGCGACAGACGCTCCAGCAGGTACGGAGTCGTTCTGGCACGAGCGGTTGTATCCGGCACAGGCGGCCCAGTCGCGCTGTCTTAGCTGTGGTGGGGCCGTGTTCGGTCTATGGGGCTAGAGTACCGCGCTCGTAGTCGACGGGCTCAATGCCCGGAGGGCACATGTTGCCTCGGCGGTGGAAGCCTCGGCCTTCAGCCCGAGGAGGATGTCCACGAAAAGTCTCCTAGAGTCCTTGACGCTCAATGAGCCACTGGCGCACCTCGGCATATGTCGGCGCCGTGGCTGGTCCGAGTCGCGTGACCGAGAGCGCGGCCGTGGCGTTCGCCCATATAGCCGCCTCGCGGGGCTTGCAGTCCCTGCCTAGGGCGGCAAGAAAGGCCCCGGTAAAGGCATCGCCTGCCCCGGTTGCGTCGATCACGCCGTCAATCTGGATACCCGGAATGTGGATCGGCGGCGAATCTTTCTGTCCCACCACGCACCCATGCGGTCCATCACGCACGATCGCTTGTCCGCGCTGCATGAGCTCAATAAGATATGGAGCGGCCTCGGCCGCCGATGCACGTCCGGTGAGCGCGCGAGCCTCCGTGGTATTGCAAGATATCCAGTCAGCCCGTGCTAAGAGAAACGCTTGTGCCGAATTGGGCACATCGGCGGTCAGCGGACCAGGGTCATAAACCACCCGGGTTTCATCAGGAAGGGTTGGAAGCCATTGCAGCAAAGATCGACGATTGGAGTCATAGAGTAAGCTATAGCCGGAAACGTAAACTAGGTCCGAAGGGCCGATGGCTAAGGTTTTGAGATGTTGAAGTGTGAGCGTCGCTTCAGCTCCGGAATACGTCGCGAAGGACCGCTCTCCGGATGGCTCAATCAAGCAGACCACAAACCCGGTATCTTGCCGTGGGCGACCCAATTGTGTCCACGCAATGCCTTCCTGGCGGAGGGACCGGCGGGCGATGGCGGCAAAGGGACCCGAACCCATGACGCCGCCATAAATGGTCTCAAGCCCGTGCCTGCGCCCTGCGGCCATGACATTAAAGCCCCCGCCGGCAGTGACTAGCCCAGCCGAACCTAGGACGTCGCCTCCTGACATCGGCAGGTGGGGGACACGCAGGATGACGTCTACAACAACGTTGCCTAGGTGAAACAGTCGCGGAGAGCTCATCGCGACCCACCCTTCGTCAACGATTGGCGCAGAGTAAGGAGGGCATCGGCTAGATTTTCCAGCTTTAGGTTGTTCACTGCGTCTACGGTGTCGCGCGCCCAGCTCGGAAATGCTTGAAATCCGAGGCATGCTCCCCCGATGGCGCCTGCCATAGCCGAAATCGTGTCGGTGTCTCCGCCCAATGCGGCCGCAAATTGACAAACTTGCCAGGCATCATGCGGGTGTAGGGCCAATGCGGCAAATGCCGCGGGGACCGACTCTTGACTGGCCAAACTGGTCCCGATGAGGCGGTAGATGATGTCGGCCGGATCCTCCGCATGACCGGCCCTAGGAAGAAATGACACGGCCCACTCAATCCGGGCGCCGACATCGCCACCGGCAACCCAAAAGCCGCGCTCCGCAGCGATTTCGGCTGCCCGGATGGCTTGCCGCGTCGCCTCTGCGACGCTGGCCCCCTCAATCCCCGCACTAATAGCGGCCGCCACCGCCGCGGCCCCAGACAGCGCTAGGCCGGTGTTATGGGTCACGTAACTAAGGGCCACCACTTGATCGACCAAGTGCAGCAGGTTGTGACTCGGGGTGGCAATGCCAAGCGGCGGAATGCGCATGGCAGCCCCGTTGGTCGTGCCGTATTGTCCAGCCCGTTCAACATCCTCGCCCTGCAAAATGGCGGTAAGGGCGCGGACGGTCGATGGTCCTAGAAGATCGTGCGAACCCCGTTGGCGCATCGCCTCTTCCCATGCGATGAGGCGTTGCGCCACGGTCTTTGGGGCTGGAATCCCACTCGTTTCGATTAACAGCTCGGCCAACAAGAGCGCTTGTTCGGTGTCATCGGTGATCCGGCCTCGCGGCAGTCCGGCGGCAATTGGATGGTCAAGTGGCGCAGGGTAAAAGTCCTTGATGCGTGAGCCATACTGCGAAACAATTAAGGAGCGGGGAAGAGATTGGGTCGGCATTCCCAAGGCATCCCCGATCGCCAGACCATAGAGCGCGCCCATGGCGCGCTCTCGCATGTTAGGCATGGCTAGATCGCGCCAAAAGTTCGCGAGCAGGAACGATTTCAATGTGTGGTCGGTATAGCCGCATCACATCAAGCGCGCGGGCATGCGAGGCCTCATCAACGCCGGCGCACGCGTCGGCCACGACCTTGACGTAGCGCCCATCATCCGCCGCTGCCAAGGCCGTCGACAACACACAGCAGTCCGTGCTGACGCCTGCCAACCAGATGGGCGCCTCGGGGGGGACAAGCGCAGCCAGCTCCGGGGTCCATTTGCCAAATGTAGTGGCGTCGATACGTAGACCCGGCGCAAGCCGGAATGAACCCGTGAGTTGATAGGCTGGGCTCTCGGGTGCCTGGAGGGCCATTGGCCATTCCGCATAATACGCGCTCCATGAACCTTGCGGCTCTTCAGGAGCCAAAAAGCGGGTGAAGCACACCCGCGGCTCGGACAGCGCCGCAAGCCGCTGAATGGTCGGGATAATCTCCTCAAAACCCCGCGTGTACCAGGCACTTGCGGGATCGCCAAAAATGTTCTGCATGTCAATAACTATCAGCCACGGTGCGTGTTCCGCTGCGCTCATCACGTTTAATACCTCCTCGGGTACGTTTGGATGCAAGATCCCCTGTGCAATAACGCATGGTTACCCACATGTTGTGCGGTTCGCTACACGTCTTCCCATTTTATTGGCTGGGGGTCGGGGTGCCCCAGCCCCCAGAACCACTTGGGGGTGGAATAGAGTCCACTTGCCGTTTGGGCAAATTGATAAGGCGTGTGGGCGTAATAGGCATTGGCCGCCGTATTATAGACATCGACTTGCACCTGGTTGAGTCCATCCTTTACCACCCGCGCTGGAACATGAAAGACATAAGGACGCCAGCCCCGTTGGCCAACGACCACACCGTTAATTGTGACCGTGGCCGCCGTTCCGACCTCGGGCAAGTATAGCCACCCCTCCCTTCCGGGAAGGGCGGTCTCGCATACGTATCTACCCATGCCGGAGAGATGTGGGTACCCCTGTCTCTCCCACGGTTGAGTGACGTCGATCGGAACGAATGTCCAGCCACCGTCAGCGCTGAAATGCCAGGTCGACAAGACCATTTGGGTTCTGGCGGCGGCTAATCGGCCTTGTATTCCGACGCGTTGCCATGGTCTCATCGAATCTCGCGGCGGGGTGTTGAGCACGGGGACGGCAGCATGCAAACAGATAAGCTCCATGGGATCAAGAGACCAGCGTACTTGGCGTGAGCTCACTCCCAAGTGAACAGTCTCACCACTCTCAACATCCCAAAGGGACAGCGATGATGTCGGGACGGGGAATCGTAGGATGGCCTCGATCGGTATCGTTTGGTCATTGAAGAGCGCCATGCGCCAGCCGCCTGGATCGCGACCGACCAGCTGCCAGAGTCCGCTGGGGATGCTCGCTAGAGCGTAGGGCCGTTGTTCGCGCAAGGCGTTCAACTCGGCCATGAACGCGTCGTCAAGGTCCGCAGGGCTTGGTCGCCATTGCAGGCGGGGTTGTGAGCGGACTAATTGCGACCAGTCCCGGCTGGCGTCACCGTACCCATCCTGGTAGGACGCAAGGACGGGCCCCGTTGCCAGAACCAAACCGCCGCCTTGTAAAAAGCGCGCGATGGGCTTTAGACTAGACCGCGATTTCAAGGTGGTGACGGCAGGCAGCACCAGCGCCTGGTAGTCTCCAGAGCCAATGCGCATGTGCCCCGCTGTGATCTGAGCGTCGATCAAATCGCGCTCATCGATGAGATGATAGCCATAACCCCATTCGGCCAGAAAGCGGGCCCAATATCCAAGGTGCGTACCGTATGGATGTTCGGGGCCTTCCGCCCAGGCGGTTCTTAGCGGGAACAGGACCGCTACTTCGGTGACCGGCTCCGCCCCTTGCAAAAAGGCTGACAATCGAGCGGATTCTTTCGCAAAGGCACCATGAAATCGCCACCAGGGTTCAAAATTAATCCCGGGAGCAAAATCGAACCGGGGGTTTTTTAATGGAGTCAAGTCGTCGGCCGTGCCGGGCGTTTGGCAATAGGCGTGAAAGAGCAGTTGGCGGGCACCACCAAGATAATGGCGGATTGTCTGAGAGCGTAATGCCTCGAGCGTTAAATCCCAGCGTCCAATATATTGAGCCGTGTCCAGTGACGGACTGATAAAGTATTGTTCGACGATGCACCCGCGGCGTCCATGGGAGCGGCCGACCGAATCGCCGAGTTTGGCGCTAAGCTGCGGGGACGTTCCTTCGGCGTCCACAGCGGTTAGGGTGCGGTAGGTGTCAATGCCAAAGTAATCGCACCCGAAGTTAGTCCTAAGGTCCGCGTGGGGAAACGCATGGTGTAGCGACCATCCCCCCACGTGTCCTAGTACTTCGTGGCCCGTAAAGCCCACCCCGTGTTGGAGTGCCCAAGTCTTCAGCGGGCCGAAGAAGCTATCCAAGGTCATTTGGGCAAACGTCTCGTAAGACTGTGCGCGCAACATCGCCGTGTCGGGCCCCAAATTTTCGACCAGAGCCAGCAAAACGAGACCGATGGTACAACGCGTTGCCGATTCCAAGGCCTTGACAAGGTCCTCGCACCAGGGCAAGCTCGATTGAAGATTGCCGTGCCGCTCGTTCCAATCATAGAAAGTAGGATGGGGCTGGTCGTAGAAAAAATACGACACCGTTTTGCCAAAGTGTCGGCCCAGGCGCTGGCGGACGGGCTCATAGTCCACCTCGATATAGCGCTGGGCCGTCTCCTTAAGAAGGTAGTTGGGTACGCGCGATGTGGCACTGCGCGCCGACACATAGACGGTAACTTGGTAACCCGTGGGAACCTCCGAGAGCGACATCCGCACCCGACAGTGTTGTGCCGACCATGAGACGATTTCCGCGCGTGACGTTACATCCCGTACCCGAGAGGGGACAGGGTTCCCAACTGGGTAGAGCAGCGCAGCAATCAGTACCCAATCGGTCCATTCTACCCGTCCGCCTTCATATTGCCATTGCACGGCCGCTTGGCCCAGGTGGGCTACCGAGCCCTGAATATTGCTGACCACTAAATCGGTGGTCGAACCAGCAGCCTGGGTGGTCCAAAACACGTGCTGTTCGCGCAATTCGTCGTGGCCGTGCACCGTTCGCCCGCCCGCCATGCCGCTCTGCCAGTTATAGTCGTCGTAGATGCCTAACTGCATCTTTAATCGCTCAGCGGCGTTGGCTACCTGCTCTAATCGGTCCAGGAATTCGCCACTCAGGTATTGAGAGTGGGGAAAAGCGAGCCGACACTGCACCAACACAGTGCGATAGCCACCATGGTAGAGATCTCGCAACGGCTCTTCAATTTCATCTGTCCCTGGTATGTGATGCCAAAACCAGTACGCCGCCGGCCAATATTCTGTGCTAGGGCTCAAGAACTGGGGGTCTGCGAATACTCCCCTCATGCCGGAACTACTTGTAGTCATGGCGGACTAAACTCCCGGCGAGGCCATGGTGTTCGCCGAGGCAGCGGGTTCTGAGGAGACAGCTTCCTGACGCCTGACCACGGATCGGCCAAACACAAGCCATCCCACGAAGGCGATGAGGAGAGCCGCAATTACGCCGAGGTTGCCCGACGCCCAGACCCCGGTTTTCCCGCCTAGACCAAGGGGTTCCAGCAAGTAGCCCTGCCAGCTCAACCAGGAAGCCGAACTGTTGACGACCATGCCCAGGCCGATGAGGGTTCCCAAGACGACGAGAATCGTCGCCAGCCAGTTGATACTTCCGTAAACGCCCCCGGGATTAAAGAGATCCTGACCGCGGTAAGGCAAGTGTCTAAGCGCAATGTCGGCTAGCATCACTCCGCACCAGGCGGCGATCGGTACGCCAACCGTAATCAAGAAACCTTCGAAGGGCCCAAGGAAGTTTTGCGAAGAGAAAAAGACAATGTAAATCGTACCAATCACCATGATCGTACCGTCGACGCTGCTGGCCAGATAGCGCGGTATGCGAAGACCAGCCGTCAACAAGGCAAGGCCGGACGAGTAGATGTCCATGTCGGCCGCGCCGACCAGGCCCAGCACGACAACCACCACATAAGGCACCAAAAACCAGGTGGGCAACAAGGCGGCCAGCGCACCCAAGGGGTTGGCACCCACAGCCGAGCTAAGGCTGGAGCTGGAACCCGCTAACAAGAGGCCAAACACTAACAAGATGATGGGCCCGGCCGAAGCCCCCAACGTGGTCCAGCCAATCACCGAGCTAGAAGAGGTTTTACGGGGCAAATATCGCGAGTAATCGGCACCAGTGTTCACCCATCCGATGCCAAATCCGGTCATCAATAAAATGAGACCGCCAATCATTGCTTCGATGCTACCGCCTTTGAGGTGGTTCACCGTAGCCCAGTCGATGCGCCGCACGGTCAACACGATGAATCCAACCGTCAACACGGCCGTGACCACCGTGATAACGCTTTGAATCTTCATCAACACATTAAAGCCCATCACACCGCCGCCTACAATCAACGCCACCACTACAATGAGAGCCACAATTTTGACGACATCACCACTGCCCCAACCGAGACGACCAAACACGGTGGCCGTTGCTTCGACGGCCAGTGCGGCGATGACGGTCTCCCACCCGACACATAAAATCCAGGATAAGATTGGCGGGATTTTGTTGCGGACGCCAAACGCGGCGCGGCTCAGTACCATTGTGGGGGTAGAACCTCGTTTACCTGCCACGGCGATAAACCCAACCAACAAGAACGAAAGAACAATGCCAATCAAGCCGGCAATGGTTGCTTGCCAAAATGATACGCCAAAGTCCAGAAGAAAAGCGCCATAACTCAGGCCGAGGACACCAATGTTTGACGCAAACCACGGCCAAAACAGGCTGCGCGCCGAGCCTTTTCGTTCCTCTTCGCTGATGACATTAATACCGTTTAACTCAATGCTACTGGTCACGAAACATTCCTCCTAACCCCTTTATCGGTGATCTTAGTATACGCAACTTAAAATTGTATACAATATGGAATGTGCGAAATATGCGGGAAAAGTTCGGCAGAAGTTAGCCGCAAGTGGACTACGCGAAAATTCTTCCGATGTCGGGTCCTGAGGCTTTTCCTCAGGAATGTGCAAGAAGGCAATCGGTCAGGAGGCTTTATGGTTGAGGACGAGCATCGTCGTCCCCGCGCCCGCCCTTGTCGGTGGGCTATCGCGTCGACTGAGACTTGGTTTGTGCGCCATGAAACAGTCTTAAAGCCTTCAAGGGCAATCGATAACGAATCCATGACGTGAGTGCGCGGAGCGTCATGGGCCAAAGTCTGAGCAAGTGTTCGCGGCATCACCGGCAGCGAAAAACTCTATGCTGGCCGGGCGGGTAGGTAGAACGCGGCCTCGAGGCTTGGCTGTCATAGCGAGTTTCTCTTGGGCCGCGAACCCCTGCAGAACCGAACGTGCGGATTTCCCGCATTCGGCTCCCCGACTTTCTTGCCTACGTGCTCTGAGGACGCAACTTCGCGTTGGGCAGCGAAAACCACCGCTGCCTGAAGTACCACTGCTTGCTCTGAGGGCTCCTCTGACTGCGCCGACGCAGGGCATGATACCACAGGAATCCTACCTGCCATCGCACGCCTTGCAATGCTTCCCAACACCCGGGATACCCAAAATATCCATAGTAGCCTCGGAGGGCTTGCCACAGGTACTCCTGCTGCGCTTTGACTCCGGCATGCATCAAGCGATGCAGCTCGCTTTTGACGTGGACCAGGAATTTGCGGCGACTCTTGGCAGTGGGGCGACGTTGCAGGGTCCACCGGCCGGTTCGACCGCGCGCACCAAAGTGCGTAAAGCCTAGAAAGTCGAACTGCTCCGAGCGTTTGCCTTGCTGGTCGGCCACTCGCCACGCCATGCGCTCAAACGGGATTAACCGCGTTTTCTCGTCCGCCAATTCGAGCCCGAACTTGCCCAATCGGGTCGGTAGGTCGTTCGCAAAACGGTCGGCATCATCCTTCCGAGCAAACAGCACGACAAAATCATCCGCGAAGCGGATGAGATGCGCTTCTCCCCGGCAGGCCGGTTGGACCACTATCGCGAACCATAAGTCTAACGCATGGTGGGGGTAGATATTTCCCAGTAGCGGACTGAGGGGGCCCCCTTGAGGGGCGCCCTCCGTAGGCCGGGACCGACGACCGTCCGGTTCGACAATCGGTGCATGCAGCCATTTCGCAATCAGCCGGAGCACCCCGGGGTCACCAATCCGTTGGCCTACCATCTGCATCAGCCATTCATGCTGCAGATGGTCAAAGAATCCTCGGATGTCCGCTTCAAACACCCACTGGATGGGTCGCGTCATCACAATCGTCGCCAGGGCCTCGAGCGCTCCATGAGGACTACGTCCCGGCCGAAAGCCATACGATGCATTCAGAAAATTCGCCTCGTAAATCGGCTGCAAGAGCCGATAAACTGCCGCTTGGAGCAATCGATCCTCCACTTCAGGAACAGTCCATGCAGATTGCACCCGTCCCCAACACCCCTTGGGGATCGGTGACGATAACCCATCCATTTCATCCGTTACAGGGGCAGACCTATCCCGTTCTTCAGGTTCGGCGTGTCAATGACGTACGTCTGTATTCCCTTGACACCCCGCAAGGTGTGCGGGCGGTGCCCGAAGCCTGGACCGATCGCCGTCCCCCGGGAAAAATGCCCGACACCCCCTGGTCGCCTGCAGTGATCCGAGATTGGCGCCAACTCTCTACAATAATGGAGCAATCTTCTCACAAGGGTTGACATTTATTTCCAGGAGGATTAATCTGACCATGAACAATCAGTATCCGGATTGGCGTCGTCTGAGCACAACCGACTTACTCGCCCATCGGGCGAGTGTATTTGCCGCCTTACCGCGGACCCCTCAGGGATTACGGGGATCCGTCGTTTTCAAACACACACGATGTGGCAAAACATCCTGTCATTGCGCCCGCGGCGGCCCTGGTCACCCGCACCATTACCTGTCATCCACGGTTCAGGGCCGAACCCACCTTGACCACATCCCCGCGGACTGGACGGACTGGGTCCAAGCCCAGATCGACCTCTATCGCCAGTGGCAACGCGCCGTGGTTACGATCACCGAGATCAACCGCGAATTGTTTCGCCGTCGCATCCGCGACGGCACGGATGTCAAACAGGAGGATGACAGACAATGACGATCATGGAATCCATCGATGACCCCGGCATTTTAGACCTGGTCGGCGGGGATCAGGCGGTAGCCCACCAACTCATCGCCATCGTGACCCATATCTTCGAGACCATCTGGGAAAAACGCCAACGGTTGACCCCGATGGCGAATCCTTCCGCCGAGCCGCCGACTTCGCCCCCAGAGGCCGCTCCCGCGGCCCCGGCAACCTCGCGCCCCTCACATCCGCCCCGACTTGACCCCAGCTGGCGCGCGTCGCTCTTGGGGATAGTCGGCGGGGATCCCTCGCGGCTGGAGGACCTGGTCGACACCGTCGCCCACCTATGGCAGGCCATACTACGGAAGCCCGCGGTGCCGGGCTGATGGCGGCCTGGGCATCGTCCAAGGTGCAGCCCCATCACCAAGAACGACTCGCCATCATCTATGTGCGGCAGTCGACCATGGCGCAGGTGCAGCACCATCGCGAAAGTACCGAACGGCAATATGCCCTCCAATCGACGGCCACATCCCTGGGATGGCCCCCCGATCGGGTCCATATTATCGATCGGGATCTCGGGCTCTCCGGGACCCAGGCGACGACCCGCCCGGGGTTTCAGGATTTGGTGGCCCAGGTGTCGATCGGGCGTGTCGGCGCGATCTTTGGTCTGGAAATCTCTCGCCTGGCCCGATCGTCCGCCGATTTGCAGCGGCTCTTACAATTGTGTGCGCTGTTTGATACCTTGGTGGTCGACGCCGACGGAATTTATGATCTACGCCAGGTCAACGACCGCCTCATTTTGGGATTTAAGGGAACCATGAGTGAAGCGGAACTGTCCGTACTCCACGGCCGCTTAATGGAAGCGAAGGAACACAAGGCCGCAAAAGGGGCCCTCCGGTTCCCCGTACCGGTCGGCTATGTGTGGCCCGATCCGACCAGTCCCTTGACGTTGGATCCCGACGAGGCCGTGCAAAGTGCCATCCGCGACGTCTTTCAACTGTTTGCGACCACGGGCACCGCCTATGGGGTCGTCAAAGCCTTCGGCACCCAGCACCGGCGTTTCCCCAAGCGCGCCTATGGGGGCGCCTGGGCCGGCGAATTGCGTTGGGGCCCCCTGACGCACTCCCGGGTATTGGGCATCCTCAAAAACCCGAGTTACACCGGAACCTATGTGTTTGGCCGGTACCATAGCACGAAACATCTCGATGCGGCTGGCCGCATCGTCACACGCTCGACGGTCCAACCGCGCGAACAGTGGCTAGTCCGCATCCCCGACCATCATCCGGCCTACATTACCTGGGCTCAATACGAGGAAAACCAACGCCAACTCCGTCAGAGCCAAACCAATGCGGTCATCAGCGGGCCCGCCCGCGAGGGTCAATCCCTGCTCCAAGGACTGGTCATTTGCGGGCAGTGCGGGCGGCGCATGAGTGTCCGCTACACCGGAAACGGCGGGGTGGAGCGCCACTATGAATGCAAAGGGCGCTGGGACCGACTTGAGGCAGACCGCGCGACCTGCCAAAACCTGCGCGGGGAGCCGATTGATGCGGCCGTGGTGGACGCCATCTTCGCCGCCGCCACGCCAGAATACACCACCATCGCACTCGCTGCCTGGGACCGTCTCGCGGACCAATGGGCCGCGGACGACCGCCATTGGCAGTTAGCCCTCGAACGCGCTCAATATGAAGCGGACCTCGCCCAGCGCCAATATGATGCCACAGATCCCGCTAATCGTCTCGTCGCCCGTACCTTAGAAGCCCGATGGAATACCAAGCTGGTAGCCCTCCAAGAACGGCACGCCGATTACCAGGCGGCCATCGCGGCGCGCGGTCAGGCCCCCGCGCCCGCCGACCGCGAGTTTCTCGCCCGGCTACCGGACACGCTTCCGCTATTATGGCAGAATGCCAGCCTCGTGGACCGCAAACGCCTTCTCCGCGCACTCATCGAAGACGTCACGCTGGATGCCCCCCGGGGTTGCGAGACCGTACGCGTTGGCATCCGTTGGCGGAGCCAACGGACACAATCCCTCACGCTCGAGCGACCCCAACCGCCCTGGAAGCGGCGCCGACATCCTCCCGAAACCATCGAACGCGTCCGCCAACTCGCCCAAAAGCTGCCGGACCTCGCCATTGCGGACCAGTTAAATGCGGTCGGAGATCCGACCCCCGATGGCCGCCCCTTTACCCGCTCCGCCGTGTGTTCGATTCGGTTGGCCCATCACATTGCCGCGTTTCGCCCATCGCCACCACCCGAAACCTGGACCGTTCCCCAATGTGCCCAGCATTTTGGTGTAAGCCCTGGTGTGGTCTATACCTGGATCCAACAGAAGGTCGTTCCGGCCCGGAAATGGGGGCCGGGACAAGCCTGGGCGATTACCCTCGATGGGGCCACCGAAAAACGTTGCCAGGCATGGATTATGGCGTCCCCCCATTTATGCCATCCGAGACCCCAAAAGGAGGAAGAATAATGGCTTTTGTCCGCTGGCGCGGACGGTGTGCCCAGTTGCTGGCCACCGTCTATGATCACGGGACCAGTCGCCAAGTGTTGCTGGCCAACCTGGGCGGGGCTTTATCGATTAGTCAAAGTCTCCAAGACGCCATTGCTCAACGCTGGCCCACCCTCACCATCCACTGGTCCGTCATCAATGAGGCCCTAGCCTTAGGTCCACCCGGCACGCCCGCGCCGGCCCCGGCGCAAAGAACGTGGCTCGACGTCGCTTATCTCTTACGTCAATGGGCCGACACCCATGCGCATGCGCCCCAGGAGCGCCGCGATTTATTCGCGGCGGCCACGCTCTTAACGGCGTGGCACGCCCAAAAGCAATCGGAGCAAGAGCACCAACATGACATCTGATGACAGAAGAACCCCATCCCTTATCGTTCAAACAGACCCGCTGGGGGAACCCCGCCCAAGTGCGAACCCCAGCCCCTGTTGAAAGGAGTGCATTATGCAATCACCGTCGGAATACCGAGGGGGCGCTGTTTCTGGGGCTGCCCCGGCTTGGGAATGTAAACGCGACGGACCGGTGGGACCCGGTAGGCGCCGGCCTTAAGCGTTTCCACCAAGGGCGGTATCCGTTGCTCGCGCACGCGAGCATACTCCGCCATTGTCTCTCCGGACAGGCCCGGGGCCCCGTGCTGATTCAGGGCTTGCCATGTCTCTTCAAGGAACTCTGCAGTCAAGTGGTGAGCGAGCGCGGTAAACCGCGCCTGCACGTCTGCTTTGGCACGATGAGCAATGGCATCTAACTGGGGTGACATGGTAAGCTCCTCTCTGTGGTTGGACCATGGGTCCGTTAGACGTCTGAAAGCCGGAACGCCCTTCCCCATGTACACGGCTTTCCCGTGCTCGGAGTACTATGGCGTTCTCCGATTGCTCCGGGAGCATTCCCAGTCCTTCGGCACTCGCCTGTCGGTTACTGAGTACGCGGTGTCCGCGACCCCTGGAGCC
>JAKACZ010000059.1 GCA_021820965.1 Bacillota bacterium | reverse complement strand
CAGGCCGTGCCGACCCATTTTTGTTGACCCTCGCTCATGGCGGGGGTCTTTATGCATACTTCGGGGAGGAGAATGGCGGATGTCCCAAGGACGTTGGTCGCACCGCAATCATCGCGAGGCCATCGAGATGAGGCGAAAGGCGCTTCGACAGCCTTCATCCGTACACCGCGAGTCGGGCGGTGTCTTCCGCCTGATACCGGATGAACGAGATATAGCGGCACGATAATGAGCGTGATCATTTTCATCGATAAGGCTGCGTTCAAAAAGTCCCAGGTTTTGTCAATCAGATTGAACAGGAGAACAAGGACGAGACCGACCGGAAAGATGAGTGCCCGCCTTCCAAACCATATTGATGCGAACTGAAATATTACAGCACGTCTAATCATACACGTTCAGATCCCAAACCTTGTTGGCTGCAGTCGCCTTGGCGTGCCAAATCCTCGCTGTTGGCTAGGATAATGCGGCCCGTGACTACTTCCAAATGGGTGACACTTCTTCGAACGTGCCTTAGTAAAGTTGTACGCGAAGATTGATCGGATGCAAGCACTACTCTACTGTATTAACGCCCCCGTTAATGCCGCAGGATGCGGTGAGAACCAGCCTCACCTCAAAGCAACTTGTCGTAGTCGACGGGAATGCTCAATGTCCACTCCGGGCCTACACGCACGGTTTTCCCATACTTGACCATCGGTTGCCACCCTCCGTCATGTTGCGTGAAATGTCCGTGGCCACGGCCACGATCGATTCCGCCGCCACGCTGACGAGGCGCCGACTCCAGACGGGATAGGGGTCGTCGGCGGGCGCTGCCAAGTTCGACTCCTCGATGATGGCCACGCGGCTATCGAGCACGCTGGGCTCTTTGAGACTCTCTAGAATGACGACACCCAAGAACTGATGCAATGCGTTCGGCCACTTTACCCACTTTAGAGAATTCGACCGAAACAACGAGACTCTTCCCAAGAATGAACCGTCATATCAAATCGACGCGGCGTTGATAGAGATACCAATTCGACACGGCGGTAGTGTCAATCTCGGTACGCAACAGGCCCGCCTGCTCCGACACGAGTTCGTGAACGACCAATCCGGCGGGATCGATCAGCATAGACGGGCATAATTGGGTTGGATGCGCGACGTTCGTGGCGGCGACCCAGCGCTGGTTTTCCGCTGCGCGGTCGATGAGGTGACTGCGCCAGACTGGTCGATGCAATTCATCATCGATCGCATGAGTCATGTACACAAACAGTTCCACGCCCGCTTCCGCCAACGCGCGCCATTGCCCGGGGAAGCGAATCTCCCGACACAACTGCACCCCGACCCGCAGAATCCCTTCCGGAAGTTTTACCTGAAAGAGCGGCAAGTCGTCTCCGGGAACCATGTGACCCCGCTCATGAGTCGCTAAGTTGGCCTTGTTGTGCACCGTGCGTTCTCCGGTGGGCGCGAGGAATAGGCTTGGTTCCGCCAGCCCTTGTCGTCCTGACGACAAGCGCCTGCAAACACGTGGAGGGTTTTCTCCCGCGCCATCGCGTGCAAGATGTCTAAACCCTGAGTGACTTGCTGTTCATCGATCTCGGTGAGAAATGCGATGTCATCGGAATAGCCCGATAGCGAGGCCTCGGGAAACACCACCACATCGTGGGCATCACAGCGGTCTAGGAGCTCCATCATCCGGCCGAGGTTCTCCGCCACGTCGAAGCTCATGGGAAAGGGGGCGCAGACAATCGATACGTTCATTAAGGTCTCCCTTCGCTTTCATTGAGCGGATTCATAATCATAACGTCTTCGATGGCGAGAAATGGTCTCCATTCATCCAGAGACTACCATACCACTGTTCATGGGTGGGGCCTGTGCTAAGTCACTCTCGCCCCCGATCCACTTCATTAGCTACATAAAGCATTTTGGCCCACGATTGAACGTCGTCCAGTCACGACAAGACTCTGTCCAAAGCTGCCTCTAACACGGCATCGCGTCCTGCATACAAGTCCTCTCGGGTTGACGCGACCCCGACATCCGGGGTGATGCCGACGCCTTCAAAGGGTGCTCCATCCGGCATGAACGCTCGCACGGAGCCAATACTCACCTGAAGAGAACCGTGGCGCACAAATATCGGCTGGCCGGTCGAGCCCCACGTGGATTCACCCACCAGCACCGCCCGTTTGGTATCTTTGAAGGGCATGAGAAAATCTTCCGCGGCCGAACCTGCGTAACGGCCAGTCAACGCGAGAATCTGCCCGCGATAGGCGTCGGCGGCGGGCGGTTCCCACGCCCCGTCGCACCGGGCGCCGGACCCATCGGTCAGGATACTAAAGTGGGGGTTTTCAGGATGGCGGCGTCGCAAGTGCCCAATATTGGGTGCCGTTTCAGTCCACCAGCGATACGGCCGATCCATTGTGGCGGCAGTCAGTGCGGACGGGGTCGAGCCTACGTCATTGTGGCGAATATCGAAAATAATCGTGTGTGCCGCCGCGAACTGCTGCATGTAAGCCAGGGCCTCGGTCTCATAGTGCGGCTCGCTAAATAGACACGTATCTGCTGAGTTGGCCGATTCTTTAGGGTTGAGGGTCACGCCGCTAGAAGAAGACGAGAAGTTGCAGGATGCGATTCTGACTGTGCACCATTCTTATATTCAGACCCTGTCAATGACCGGAGCCATGAAAATCATTGAAAACCAACTTGGGGTTGCGTTTATTCAAACAGTGCAGGCCCTGGGCACTGCAGTGGTTCCATGGCGACTCAATTAACCACTTGCGCCGTCGGATATGGATTCGTTATCCGACGGCGCATGCCCTACTCGACTCCAGTTACTATTTTCGTGGAGGCGCAGATACGGGTATACGCCTCAGAACTGGCATCACTAAATTGCCAGAAAATTTCTCTAAGACATTATCCGGCCCGTTAGTTAGTGCATTAAGAACCGCCGACTTGCGCAGTTATTCCAACCACGTTTTGCACAATACAGCGGACTATTCTGAAGGGCCAATCCCCAGATTTTGCACAAAACGGGTTCCCTCGAGATGAGGCAGGAGGCCATTCAACCCTAGATTGCAAATAGCCGAAATCCTTTTGACCGGGTATATATAGTCGGTCTATGGACGGTCCTTGGGCGTATCAGCCTATCCGGCTTGCGTCGCCAGGATGCTGGGGCGTCGAATCCGCCCGAGCTCCCCGGGTCGTTGATGGATGGTACTACGCGGCGTTCTCCCTGTTCAGGCACGCCATTATCGACTGCTGGGCGGACATGGAGGGACGCCGCACACAATTCGATACCCTGTCCATGCCCAAAATTCGCTTTGTTTGACTAGGCCGCGGCAGCCAGCCCCCGCTAGGCGCCGCCAAACGTGGTGGTTTGAGAGCGGGGCGGGTCTATCGGCAGCGGCGGGGGACGGTCGACCGCCCACACAAAGAGCCCGCTGCCCACCAGGCGGAGAACCACCGCTGCAGCGAAGGCGGCAAAGAGAGTTCCCCAGTGAATCAAGAGAACGGCGCCCAACGCACCGAGTCCCCCGGAGAGCCCGGTGGCCACGGTATTGGCCCCCACGGCCATGGTGCGCAGGTCCGGAGGCACCACTTCCATAAGCCGAACATAAATCAAGAGGTTAAATCCCGCACCGGCCAAGCCGCCGGTGACATTGGCCAACACGATGGCCAGGAGGGAGGGGTGCAATAAGTATACCGAGGGGGTCAGGCACATAAGAACACTCGCCCAGGGCAAAAGGTGAACGGTCTCATGACGTAGACTTAAGCGTCGCCAGGCCGGTAGGGCAACGAGAGTGAACACTGCATTGGTCGCGGTGTAAATGGCGATCCACCCGTTGCTGGCATGGTCTACACTAACCTGGTACCGCACGGACGCGGGCCAAAGAATCAGCCAGCCGAAATAGAAAACCACGCTGGCGATGATGAAACGAGGAAACCCGGGCGTTTGGACCAGGAGCGGAAGCGCTGATCGCCAGGTGGCTTCCGGCCGGTCGAGCGGCTCCCCGCCCGGACGGAAGAAGCGGTACACCACCACTTCGGCCAGGCCTAATGCCGTGCCGATACAATACACCACAATGTACCCGTGGGTGCCGGGATCCTTGTCAATGGCCCACCCGCCCGCCAGAACGGCGACGACGCCAATGCCGCTCATGCCCCACTGTCGCCACATGACCGCGGTACTGCGCATTGAGCCGGTAAAGAGCTTCGTCGTCATTGACTGCCATGACAACGTCGCCAGAGCTCCGGGGATGTTGCTCCACACGATGGCCGCCATGAACCAAAGCGCAGGATGCTGTAAGTGGGAAAGGTGGTCGATAACGGCAAACGCCGCGATGCTCAGCCGAGCAGTGAGAAAGAGCCAAAAGGTGGTCCGCATGAGTTGCCGCTGGCGTACTAGCCAGGGACTCAACAGTGCGGCAAATCCGCCAGCAATGAAGGGAATGGCGGAAATGACGCCCAGGTAGATATTAGGAGCTCCCAGACGAATGGCGTTGATTCCTAAAAACGGGTTCACCAACTGCCCGCCCGCACCCTTGAGAAGGCCGTTTAGCGTGTTGATTTTAAAGTTATAGCGTTCACCGGACTCGTCGCTGCCAGAAGACACCATAATGCCATGCCGCCTCGCCTAGTAGACGCTTTGGGGTCCTGTCGGATGGTCTGCACCATACCCCCACGGAAGCGCTTATGAAGCGATAATATCAGACCCGCGGGCGGACGGGGAGAAATTTCATCCATCCGACGCGCGTGTTGAAGCCAATCGCGACCTGAACCGGAGCAGTATCGAGAACGTGCCCGGGCCAGAACATGGGAACCAATAGATTACTCGTCCTGACGCCTGAATCGGTACTGGGGGAGTAACTCTGCCGCTCTAAATTCACAACGCGCCGATCAAAAATCCCTGGCTATATATATGGATGGTGGTTCTTCCGCGGACATCGCTGTTTAGCGACTGCACCGTGCTGGGCTAAGGCTGAACTGCGCTAACGGCTCTGGGGAGGTGGTGGTTCGCCGGTATTCCACGTCGGACTTCGTTCACAATCGCCATGGCATGGCGACGTTCCGGGCTTTCCCCAACGTCAACTTTTCCAGTATTGTACAGGGCGTGTGCCGTCACCGCCGGATTGCCAAGAACGGGCCGCCGGGTGATTATCCTGGCGACGCACTTTAAAAGCCGAGGTCAGCCTCTAACTGCTATCGAACAGGCCTGCGCTGCCCAGGTTGTCTTTACGGTGACATACGGAGTTCGTTCTAATCGGATCCATCGATTCGCCAATAGACGCCGTCATGACGATCCATCAAACGGCTCGCGATTAATTCGCGGCGAAGGGTTGCAAAGTCGGGGTGGTGCCGCCCGATGGTCTGGTTTACTTCCGCCTCCGAATAACGCGTGCCCGGTGAAAATTTTCCCAATAGCCATTTCAAAATCACTTGCCGCTTCTTTCGGCTGGCGGGAATCTCTTTGAGCTTGTCACCGCTAAGAAAATCATAAAGCACCTTCTGTTCCCAAGCGTTGTCCGCCGAGGGAGCCCATTCTTTAAGCTTCTGTGGTTCCAGCCTTCGGGACAGACCATGCAAGGTTTCCGCGCGAAAGTGATACATATGAGTCGTGCCTTCGGCTCGCATGTCGACTAGGTCAGCGCGCCTCAGCCGATTCAAGTGATGTGAGATGGTTGGCGTTTTGAGATTAAGTGCCGCCGCTAATTCCTCCACGCTGGCATCCCGATCAATGAGTAGGGCAAGAATTTTCAATCGGCTCTCATCCCCTAAGGCCTCCAGAAACTCTACCAAGCTTTCAGGCTGGTCTTCCCGACACGTATTACATCTCTCTTCTCTGCGTTATAAATGTGAACGCATGAGAAATTAGATGTCAGTAAAAATAGACGATGCCCAGCATGGGTGAGTTGATCGGAACTGGAACATGTCCATCCGGTGAGAAAAAATATTGGCGAGCTAGTGGACAATGGCGTCACCTATGCTATAATCAGGAAAGACAAAGTTAGTCAAAGACAAAAACGGTGAGGTGCAATGGCGAGTATTGCCGATGAAATTGAGGCTCACATCCGTCGCCTTTTACAGAATTCCCCGGACGGCGCGATTGTGATTCAGAGAACTGAAATTGCGGAACGCTTTGACTGCGTTCCGTCCCAGATTAGTTACGTATTGATGACGCGCTTTACTCCCGACCGCGGCTACGTCGTCGAAGGGCGGCGAGGCGGCGGGGGAAACATCCGAGTTTTACAGTTGAAGGCGGAGCAACGCGAGCTGGCGGCTCTGGTGGAGGCAATCGAGGCAATCGATCAGGCGCGAGCACTGGGATTGGTACTCCGCGTGTTTGAAGCGGGTCTCATATCCGAGCGGGAAATGGGGATCATGCAATCGGCCTTAAAGCGCGATATCCTCGGGATAGCACTGCCGGAACGCGACCGCCTCCGCGCCCGGCTTTTACGAGCGATGATGACTGCGACGTTCGAAAGCAAAGGGGGCCTGGTGAGATGAGCGGGCAAGTTATGCAAATGTGTCAACGCTGTCAAAAGAAACCGGCGCAGGTGCACTTCAGCAAGGTCGTGAACGGCGAAAAGTCGGAGCGCTATCTATGCGAGGACTGTGCTCGGGAAGAGGGTGCCTTCCATTTCATGCTAGGACCGCAGTTCACTGTGCAGCATGTACTCGGGGGCCTCATTGGACAATCGGGGTTTCCGTCTGGCCGCACGCAGGCGGGCACCCACGCCTGCCCTCATTGTGGGTACACTTTTCGCGAGTTTGCGGAAAGTGGCCGCTTGGGATGCGACAAGTGCTACCAGGCCTTTGAAAGCGAGCTAAATCCGTTGGTGCTACGGCTGCACGGTCGGGTGCAGCACCGCGGCAAGTTTCCTGCCCGCGGCGCGCGCCAGCTTTCTGCCAAGCGGGAGCTGGAACAGCTGCGCGAGGCCATGAACGATGCGATTAAGCGCGAAGCATTTGAAGAGGCGGCCCAGCTTCGGGACAGAATTCGGAGTTTGGAAGGAGGAGAGGGCCGGTGACTGAGAGGTTCAGCCAGTGGATGAACGGCACCGGACCCGAGTCCGACATTGTTCTTTCCAGTCGGGTGCGGCTGGCCAGAAACTTAAGGGGCATACCCTTTCCTCATCGCATGAATGAAGAGCAGGGGCGCGCTATGCTGGATGCTGTGGGAAAGGCGATTGATGCGCTGGATTCCAGGTGGAATGTGCACTTCCGGCGCCTCAACGACCTGAGTCGGCTGGAACGTCAAGTGCTGGTGGAAAAGCACCTGGTCAGCCCGCTCTTAATTCAGGACCCGATCCGCTTTGAAGGGGTTGCGGTGGACGATCGAGAGGACATCAGCATCATGGTCAACGAAGAAGATCACCTGCGAATCCAGGTGCTCTTGCCGGGGCTACAATTGGAAGAAGCGTGGCAGGTGGCCAATCGGTTGGATGATGTGCTGGAACAGCACCTGGACTTTGCCTGTGACGAGTCTCGCGGTTATCTAACCACCTGGCCCACCAATTTAGGTACCGGCCTTCGTGCCTCGGCCATGCTTCACCTTCCCGCTTTAGTGATGACGCGTCAAGCCCCCCAAGTGTTCACGACGCTGGCACAAGTGGGGATTGTCGTTCGGGGGCTGTACGGGGAAGGATCGGAGGCACTGGGCAACATCTTTCAAATATCCAACCAGGTTTCGCTGGGACTCACGGAAGAGGAGCTGTGCCGAAATCTTTCCGCGGTGGCTCAGCAGATTGTTGGTCGGGAACGTGGAGCTCGTGAACATTTGAAATCCAGTGCCGGGCTGGCGCTGGCGGACCGGGTGGGGCGCGCCTGGGGTATTTTAACCAATGCCCGGGTGATGACATCCCACGAGGCGCTCAATCTTTTGTCGGACGTCAAGCTGGGAATCGACTTGGGACTAATCCAAGAACCGCTGCCATATGCTTTTCCGCAGTTGACCGTGATGACCAGACCGGCGTTTTTGCAGATGGAGGTCGGACGCGACCTGGCACCCGAGGAACGGGACCAGATCCGGGCATCGACACTGAGGACGCATCTTTTGGGGAAGCATTAGGAAGGAAGAGAGGGATAGCCATGTTTGGACAGTTTACCGAGAAAGCACGGCGCGTCGTTATTCATGCCCAGGACGAAGCTCGGCGCATGGGCCACAACTTCGTGGGCACCGAGCACCTCTTACTGGGGTTGATTCGAGAGACTAATTCATTGCCGGCCAAGATTCTGCAATCGATTGGGCTCGATTCAGAGACCGTACGGGCAGAGGTGCTCAAGGCCACCGGCCGCGGCCCGGCTATCGGCCCCAACGAAGAGGTCACCTTCACTCCCCGGGCCAAGAAAGTCGTGCTGGAACTCGCGGGTGAGGAGGCACGCTCTCTCAATCAAAGCTACATCGGTCCGGAGCACCTGCTATTGGGTCTAATTCGCGAAGGCGAGGGCGTAGCCGCTCAAGTGCTTCTGGCCGCCGGCGCGGACTTGAACAAAGTACGACATCAGCTGATGCACGCCAATAGCAATGCCGGGACCTCCGCTGCTGCCAGCGAAGCGCCGCAGCAGGTCAACACTCCGACCTTGGATTTGTATGGGCGGGATCTCACGCAAATGGCGCGGGACGGCAAACTCGATCCGGTTATTGGCCGGGACAACGAGGCTGAGCGTGTGATTCAAATTCTAAGCCGGCGCACGAAAAACAATCCGGTGTTAATCGGCGAGCCTGGTGTCGGGAAAACGGCGGTTGTTGAAGGATTGGCGGAGCGCATTGTGGAGAATAAAGTTCCGGAAATTCTTAAGGATCGCCGTGTGGTGGCGTTGGATCTGGGGGCGATGCTGGCCGGGTCCAAGTATCGCGGAGAGTTTGAAGATCGGCTCAAGCGAGCCATGAACGAGATTCGCGAGGCGAAGAACGTCATTCTTTTCATCGACGAGATGCACACCATTGTTGGGGCCGGTGCAGCCGAAGGGGCGATTGACGCGGCCAACATACTTAAACCGGCGCTGGCCCGGGGAGAACTACAGGCGATTGGTGCCACGACGCTTGACGAATACCGTAAGTATGTGGAACGTGATCCGGCCTTGGAGCGGCGCTTCCAGCCGATCATGGTGGAGGAGCCGTCCACCGAGGAAGCGGTGCAGATATTGATAGGGCTGAGAGATCGCTATGAGGCGCATCACAGGGTTCACATCACGCCTGACGCCATCGAGGCCGCTGTCAACCTGTCGGACCGCTACGTGTCGGACCGCTTCCTGCCGGATAAGGCGATTGACCTCATCGACGAAGCGGCTTCGCGAGTGCGGCTTAAGAGCTACGTGGCGCCGCCGGATCTGAAGGATCTGGCCGGAAAGCTGGAAGAGATTCGCAAGGAAAAGGAAGCGGCGGTGCAGGCGCAAGAGTTTGAAAAGGCCGCCCAGATGCGCGATGAGGAGCAAAAAGTCCGAGAACAGCTTGAACAGGAGACCCAAGAGTGGCATAACCGGCAACGCCAGGAGACTATCAATGTTACGCCAGACGATATCGCCCACATTGTTTCGTCGTGGACGGGCATACCGGTCGAGCGTCTGGCGGGAGAGGAATCCGAACGGCTCCTGCACTTGGAAGAGGAGCTGCATCGGCGGGTGGTTGGTCAGGATGAGGCCGTGCGGGCCATCAGTCGGGCCATTCGGCGGGCTCGGGCAGGGTTGAAGAACCCCAAGCGGCCCATTGGGTCATTTCTGTTCCTGGGGCCCACAGGGGTGGGCAAGTCAGAGCTGGCCAAGGCACTGGCGGGATCGCTCTTTGGCGACGAGGACGCCATGGTGACCATCGACATGTCGGAGTATATGGAGCGGCACGCGGTGTCCCGGCTCATGGGGGCGCCTCCCGGATATGTGGGCTATGAGGAAGGTGGTCAGCTCACCGAGGCGGTGCGCCGGCACCCATACTCGGTAGTGCTGCTGGACGAAGTCGAAAAGGCCCATCCGGAGGTCTTCAACATCCTCTTGCAGGTGCTGGAGGAGGGAAGGTTGACGGAGGCAAAGGGGCGTACGGTGGATTTCCGCAACACTGTCATCATCATGACCTCCAATGTGGGGGCTGATGTCATTAAACGGCAAGCCACCATTGGGTTCCACAAGGACGCCGAGGACTCGGCGTATCGGGACATGAAAGATCGGCTGATGGACGAGGTCAAGCACACCTTCCGGCCCGAATTCATCAACCGCGTCGACGAGATCATTGTCTTCCATGAGCTCTCCGAGCGGCATTTATCGGAGATAGTAGGAATTATGCTGAGAGAGGTCGAAGATCGTATCGGGCAAAACGGGTACCGTCTGTCGGTTACCGATGCCGCCAAGTCGGTTATTGCCAAAGAAGGGTTCGACCCCGTGTTTGGGGCACGGCCGTTGCGCCGCGCGATCCAGCACCTGGTAGAAGACGAGTTGGCGGAGCACATTCTCGCCGGCAAGTTCCCGGAAGGCAGTTCGATTTTGGTAGATGCGGAAGATGGGCACCTGGCCTTTTCCCAGATTGACGAAGCGGTTGAAGAAGCCGTCTCGAAGAAAGGATCGTGACCTCTATCCGCGAACGAACACGTTACAGCTGCCAAGTTTGCGGCACAGGCAGCGTCCGTTGGCTCGGGCGCTGCCCGGGCTGCGGTGGCTATAACACGATGGTGGAAGAAGTGGTGAAGAGCCCTCCGGCCTCGCGGAGCAAGAAGAGCGCCCAAAGTCCCGTGCCGTTGAGTCACGTGTCAACGGACCCGATCGCGCGGCAAACGACCGGAATTGCTGAGGTGGACCGCGTGCTCGGGGGCGGTATGGTCCCAGGCGCCTTCGTTTTGCTGGGAGGTGACCCGGGGATCGGGAAGTCCACGCTGCTTTTGCAAATTGCTGCCCACGTCAGTCAGTCGGGCGCCGTGCTCTATATCACCGCGGAGGAATCCGAAGCACAAACCCGGATACGCGCCGAACGGTTAGGCGTGAACAGCGAAAATCTCTTTTTGCTGGCCGAGGGGGATGTCCATACCATTACCGAGGCGATGAAATCCGCATCCTGGCTGATGACTGTGGTGGATTCTCTTCAAACCGCATATAATCCCGAATTGGAATCAGCGCCAGGGTCGGTGGCTCAGGTGCGGGACGTAGCCTCCCAGTTAATGCGGCTGGCCAAGCAGCAAGGTAGCCCGGTATTTTTAGTCGGGCATGTGAACAAAGAAGGGTCGATGCGGCCCGCAGCCTGAGGTAACTCAGGTTGAGGCACTGGGCTGTATGCATGGAACACCAGATAAGCCAAGCACGAGAGTCCTTGGTTTTGGTCAATGTGCAGGAAACAAGGAGGCGCCTTGGATCCTCAGAGACAATATGCCCAGCTCCTGACGGTTTGGTCTCAAGGCAGTAAAATGTTTCGACGATCACAGTATCTTGACATCGGCTATAACCCCGACTGGAACGTGTGGTGGCGCCTGGGCCGCCGCTTGGTTGAACGGGGACTGACTGTCCTTCCCGTGCCCACGGCCTACCCGACCCTGGTGATCGCAACGCAAGGCGATTGGTTTACCCTATGTCCCGCTGATCACCGTAGGGATGGGTTGGCCAAAGGCGTCGTGGTGGGCGTTAGCGGTGCCAACGCGCCGGCGCTCCGGTTCGACCATGGCTGGATAGTCAGTCACGATACGGCGCTTAGGCTCGGCATGCGCGGTTGGAGCACGCTGGTTCGCTGGGCCGGGGAATTGGACACGGCGTTGACGGTGCCTGACGTTGACCGTGCGCTCACGCTATTGGGGGCGCTCGGGCGGCTTCCGCTATTGTTCCGCGCTATAGATGTCGGGGATTGGGTTGCGGCGGCCGTAATGCTTCGGCACCCCGCGCGGCGAATGTCGTTGGCTCGCCCACTGCCGGAATGTTGGGGGTTCCATTACGATGCGGCGTCGAAACAAGCCTGGTGGGACTGTTAGGATGAAGACAGTGTCCAATAGCGCTGGCGGGTCCGCGGGTGGTCGAACACCTAGTGGACGTGGTTTTAATGTTTGAAGGAGACCGGCAGCATGTATTTCGTATGCTGCGGGGCGTAAAGAATCGATTCGGCTCAACCAGCGAGCTGGGGCTTTTTGCTATGGAAGGCGACGGCTTGGTTCCGGTTGAGGATCCGTCGCGCGCTCTTTTGGCAGAGCGTCCGCATGACGCATCCGGTTCAGCAGTGGTGGCCGCCGTTGAGGGAAGCCGTCCCCTGTTGGTGGAAGTGCAGGCACTATTGGTCCGTGCTTATGGCAATCCACGCCGAGTAGTGTCGGGGATGGATCCGCACAGGGTTTCTTTAGTGCTGGCCGTCATCGAACGGCATTTAGGACTTCGCGTGTCAGAAATGGATGCTTTTTTCAAGCTGACCGGTGGCGTGTCATTAGACGACCCAGCGCTCGACTTGGGCATTATGGCGGCTGCTGTCAGCAGCATCACCGGGATACCGGTTCCAGCCGACTGGATTTTGGCGGGCGAGATTGGGCTAACCGGAGAGTTGCGGCGCGTGGGCCGAATGGGGGAGCGTCTGCGTGAAGCCCAAAATCTGGGATTTAGGAAAGCGCTTGTGCCCGGGCGCATATCGGAGATACTTCCGGGGTTGACGGTCGTATCGGAGAATAACGTGGCCGATGCCATGCGGCGTTTAGGGATCGGCGCGACGGAGTGAAGTAGGTGACGGAATTGCAGTCAATGTTGGATGAAGTGGCGAAGGTTGCGCCGGGCACGCGGCTACGCGATGCCATCGACCGAATAATTCGGGCACAAAGTGGCGCCCTGATCGTCATTGGCGGTGAACCGGACGTCGACCGGGATTCTAAAGGGGGGTTCCGTTTGGACGTCCCCTTTCATCCGTCGCTGTTATACGAGTTGGCTAAGATGGATGGAGCGATTCTACTCGATGGGTCGATCACGAGGATACGGATGGCTAACGTGGAAATTGTCCCCCAACTGGAGGCCGAGTCTTCCGAGTCCGGCATTCGCCATCGCGCTGCCGAGCGTCTGGCGCGGACTCGGGACGCATTGGTCGTGGCCATATCGGAGCGGCGCGGCACGGTTTCGCTCTATCGCCGCCAGGAGCGTTTTGTGTTGCATGACTTGGGATATATCCTTACCAAGGCGCAGGGCGCGGTGAATTCCCTCAGTCGCTATGACCGCCTCTTTCGCGGAGCGGTTCGGCGCCTGTCGGAAGCGGAGCTGTCTGCTGGCGTCATGCTCCAAGATGTGGTTGAGGTGTTGCGCCGCGGCTTGGTGGCTTCGGAAATCCGGGAAGAGCTTCATGGGTATATCGTGGAATTGGGTAAAGACGGTCATCTCATGGACTTGCAGTTGGAGGAATTCCCGGATGTTCACCGGGAGTGGCGCTGGCTTTGGCAAGACTACCAAGCGGAAGACGGTGCCCCCGTGGTATTGAAAAGGGCAGCGGCCAATTTGACCGATGAGGACTGGTATCAGGCATTGGGGTATGCCAAGAACGACGGCGAACGACTTTTGATCCCGCGGGGATATCGCGTGCTACATCAAATTCCCCGACTGCCCGACTCGGTTATCCGGCAGTTGGTCCGGCGCTACAAGGATGTCAGGACGCTGGCCGCAGCTACGGCGGCCGATTTGGACGATGTGGCGGGCGTGGGTCCACAACGTGCTGGACTCATTTACCGTGCGCTGCACTCGGCCGAGAGCCCCTGACGCGATTGTGACAAGCGAAGTTTTCGGAGTCATGGCCTTCGTTGGTCTTCCCGCGTCGTTTCAGACCCGCCGGCGAAGACAAAGTCCTCCGCCGTTCAAAGCCCGCAGAGGTCTTCTTAGGAGCTTAAGATATTCGGCGCGCGACTATGGTGGATGCAGTGATGGCCGTCACGCGCGGGGCGGCCATCCGATAGTTTTTAAGCACGGGTTTTGTCAGACTTTTTAGGCAGAACCGGGACCGTCCTGTTACCACCATCTCTGATATTGATATGTCTGATCAATTTCTCCCAAATCAAAGCGCGTCGTAAAGATCGCGTTCCGCTTGCTGAGGCTCGAGGCTGCTTTGGGAGATCGCGGGAATGGTGAGCGTATCCGCCGGCCATGCTATCCCTATCCTGTCGGATAGGAGCGTGATCTATGTTTCGCGGCTGGCTGATTCTGGTGACGACAGCGTGGATGGCAATGGCAGGGGCTCACACCGGCTCCTTTACGGCTCCAATCGATCGCGCCGCTGTGGAGAATATGGCAAGTCACGTCGTACAGGAGGAGGACCGGGCGACCATGACTGGGCGTGGCGACTTAAAGGGGCTGTTTTTGAGCGGAAGCGCATCTGCTCAAAGGGCCTATGACAACGCGGTGATGCGTTCGGTTTACGTGAATGACTGGGCGCAAGCGCGCCAGGTGCACTTTAGCGGCGTGTCGGTTCACGTCCGGGCAGACCGGATTCATTGGGTTCATTCGACCGAGGTAGAGGTGGAAGGTGCTGACCAGGCCCGCTATCAATATCATCATTTGTTGGGCAATTCCGCTCCATTGTCGTTTGGGCTGGGCGTGTACCACCGTTACACGTTCAAAGAAGTCAACGGACGGTGGTACATCGCGGCCGATTCTTTTATTGACCCCTTAAATCAGAACACACGGCTGAAGGGCTCGGCGGTGCCGGCGGTGATTCAAATCAAACCCGAGCGTCCGATCCGGATTCGGCCCAATTCCGGCGCCGCTAAGGCTATCCAGTTTGCCGAGACATATTGCGGTGCTGCACCCGGATGTGGCAACGATTCGCGCTATCACCCCGACTATGCTGACTTCAACCGCTACGGCGGTGACTGCACCAACTTCATCTCCCAAGTGCTGCATGCCGGAGGATTTACCGAAACACGGCGCTGGGCCTGGAATTCGGAGACCGAGGGCACCGACGCCTGGACAAATGCTACACGGTTGGCGCAATATCTAAGGAGTTCCGGACGCGCCGATCTCTACGCGATGGGCACCCTCCAGCATATCATCAAGCCGGGTGAGAACAGTACCGCCCCTCTGAGCCGGATCCGCCCCGGCGATCTCATCGGCTATTTTGAGTCCAATCGGGTCGTCCATTTTGCCATTGTGGTCAGCTTTGACCCCGATGGGTACCCACTGGTGGTGAGCCATTCGGCTGACCGCTATCGCGTGCCTTGGGATTTGGGGTGGGATCGGAGCACCCGGTATCTTTTGTTTCACGTGCACTATCCGGAAGCCTCCGGGGGAGACGGCACAACCAAAGACCAAGCTAGTCCCAAAAGCATGATGAGCCCCGTTAGTGCTAAGTGACTTTGCTGAAGCCTGGCCAGGGACAGAATGAGGCCGAACAGGGCGACTAGCGGCGGCCAGGGCCAAAACGGCATGGCGTAAGCGGGGGCGTCCCGGCGAAGCCGAGTCATCACGGTTCCGGCGATGATACCGAGATATATCACGATGAGCAGGCTGCCTCCCAGTGTGACCAGAAGATTAATCCCGGATACCGCTAAAACGGTAAGGTTTAGGGCTGCGAGCACTAGTAACGCCCCGATAGGCACCTGGCGCCGGGTGATATAGCTCATGGTGCGGTTGAGAACGGGTGGCCACTGGTGGTCGCGAGCAATGGCATAGAAAATGCGCGCATAGCTCATGGTGGTGGCTACGCCGGTGTCGAAGAGTGCTACAGTCATGCCCCCGACTATCACGAGTTCGGCCCGTGGCCCTAAGTTTTGTTCGATGACCCCGGCTAATGGCAGTCCGCCGTGAATCCCCTCGATGTGCGGCAAAGCTAGTGTGCCCAGCACTACCTCGGTGAGTTCGATGATCACGGTCACCACGGCTGCGCCTAAAATGGTACGCCCCATCCGCCGGGGCGACGCTACTGCCTCTTCGCTGTAATAGAGCGATGCTTGAGCCCCATTGAGGCCATATAGGGCGGCAGGAACTGCGCCAAGCCAAGACCATCCGGCCCCCGGCCCATGGGCAGTAGGACGGAGAAACACGTTGCCAGACTGGCGGATGTGAGCAGCGGTAACGATGGTAAACAGGACGAACACGGAAAGTTCGACGCTGACCATGAGAGTGACCACGGCGCTCGAGGTTCGGATGTCCAAGCCGGAAAGAGCCACAAACAGAAGAAAGATAATCATGGCCGCAAGCGGCGGCGAGATTCCTGGCCAGAGTTGGTGCAGATATGCGGCACAACTCAGCGCCAACAATGCGGGAATGGCGACACCCTTGACGGCGAATAACACTGTGTACACGCTGCCCGCCCACCTCCCCAGCGAGCGGGCCGCAAGCGCATAATCGCCGCCTGCCTCGGGAAATCGGCTGCCCAGCTCGGCATAGCAAAACATGATAGCCAGGTTGACGGCGGCTCCTACGGCATAGCTGAACACCAGTCGGGTTCCGGCCAGGTCATAGGCGGTGCCATAGGTTAGAAAGACGGATGTTGCCGGCGCTATCACGGCGAAGGTGAGCCCAATCAGCCGGCCTGCGCCAATGACCGGCGATAGACGCGGTGAACGCCCTAGCATCCCCGTCCCCTCCCAAAAAAGTGTATTCAGGAGGGGACAATACATGCTGCGGCGATCTACAGATCCCAGTGTTCGAGGCCTGGAACATCTTCGGGCCGTGGCCCCAAGTCCCAGTGAAACAACCGCTCCGCTTCCAAAATTGGTAGGTCATTAATCGACGCGTGCCGGTGTACCATCAACCCTGCCGCGTTGAAGAGCCACATTTCGTTGCCGTAAGATCGATACCACTGGTCAGAGTCGTCGTGCCACTCATAGGCAAAACGGACGGCAATGCGGTCATCCGAAAACGCCCACAGGTCTTTAATCAGACGGTAATCCAGCTCGTGATTCCACTTCCGGGTGAGAAACGCCACGATTTCTTCACGGCCATGGATAAATTCGGCACGATTACGCCAAATGCTGTCCGCGCTGTAAGCCAGCGCCACTCGTTCGGGATTACGTGTATTCTATGCGTTTTCCGCTGCGCGCACCTTGGCTCTCGCTGAATCCGCATTAAACGGGGGGAATGGTGGACGGAGTTCCTCCGACGTCATAGTCTCACCTGGTTAAAAAACCTACGATAATCTCTTTCGGCTTTTCTCGGCCCCTAATAGGACCCGCAGTCCTCACAGGATTCGTCTGCTCGGGGGTGGCTTCCGCCCCATTGTATGGAGACGTTGTTCCTCCACACACCGCTCAGGAGCCCAGACGGAGAAGCGCACGACCCATCGTCCGCACGTCCGTTTGGTGGTACCCTCAGCCCGGGTGTTACCCGGCCCTCGTCAAGATGCCCCGTCGCTCCTTTCGCCACGTGGTGGCGACGGGGGAATGAGATGTTGGTCATTCGGAGAATAACGTCTTGCGATACCCTAACCAGGCACTCAAATACTGATGGTGCGATGCCAACGTCTTCGTGATGATCCGGTTAATCCGAGCCCATGCACTCCAATCATTTTTCCGATAAGTGGGGTCGTTCCATTGATCGCGGTCTTGCATCCAGAGCCGCAAGGCTTTAGGGACGTTTTCCCGGCGGACTTTCCCGGGACTCCCGTCGGAGCCCGGGACTTTCAGTCCGCCTCGTCGCCCGATCACGAGGGCCGCGGCGTGATGCACGCTAATCCCGTATTGCGGCTGATACTTGAACCGCCCGATAATCGAGGTATAAGCCGGTGTGACTTTCCGCAAGGCGACGCCTTCCCGCGCGGCCTGTCGTTCGACCGCCGTCAGCAAATCCCGGTAATTAAACTGGTGCGTCACGCGGTTAAACGTGGCGCTCACATCCCGATCATGGATGAACTGCAAGTCTTCCACGACCAGTCCCGCTCCACGAGCCTTCGCCCACTGAACGGTCTCGACCGCGAGACCTCCCACCAACGCGTCGCGTTGGGTCGATCGGACATCGTAGAGGCGGGGATCCCCGATCGTCGTAAACGCTTGGGGATTGCCGTCCGGTTTTACGTGACAGAGAGCCAAAAAGGTGCTGTTGGTATCCACACCGATCCATCCCTGACGCGGATCGGTGTGGACGGGGGCCGGGACTTCTTCGACGGTCACGCGGACCTGATACCGTCCGTGCCGTCGGAGGATTTCGACTTGATAGGGGTCGCCGGAGGCGAGCACTCGGCGGAGTAAGCCTTCATAATCGCGCCCATTGACTTGGCCGGTTTTCTTGGACACCTTCCGCGCAATATAGAGAGGCATCTCCAGTTTCTCATACCGAGGGACTTTCGCGTCGGGTTTGCCCGGTTTGAGGCAATCGAGAGAGATTTCTAAGATCCACTGGTCGGCCTCTGCGCGGACGCGCAGGAGGGGGTTGCCCCTTTTGGTTCGATCCCCACGCGCTGACAGCCGACCATTCCGGCTCTCGTCCCATTCTTCTCGCCACGCCTGCTGGCGTTCCTGTTCGGCGATGGGGTCATCGAGAGTCTGGAACTGATCCAACCACCGTTTTTTTGTGCCAAACACCACGGGAGGAAAGGTGCCTGCCTCGACATGCTGTTGATAAAACCTCTGGCGTTCTTTTTGGTGTGCCAGCTTCCGTTCTTGTCCCGCAATGCGGCGGGCATTCGGATGCGGGGATGCCCGGAGTGCGGTCAACCGTTCTCGGGTTTTTTCACGCGTTGCGTCCATAAAGTCGCCCCGTCTTTCATAGCTTGATGGCGGGCCCGAATTAGGTCTTGCGCTTCTTGCACCGCATCTTTGGCGTAACGCAGCGGCAACTCCGTTTCACTTGCACAGTGACGTTCCAAACCGCCTATGTTTTGTAGTCCTCCAACCAAGCGTTGAAAGGCAAACCGTAGCATGAACCCCTATTTGCGCATCAAACGGCGTAACACCGTGTCCTGATCGGGCGTGACATCGAGCAAGACACCAAAAATGGTCGTCTTCATTCGGGGACTCCTTCCTGAGCTAAGGTCGCCATCGCTTGACGCACGGTCGAACCCATCTTTTTCCCTCCGCGTTTGCCATAAATGCGGGCCGAGAACGACGTGGTCATGGCAATCAAGTCCTCCACGAGTTCCTGGGGATCGTCTTTCACCGCGTGTTCCATGACGACAACACGCACGCCAAAGGCGTGCAGGTAACTGTCCAGATAAGTAAACCCGAAGCGCGCCAATCGATCCTGGTACTCCACAGCCACGATGCCCGCTTGGTGTTGCTGCGCAAGATCCAGCAACCGATGGAGACCCCGCCGTTTTTCATTCAAGCCGCTCGCGACATCGGTAAGAGCAGCCACCACAGGCCATCGCTGCTCCGCAGCGGACGCGGTTAACCGCCCGAGTTGACGATCCAAGTTCCCCGCGTCTTGTTGTTTTTTGGTCGAGACTCGGGCATAGAGGAGACAACGAGTATCCCTAGCAACATCAGACGCATCCTCGTGCATCAGGGCGCGTAAGTCCGCGACCCGATAGCGTCGATGATTCGTCACGGTACGTACCGGAATCAGGCGCCCTTCGCGTTCCCACTTCCGGAGTCCGTCGATGCTCATGCCGAGCATCTTGGCCGCCTTGCCGATGCTGACAAACTGCTCATACATAATACAATCACCTAATTATATTATAACATATTATCAGAGGTCATCATAGATTGGCAGCAAGCAGCTTAAACCTCCTCTTGAGTGTGATAGGTCGCGGGCGGGCTGTCAACCTAACCAACTTCTCTGCAACCCCCTGCCTCCCGCGCTATCCGGTTGGGAGAGCCAGGGCTAGTTTTTGGGGCGATGCCATGAGTTTGGGCAAAAACTCTTTTAGGTCAGTTACCGGAAGTTCTCGACACGGCAACAAATCGGATACGGTGTTCGTCCCTGGGTTTGGTATGATATGATCCTGTCGAGGCGCAAAAGAAACGATCGCACTTGTCAATTTTTAGTATTTTATCCGCGCCTCCGGGAACACTAAAAACTGGGTCGATTGGAAGCAACGACCCCAACAAACTCATGGGGAGGTGGCCGAGATGAACAGGATTGTGCGGCAGGTGTTGACCGTGGTTGGAGCCCTGGTCGGCATCGGCCTGATGCTACAGTTTCACCGGGTTTTTAGCACGTGGCCGCTGCTTCGCGCACTAGGCGGTGCGCGTGATGAACTTGTAGCAGCTTTAGGCCTGGTTCTTGGCGGAATTGTCGGCTATCTATTAGGGCCGATTCTTGTGTCGTGGGCCGGTCGAGCTACAGCTTGGGGGGAATCACGCATCCAGCGCACGCCCACCCAAGACCTGGTATCCGGTTCGATTGGGCTAATCGTCGGTCTGGTTATTGCCTTTTTGATTGGTGTGAACCTTGCCGGCATGGGGTTTGCCGGGACGGTTCTGCGTGTCGCTATCACCATTACCTGCGGGTACTTTGGCCTCAGAGTGTCGATCCGGCGCAAGGATGACATCATGCGCCCGCAGTCGTGGCTGCCCGCCCGCATGAAGCATCGCAGCGGTTCGGATTCGATCAAGCCCAAGATTCTGGACACCTCGGTGATTATTGATGGGCGTATCGCGGATATCTGCCAGTCCGGTTTCTTAGAAGGCCCGCTAGTCATTCCGGCCTTTGTGCTGGAGGAGCTCCGTCATATTGCTGACTCTGCCGATGTCTTGAAACGGAACCGGGGACGTCGCGGTTTGGACATTCTCAATCGAATTCAAAAGGAACAGAACAGCGTGCAGATTTATGAACGCGAAGTCGATCCTAACCTCGAGGTTGACTCCAAGCTGCTCAAACTGGCCAAGATATTAGACGGCAAAGTGGTTACCAACGATTTCAACCTAAACAAAGTGGCCGAACTTCAGGGAGTGCCGGTTTTAAATATCAACGAACTGGCCAATGCGGTAAAGCCGGTGGTGCTGCCGGGGGAAGAAATGGTGGTTCATGTCATCAAAGATGGCAAGGAATCGGGGCAGGGCATCGGGTACCTGGATGACGGCACGATGATTGTGGTGGATGGCGGCCGCAAATATATTGGACAAACGGTGGCCGTGCTGGTCACGTCGGTATTACAAACCGCGGCAGGCCGGATGATCTTTGCCAAGCTGAAATCCCAACCAAGTATTGAAGCCGAGGCGCGCTAATCGGGAACGCCGGAGCCCGGGATCGATCCCGGGCTCGTTTTGTCCTCTGCCCTTCGGTTAGAATGGAGGTGGAGGGGATTTTTACGAAGACCCACGCCATCATCGTAGCCGCCGGGACCAGTCAGCGCATGGGCGGTCGAAACAAGATTTGGATACAATTTGATGGTCGTTCCGTCTTGGAGTGGACGCTCAGGCGCTTTATCGAGGCCGGCGTCACGCGAGGGGTGGTCGTGGCGCAGCCACCGGACCACCCTCAAATTCAACGGATTTGCACTGCTCTCAAGCTCGGGCATATGCGCGTTGTTGGCGGCGGGCCCGAGCGATACCTTTCGGTGATGGCCGGGCTTGAGGCGCTGGCGGACGCGGATCCTGACGACGTGGTGCTGATTCACGACGCGGCTCGCTTTCTCGTCCCCATGCTCTTGATACGCCGAGTCATTGCCGCTACGGAGGAGCACGGGGCTGCGCTGCCGGTTATCGAGGTGGTGGACACGGTGAAGGCGGTCGGCCCCGATGGCTTGGTCAAGCGCACGGTGCCCCGGCGGCCGCTGGGTTTGGCTCAGACACCGCAAGGATTCCGAGTGGGTTTGATCCAAAAGGCCTATGCGCGGTGGGAGGCGCCCACTGTTCCCACCGATGATGCTGAGGTGGCCGAACGTTCGGGCATCACGGTGCGTGCGGTGCCCGGTGATCGTCTCAATCAAAAGCTAACCCAGCCAGAGGACGTCGGCTGGTTTGAAGCGGTGTTGAAAGGACTGGTCGACCATGCGGATGGGACAGGGGTTTGACGCCCATCCTTTCGTCGGTGGTCGTCCGCTCTTCCTTGGAGGCGTTCGCGTAGAATACCCCCACGGTCTTGAGGGAGACAGTGATGGGGACGTGCTAACCCACGCCATCATCGATGCCTTGTTGGGCGCCTTGGCTTTGGGGGATATTGGAACATGGTTTCGGGCTGACGATCCCACGGTTCAAGGTGCCCGTTCCATCGACCTCTTGTCTCGCGTCATGCGCATGGTGGAAGAGCGGGGCTATCGCGTGGATCAGGTGGATACCACCGTCGTCGGCGAGATGCCCAAGGTGCGTCCGTTAGTACCGGAAATTCGCGATACACTAGCGCCCATTTTGCATGTGACTCACGATCGCATCTCGATTAAGGGGACGACAACCGACCGGATGGGATGGCTCGGACGTCAGGAGGGACTGGCGGCACTGGCGTTAGTGCAGCTATCAAACGTCAGCGGCCAAGATATTGACTAATGCCTTGGGCAATCCCCAGCGCCAGTTGACGTTGATGGGCCGCTGACTGCATGTTGAGCGTGTCCTGCTGGTGTGAAAGAAAACCAATTTCCACGTTGATCGCCGGCATCTGGGCCACATTGAGCACCCATTGGCGTATAGGACGTGGTGGACGAAATTGCCCTGCGATGGGAACTAAAGCCCGACTGACCAATTTGGCTAGACGATATGAGGAGCCACTGGTAGGGGTGAAGTAGACAATAGGTCCGGCCATGGTGCCGGTAGATTCTATGTTGACATGCACGGAGCAAAAGATGGTGGCGCCTAGGCGGTTAGCCAGTCCAGCGCGTTGGTTGAGGTCACGGATGACGGTGGTGGACAGGGCGGTATCCCGACTGCGAGTGTAGTAGACCCGAATGTCCCGTTGTTGAAGCAGCAAACCGGTTTTGAGCGCAACCGCCAGGGTGAGGGTCTTTTCATAGACTGCGCCGCGGACCGCACCCGGATCCCATCCTCCGTGACCAGGGTCGATTACCACTAGTGGTGACGGCGCACCTTGCGCAGCGACTGTATCCGGGGAACGCTGAATCAACCAGTAACCTGCTGCCAGCACCGCCAAGACTGCCCAAATCAGAAGTTTTCGCATCGTCCTCCCCCGTGTAGCTTATGCCGGCTCGATCTTGGTCAGTCCATATCTGGCCGCCAGAATGTGGTGATGACCCCGGTCGAGCCTGAGGACCTCGCGTTTCAGGCGACCCAGCAAGACCAAGCCCCCACGTCTTGGCCGAGCACGGGTTTGCGGACAACCATAAATCTGTGAGAATACCGTCGCACATCGGCCACAGCAGCGGCGCAGGCTGCTGAATGGCACAGGAATCGTGGCCGTTCTACGCGTCTTGATGGCGGTACTCCTGAGCCAAAGCGTTCTTCCCACGGCACCAGAATTAGCCAATCACCGCACCATCGAGGAATCTGAGCTTGGGTTACGGGAACATCGAGTGGGCGATAGGTTTAATGATTCAGTAATTTACTCGGGTATCTGGATTTGTGAGTGATCGGCAGCATTCATTAGGGCCCGCCCCAAGGTCAGATTCGTGAGGAGCGATCCTTAGTGCGGTAACGGGCCGGATAGTTAATTAGCTAAATAATCCGACATCACGATCGACTGGCCGACGGCGATGCCGAAAGCGCGTAATGCACACTATTATATCTGGATGGCCGGAAATGCCCTCGAGGTGGTCCAATATGAACGCGGCCAGTCGTGTTGGTCCCCCATACTTGTGGTAAAGCAAATACATTCATACGGAGTGCTGGAGTCTAATGTTCATTGAACCTCCCCGGCCTAAAGGCCGGAGATTCTGAGGGAACCACCATGGCTGCGTCGACGGGTTGTGAAACCCTGGGAGTGCTCCTCCGGACTCGCCACGGCTTATCCCACCAGCAACATGGGCGGG
>JAKACZ010000058.1 GCA_021820965.1 Bacillota bacterium | reverse complement strand
CCCCGGGGTTGCGGCGTATGTTGTCCATGTCTCTACCATACTGCTGGGTCGATCGACCGTCTACCGCTGTCAACGGCTTTATATTGGTCTGGCAGCCCATTGTCAGTGTGTCTCTCACGCTAGGACAGTGAGTCGCAGGATTACGAGTTCAATCTATGGGATATGATGTGAGAATCGTCCCTCCAGAAGAGCCACACCCTTCGCCATTAGCGGCCTCACTGAAGCCATAGACTTCACCCACGGGCGGTCTAATACCCTCCATGATGAGTTTGAATTGCCGCATGAGGTCCTCAATATTGGTGTACACGCCATATTTAGGGGCCAGGGCCACGCGGGGATCGTCAAAAAGAACCGGGCCGGAAGGCAAGTTGTCAATCGCTTGGGCCACAATGCGCAAGCTCTGCCACATTTCTTCCAAGCGTACCAAGTAGCGGTCAAAGACATCGCCCCGTTGACCAACGGGAATATCAAATTGCCACTGATCATACCCGGAGTAGGGGTGGTCCTTGCGAACATCATAGGGAATGCCACTGGCCCGTAGGTTAGGGCCGGTAAAACCGTAGGCTAATGCTTCTTGGGGGCTCACGATTCCGACTCCTTGCATCCGGTTACGGGCGACAACATTGCGGGTGACTAAGGTCTCGGTGTCGTTTATTGCCCGCGGGGCCGCCTGCAGAATGTCTTGAACTTGCTCGACAAAGCCGGGGGGAACGTCCTCTGCGAAGCCGCCTATCCGTACGTAACTGATGTGAAGCCGTGCTCCCGAACACGACTCTAATAGGTCATAAATTCTTTCACGTAACTCCCACAAGTAAAAGAAATCGCTTGTGAGTCCCAAATCAAGAATATTTGTGCCGATGCAGACTGCGTGGTCCATGACTCGGCTCAACTCGCTCAGGATTACCCGCAACACTTGAGCCCGATCAGGAGCTTTGACGCCCAAGAGCTTTTCCACCGCCAAGGCAAAGCCTACGCTGTTACACATAGGAGAGACATAGTTGAGGCGGTCACAGTAAGGAATAGTTTGCCAGTATGTATGGGTTTCAGCCATCTTCTCGAAGTTACGGTGCAGGTAACCCAGCTCTACGTCGGCAGTTTCCACCCGGTCGCCGTCGACGTTGGCGATAAGGCGGAACGTGCCGTGCATGGCTGGATGTGACGGGCCAATGTTCATAATGACGGGCTGAACCTCGAGCGGTGGGGAGTCTCCCCGCGGAGAGCGTTCCGCCGGGGGGATTTCGCTTTCAGGGTAGCGGACCGGCTGCCGCAGTCCGGGGGGATAATCCTTACGCATGGGGTGCAGGTCTCCGAATCCGTCGTGAGTTAAAATGCGGCGGAGATCCGGGTGGTTCCTAAACCGGATGCCGTAGAGATCATACACCTCCCGTTCATACCAATTGGCCGCCGGCCAGACCGCAGTTATCGAGTCCACCAGCGGTGAGGACTCATCAACTCCAATTTTAAGGCGCAATCGGTGGTGTTGGGAGGAGCTATAGAAGTGGTAGACGACGTCAAAGCGGGGAGTCCTGGTCCAGTAATCAACGCCTGCAATGTCCATGAGCATGTCTAGAGCCAACGGGGGATCACGTAATACGCGTGCGGCTTCCTGCAAGTAAGCTGCGGAAATACGGATGGTTAAATCGCCACGGAAATCCGCCGTGCCTTCAATAGCCAAGGGACCCAGCCGCTCTTTCAGATATGACACCCAGGCATGGTCCGAATCAAATTGGGATTGAGAAAAGGCCAGTAGCTCCGGCGAGGGTGGATCCAAGGTTGTCACCGAGGCGTCTTCAAGACGGGGTTGTAACCGGGCCGCCTCATCGATCAGTTCTTGTTTGGCTGACACCGCACCCCTTTGGCTAATCTTCTCCTCAAGCATGAGGATCGACCGCAATACGGCTTCAGGCGTGGGTGGGCAGCCCGGGATATATAGGTCCACCGGAATGATTTCGTCAATGCCCTGCATGACATGATATGAGCGGTAGAAGCCCCCGGAGGTGGCGCAGGCGCCCATGCAAATAACCCATTTAGGCTCCGGCATTTGTTCATAAATGGTTTTCAGGACTGGCCCCATCTTGTCGGTGATGGTCCCCATTACTAAGAGAACGTCGGCCTGTCGTGGGCTAAAGCGGAGCACTTCCGACCCGAAGCGGGCAATGTCATACCGAGGTGAGGCGACCGCCATGAATTCAATGGCACAACAGGCTGTGCCAAACGGCATAGGCCATAGAGAACCGCCTTCCGCCCACCGTTTCAACGCATCTAGTCTTGTGGCCAAGATATTTCGATGTGTTCCGGGTTCTTGGAGTTTCTGCCCATTATCCATCGATCCGATACCCCCCACCATCTGTTCCACGTTGACGCCTTATACGAATAACCACAGGAAGACGGTGGGGAAGATCTCAACTTCTAAGCTCTGCACCGACCACCTTTGGGCTTGCCAGTTCGTTGGGGATAAGTCAAACAATTCCATCAGATAAGAATCGCGTGCTACATGATTCTATCATACGAAAGACGGTGTGTCTATTGCCCAAATCGACGGGCATCGATGTTTTAAGCCGAATTGGGCTGGAGAGCCGCGCTTAGTCTTCGACAGGGTTGGTGAGCCTTGCGTAGAAAGGTTCCTAAAAATTGTTGAGCGGAGGAGAATCAGAAAGTTCCAAGATAAAAGCCTTTGACCAGTGGGCGAACCCAAGGTGCACTCAGGGCTATTCGCGATAATAAAGCCGGAGGCACAGAAGTGAACGGCGAGGTGGAACGTGGTCTTGCGTTCGCGGACACACCAGGAACCATTTGCTGGGTGTTAGGCTATGTGAGGACATCGGTGTTAAGACGTTCATGGGATTCGGTGCAGAGGTCATCGGTTTCATTTAATGACGGGCGCAAGAGGTTCCGCCGAGAGTTGTCCAACCATCAATCTTTTCTCAGTCGATATGTTCGGGACCATGAAGACTGTCCGCCAGTGACGAGATGACATTGCGTGCATCCGTTTTCGAAGTATGGACGGGTGCAAAACCGCTATGAAGTGTGTCGATACTCACGGGGTTGGATTGACGGCGCCGGTTTTGGCATTGACGGTGAGAATACTGTGAAATGAGGCCGATCCGTTCCTGCGTCGCGGTCCCTGCACGTCCACTTGCCAATTCGCCCCGACAGGCTCGACTTCTACCGCCCATCTCGGATACTTGGCCATATCCGTAATAAATGCGTCATTCTGCGCGAGAAGCGCGAGAACGTCCTGGATCGAAGAAACTTTCAGTGAAATCGGGGTGAGGGTAGCCTGTATCAGGCGGTATGTGCCCCCGGCCTTATTCAGGTCCGCTACTACGCGGTATTGATGGAGCTTGGTATCTTGCCTAGTCATATCGTGCCCTGCCAACGTCGTGGTAATGGAGATGCGTTGGGCGACCTTTGTAATGCGCGGGTTGGTGCCGGGAAAAAAGACGGTGTCGCCAAGCCGGGTTACGGGTGCGGTCGCTTTCCAGACTGCCATTGTGTCGCCTGAGGCGATGAGCGGTTTCCCTTGCAAGGGAAGGTTGAGGCTCCGGGACTCAAAGAAGGCCTGTAGGATACCCAACGGCGTTTCCGCCGGAATACTTATGGCCCGAGTTGGCTCGTAGCTGGTCCGCCCCGTGGCTTGAATCGTCCCGGCCTGCGAACCGGCGGCGATATAAGCTAACTGAGCCACCGCGGCGTGTTGCCACGCATCATACAGCCGATTCACCATCACCAAATGGTTGCCGCGTACCTGGATAAATCCGAACAGGCCTTGAACAACAGGCACCTGGACGGTGGTGAACTGGTGAGTGCCCGCATCAAAGAGGTATGCGGTGGTGGTGGGGGGTTTTACTTGCACAAATCGGTGTGACGTCGCGTTCCACGTGTAGGCCTGGTATTGGCAACCTCCGGTGCCGCAGTAGAATTGACTGCTCTGCAGTAGAAGGACAGGTAGATGCCGAGGGCCAAACTTCCAGACATACGCGGCGCTGACCTTGTTGTTGGTAAATATTGGGGTACCCACCCGGTTGGTAACGGTGAGCGTCCCTGAACCATCGGCGGTAGTGGCCACCGTCACGTGGTCACCGGTTTCGGTCCCCGTCAGATTGGCGGTTGCGCTTATGGTGGGCCTGGCCGCACCGGGCATTAGCGTGACGACGCCGATGGGGGTTAAGGTCGCCGGCGGTACCGACTGCGACGGTCGCTTGGCCGATCTTATAGGCTGGCGATTCTTTGGTTTGACCATATGCTGTCGAGGCGGGCTAGGTTCTGCCCCCGACTGGGACGCTGCCGTAGGCGATGAAACACCGCATCCGCCTAGCGCTAACACGAGTGTCATTGCGGCCACTTCCACGCTCCAGCGCTTCATGTCGTATAACCTCCAAGCATGACAGATGCCGTTCCGAACACGGCCATTTATGGGCTACACCATGCCACAAAGGCGGTCGAATGTCATCTGCGGGGTAACTATTTCTGCGCGTTTGCGTTTTACTAGCGTAGCAGGGGAATTTTCTAACCCGCGAGTTGAAGTAGATAACAGGAGGATGATTCTGCATGTTGAGCGGTCGGCACTTACTTTCTGGCGTGGGCGTGTTAGGTCTCTTATTGGGTGCTTCCGCATGTGGCGGCGCCCCGACTCCCACGGCGGCATCCGCGCGGCCGCATCAGTCGGCATCGGTAACCGGCACTGCCTTGAAAAGTTCAGCGCAAGGCTCCTCGGTGATCTCTCATGCCAATTCGACACCGCCTCCCACTAAAAAGTCATCGAATACTGCGTCCCCGCCGGTCGCTACAGCGATGGCCCCGCTTGTGCAGCCGTCGCCGGCCAAACCGCTCACGGCATTGGTGATCGGAGACTCGCTGGGTGAAGACTTGCAATATGGTATGGCGGACGTGGCCGGGACTGGCGGTTCGCTCCGGATTATTGAAGCGGCCTACGGTTCGAGCGGCCTGGTCAATCAGCAATATTACGATTGGCCCAAGGTTTTGGCCAGCGATCTGAGGCGGTACCACCCCCAGCTGGTTTATGTTTTGTTTGGTGGAAACGACGCCCGAAGCTTCGATCAAGGCGCCCGGTACGTCCCGTTTGGCAGCGCGCTTTGGAAAAAGGTATATGGAGCTCGGGTGAACACGATAATTTCCGAGGTGCTGCGTGCCAAGGCCCATTTGATTTGGGTTGGCCTTCCTGTCATGTCGCCATCTTCGGTCTTGTCCAACACCCGCATAAAAGCGTTGAACGCGATCTATCGCGCTGAAGTACAAAAGCATCCCGCGCAGGCGTCGTTCATTGCGACCTGGAGTCTCTTTCGCACTCCCCGGGGCGGATTTGCCGAGTACATGGTGGACAGCGCCGGAGTTCGGGTGATGGTACGGGACCCCGACGGTGTTCATATCGCACCGCCAGCCGGGCAGGAGTTAATTGCGTCTTATGTACTCCGGCAAACGGAAAAGGCCGAAAGGATTTCGCTATGCGTCAGGGGCTCTAACCTCTGGCAGCAATATTCCCTGCCGCACTGTGCGGCCAAAAGGTAGGGGGCCGCCACACATGCCTGCCGCGCAAATTTGCTTGAATTGAATCGGTCGTTTTGTCATGGCTCTTTGGTCGTACTGGTTCGAACCTATTCCTTCACGCCTGTTTTACTACAGGCGTCGCTTTGCCGACGGTCTGCTCCGCCACCCTGACACCTTCCCGGCACCCTTCCCGATCACGGTGAGCGAGCGGAACTTCTTGAAGAGCATTCTTCCCCGGGTGTCGAGGGCTTCTCCGCCGGTGGCCACACTTCGGACAACTCTGGGACGTATAATTAGCACCCACGCGGATGGCCAACCCGCCCGCGAGTAGGCCCTTGTAGGCGCTAAAGGAGCCCAATCCCGCAAAAGCCCATTGGACCTTCCTTCTTCGATTTCTTTTGCCTTTTGTTCTGTCTCTCTCTCGAATGTGGCTGCGCGACTTCCGGCCGGAAGCATTAATACCGTCTTCCGTCATCATCCCAAAGTGAAGAAGGCGCTGGAAGATGCGGTTATTGAGAAGGGTGGACATTATTACATCTTGTTATGCGAGCGTCGCAGACGCGGACGTCGTGAGCTTACCCGGTGTTCTATCCACCTGCTGTCGGAGGTCCTATGAGGCGACGTTATGAATCGATTAGTGCCTCACGAAGGATGTCGTGCTTCCTGATTTTAGTCTTTAACGGCCGTATATTGGGCAATGCGCACAATATCATGGCGGAACGAAGTGCTATCTGCCTACAGGAATCGGGGATGTTCGAGGCGAATAATATGCCTGAATCTTACCGCATTTCGCCCTAATCGCGGACTCTATTACCGCACTGCCAAGCGATCGAGAAATGAGTTTCTGGTTTCGGCGATCAACGATCATTCATATTCGACGCGAGATTTCCCGAATAAGAGTCGCGTCGGTTTGCCCAGGTAACAAAGTGTAGGAACTCAGCAAAGGAGGGGTATTGCCTTATTACGGGATGGGGCGCCAGTAAATTACAAACGGTATTACTCGTACATCCCCAAAAGGAGAGTGAAGTATATGCGAGAGAACCAAGCCGGATCACTTGACGCCAATGTGCTGGGTCGGTTCGACGCGATTATTATGGCCATTGCCGGGGTCGCTCCGGGGTATTCAATTGCCGCTTCCACGGCGGTACTGGTGGGAACCGTGGGTTTCATGGGCCCAGCCGCGCTGCTCTGGTGTGGAATTCCGATGTTCGGAATCGCCTGGGCGTTTGCTTATCTCGGACGCACACAAACGAACGCTGGAGCCAGTTACGCCTGGGTGGCGCGAGCGATCCATCCGTTTTTCGGTTACATCGCCGGATGGGCACTGTTGATGTCGGCGACCATTTTTATGGTGGCGGGTTCGCTGCCGGCCGGCTCGGTTACGTTAGGATTATTTAACCCCCATTGGGCCAACAATACACTTGGGGTTACCCTCGTCGGCGCTCTCTGGTTTATCATGATGGCTATCATGGTGATGATCGGGATCCGCATTACCGCCCGCGCGCAATGGGTCATGTCTTCGATCGAAGTCGGGATTCTCGTTATTTTCTCGGTGTTAGCCATTATTCATTCAGCGGTTGGTGGGAAGATTCCGTTTTCATGGACCTGGTTCGGATTCGGGGGCTTTCATGGCCTCAAAGGCTTTGTTTCCGGGGCGCTGGTCGCCACCTTTTATTATTGGGGCTGGGACGTTAGCGCCAATCTGAATGAAGAGACCAAAGATGCGAAGCGCACGCCTGGGCGCGGAGGACTATGGGGCGTGCTGGTTGTGTTTTTGCTATTTGAAGTGTTCACGGTTGCCACTAACGTGACACTGCCCAGTCACGTCATTTCGGCCAACAGCGCCAACGTGCTGGCCGTGCTCGGTCAGGCCATATGGCCGGGAGTCGGGGGTCGCATTTTGACCGTGGCGGTGATGCTGTCGACCATCGCGACCTTAGAAACCACCCTGATTCAGGTCACGCGTTCACTCTTCGCCATGGGTCGGGATCGAACACTCCCCGGTGGATTTGCCCGCATTCACCCCGCGTGGAAAACGCCATGGGTCGCCAGCGTAGCGGTGGGGTTGGTATCGCTGGGGCTCTTTGTAACATCCAACTTCATCGGGTCGATCAGCACGGTGATGACTGATGCTATCAATGCTCTAGGGCTCCAGATTGCCATCTATTACGGGCTTGCCGGTCTGGCTGTGGTACTGGCATATCGAAAATTGGTGCTCCGTTCCTTCGCCAACTTTATCTTTGTGGGGCTCTGGCCGCTTGTGGGAACGGTGTTCTTACTCGGAGTGCTAGTCGAGGTGGTGGGAGGCTTGTCCGGGACCACGCTGTGGGTCGGGTTTGGGTCGATGGCACTTGGCCTCATACCGTTGGCCATTTATTGGGCCAAAGGCAGCCGCTACTTTCATGAACCGTTTTTTGCAGCGGTATCCGACGAGCCGAACGGCGAAGCAGACGAGGTTGTTGTCTGAATTCGTTAACCCTGGGAGGACCGGCTCGCATAGGCGGCCATTCCGGGCCGTGATGCGGTCTGTTTCGAGCCGATAAGTGCGATATGAGGCGGTGAAGATAGGCCGGAAGCGGAACGACGGCCTGAGTCCATCCGGGAACGGCTCCGCAATTGTATCGTGGGGAGAAAGCACGCCAGCCCATGTGCGGCTGACCGGTATCGAGGTCGTTGGGTTGGCGTCGTTCCGCCGTCTCAGGGTAAGGTGGTCTATCAGCGATTGTTATGCGGAGTGTCGGTGAGGCGGATAGCTGCCATTTTGGATTGTTTACGGCACCGTGAATCGTTGCGTTCCACTTTGACCGATGCGGATATCAGCCGTTGGCGTATCTCCATTTGACGGCAGCCAGCCTTGTGGCCGTCGGATACGGCCCTTGGATATCGATTGGTGCCAGGCGGCACTCGCTAATTGGTTTTGGGTCTGAGTGCTAAGAATGGTGGTGGTCTCCACCATCCCGCCCTATTTCGGGGCATGCGACCGCCGGGAGCAGCCTTGGGTGGTAGACCGGGAGATGTCACGAGTCATCCCATTCTCGACCAATTGTGGAAGGCCATGTGGCCGGAGTTGGAGTTGGTCGCGAGGCAAAAAGACGGCATTTCCGCAAAATGGGTGCCTAATGCCGAAGTGTTCCGGTAGCGCAGTAGTGAAACGGGGGCAGGGGATATGATATCGCGGTGGCGTTTACGGGAAAGGCTTGAAGAAGAAATCCAGCTTTTTGAAACGACCCATCCCAATGCGAGGGCGTTATTCGAACAGGCGCAAAAGAGCCTGTTGGATGGAGTGCCGATGAACTGGATGGTAAAATGGGCCGGCGGCTTTCCCGTTTTTGTGACCAGCGGCCAGGGATCACGCTTTTCGGATGTAGATGGTCGCGATTACATCGATTTTTGCCTGGGCGATACCGGCAGCATGACGGGACATGGTCCCGAAGCCCTAATAGAGGCTGTGTCGGCTCGCGTCCACGAGGGTACCACCTTTATGCTGCCGACCGAGGACGCGATTTGGGTGGGGGAAGAATTACAGAGGCGTTTTCACCTTCGCTATTGGCAGATGGCCTTAACGGCCACGGACGCTAACCGCTTTGCCATTCGGCTGGCACGGCATATTACCGGTCGGCCAAAAATTCTTGTTTTCAACTGTTGCTATCACGGTACGGTTGATGAATCCTTCATCACCCTGACTCCCGAAGGACCCAAGGCGCGATCGGGGAATTTGGGCCCTCCGGTGGATCCGGCGGTGACCACCAAAGTGGTGGAATTCAATGACGTCGCTGCCTTAAGAGAAGCGTTGGAACCCCAGGATGTGGCCTGCGTGCTGGCCGAGCCGGTGATGACGAACATCGGCATTGTTCACCCCGAAGCCGGTTTTCATCAAATGCTGCGTGAACTCACGCAGGAAACCGGAACCTTACTGATTATAGACGAAACTCATACGCTTTGTGCCGGGCCGGGAGGCTATAGTGGGCTTCATCACCTTAAACCAGATTTTCTAACGGTCGGCAAGGCTATTGCAGGCGGCATCCCGGGTGCGGTTTACGGATTTTCCGAAGCGGTCGCGAAGAAAATCCGCGAAAAAAGTTCTCTCGCCGACGCCGACACAGGGGGCATTGGGGGCACACTGGCTGGAAATGCGCTGTCCTTGGCCGCCATACGGGCTACGTTGGGCTACGTTCTTACCCCCGAAGTGTATCAGCACACCGATCGCATAGCCGAGCGCTTTCTTCAGGGAATTAGAGAAGCCATCGAGGAGTTCCAAGTGCCATGGAACGTCACTCGCTTAGGCTCGCGGGTGGAGTACTGGTTTCGGCCCGTACCAGCGCGAAACGGAACCGAGGCGGCATTGGCGGTCGATCCCGAGTTGGATCGTTATATGCACCTATATAGCCTCAATCGCGGGATTCTGATGACACCGTTTCACAATATGGCTTTGATGGCACCAACTACCTCTGAGTCAGATGTGGACACGCATACCGAAGTGTTTCGATCAGCGCTAAGTTCTCTGTTGGATTAAGTCCCGAGTGAACGCAGGCATCGTAGCGAAGTAGTCCGGAGGCCACAATCTCCGACGAAGTGAAGGCGGGCGTCGTTACGGAACCGTAAGTGAGACGCAGGCATGATAATGGGTAGGCCTTCGCTGAGAAACACGGCTCAGAGGGTTCTGCGTGCGGAGAGACCCTCGAACATGACATGCGATTGCTCGAGAGAGTAGGTAGCGTAGATGAGTGCGCGGGAAAACCGCACGCACCGTTCATTGATGGGCTCGCCTGCCCTGAAAAACCCTCAACCCTCATATATGGTGCCCAGAAGTCGGCTAGATACAAGATATAGATGATTCAAGCAAGGTGAGCAAACTTACCCAAAGGTCGCAAAGATGTCCACCTTTTGGATCGGCGATCGCGCCCGTGCGCGCGTCCACCGCCCTCCCACCAGCTAGATACCGGAATACGCTGGCCCCGCTCAAGATCATCAAAGATCTCGAATCTGCTCTACGTGCTCTCCGAAGAGGCGACAATCCGTGGTTCCCGAAGTATCACGCTGACCGGGCGTATGCCTTGCATTGTGCGATTGGATGGCATGAACTTTCACCAATGGACCCGTACTGTCCATGTTGTCAAACCGTTTGACGCGGACCTGCACTACCTCATGGCGGATACGATGCTGGCACTCTGTCAAGACATCCAGCGTCGTGCTCGGGTATACGCAGAGCGACGAAATCTCGTTGATTCTCCAGGACTATTTCCGACTCGATACCGAATCGGCTTTTGGCAAACGCTTGCAAAAGATTGTCTCCATTACGGCGTCTTTGGCGACAGCGACCTTTAACGACATGGCGAGACAGGTGTTTACCGATGCCCCGTTGGCGCTGTTTGACGCCCGAGCATTTGTCTTGCCGAAAGAAGAAGTGACCAACTATCTGATTTGGCGACAAAACGATGCGGTACGCAATTCGAGCCGTATGGGGCTATGCGCATTTTTCTCACAAGACATTGGAGCATCTGTCGAATGACGCCCTCCAAGAGCGGTTGTGGCTGGAGCACGGCATTAACTGGTATGGGAAAAGCGCGGGAGTTGCGCCATTTGTGACGCCGAGACTCGCGGTTGGCGGGCCGATGAAGAACCGCCCATTTTTACGCAAGATCGCGCGTACATCGTGTACCGACTGGAACCGGATCCATCCGAATAAACCCCGCGGTGTCGTTTGGTGGGGTGACTGCGGTTGTGCGGTCGAACCACGCTTTCCTCCCATCTTTTCGCCCGGATAGCTCAAAGCAGAGCGGGCGTCTTGTACACGGCAGGATGTCGGCTCGTCACCGACTCCGGGCGGCGGCCGGTTGCTAACCGGTTAGGGAACACCGTTCCCTCGCAGGTTCGAATCCTGCCTCATCCGCCAATTTGCCGTAAGGAGTGTAGCCCGATGAGTTGGTTTACGACCTGGTTCTCATTTCCCCAGAAACGTCGGATGACGGGGTCTTCGACACCGTAGCCGCTTTGCTGGCGCCATTTGATTCGGATCGTACCGTTGCCCCTTACATCGAACCTTGCCTTTGTACGGGGGCCGATTCTCGCCCGGATCCCGCTTGTGCGAAATGCGGCGGCACCGTTCACACCACCGTCAATCCGCTCGGATATTGGGAGTCGTGGCGCATTGGCGGCGGGATCTGCGAAGACTGGCTGGGGCCGACTCACGCAATGCGTGCAGGTGATGCGGCGGACGTCACAAGATTCCGTTTGCCTTGGTGACCCCGGATGGAGCTTGGCATGGCGGTTGGCGCAGCCCCCTCAAAGGAGCCGAGTGGGAGGTGGAGGCGCTAAGACTCTTGCGTCAGCATGCTGACACGTTGGCCATAGCCTGCACTTTGCATGATTAGGCCGAAACGAGTGAATTAATGTGCTGATAGATGTAGTGGTGATCGTGCTGGCTGTTATTGTCTTACGCATCGCGTGGCGGCTTGCCGCCTCTTCCGCTTGCTGTTAGTCGCCGCGGTTGTGGCCTTTGCGGTATTCTACTCCGCACAACCCGCCGCCGTGCCGCCCGCTCTACGCGCTCATCATGTCATTGCCCACGGACGGACGCTGGCTCACCACCTGATGCCCCGCTGGCGCGCTCTTCTCACGCAAGTCCAGTTGATGATGCACCATCATCATTAGGGCGAGGACGAAGAGCTATAATAGAATAGGAAGGGAGGTGGTTGGACTGCACGAGGATCTTCTTCCTGCGGGAATAGCCCCGGTGGCATCGATCTTGGCGCAATGGTCAGCGATGAGCCAATTTTATTTGGCGGGCGGCACAGCATTAGCGCTGCATCTGGGGCACCGGCAGTCGCGGGATTTAGATTTCTTTACTCGAAATCCGCTCGGAACATTACCTCCTCTTTCCGGCATGAACGACATCTTGACACGCTTTGGGACGGTTGAGTGGGAGCTGAACACGCCCGAACAAGTTCAATGGCGGCTCGACGATGTGTCCGTTACGCTTTTGGCCTACCCGTTTCCTCACCGATTTGGCTATCAGCCGTGGCGGGGGTTAGCCGTCGCTGACGTTCGGGACGTGGCGGTGCAAAAAGCTTATACGGTGGGGCGCCGTGCGCAAGCCCGCGATTATCTGGATCTCCACGCGGTGTTGACTCAGGGTATCGTGTCGCTGGATGATCTCATGCGTCTGGCCCAAGACACCTATCGCGATGCCTTTTCCGCGCGTTTGTTTCTCCAACAATTAACCTACACGCAGGATCTCCCGGACCGTGATAGCGCGTTGAGCCTGTTAATGACCCCGCAATCCTTTGACACGATCACCCGGGATTTGACCCGGCAGGTTCAGAACTGGGCCGCCCAGCGATTTCACCCACCCGCACCTCCGACGCGAGGACCTCGGTTATGATGCTGCCAGACTCCATTCAACGGCTGTTTTATCGCTACCATACGGACCGATTGGACACCGATCGCCACGCAGCCCTCATTATTCCCACGGTTTTGTCTGACGGAACCGTGGATGATTGGGAATGGTTATTCCAGGTGTACGGTTGGGAGACCATTCAGGCATGGATTGGGAAGCCAGGGCATGCCTCGATGCTTCCGCCACCGATGGAACGGTTGTGGACGTTGATATTGTTGGGGATACCTCAAGAAACCCCACGTTGGGCGGGCGGCAATGCCCGTCGTACGGTGCCGGAAGACGCCTTGCCGGGGTGGTTCCCGAACGATTTACGCTAGAACTGAGCAGGCGAAGATCGCCTCACCCGGTTCCTTTTGAACACGACCGCTGGGTGTCATCGGATAACATCGGAAGAGAAACATAGAGACGCCGCATCTGAAGGATTTTTCGTGGAGAAATTCGCCCCGTTTTCAGGCGTGATTTTGTCGATTGTATGACAACAGTATACAATCGCGCAAAAAATTATGAAAAAACATGACCTTTCTTAGGACCCCTCGGCACGGAACCGAGCCGACCTCCCACGCTCGATGGCCCGATTCGTTGGGCCTACCGGGCTCTGTTCCGTAGGGGTGGGGATGGGCCCCTAAACACGCCATGATCAGCTGCTCCGGTCAGCGATCCGCGAACTTTCGCCGATTATCCCGATCGACATATTCCGCAAAGTCCAGGGTTGGCGGGCGCGTCCGCGCTCGTGGTCCGTACAGTCCAAAAAGGTCTTGGCATGGCGAATCACGACAGGAATCCCATGAAAGACCGCCGGACCTCCGGATCGGAGCCACACTTGCCCCGACCATCGCCGGATTGGTCCGTCGAGGTTTCGTCAGAATTGTCATGGAATTGTCATCGGATTTGGGTAAAATAGCCACAAAAGGTTAGGAGGTGCTGTGACGCATGAATTCGTCGACAAAGTGGTTGTTCAGGGTCTTTGGTTCGGTTGCCGGGGTGGGATTGACGTCGGGAGCGGCGCTTCCTGCGGGGGCGTCGAATGCGGCGCCTAAGAACTTTCAATCATGTTCCGCCGCCGTGGCGTCGGCCCCGGCCCATACTCAGTTTCGGTCGCTGGCGGATCAGGTTGAGGAAGTCGACACGGCGGCCCTTCAGGCGCTGGGCGGCGGTCACGTGGTTGCGGTGAGCCATCCTAGCGCCAGTCAATGGATTGTATCCGTACGCAAGGGTTCGCGGTTGTTAAACGTCAAGGTGAACGGCTGGTCCTATCAGGTTCTGCACGTTTCTGCCGGAACGCCAAGTCCCAATGCGGTGCGCTAACACATCCACGGACGGTCGGGTATTTTGATCCCGACCGTCTTTTTACGCTAAACCGCACCTGGTCGCCGGAAACCCTGGTAGGATATAGGGAAAGGCTGCACCAGGGGGTGCTGGATTGAAGGTCATTATCGCGATTGTTCAAAACGCAGATCGCAACAATCTCACCAACGCGCTCAGGCAAGCCAGGGTACCCCACACGCGGCTGAACACAGTGGGCGGTTTTCTTCGCCAGGGTAACACCACTTTTCTCATCGGGGTGGATGACCATCAGCTTGAGCCCACGTTACAGCTTATTCATACGCATTGCCATGAGCGCGAAGTGTTGCATCGCCCCGGCGCCGGTGCTTTGCATCCCGACGCCTATGTCTCGCCCGTCCACGTGCAAGTGGGCGGTGCCACCATCTTCATTGTCGACGCCGAATCGTATCGGCTTTAGTATCCACTTGCCCAAAGATGCTATATATCACGTCTTAACCGGCAAATTCCCGCGCGGGCCTCAACTAAACTAATACATCATGTACGGATCCAGATAGTGTTTGAACTCCAGCAGGTTATTGGACGGATCAATGAGCAGGAATGTCCAATGCTCTTCAACCACACCTTCAAAACGGCGGGTCGGTTCATGGAAAAATGGTAGTTCGCGCGTGCGCGCCAAGTGGAGCAGCCGATCAAAGTCTTCGCGATGTTTAAACGTGACGCCAAAGTGGCGGGGATACATTTCGGGATGGGGATCAATTTTTTGTGATAAATGGCAGACAACTTGATCACCGAAAAAGTCGAGCGTGATGCGGTCGTGGTACCGTCGCGCCAGTTTGCATCCCAGTTTGGTGACGTAAAAATCAAGAGCTTCATCCAAATCTCGGCATGGAATAGCCAAGTGAAACACATTGTCAGGATTCCTCACAATTATCCTCCTTCAGTGGAGATTTCGGTTATAGGTTCCGCTTACGGGAGCGGGATATGTAGGCAATTTAATTATTTCGGGTGTGGCTCCTTTAGAGGGGCGGTTTTAATTTTGAAGGTCATAGAAACAGCAGCAAATTTCGGAAATCCCGTGCATGGTATAGATTACCGCATGACATCGCCTGCCACCCCGCGATACGACGACGTAAGCGTGAATTCGGTCCGCGGGTCCTTTGGTCGAAGACGTCATTCCTCCTCATTCATTCGGGGTTTCGAGGAAGATTTGGGGATTGCCCCTCAGGCCTCCGCGAAGGAGTGAACGCGTTCGGACGTCGGACCGCATTCAGACATAGCCCGGCCTGTCGATTTCGCGGTCAGGTCCGTCATTCTACTGGTAGGCCTACTCTTTGTCTCTGGCGGGACCCTTTTGGATTTAAAGCCATATTATCGTACTACTGTTCGGTTTTGTGTCCCTCTAGAAGAGCCACACTCACATGCATTTGCGTTGCCCACATGGCGGCCGAACATTGATGTCGGCTTCGTCAATCGCGATGGCCTAAGACGAAAGTCTTAGAGTCTCAAGGTCTACGGGTCCTTACCTGGGGGCGGAGCATCATGCTACGATCGGGCGAGGGTGCTGCGCGATGCCTGACCAATCCATCGAGCCGTCCCCTGGATCGGCCGCGCCGTCATTGCGTTTGGTACCACCGTCCCTTGGTGTCTTTTTGGCGGGATCGACCTTCAGTGACTTCATGAGTGGCTTATATCGGCTCGCGTTGCCTTGGTGGCTCTACGATGTGACACATTCGGCGCCGGCGATGGGCTTGCTTACGATGATGCAGTACCTTGCCGGGTTAATGGCACCATGGGCCGGCGACATATTAGATCGCTGGGACGCCCGCCGCATTGTGCAAGTGAGCGGATTAGTCCAGATTCTCGCCATTGTGCTTGTCGTAGTGTTTGCTCATCGGGGGCTCACCCTTCCCTTCATCGATGCCTTAGGATTAATCTTGGGATCCGGCGCCCTCATCACCCAACTTGCAGCGAACAAATTAATTCAGATGCATGTACCGGGACCAGCTCGACTGGCCTTGAATGGTTTGTTAGGCACCCTCGCGACATTCTCGTGGAATGTGTCGCCGGGATTGGCCGGGGTATTCATCGTGACTGTGGGTGTCCGATGGACCTTGATTCTCAATGGCGCCGGTTTTTTGGGCGTCGTGGTTCCGGCCTTCTTCTTACCCACGCCCGTACTGCACCCAGTGGACGGACCCGCCGACCAGGATACCGCCCCCGGTCCCATTGATCGCTTTATGGTCGGATTCCGAGCGTGGCGGCATGACGCCGGCGTCGTCTCGTTGACCCTGGTCATTGCGGTCTGGTATCTCACGTGGGGCGGCGCTTATACGATGGTGACGTACCACTTTCGCCACTTCTTTCACTGGAGCTCCACCGAAGTCGGTCTCATCACCATGGTGGCCGGCGCTATCCCTGTCGGGCTGGGCCTTATCGGCCCGCGCCTGACACACTTTTTCGGTGTCCCACGGATGATCTCCGGTGCTCTCGTGTTATCCGGATTCGGTATGGCTGGCTTGGCGCTGGCGAAGACTCCGTGGGAGGCGCTTGTGGCCTTGGGTTGCATGGATGGGGCCATTGCGCCGACGACCATGATTTTGGACACGATTACCCAACAGCGAATCATTCCCCACGTTTACGGTCGTGTGAACGCCCTTCAAACCATCCTCTTAACGGCCGGGCAACCCGTCGCGGCGGTTGCCCAAGGATTGATGGCCGGGGCCTTGGGAACGCCGATGACCTTTCTGTTATGGTCGGGCAGTACCGTAGTCCTCGGCTTGAGCGTGTGGGCTACGCAGGTCAGGTCAGCAGTTCTCCCGCCATCTACCGGATAATTCTCGGACGCTCGTTAAGCCCGCCTGTGAGTTGCCAGCGGTGCGGGACTGCGGTCAGTGTGGTGGACATGAGGGGGAGGAGAATCCGAGTTCGCAGTGGACGCTTTTGCTTCTTTTCGGCTTCTAGAGCGAAAGACCGCAAGCGCTCACGGCTCGACCCGATCCAGGCCGCGCACCTTTCTGCTCTCCCGCCACACATAGAGCCATGATTCTCGGTGACTTACGGGAGATTCGGGGGCGTATGTTCCTCAAGTATTGACGCGCTGTTGGTGGCAATGTATAAGGGCCTTGGGGCATCACTTGGTCCCAGCTCGGGAGCCCGAGATCGAACCCATTCGCGCCCTTACCGACGATCCATGGTGCACGACCCCAACCAACATTGTGTGTTGGCGCAATGAATCCGGACCGCACGGTCCGGATTTTTCATGTATGCCAATGTGCCAATGTATATTTCGTTTCGTCATGGCTTCCCTCCAGAAGAGCTACACCCAATTATTTCTGACACACTTGCGGGTTTAGCAAATCGCGGGGTGTTCCGCCGATTAGGGCCTGACGGATGTTCTCTGCGGCCCGGATCGCCATCGCCCGCCTGGTTTCGTGCGTAGCCGACCCGATGTGTGGCGTAGACAACACCCGGGGATGGGCGGCCAATGGATGGGTACCGTCCACCGGCTCGTGCGAGAACACGTCCAATCCGGCTCCCGCCACGATGCCTCTGTCCAACGCGGTCATCAGTGCTTCCTCATCGATTAGCGGGCCCCGAGCGGTGTTTATCAGGAAGGTTCCGGGCTTCATGGCGGAAAACCATGACGCGTCGACCATGGCTCGCGTCGCTGGGAGCAAAGGCATATGTAGTGAAATAACGTCTGCGGTCGACAAAAACTCGTTTAAGGGGAGACGCCTGGGTATTTGGTTCATATCACCGCCGCCACCGCGGGACAACACGACGACCGACATATTAAAGGCTTGGGCTCGCCGCCCAACCGCTTGCCCGATTCGGCCAAATCCGACGATGCCCACGGTTTTGCCGGAAAGTTCCGTTCCCAGAAATCCTGTCGGACTCCAGGTGCGCCACTGACCTTCCAGCAAATCCCGGTGCGCGGACAGAACATTGCGCATGACCGCCAGTATCAAGGCCCAGGTCAATTCGGCAGTGGCTTCGGTGAGTACATCCGGTGTGTTGGTCATCATCACGCCGCGTCGGGTGGCGGCTTTCAGATCAAAATTGTCATAACCGACAGCCATATTGCTCACAATGCGCAGAGAAGACGCTTTCGCCAAAAGGGATTCGTCAACCCGGTCGGTGAGCATGGTCAGGCATGCGGTCGCGTCGGCGATCCAGTCCTGTAAGGTCCTTGGGGGGATTGGCCTGTCTTCCGTCCACACCCGAAGGTCGCCGAGGGGATGGATAAGTTTGAGCGCGTCGGCGTGTATCTCACGGGTGACCACAATATTCAATGCCATGGCTATTATCCTCCAGATGTCTGTTTGGCGTCGATGGCTGGTGTGCAGTTGCTTCCGCGCTCCCGAGAGTCCCGGTCGGCCTGCGTAAGAGACCCTCAGATAACGGCAAGAGCCGGAAAAGAAAGATCGGGGCGATCAACCAACCGTCGATGGCGCGGGTGAACAGGGCCATGAGATACGGGTTAATGCTAATGGAACCCACGCGGGAAAATGAACCCGCCGTGCACAGGTGTGAGCTGCCTTCTCCTCGGCGTGCCGGGCGCCGTCAGCAACACAAAAAACTGAATAACGTGTAGAACCCGTTTGCCAGATTTCTCTGCGGCTACGGCGATACTCCTGCGACATTATTTTACGACGTGGCTCGCCTGCAGTTCGTCCTATCGCCCAACCTTCAGACAACATTCAGCCAACGCGCTACCGCCTCGATGGTTCTTCCGAGCGACGTCTCGTCTCCAGCCTTAAGGCCGAGGATCTCTGGCTCCCGCAGTCCAGTTGATTTAAGGTTTGCGAGGGCGGATGGTGCCGCACGCCCTCAAAAATCGAGGTCTAACCGGACCGATGACGGGAAAGTTCGGTCGACAGAGGAAGAATTTGCACCCAGCGGCGGCCGCCTATATGTTGGACCCGAACGGGAACGCCAAAGGCTTCGGACAATCGGCTGTCTGTCAACACCTCATCGACGGGCCCCTGAGCCGAGACGCGGCCGTCCTTTAACAACAGGGCATGGGTAAAGCCGGGCAATATCTCTTCAGGGTGGTGGGTGACGTAGATCACCGGTGTCGCCGCGTCTTGCCGGTCGAGGTATGGCTGGATAAATCCCAACAAATGCTCGCGACCGGCAATGTCCAGGCCAGAGCAGGGCTCGTCCAAAATTAAGAGGGAGACGTCTGCCATCCAAGCCCGCGCTAACAACACGCGGGTCTTTTCGCCTTGAGACAGAGACGAAAAAGGGCTCCGTGCCAGCCGGATCAAGTCGAATTTTTGCATCACCGACTCTAATCGGTCATCGTCCGCAGGCCACCGCCCATTGCCAATGACTGCCTCTCGGCCGCTGGCTACCAATGCTTTAACCTGTTGGTGACCATGATCACGGGTCATCCATTCGGCAAGATGTTGACTGACCCAGCCAATGTGCTTACGCATCTCCCTGAGGTCTACGGTGCCGTAGCGCCTTCCCAGTACGGACACCTGCCCGAAGGTAGGCCATTGGTAGCCGGTAATGATGGTGAGGAGCGAGGTCTTCCCGGATCCATTAAGTCCCATGACTACCCATTGCTGTCCCGGTTCGATCATCCAGTTGATGTTGCGCAAAATGGTTCGGCTTTGCCGCTCCAGTGTGATGTTGATAAGTTCCAGTACAGGATTCATGAAGTGCTCCTTTGCTTGGTTGCTTTTGCGCATTGTAAACCAGCCGCCCATTTTTAGTCGATTCCGATAGAATATTGACTGTGTGGGAACGGAGGAACATTGGTGCACAAGGCCCTGTTGGCAGCCTCAGCGCTTGAGGCTTTTTTTCTGTTGATGCTTTTGGGTTATGGACCATTATACCTGCACCAAGCATTCCATGCGATGGACGTTGTCGCCAGTCTGGCGTCGGCGGGCCCTGCACTGGCAACGTTTGTCGGTTCAACACTGTGGGGACACCGGCTGCACCATGTAGGAATCGGCCGCGTTGCACGCCTCGGTTTGCTGGGATATGTGGCTACCGGCGCCGTGGCGCTGATGGCTCCAGACCCCGTCGTTTATATCGTCGGGGTTACTGTGACCACGCTCTTTTCCGCTGCGTTGGCGCCGGCGGCTCTGACTTTTTTGACGCAGGCCGGGGGCGAAATGGGGCGGCGGCTGGCTGATCGTCTGAAATGGCAGTCCAGCGGGTGGATGGTGGGCGGTGCGATTGGCGGCTACGTCCAGGCGCTGGCGACTCACGCGTTTCCTGCCTTGCTGCTGGCGCTTGGCTTAACCATGCTGGTGCCGTTTTTCGCAATGCGTGGGCAGGTCGACCAGGCACCGGGTGGCCCAACTGAAAAGGCGATGGATGAGCCCTCCCTCCTCGGCCTGACTATTCTGCTAGTGCTGCCGTTCTTTCTGGCTTACGCTGGCAACGAGGGTTTTTTTACCAACTTTGGCTTGTATCTGCGCGGCCTTCATGTATCGACCAGTTGGGTCGGGTGGAGCGCTGCTATCAGCACAGGTCTGGGCTGGGTTTTGGCCACATCGATCGGCCGCTGGGCTGACCGATTTGGAGGCAAAAGTCTGTTAATCCGGGTGCTGGCGGGTTACGCCTTAATTTATTTGACCATGTCGCTGTCGTCGTCTGAAGTGGTGGTCATTGTCGCGTTTTCACTACCACTGTATCCGCTGTTGAATATCGGCATCCAACGTGCGGTGGCCGAGTCCTTGCCCGGTGACCGGCATGGGGGAGCCATGGGGATTATTAATGGGGCTGCCGGTCTAGCGACATTCGGCGGCAGCGTGATTATGGGGGCGGTTGACAACTTTTTCGGTCCGCGCAACATGCCCTGGACCGCGATCGCCTGTGTGGCGACCGGCCTTATTTTGGCCTCTATCCTTTATCGAAGCCGAAAGCCGGTCAGACCTATGGGAACACCCCGCGAACCTTCCAAACCAATTTGAGCAAGGCCCATGACTTGACCAAATCGGTCAACTTATTCGTTGACGCTACTCTTCTAGCGCTCCTGACCGTATACTTTTCGGTAAGAAAGAGGTGGAAGCGGTGGCCGTAACTGATGGCCTGTATAGGGCAGTAGTCGACCACGATCGCCGGTTTGACGGTCGCGTCTACATTGGCATTCGCACCACCGGCATCGTGTGTTTTCCCTCATGCCATTCCCGTACGCCGCGCCGGGACAATATTGAGGTATTCTTTACAGTGTCCGATGCAGTGAAGTCGGGATATCGCCCCTGTAAACGCTGTCGACCCGACGATGCCGTCCGCCGTCCGCCGGATGCGGCATTGGCGGCCGCGGCCGACCAGGTCATTGGGACACGGTTTCCGCAAAAGGTAACGCTGACCGAGCTGGCAGCCGCATTGTATGTGAGCCCCCGGCACCTCGGCCGAACCCTCAAGCGGGTCTGGGGAATGGGATTGTCTGAGCGCTGGGACCGGCGTTGGGCACTCCACGCCAAACTATTGTTGGCCAATCCGTCGCTCTCCATCGCTAAGGCTGCGCATCTAGCGGGTGAGCCCAGCCCATCTCTCTTTTCCCGGCGTTTTCGCCGGATCGTGGGCATAACGCCTCGCCATTATCGAATGCAGATGCGCCAGGAGGGAAAGAAGCATGAATGAAATCTGGATAGGAGCAGCGCGATGGGATGACACGGAATGGGGCCTGGCCGCATCCGCGAGTGGCCTTCGTGAAGTGATTCTGCCGCACCTCTGGGTATCGCATCCTTGGCGGCAGCGTCGAAAGCATCCAGAGGGTCTGTCGCCCTACGTGGATGAACTTACGGCATATTGGTCGGGGCGCCTGACACGGTGGAGTGTTCCGCTGGATCTGGCTGGGACGGACTTTCAGCTTTCCGTGTGGCGGGCGCTGATGGATATCCCCTACGGAACAGTGGTCACCTACGGCGAAGTAGCGCGGCGTATCGGACGGCCCACAGCGGTACGAGCTGTTGCAGCTGCTGTAGGGCAAAACCCGGTTCCGGTGGTGGTGCCTTGCCACCGGGTGGTTGGGGCCAACGGTACACTGACCGGCTATCGCGGTGGTTTGGCATTGAAGGCTCGCCTCTTGAAATTGGAAGGCGTTACTCACATTGCCCAGGCCGGCCACGGCCGATTCGCGTTTTGGGTCTGAGCCTTGAACGTTTCGGGATATTTTCAGGCAGTCCTGGCGGTGGTTTATTGCCTTGCCCCTTTAACAAGGAATTAGAGTCATAGACCCCATGGCTAAAGCCGGGGGCTTGTAAAAGCCCGACTATGACCAGTCTTAGCCGCCGGAACTGAAAGCAGCTTTCGCAAGCAGGCTGCGGGAGGCGAGCGGCTCCGTTCCTTTGGTGCAGACCTTGGGGTGCTTCTCCAGCTCCCGGCTCTCTCCCGGGCTTCAAACGAAGTCCCGGGACTCTGGTCCTCCGTTAAACGCCAGCTCGGGGTAGCGCGAGCCGTGCGGAGGGATGATGCAACCCTTGGGAACATTGGCGAGGAGAGATCCCGCGCAAGCGGGACGTCACTAGCCCTCCCTTTCGGGAGTGAACGACCGTAAGGGGACAGAAAGACGGCTCATCAACCATGGTGTTCGTCTTAGACCAACACAAGAAGCCCTTGATGCCGTGTTCCGAAAAGTGAGCACGGCTGCTCTTGAAACGCGGACGCGCCGTCATTCACAAGATGGCCCCGTTTACGATCCGCTTGAAGGATCGGACCGTGGACGCCTCGGCCTGTCAAGATTTGCGTCTCAAATTAGACCCCGGCAGTAAGAGCGCCGGCGTGGCCATTATTTTGGATGGCACGAAAGGACCGACGGCTATCTTCTTCGACGGCCACAAACCCGGGATTCAGTCACGATTGGATGATCGGCGAACGCATCGCCGCGGACGACGCCCCCGGAAGACTCGCTATCGCAAGCCTCGCTTTCAGAACCGGAAGCGAAAAGAAGGATGGCTGCCGCCTAGCTTGGAAGCGCGGACGAATCAAACTGGCCAAGCTCCGGGAACTCGCGCCTATCACGGCGATTAGCGTCGAACACGTCAAGTTTGACACCCAGAAGATGCAGAACCCGGAAATCTCGGGCATCGAGTACCAGCAAGGCACATTGTTAGGGTATGAGATTCGCGAGTATCTGCTGGAGAAGTGGGATCGGCGCTGCGCGTACTGCGATGCCGAGGATGTCGAGTTCCAGGTTGAGCATGTCCATCCCAAGGATCTGGGCGGCTTGGACCGCGTCTCCAATTTGGCGCTCGCGTGCTCCCTTTGCAATACCAGCAAGAACAATCAGCCACTGACCGAGTTTCTCGCGCGGGATGCCGGGCGGCTCAGCACGCCAAAGCCTATGCCGGCAAGAATCCCTACAAGCAACAGGAGCGGGCCCGCTGGGAAGCCACCCGTCTAGAGCGGATCCAACGCCAGATTCAAGCTCCGCTGAAGGATGCGGCGGCGCCGACCCTCGGAAGTCCCCGAAGGGGGATGAACGCCACCCGCTGGCGGCTTGACGACCAACTGCGGGCCACGGGGCTGCCCGTTTAAGGGGGGGCCGGAGGTCGGACCAAGATGCAGCGGATTGCGCATAAGTTTCCCAAAGAACATTACTACGACGCCTTGTGCGTCGGGGCCAGCACGCCGGGGGCGGCGTTTACCGCATTCCCCGCCTATGTCCAGGTCTGGTCAGCCAAGGGCCGCGGCCACCGCCAGATGTGCGACACGGACAAATACGGCTTTCCCATCCGGCATCGAAGTCGGCACAAGCAGCATTTCGGTTTCCAAAGAGGCGACCTGGTCGTAGCGCGGGTGCCCCACGGCAAATATGCCGGCGGATGGACAGGACGGGTGTCCGCTCGCGCTTCGGGTTCCTTCGATATGACGCTAATCTTTACCCATATCTTTTGAAGGGCAGCCGCCAAATTATGGCATCGTCATCACGCAGGGTCTGTGATTCTCAGCCGAAGAAAAAGTTTTGATCGCGGGCAAGTTCCCAAAGGGATTTGTCACGCGATGTCGAATATCTCTGGTATGGTCATCCCAAATGTTCGACCTCAGCCATCCATCGATCCTTGGGTG
>JAKACZ010000012.1 GCA_021820965.1 Bacillota bacterium | reverse complement strand
GGAGATCAGCGTAAGACGTCTGGGGCCACCGGTCCGGGCGCACCGATCAATGAGCCAGGAATCTCCGGGAGCGATCTCGGAAACCCCCGCCTCGGTCTCGTAGAGACCAGGCGGCGGGAGAGTTCATCTGGTAGGCATGCAGATAGACAAGGTGCGCGATGATTTCCGGTCCATACTGGACCGGAGCGTCGACCCCGGTCGGGAAGGCGGCCGTATTCCGATGGGAAACAAGATAAAAGCGCATGGCGTCACTGGATTGCCCTACCGACCCGAGATTCCTACCGCGCCCCATGACGTGACGTGGACCACGTGCAAGAACTTCCTCGTCGACCGGGACCAGAACGACACGGATTATCCAATCAAGTGGATGACGATCCTCTCGCGGACTGCTGATGGCATGGCACATCCATGCCTTGGGCACGGGGAGCGTTTGGTGGATTTGGCACGTATGCGCGGGGCCGGGCTGACCCTGACGGGCCTGGTTTTGTGGTTTCTCTGAGCGCTGGGCTTGGGGGATGTGGCCGTGTTCGGCGTCTTTGGTCTATTCTTTGGCTTGGTGGGCGCTGTGGCAATTATCGCCTTCAGCTGTTTGGCGATGGCCAGCGTCGTGCACATCTGATCGGTGCGGACCAAACCACAGAGAACCTGCCGCTGTGGCTACTACCAATTTCCGGTGTGGGTATCTTGCACCACAATTGGGGGCATCGTGTCAATCTTGACGGCACTGTGCTAGTCGGATAACATGCCGATTAACACGGATCGCCATTGGGATTGGCATGCGGTGTAGGAGAAACGGAGGGCGCGCGGTGGAGGCAAGCTATCGTGACATTTATGAAAAACTCTGGCTTGCCCATGCCCTGTATAAGGCGAGCTGGGACGGAAAGAAATATCGGCTCTTTTCCGAAAATCCCGTCGATTATCTGATGACGGACGAGGATCGAGAATCATCGGCATGGCGCCAGTATGACCACCTAATGGGACGCAGTGATGAGTTTTGGGATTTCGTGGCCGCCGAACTCGGCGTGACGCCGGATAACGAACCCAATCAAACTGCATCACTCTGGGTGAAATGGCAGACACCTCGCCTGTATCGGTGGGTCGAGACACAAATTTCTAGCCACAAGCTTCTGGATTGGCCGTCATGGACGCAATCTGCGTAGTTCATGCCGCGCGTCGCTTCTCCATTTTTGCATCCGTTAAGCCGTTCCTAAGAGGGGGAAACCCGGTGGACATTCAGGAACGCCGAATTGCGGCGTTGTTGTTGAAAATTGATTGTGACGCACAGATTCCCTGGGATGGGAAGATCGATGAGTTCGCCCGACAAATCACAGCCGAGGATCGCAACCATCCGTTAGCCCGGTGGATCTTGCGCATCAGCCCCAGTCTCGATTGGCGTGACAATGTGCGCGAATTCTTGGTCGGATTTTGGGGGCTTCCACCCCAAGGGTTTTTGGCGGAAGAAGTGGCTGTGACCGAATATGAGTCGGCTGCCCGTGCACGCCTGGCAAAAGAGCGGGCGGCGGTGGACGAGTAGTTATCGATCAGAGTGGGAGCACATTATCACGTTGTCGCAAGACATTGCCCCCATCCGCTACATTTCTCTTTAACCATCGCACGGGGATGGTGGACTGCTTTCGGTCTTTGAGTTCGCGTGGCCACTGCCGACACATTGGCACCACTGGCGACCAGCCATAATGGTTTCGCATTTGGGAGCACGGGCAGCGGGGGTCCTCTGTCTATCATGCCGTGTATGAGCGAGCTTCATGGAATAGTTGTTGATCTGTACTGGCAGCCCGCGCCTATGACCGACGTTGATTTTCTGTTGCAGCTGCAATCCGCGAATCCGACGTTACGATAATGTGGAGCGACGACCTGACCTACTCTCGACCGATGCCCGGGTAAACTGTCAGCGTAATTTCCACGTGGGCTCCGCGCTGGATTCGGTCTTTTAGGTGGAACGTGGGACCTGGCCGGTGATGCGAAGCGAAAACCCTTCGTATTGTTGGGCAAAAATTCTTGCGGGGCGTTCGATTAGTCCGAATTGGCTATCGACCGGTCTGCAAGGCTATCAGCCGCCATGCCCGTCCCAAAAGTGACCGGCGTTAGCTGCGCGCAACACCTGCGGAATACCCTGGCGTACCGTGTGACTGCATAGGCAGTTCGCCAAGTATGCAGTCTATGGGAACGGCGAGCCACGGATAGACGGTGTGTCATGGCTGCGTAAGTAAGCCTCCGAGGTTATGCTGCAAGAAATCTTGAAAACGTTATTAGGGAATGTGATCAGGGAAGGCACCAGAGTTCGGAGAAAGGCTCCCCGGAGAGGCACGCACAACCACCACAATTCCCGTGGTACCACAAGAGCAATGACGCAAGTGATCCGGGGACTAGCTAGGCCAATACGGAGAAGGTTTGGCGAGGCGGCGAAAGGTTAACGGCGGTTAGACTTCATGGAATGGCTCTTTATCTTGCTTAATAGTGTTTTGGTGGTCACTGCGTCTGGTATGCTGAGGCCGGGCAAAATTTCTGCTAGATGAAAAGGAGCTATAAGATGACTGTCAAGCGGCTTTATCTCGCTGCGCTGGTCTGGGGTATTATTTCCGTAATTGTTTCGTTCATCATACTGGCTGGGCACCATGTGAGTGTTCCCGTTCTCTTGCAGATCGTTTTCGATCTTGTGACCGCTGCCATTATTTTTCTTGCAGGCCGTGCAGCCAAGCAGCAAGGGGCCAAGCCGGTCGGAGCGGGAGTAGTGTCCGGTCTGATTTTCGGCGTGGTTTCCGGTTGGCCCGCCTTTTTTGCGCATGTGACACGCTCCGAACTGACACGGAGTTTGCACGGTAGACATCTTTCGCCGGCCCAGTTTGATGCGGGACTTACCTATGCCAACTCGCCGGTGGCTCACATCGTTACGTGGGTTGGCCTCATCATCGTCACCGTGGTCCTTGGACTCGTGCTCGGTGCTATTGGTGGTGCCACCGCCAAGAATCGCTCGGTTGCGGAAGACGTTTAGGGAGGGGCCATGCTGAATACTCATAATGATGCCCGCACTCTGCGTGGAACCTTTCTGACTCTTCGCGGTGTGTCCAAAACCTATCAGCGCGGGCAGGAGTCCGTGCCCGCCTTGCGTGACTGTTCGGTGACGTTTGCACCAGGCCAACTGACGCTGGTCTTGGGCCCGTCCGGCGGTGGGAAATCGACGCTCCTACATCTATTGGGTGGGATGGACCGGCCCACAACGGGCCAGATTCTTGCCAACGGCGTCGACGTGACCACTCTGAACGCCAATCGGTTGTCCGAGTGGCGCCGGCGTACCGTCGGCTTTGTTTTCCAAAACTTCTACTTGTTGCCGGGCATCTCCGCTGAGGAAAACGTGGCGTTGCCGCTTTTGCTGGATGGACAGCCTCGCGGAGTGCGCCGAAACCATGCCAGAGACCTGTTGCGGGCGGTAGGTCTGGGGGATCGCCTGAACTATACCGCTCAAGAACTGTCCGGCGGCCAGATCCAACGTGTCGCCATTGCGCGCGCTTTGTCCCATGATGCCCCGGTCGTTTTGGCGGACGAACCAACCGGTAATCTTGACACGGAGAGTGGCCGGGAGATCATGCGGCAGTTGCAATCGTTGGCGCACCAAGACGGCCGAGCGGTTATTGTGGTAACACACAACGCCGAATACGCGGAATTAGCGGATCGCGTTCTACGCATCCGGGATGGGCGGATAGAAGAGGACTCACGGCCCATCACCGAAGCGGCGACCGCTTCGGCGGGGTCGTCAAGCGCCCCGCCGTCTGGCCCGCGGTTCTTCTCTCTGGTGGGCCAATCTCTGCGAGCCCTGGCGCGCCGTCGTGCGCGCAGCATCCTCACAAGCGCCGGAGTAATGATTGGTGTTGCAAGTATGGTGCTGCTCATTTCCATCGGCGCGGGCCTACAGTCTAAGGTTGTCGGCGCGCTTACCGGCACCACCTCGCTTACCATGATAACGGTGAGTCCGTCAAGCCAAAGCTCTTCATTCGGCTTGGCCACCGCACCGACCACCGGGCCGATCCACCCCATTGGCGTGGCCACCGTCAAGGCCTTCGAACGTTTGCCGCATGTGCGAACCGCGTACGGGAGCAGTGAATTTCTGCTTAATGCAGCCGAAGGCCGCCGATCCTTGACCCTTGTCGCGGAAAGTTTGCCGCCCTCACGGGTGACCCGCGTCCCTCGACCCCGCCTCGTTGTGGGTCGCTATCCGGCTCGTCAGGATCCGGGTATTGTTCTTCCCCAGTCTGCCGCCAAGAAACTATTCGGGTTCAGCGGAGCTAACGAGGCTCGGGTCGTTGGCCGACGTATCAGCTTGACCCTTGCTGGAACTTTGAGCACAGCGGGAATCCAAGGCCCGACGTCCCACCTTTCGCCCGTAACGCTGGTCGTACAGGGCGTATCCAAGACCGGTCTCGGATCCCCCGCATACGTCAACGCGACATTGGCCGACCAGTGGTTGGCCCTGGTCGCCGGTAAGCATCATCCTATCCGCTATCAGAGCGCCATTGTGGTCTCTCAAGCTCTAAACCATGTTGCGGGTATCGCAGCTCGGCTGCGACGAGAAGGATACGGCGTGACCACGACACAAACCGTGATCCATCAAATCCAGCACGAATTTGGTCTCGTAGAAACCGGCCTGGGCATTGTTGGCGGCATTGCCTTAGCCGTGGCCGGCCTGATGATTGCCGTCGTGATGAGCATGGCGGTTTTGGAGCGGCGCCGGGAAATTGGCGTCTGGCGCGCGCTGGGGGCACGGCGGCGAGACGTGTTCGTGCTGTTTTTGGTTGAAGCCGTGGCGGTGGGTTTCGTGGGTGGTGCGTTAGGTGATGTGGTGGGGTGGTCTCTGGGGAAGCTGGGCGCCGCCCTCTTTCACCAACCGGGATTATTCTTGGTGCCGCTATGGCTGGTATTGGTCGGGCTGTTGTTCGGCGGGGGCGTGGCCGCCCTGGCTGGAGCCGTGCCTGCCAACCATGCGGCGCGGCTGCGGCCGGTCGAAGCCTTACGCGGAGAATAGCAGGGGACGCTCTTCAGTGAATGGATGGCTCGTATTGTGTAAACACGTGTCGAACGAGGAGGGCTGAGGCAATTAGGAGCCATCGCGTGGCCGCGCTGCTAATCCAACTTGGAAATGGGGGTGGTACGGATGCGGCTCGTAAACTCTTGGTTGAGATTGTGTTGTGGGCCGGTGTATCCCTAGTGACAAGCATTGTAGTTCGAGTTTCGTGGTGGTGCGCCTCGTAACTGCTGAGGCCGGTTTTTTGCTTATGTCGTGGAGAAATCATCGCGCGAGTGTGCGGAAAGTGTGTCGAAAATCGTAATCGTTTGTGCCGTCAGCGGTTCCGTAGCTATGCAACGTCATCCCTTCAGTGGGCGGGGGCAGTGGACCGTAGTGTCCATTGGGGTGAACGCGGGACTGGCGGAACGCGTTCTCGATGGGCAGGTAAGGGTCGGATGGTTCAGTAGATAAACCACTGTGACCGTCAAGGCCAAGTTGCGCCTGTAGAGAAAAGGAGCTCAGCCGGCCGACCATCGTCAGACCGCGCCGGTCAAGCGGTGTGAGATCTCACAGTATTGGCTCATTCCTCAAATCCTCTGCTGCGGAACAGTATTTTCAGGGTTTCTAGAATGGGTTCCATATTGGTTAGTACCAATTCGGCCGTGTCCTGTGAACCGACGGTGATTAGCGCGTCTTCATCATCACGCAAGAGAACTAACCAGCCTTTCGGATTAAACTCGCCCGTCGAAGCGGCAATCGGGTTTTGACAGACGCCACATCCTGGACGCGGGCAATGATCAAAGCACAAGAACCTCTCGCTAACACCGCGCTCGCGGGCCTCGGCCAACGCATCGGAAAATGGGCGGACTGTGCCGAGGGAAGCACCGATATCTAGGTGGTGGCGAGCCGAGGTGACCAGTGACAGTCCGTGTGCCCATATGGCATCATCGCCGCGCGCCGTAACCAGCGTGTGGGGCTGGCGTACTGTCGGTAATGCCGCTTCGATCGCTGTCAGTTTATTTTGCATGGCAGTGATTTGAGCGCGAGAGACAGCCGCGAACGGCAAGGCCCGGTACCGCGGACCTGTGTGGTGTGGTTCCTCTAACAACGCTCCCCGTCTGACCAGCCGTTCCAGAACTGGATATACATTTGCCCGCGCAACGCGTGCGGCTTTGGCCACTTGATATCCGGTTAAAGCGTCCCCTGCCTCGACCAAAGCCACGTAGACTCGCGCCTCTAATTCGGACCAACCGACCTCTTGCAATTCTTTGACCGGTTCTATCGGTATCACCTCGATTTATCCATCCTTGACATTTCGTTGGAAACATTATAACTTAATTATAGTAGTTATCAAAGATACTACGCATGTGGACCGGGTTCGAGAAGAATAAGGAGGCTGGCAATCATGGTGACCAACGAAAGCACTACGGACCGCGTTATTCGCGTCGCTCTAGGACTAGTTTTGGGTTTTCTCGTTTATAAACACATAGGCGGCATAGTCGGGATGTGGATTTTTGGAATTCTGGGAGCCATTTCTTTGGTGACTGGCGCTACCGGATTTTGTGCCATCTATCGGCTCGTGGGCATTCGCACGTGCCCGTTGCCATCCACGAAACAGGGTTGATGACGAGGTCGGTCGCTCCCCCGGGATGTGATCTCCCGGGGAATGTTTTTGACCTCGCCTATCCGAGTGAAAGGGATGGCTGCCGTTCATCACAGGAAGCCGGCTCATAACGGATCGTTTGTATAACATTTGATGTTTCTACCATTTCTCGGGGTGCAGTGGGTTGTAATCTCCGGCCGGCTTTTGTTTTGCTGTTGGGAACCTTCTGGGCTTGCCGCATGCGACTGGCCGTGGCCGAAAGTGAGGCTGTTTCAGTCCCAGGGCGCAATGTTTCGAAGCCCGCCGGGTCCCCGGGGCATGCATATTCCCCGACTGACGCGACTTGAAAACCCTTGGTTAGCTAGCTAGGGTAGTTTCTGGGTTTGATGAACCACCTGCTCATCCGCGAAACCAAATCTTTTTTAGAGAGGGTGAGGCTATGGGGGTCGTGTATGTGGTTCAGATACAATATGATCCGACATTGGACTACGGATGCGGAGTGGATATGACAACGCAGGATACTCTGCATATTGCGGATAGTCAACAAGAAGCGGAGGAATGGATACGAAAAAACGCGTCCAACATTGCGGAACAATACGAAGACGTTTACCCAGGGACTTTGACGATTGTGCCGTGGACGATCAACGCATCGTGGACCGAAGATAAAACGCGCTTCAGTTTTGAACATGATTGAAGTCACGTGTTAGGCCAAAGGCTTCCAACCAGCAGACCGATGGCGGGCGGCCAAAATCCGTCCGATAGAGCATGACCTTCTCCCGCGTATCGGTGCTGATGCATGAGCCGTGACACTGGCCAGGGAGCCGAAGGCACGAGAAAAGTTTTTCCATAAGACCCTCTGGACCTTGCGGAAAATTTCTGAGAATCTTCTCATACTCATAGCTCGGCGATAGGGGTTCTGGGCATCTTCCTCATCGGATGCGCTGTAATGGCGCTCATGAGTGGCGTCATTGGGCCACGCTATTGCCTGCATGGGGGGAAAAGGCGACGTGATGCCTTGGTCTAACCTGGTGGCTCCAACGCGTGGGCACCTTTCTCGTATATACCCGGTCAAAAAGATTTTGAATCGGATTTGGAAGCTTTTGTATGAACGTAGTCGGCTGGATTCGCTATCGTTCGTACATTCATCCTCTTGACGTGGGAGCAACGTACCATGTGCATACCGGGTCGCCAAGTCTCCACCATCATTCCCCACTGCGGGAGCCGGCATGCCCTCTCGTGAACGCTATACTAACGTTCTCATCATGTGGTGACGCGTAAACACTTGTACCGTTTTCCACCCTCTTTTTTGCCGGGTATATTGATGCCGAGGCCCGTCCTGGCGGCGGCGGTCCACGGAAGCGAGCAACGCCTGACCGATCTGACCGCCCAAAAGGTGGAATGGAATCATGCGCAAGCAGGCATCGCGGCGCAACTGGATGATTTAGAACGATTCCTCATCAATACCGCTGATTGGTGGCAGCGTTTCTTGGAGGCGCCGCGAATTCGACAGAAGACATTGCTCAAAGGACCGGATCCGACCGGTCGCGATGGTTACGAAACCCACTACCGCCTCTATGTCCCCAACTCACGGGAACAGCGTCGTTGCCACCGCTTGAGCACCTGACAACACGAATGTTCTGAATAAAAAACAAGAAAGTCAGACTACTGGCGGCCAATGTTCCCGGAAGCGGTTGCGGCTAAAGGTTGTGATGAGTGATGTGGGCAATTTCTTGTCCCATAATCTCGCGGTCCCCGACCACCGAATCGGGAAATCATCCGAGTTAGATAGTGCTGGCGAGACCATCGTGGGTTCTACGGGTACCAAGGTCTACGGCAAAAGTCTACGGATTACCGAGTTCCCAACGACCGAGTTCGTACAAGCTCTCCAAGTCCTCGTGATCTTCTGGGGAGAGCCACGGCTGTAATGTCGTGACGATTCCCCGAAATTCTTCACGGGGTAGTGTGGCCAGCATATGACTGATGTCCGTTTGATCTCCCGTTCTCCCGGCATCCAATTTCATCCAAACTAGCCAGACCAAGGGGATAATCGGCAGACCGTCATGAAGATTGTGTTGCGCCTCGCTGACCGCTCGTTCCCTCCAACTCGCTTCCGACACGAGTACATCAATTTCGGTTTCTCCATCCGTGTAGGTCCATCCTCCAATGCTTAGGGAACCCTTTTTAATCCACCCATGTTCGTGAAAAAAAGCATCCCACAGTGCGGCATCATGAGCCAGAACGACCATATCCAAATCAGCCGTTTGACGAGGGCGTGCATAATAATTGACGGCCATCCCTCCGCATATAGCAAATGGCGCAGGCGGCGATTGGAGCAAGCTAAGCCATGATGTTGCTATGGAAAATTTCCTTTCGTCCGAAAGAGGTTGCGATCCGGAACCGGGTTTGGCCCGACGCTGACTCATCCGAATGAGTGTCCATCGAGTCATTAACGTGCGTAAGCGCTGTTCGGAGAGACGCACATTCAGCGAAGGCCACGTAACGATCCATTGGTCCCTATCCCAAGTCCAGGTCGGATGATCAGCGATGAAAGAGGGCACATTTCGTAAGGCAACAATTCGCGCCACCGGCATGGTGATGTGTGGAAGATCAATGGCCATCCACGAACCCGAGTCGATGTACAAGTTTCGCCCCCGATTCATTGATGAGCACCCCTCACGTCTCTAATGCTGTGTGCTTTCAGGATACTCCGACCATCCCAGGTCAGTCAATCAAGCGAGATCACCCAGTCCCGTTAAGGCGTGACCAAGCATGAGGTCGAGGCCCACAATCATGGCCCCACGCCGCCAAAATCGCACGCCAGAAGCCACCTGGTCCACACTGCCCGAAATGCGCTCCTGTTCTTGAGCTTTAATGGCATGCCCTTGAGACCGCCTGCGGCTAGTAATCTCGCGCGACCCGGATCTGAGTGATTCGGCGGACGGGAGCTGAGTCTACTCTGAGGAGTGCGTATCTGGCACATTCTGCCGATAAGGGCCATGTATTGCCCACTTAGGTGTGGGCGTCACGGATTCAGGAATTAGTATGAGCTCCAACACCATCCCTGAGACTTTTGTTCCCTTTTAGCTGTAGCAACTAGGGTACTCCTTGTCCACCCCGGCAGTCTCTGCACGGTGCATAGTGCCGATGGCGGTATGCACACGATTCATCGATTAGCGCAGATGGCGATGCAAAAGGGTGTGGGCCTGTCGTTCGAGTCGCCAGTGGCACAAATTGTGGATACGATCGAGATCATCGTCGCATCGTGGGACGGAAGATAAAACGCGCTTCAGTTTTGAACATGATTGAACGGGTCCGATGACTCCCGAGCCGTCTGCCCTAGGGGTCCCAGCGCTGATCACCGGCTTTGACCCACGATAGCCATATGGACGAAATAAGCAACGTGGCGATAAGATCGAGATCCGTGCGACCCCCGCCAGTCCCTGCCCCCATCCGTTGACGGCAAGACTCGGTCGCCGGGATTTTGGCGGGTGCTATTGAGGGGTTCGACTTTAGAGGAGCCGTTTTAGGTCCGTGTCGAACGGAGCTTGGACCTTGAGCATCCCTATTCCAACGCTGTGCTCAACGACTGCATGACCTGGGTCCTTTCTCCCAACAAAGCCAGGCTGAATCGTTCTTCGATCAAGCGCAAGGCCGAGGTGTGGTCAAACACCGCATGAACCACGGCGGGCTCAAGGCGACCGGAAAGCACTAAGCACGGGACGCGGATGCCCGGGCCAAAGGCATCCTGTTGCGGGGGAGCGACGTGGTCGTAAAATCCGCCCGCTTCATCAAAGTTGATGATGAAAACGGTGTGCTTCCACCCCCTGGAGCGTTTTAGCGCGCGGAACACGCGTAACGCTGAAGCGAGTGCTGGATCGAGCGGTAACGGAGGATGGCCGCTTTGCCAGAGCCCGGGGAACAGCCAGGACACGGCGGGCAGGTGACCCTTGAAAACGTCTACAAAGAATCGATTGAAGCCAGACAGCCGCCGAGACAGCGGCGGCGTCACGAACCGGGGAAACCAGAGAAGAGGGCAGAACTGAGCCGCACGGGCCAATGCCCGCCCACCTGGAGCTGGGAACAAGTCCCCGACGTAGGCGCGCCAGCCGATTTCGGCCGCCTCAAGCTGGTCGAATACGGTAGGCATCTCAAACTCCCTCAAAGAGCAGGCCGGCGGGTCATTTTTTAGCCCCCCACTGGTGCCGGCGATTTGATAGAGCCTATTGGGAAAGGTCGGGCCAAGCACCGAACAAAAGTAGTGGTCGAGGACCCGGGCCTGGTGCGCCATTTCCATGAAGGCGGCAATGTGGTCCGGCGGATAATAGCCCATGACGTCACGCCCATCCTCGCGCACGAACCCGTCCATGGCACCCTGGTTCCACTCTCTGTGAATTGCTTCCCAGGAATGGTTGGGATTCGCAAGTTGGGCCAGAGAGCAACGTTTTAGCGGGAAGGGTCGGGCAGCGCAGCCATCGGCTGCGGGAACGCTTAGCCGGGGCGAGAGGCCATCTGCTCCCGGAAAATGACCCAGCAGCTGGTCAAATGAGCGGTTCTCGAGAGTGTAAACAACGATGTGTTTAATCCACGAAATCACGGCAAGATGCCTCCTCACACCATTCGTATGCTTGAGAACCGCCGACCGTGTGTGGGGTTTTCTCGAAATGAAACGTTAAAGGAGTGCTATGGCTAGCCGTGAAAGTGCGGGAACCCAGCGTAGGAAGCGAGATCGTCCCAATCCCGATGATCAGACTCATTTGGAGTCATTACGTTTTGTTAAGAGGATCCCTTTCACTATGTCCTAGGTTAGGACCAATTTAATATTGCATTAGTTTAAATTTATTTTACACATCACGTAAACCAAAATAGAAGGAAATGACTATTATGCCGACGAATTAAATCAATGGTTATTATCAATTCCGTACAACAAAGGAGGGGCGACGTGCAACCGCCTAGAATTCAATATGGCCGCGCCGATATCGGTCGCCTCATCAATTTGTTACGGAATTACCCGCAGCTTTCGCGGTCTGAATTGGCAGCGATGTCGTTGGTAACCCCGGCTACGATTGGCCATCAAGTCCGTGATTTGATGGAGGCGGGTTGGATTAAGGAATCTTCGTCACGGCGTGGAGCTCAGGTGGGTCGCCCACGGTTAGGGCTGGTGGTAAACGATGAAGCCGCCTACGCCATCGTAGCCGTGATTGGGCTAACCACCGTGATTGTCGCTATGGTTGATTTTGGGGGCCATATCCTTATTAAACGGGAAATCCCCCAATCTATGGCGGCCGTCGCCCGGGGAATTACCGTAGTGAGCCAGACTATTTCTGAGGTGATGGCGGCCCAAGCCCTGGATCCGGTGAAATGTGCAGGACTCGGGATTGCGATTCCCGGTATCTGGGATGCGGAAAATGAAACGGTGGTATTTTCTCCAAATCTTCCCGAGTGGGAAGGGATGAAAGTCGGCGAACTGTTTCGCCGCAGCGTTGGGATTGAGCCGGTCGTGGTCGAGAACGATGCGGACGCGGCGGCTTGGGGGGAATTGTGGTTTGGCACGGGACGAGACGTCCAAGACATGATGTACATCTTATGCGACGTCGGCATCGGGTCAGGACTGGTCATCAATCGGCAGCTAGTTCGCGGCCAAGATAATTCGGTCGGCGAAATTGGCCACATGTGGGTTGGCGCTCCGGATTCCACCTCGCGGTGCGGCTGCGGCCACCATGGGTGTTTGGAAGCTTCCGCATCATTAGCTTCATTGAATCGATACGTAGACGCCGGCATGTCCTTATCGGACGCCCTAGAGAAAATTGCAGAGTATGTCGGGATGTCCTTGAGTAGTATCATTAATCTCTTGTGTCCCCAGGCATTGGTGCTGGGCGGCGCGTTACTGGAGCAAAACCCGGTTCTTTGGCCGCTCATTGTGCAAAGCACTCGATCTCGCGTGCTGAACCATTTGTTGCATAAATCCCAGTTGATTTTGTCGTCCCTGGGTAGCCATGCGCCTCTTCTGGGTTTGGCCAGCCTCGTGTTTGAACGCCAACTGTTGGCTGCCCAGGGATATCCACCGGAGAGCCTTTCGCCGACGCGATGGAGTCACCCCAACTCGGACGCGCTGAAGTTCTTTTACGAATGAAGAAGATAGAAGGTCCCATGGTGTCGGTGAGTCGTCTACGAATTCTTCGGTCTCTGGTTGCCTCAGGTTGCCTCACTAGTTTTTATTGGAGGAGCCCTCCATCGGGGGCGTGTGTGGTTTTTCGGCGAGGTTTCTTACGCGTCGTCGACAGTGGGCGGGTGGTTCCGTAACCGCTTCAATGGAATAACTCTGACAATCTTTGATCTCTGATGCGGGCCGGGTGGAATCCGTCAAACGGGGCTGGAAGGCCTGCCCTATATGGGACTGGGAGGTACTCATTTCGAACGGATCATAGTGGTGCATGGTGTCTTAAAAGGAGGAAGGAACAATGGTGTCGTGGAAAAGAGCGGGCATGGGTATCGTCGCAACTGCCTGGCTGATTACGGGCTGCGGGTCGTCGCCAGGTTCGACCTCTACGGCGGGTAGCAAACAGGTTGCGATTAACGTGCTGTACATGAACCAAGCCGGGTATACAACCCAGGTTCTCCAACAAATGGGGCGGGAATTTGACTCCAAGTACGCGAAGGATCACGTGAAGGTGCATTTTACGTTTCTGCCATATCCCCAAATGCACAACGCGATTGTAACGGCGGCGGCGGCGCCAACGGCCCAGTATGATGTGGTATTGTCGGACCTTATCTGGACGGCGGAGTTCGCGGATAAAGGGTACACCCTCCCCTTAAACAGCTACATTCAACATGGCATTAAAAACCCCAGCGATATTCCCAACGCCATCTGGAATGGGTTCAAAATCAACGGCAAGATTATGGCCATGCCGTTTTTAGCCAACTTCCAGAACTTCTACTACAACAAGAAAATGCTCCAAGAAGCCGGCTTTAGTGGGCCGCCTAAGACGATGTCCGAGTGGCTGCACCAAATGCAGGTGTTAAAAGCCAAGGGGATTGTCCAATATCCCTACGAGGACTCGTGGCTGCAAGCGGAGGGCCTGACATGTGATTATGTGCGCACGGCCGGCGAATTTGATGGACATCTCTTTAACAAACAAGGACAACCGATCATGAATCAGGGCGGGGCGTTGCAAGCTTTGGAATTCATGCACACGCTCTATGCGGACGGCCTAGCCAATCCCAATTCGCTGACGGCCGACGAGCCCACCGCCGCCGACGCCTTTGCTGCCGGGCAGGCGGCGTTTAACACGAACTGGACCTTTGTCACCGGGATCATGAATACGCCATCCGAATCCAAAATCGTAGGGCAGGGTGAGGTTAGCACGTTTCCAGTGGCGCCCGGCACTAATCCGGTGACCCAAACGGCGTCCGTATCGGGCTTCCAGGGGCTCGCCATCCCCGCTAACGTGCCTTCAAGTCTTCGCTCGTGGGCATGGAAATGGATTCAATTTGCCACGTCGCCTGCGGTTCAGGCGCAGCATTTGCAAAGCCAGTGGCCTGTGTGGACGTCGGTCGCCAATTCGCCGCAAGAACAGAAAATCAATCCATATTACAAGGTGTATGAGGAAAACCTGGCTGGAGTCTACAACCGGCCTAAGGTGGGCAACTACCTTGCTGTTAGCGCGATTATACAGCAATACGTCCATAAGGCCATTGCTGGCACAATTCCGGTAAAGACCGCAGCTAACGACATGGTTGCTCAAATCAAGGCCTTAAAGTAGAAACCTGGGACGGGTTGGATAGCTCTCCAACCCGTCTGTCCGACTCTAGGGAGTAGAGACATGTCCCTATAGTCAGCTGCAAAACAGAAAACCGGAAAGTGTCCATAAAGAGTTGGATTTGCCGGGTGGGCGGACAACGCTGTAGGAGGATCTGGCATGGCTCGATTGCAATTAAACGCAAACCCCTGGTCCTGGTCGGCACGATATTTTCGGGCGGCATCTGGTGAAAATCTCTGGTTTGCTATGCTGATTATTCCCGCCATTTTAATCTTGCTCGGGGTGATCGTGATTCCCATGGCCTGGGCGTTCAAAATGAGTTTGGCTAACACCTCCGTGGCTGTGGTGGCGGGGCACGGCACCGTCCAAGGGCAGTTTGTGGGGCTTCAGAATTACGTACAGCTACTTAAGAGCTCGCAATTTTGGTCGGCATTTCGGGAAACACTCTATTTTTGGGTCGTGTCCATAGTGCTTGAAATTGTCGTGGGGATTGGCATGGCTCTACTTCTCAACCGCCAATTTCGTGGCTATTGGATCGTTCGCGCTGTCATTTTTATTCCCTGGGCCATTCCCACGGTTGTCAACGCCACATTATGGGGCATGATTTTCAACGGCAACAATTATGGCGCCCTGAACGATCTGCTGTTGCGCTGGGGTTGGATAAAAAGCCCCATTGTTTGGCTCAATCCCTCGCCCGTGCTGGTCCATATTCCTTGGCTATCTCACGCGCTCTATTGGTTGGGATCAAACCAAGCGATCAATGCGATTATTGTGGGGGACGAGTGGAAGACTCTTCCTATCGTCGCCTTTCTAGTCTTGGCCGGCCTTCAAATGATTCCTCATGAACTGTATGAAGCGGCACGGGTCGAAGGAGCGTCCGCCTGGCGCCAGCTGACCTACATTACGATTCCTCTGATCGGTCCGATCCTTAGTGTCGTTCTGATTTTGCGCACAATGCAACTATTGCGGGCCTTTACCATCATCTTCACGTTGGAAGGTTACGGGCTGCCGCTATTGTCCATTAGTGCGTATCAGCAAGCTTTTTCGTTTGGCAACTTTGGCACAGGAGCGGCCGTCGCGTTCTTAATTGGAGTGATTGCGTTGATTGTCTCTTACTTTTACGTCAAAGGGCTATACCGGGAGGAGTTACAATGAAGATAGCACGATTACGCTGGCGAGAAACGTCGACGCTATTGCGTTTTGTCCTGCTCGGTGTACTCCTGGTGTGGACGCTTGCCCCGCTCTATTTTCTTGTGTTGACTAGTATTAAGACGTATGTCGGAACTATTACCTATCCCCAAGCCTGGCTTCCGACATCCGGCGACAGCATGGCCAGTTATTTGCTGATGTGGCTACATTACGCCCCGGGCAGCGTGAGCTATCGTTTTTTTTATGCATTGCGGAATTCCCTCATCGCGTCATCCGCCACGACTATCGTGAACCTCATCATAGGCTCGGCGGCCGCATATGCGCTGGCCCGATCACGTCTTCGACACAAGAACGTGTTAACCATGGCCTTTTTGGCCTCCAATTTGCTGCCGACCGTGTCCCTGATTATTCCGTTTTACGTACTGACCGTGGGATATCTGAGTTCCCTACATTTATACGACACCAATACGTTGCTTGTTATTTTATATACCTCGTTCTCGTTGGGGTTGGTCATTTGGATTATGCGGGGCTATTTTGACTCCATTCCGATTGAATTGGAAGAATCCGCGCGCGTCGACGGCGCTACTCGCATGGCGGCTTTGGTGCGCATCATGCTCCCATTGGCCACACCCGGGCTCATTGCGACCGGGTTACTCACGTTTTTGACGTCGTGGGACAATTTTATCTTGCCGTTAGTGTTGGGACCGGACCAATCTGCCTATAATTTGCCGTTTTTTATCTACTCTCTCAACGGCCAGTACCTGCATCTCAATAACGAGATTGCGGCTGGCGGCGTGATGGCCGCGCTGCCGCCGGTCTTGATTATTTTGTTTTTCGGACGACATATTGTCAGCGGGTTAACCGCCGGTAGTGTGAAGGGATAACCGCTTAGAGTCCGAGTGCGGTGGGGCGTTTCATAGTCCGGCAGCGGCAGCCGCGTTGGCTGTGGCTATCAATGATCCGCGATGCGATGCGATGAGGGTCCTTTGGCGATGACTTGCCGCAAGCGGTGATAGGCATCTCCCAGCTCGTCATTGACGAAGAAAATATCGGCGAGTTTTTTTACCGTCTCGGCTTCGTGGTCGATCGCGCGCAGACGAAAGGCCATTTCTTCGGCCGCAGTCCCTCGCTCTTTGAGCCGCGAGCGCAGACTGTCCGATGATGGGGGCAGGATTCCCACAATGGTGACATTGTGAGGCCATAGCGACTTGACCCGCTCGGCTCCGCCGTATCCTAACGAGATGAGTGCGGTGCGACCGGACTCGAGAGCACGAGACAGTTCACGAACCAGAACCCCATAACGCTGGCCGTGGATCCATTCGTTTTCGACGAATTCTCCGTTGTCGACACGGTTGCCGAACTCTTCTAGAGTTAAGAAGTAATAGTCTCGGTTCGGGATTTCGTGCGGGCGTGGAGTCCGGGTGGTACAGGTAATGATGCGGTCGGCGATTCCGTCGCTTTGTGCTTTTTCTGCCAGGGTGGTCTTTCCCACCCCGCTAGGTCCAATGAGCACGAAAATCCGGCCAGTCATTATCTTTCCCCCAAGCTGCAAAATAGCCGGCATTGCGAAATCCCATAAGCGGTTGCTGTTCCACGATTCCGCAAAAGCCGGCAGCGTAAGTGTGCATCGTGCGCCAAGGTTTTGTGAATGGCGGTGGAGGCCAATCCATATCTATGATTGTATCATCAAGCGACGCCGTTCGCGCAAACGTGAGAGGTCGAAATCAAACAGAAGGAGTTTATGCACTGCACCGGTGTGCGGCGAAGGACCCCAGCGGCTCTGTTAGGGCATAGTAATCTCCGGGCATGGACTCTCGTGACCCGTCGATAGGGTGTTGTTCTTTGGCTTGAAGGGTGGGTATCCGAAAATTCTTGGACCTTTTGACTCGGATGCGCCAGCGCTATAATGGCTGGTGGAATCAGGTGGAACATCTTACGACTTAGGCCGAAAGGAGAGACAAGATGATCATAGATCCTCGGCCGGAAGTCGCCGCGATGTCGCCATATACACCCGGGATGTCGCTCAGTGAGGCTCGGAGGGACAGTGGACGCCAGCAAATGATTAAATTGGCCTCCAACGAAAGTCTCTGGGGACCTTCCCCGCACGCCTTGGACGCTGCCCGGCAGGCGCTCGATAGCATCAGCTACTACCCCATGGTGCAAGAACCCGAATTCATCCAGGCCCTGGCCGGCCGCCATGGCTTTTCCGCGGACCAGCTTACTGTGGGGAATGGTGCGGATGAAATCCTGCGGGTGGTGGCCGCCGCCTACGTTCGTTGCGGCGATGAGGTGATCTATCCCACCCCAAGCTTCTCCGCGTACCGGCATAGTGCACTTTTGGCCGGTGCCAGGCCCGTTGCCGTCGATTTGGCGTCAAACGGGGCTAACGATTTAGACGCCATGCTGAGAGCCATCACGCCCCGAACGCGTCTGGTCTATCTCTGCAGTCCTAATAATCCTACCGGTACAGCGATCGCACCCGAAGACTGGACACGCTATTTATCCGCCGTCCCCTCGTCGGTGTTGACTGTTGTCGACGCCGCCTATGACGAGTTTTGCCAGGGCGAGCGGCCGGCTTTTGCCGCCGCAGTGCGTTCGGGCCGCCCGGTCGTCTGGGTTCGGACCTTTTCCAAGCTCTATGGGCTCGCCGCTCTTCGCGTAGGTTGGGCCGCGGCGCCAGCCGAAGTGATCCGGAATTTGCTTAGGGTGCGCGAGCCGTTTTCGGTGAATAGTATCGGCTGGGCCGCCGCACGGGCGTCACTAGAGGATGAAACATATTTTTCCCGGGTTCTCCAAGAAACCCTTGAAGCCCGTCAGTTTCTGGTCGGCCAGCTCGATGCCATGGGCCTTCGGCGTTACCGTTCCGAAGCCAACTTCATGACATTTGCCGTGCCGGTTGCGGACGCGGATGTTGCACGACAACTGCGCCAACACGGGTTTGTGGTACGGCCAACATCGAGCTTCGGATTGGCCGGTCATATCCGCGTGACCGTGGCTCCGGTACCGGTTCTTCAGGCATTCCTTTCGGCATTAGCCGCCGTGCTCAACCAAGGCATGAAGTAGCGGCGGGGGTCCTGACTTGGAGGCAAATTTCTGTCGGAGGGGTTGACGCATCGGCGCATGATGGTTTAGTGTAATATCACATTAAAGCACTGAACTACGAATTGTGAGGTCGATGGATGGATACCTGGCTCGGGGAAAACCGGCGGCAATACCGTATTTTTGTGGGGCTTCTGCAGCTCTTGTTGGACCGGGGCTTCAGCCCGCTATCGACCGAGCCGGCGTCGGAAACGTCATTTCGCACCGATCACACCGAGGCTATGATCGCCCTCTTAAAAAGCTTTTCCCCCGGGAGTAGGACCTGGCCGCTCAGGGTTTTTTCCACCGGTCCGTTATTCCGCCCCGGGCGGACTTGGACCGACGCTCTTGACGTTGAATGGCTAGGGCCGATTGGTGCGCCGGAGGAGCGGGAGGTCATCGAACTGGTTTCGGAGATGGCACGATGGCTATCGGGCGAAGGTGTTCGTGCCGATGATCTAACCATGGTGTTCGGCCATACTGGCTGGCTGAAACTGCTGGGCGATCAGCTGGGAATGACGGCCGATCGTATAGAAGTTCTTGTGTCTGAGCTGCGCCGAGGTCGACTCACCAGTGTCGGCGAGTTAGTCGCACCGTTGGCGCCAGAGGCCGTAGAGCTCTTTCACCCTCAAGGGCCGGAGGAATTTTTTTCTGGCCTGGCGCGGTATCTGAATGTGTCAATACCTCCGGTGGGATCGGATCGATGGGATACACGCTGGGATCTGTCGTTAACCGGTAGGCGCAGCTACTACACAGGATTGGTCTTTAGCCTTTACCACCGACAGTCTGGGCAACCGCTTGTCAACGGTGGCACATTTTCTATCGCGGGGGGCGGAGAGCCGTCCGAAGGCATCGGTTTCACCTTGGACTTTGATGCCTGCCGCACCGCATTGGGGGAGATATCTCGTGTCGTATAGTCTGACGATTGCGGTCTGCAAAGGGCGGGTCTTAGACGCGCTCGCGCGCGTCTGGCGGAACACCGGATGGGAGTGGCCAGACACCGAGCGCCAACTGTGGTTTCCGCCCGACCACACACGTCCCGGGCTGGTGATTGCCCGGGGACAGGACATTCCCTCCCTGGTGCAGCGCGGGATCGCGTCCTTTGGTATTGTCGGTCGCGATGTGTTGGAAGAACAAGCCGAGGCTGATATTTTGGAAGTGCTTGATCTTCAGTTTGCACCGTGCCGCATGGTGCTGGCGTCGCTCGACGCCAAATGGCCTGACGGCCCGGCCGAGGTTGCCACCAAGTACCCTCAGGTGACGCGCCGCTACTTCCGCGAGAAGGGACATCCAGTGGACATTGTGGGGCTCTCGGGCAGCCTGGAATTGGCTCCGCACATTGGGTTGGCTCCCTATATTGTCGACATTGTGCAAACCGGGCGGACACTGCGCCAGCACCGTCTCAAGGAGATTGATACCCTCTTCCATTCCACGGCGCGGCTGATCGCCAATCCGGCGGCCTGGAGACTCGGTCGAGAGCCGCAGGCGGTATACGAGAGGCTACAACAGGTCGTATCGACCAACGATTCGACGGATCTGACCGCATCGGGGGGATATCGGTGACGGTAGCGGAGATACTGAACAACGTTCGCGACCGGGGCACTGAAGCCGTGTTGGAGTATACCGCACGCTTTGATGGAGTGAAATTGACGGCGGACCAGCTTGTGTGGAATCCCCTGGCCGAACCGGCTCGGGCTGTTGACCCAAAGCTTGCCGAGGCCATCGACTACGCGATGGGCCGCATTCACGATTTTCACCAACAAACGCGGCCTCAAAACACGGTGATGAAGCCAGAGCCCGGGATCCGCTTGGAGGAACGGTTCATTCCGTTGTCTCGGGTTGGAGTCTATGTGCCTAACGGCAGCTTTCCGCTGGTATCGACGCTTTTAATGACGGCGGTGCCGGCACTAGTGGCCGGAGTCAAAGATGTTGTTGTCGCCATTTCTCCGCGCCGAGAGGTGCGGAACAGCGCGCTTTGGACTCACCTCTTGCAACGGCTCGGGATTTCTCAGGTACTCCTGGCGGGCGGTGCTCAGGCCATCGCTGCGCTTGCGTACGGCCTTAAGGACTTTCGGCCGGTCGACCTCATCGCTGGACCAGGCAACCGCTATGTAGCGGAGGCTAAGCAGGAGGTGGCTCGCCGCGGAGTGGCGGGAATTGATCTGTTGGCGGGCCCCTCGGAAGTGATGGTCATCGCCGACGACATGTCGCTGGAGGATTTTGTGATGGCCGACCTCTTGGCTCAAGCCGAACACGACCTGGACGCGAGGGCCGAGTTCGTTACGCGAAATGTTGCGTTCGCCGAACGCATTGGGGCGCGTCTCAAAACGATACCCGGCGGGCTAGGACCCATTACGGTGACAGTCGCGCCAGGGGCGGCGGATCTAGTCCGGATCGCAAATGAGCGCGCTCCGGAGCACTTGGGCCTCATGGGAGCCGAGGTGGAATCGTTGGCCGATCAAATTTGGGCGGCCGGCGCTATCTTCATTGGCCCCATGGCCGGTCAGGCATTCGGCGATTATGTCGCCGGACCCAGCCACGTCTTACCAACCGGTGGTACCGGGCGTTTTCAGTCAGGACTTTCCACCCGCACTTTTCTAAAGCGGGTCAGCGTGATTCAAGCCGGTCCCGAGACCTCGTCCGCCGCCTATCGGCATGCCGCGGTGCTGGCGAATCTGGAAGGGCTGGTTCGCCATGAGGCGTCGATGGCGCTGCGCGAGGCGCACTTAAAAAGGAGTCAAGAGCGATGACACGGGCGGCTCGGGTTGAGCGTAAGACGAGGGAGACTGCGATTTTGCTCCACATTAATCTCGACCAGGCGGCCGAGCCTCGCATTGAGACCAACCTGCCCCTCTTCACCCACTTTTTCACGGCCTTTGCCACCCACAGCGGCTTTGCGGTTGAGCTTCAAGCTCACGGTGATGTGGAGGTGGATGCGCATCACCTGGTGGAAGACGTTGGCATCGTGCTGGGCCAGGCGGTCAAACAGGCGCTGGGTGACAAGCGGGGTATTTTTCGCTTCGGCCAGCGCCTGCTGCCGATGGACGATGCCTTAGTGCTCTGCGCCCTGGACATTTCCGGGCGCGGTCAGTGCTTTTGGTCCCCGGGATTTCCCGACCGTGCCATTGGTTCGACGCCAGCCGAGGTGTGGCCGGAGTTTTTCCATGGATTTGCGCGCACGGCCGGGGTTACCCTGCATATGCGTTACCTGGCCGGCGACAACGCCCACCATATCTACGAGGCTTCGTTTAAGGGCTTCGGCCGGGCCTTGGCCGAAGCCGTGCGACTGGTGGGAGAGGCACTCCCCTCGACGAAAGGATTGCTGTAAATGCGAGTCGCCATTATCCCGCTGGGCGTTGGAAACGTGGGCAGCTTGACCGCCAGCCTGGGACGGCTCGGTCATCAAGTGGCGGTTTGGGAGAACGGATGGGACGTGGGGCGAGCGGACTGGGTTATCCTTCCCGGAGTGGGATCCTTGAGCGGGATCGGCCGGTATCTCAGCGAGCACGCGCTGACAAAGCCGCTCAGAACGCTGTACCAGTCTTGGCAGCCGATTCTGGGTATTTGCCTCGGCATGCAATTGTGGTTTGGCCTCGGGGACGAAGGCGGAAGCGGGCTGGGATGGATTGCCGGATCGATACCGCGCCTCAATGCCCAGATCCTGCCGCACATCGGGTGGAACCAGATTGAGCTTTCCGAGCACGCGCCCGGCTGGCTTACGCCATACCATGGACAGTCCTTTTACTTTGTTCACAGCTACTGCGTACGTCCCAGCGATGAGCGGTTAGTGGCGGCCGAGACGCGCTACGAAAAAGCCGCGTTCCCCACCGTTGTGACAAATGGTCCATTGGTGGGTGTGCAATTTCATCCGGAGCTTTCCGGCGAGGCGGGAGAAAATTTGATGGACGACATCCTGCGGCAGATGACCTGAAAGGAGTGAAGGCGGTGGAAGTTTGGCCGGCATTGGACGTGGACCAGGGAAGCGTGGTACGTCTAATCAAAGGCGACTTTTCCCAGGCGACCCGGTACGCGGACAATCCGTTTGAATTTATTGAGCGCCGATTTGACGGGATGCCGCCTCGTTTGCATCTGGTGGACCTTTCGGGAGCGCTGACAGGCCGTTTCAGTCTTTTTTCTTTGGTTGAACGTTTTGCCGCGCGTGGCACGCGCATTCAAACCGGCGGCGGCCTACGTTCGCTCGAAGACATTGGCAGGGTGGTGGATGCGGGGGCGGAACGGATCGTTCTGGGCAGCCGGTTGGTTGAGGACACGGAGTTTAGGCAGCAAGTTCTGGCAGGATTCGGACGGTATGTGGTGGCAGGTTTGGACGTGAAGCGCGGGCATCTCCGCCTTTCCGGCTGGCGCAAGTCCGGGCCGCCGGCGGAACGCTTCTGGCTGAACTTGAGGGAGGAGGGGTGGCAGCGGGCCCAAGTCACGGACGTCGACCGCGACGGCACTCTCCGTGGGGTAGGTGAGCCGTTTTGGCATGGTTGGGCCCGCCTTCCGGGGGACATCGGAGCCGGCGGCGGTATCGCGAGCGTTGAGGATTTGCGCCGCCTGGAGGCACTCGGATTACAATTTGCGGTGGTGGGCAAGGCCTGGATAGAGGGCCGCATTCCGGTGGAGGAGCTGACCTAATGCTGCAAGCTCGCATTATTCCCTGCCTTGACGTGCTACATGGGCGTACCGTCAAGGGGGTGGGGTTTGAGAATATGGTTGACAGTGGCGATCCGATCGAGCTGGCCCTACGGTATGCCCAAGACGGCGCCGACGAGCTAGTGTGGCTCGACATTGCCGCCACTGTTGAAGATCGCGATCTCTCCCTCGGCCAAATCCACCGACTGCGCCGCGATCTCAATATTCCGCTGACCGTAGGCGGCGGGGTACGGTCGGTGGATGATGTCGGGCGGCTGTTAGAACACGGTGCCGACAAAGTGTCCATCAATTCCGCCGCCATCGCTAATCCCCCCCTTATCGAGGAGGTAGCGCGCCGCTGGGGATCACAGTGTGTAGTCGTCGCGGTCGATGCCAAACGCGTCAACGGGCGGTTCGGCGTCTTTTCCCATGGTGCTCGGCGCGATACCGGGCTTGAACTGGGAGAGTGGCTGGTGCAGGCCGAAGATCGGGGCGCCGGCGAATTTCTGTTGACCAGCATTGATGAAGATGGAGCACAGCGCGGCTATGACCTGTCGATGGTGGAGTTCGCACGGGCACGTACGCGCCGTCCCATCATTATCTCCGGCGGTGCGGGGGCGGTCGACCATCTGGCGCAGATGTTGGGTCGGGGCCACACCGCGCTGCTGTTGGCGTCCATGTTGCATCGCGGGCAGACCACGGTCGCTCAATTAAAACGCGAACTGGCTCAAAGGGGGTTTCCTGTCCGTGTTTGATACGGAGCTCTTTCCGGTGGTTGTTCAGGACCGCCGAACCCGGCAAGTGCTCATGCTAGGTTATGCCAATGCTGAGGCGCTTGACCTCACCCGCAGTACTGGTCTGGCTCACTTTTACAGCCGTTCGAGGCAGCGGCTGTGGCAAAAAGGTGAGACGTCGGGGCATGTGCTGCCGGTGCAAGAGATTTTGGAGGATTGCGATCGGGACGCTTTCTTATATGTAGCGGATGTGGAGAACCCTGTCTGTCACCGAAATACCACCAGTTGCTTTGGCAACGGCGAGGCATTGGTGCCTGACCCGTTGGTGTGGCTGGTGGAAACGGTGCACGATCGCCTGAGCCAAGCTCCGGATCCGGCGTCTTACACGCAAAAGTTGGTCCAAGGCGATCCGGCCCGTCTTGTTCAAAAAGTGGGCGAAGAGTCCGTGGAAGTCGTGATTGCGGCGCTAGCCCACGCTCAAACCGGCGAGAGCAAGCCGGAACTGGTGGGGGAAATCAGCGATCTGTTGTACCATCTTGCCGTATTGATGGAGCGGCTTGACGTTCCACTGGCCGACATTGCGACGGAGCTGAAGCGCCGTCACATGTCGCGAGAGGGAAGCCGAATTAATCCGATCTGATGGGCGACAATCACTGCCTGGGTTCTGTCGTAGACGTTGAGTTTAGCTAAAATATGACTGATATGCACCTTTACCGTCTTTTCGCTAATATGTAGGCGCTGCGCGATTTCCTTATTCGATAGCCCCTCGGCGACCAGATCGAGAACCCCGGACTCGCGGCTCGTCAGCGGTTCGACAGGAAGAGCCGAAGCACGGTCTTGAGGCCGCGTGTCCCATACAAACCGGCCTTTAGCTACTAAACGGATGGCTTCCAATAGATCGTCCGGCTCGACCGTTTTGTCAAGATATCCGGCCGCTCCGTGGTCGTGTAGGTAGCGCAGTCTCTCCGCATCGCGGTACGAGGTTAAAATGAGAACTTTAGTTTCGGGCCATTGGCGTGTAATCCGGTCGAAGGTGGCCACACCGTCGAGGCCTTGTCGCAGAACCAAGTCAAGCACAATCACATCGCAGGGATTTGTTTTCATCTGTTCCAATGCTTCGTCGCCGCTACCGCAGTCGACCGTGATGACGACGTGCGGCGAGGACTCCAGGAACACGCGCAGACCTTCACGCACCACCGGATGGTCGTCAATCAGGCCGACACGAATGGTATCAATCATGGATGGCGCACCTCTTTTGGCACGGTCACGCTAATCCGAGTGCCGTGACCCGGCTGGCTGGTCAAGCGGAACCCGAGCCCCAAGGCCTGTGCCCGCTCTCGCATGGTGCTGAGCCCATAGCCGCGGCGAGTAGATTTCGGAATAAATCCCGGACCGCGGTCGCTAATTTGTAGGACTAAGGCACGGCGTGATTGTCGCAGCAACACGTGCACCGGTGCACCGAGTGCGTGTTTGAGGGCATTTTGCAACGCTTCGTCGACGATGCGCAACACCGCGTTGTTCACCTCACCGGGCAGTTCATCCGTGACATCCTCAATGTCCCAGCTCAACTGCTCTCCGAGCACGGGCTTAAGGCGCATTAACCGGTGCCGGAGCTCCAGCGCCAAGGGGGTCCCCTCGGGGCGAAGAGCCTGGATTAGCCGACGCATCTCTTGTTGGCTCTCCCGCAGAACCGCCTCCAACCGTTCCGCCACTTCGACCTGCTTGGTCGGCTGATGCTGCCGCAGGCTTCGCGCGAGAAGCTGCGCGGAGAACAAGTGTTGGCTGACCGAATCATGAAGATCGGCCGCGAGTTGGCGCCGTTCGGCCCAGCGCGCCGCGTCTAAGGCATGCTGATATAGTGCCAGATGCTCGAGCAATGCCGTCAAATACCAGGCGAAGGCGGTGAGAATGTCTTCGTCGATAGGTCCAAAGGCGCCCATGGTGCGCGCCTCGACGCGAATGACAAAAGGAAAGCGCGGGATGGGCACAGACATTCCTGAGCACGCGTCTGAGAGGATGTGCCGTTGGTTTTCCGGCAAAAGGGCCGCCTCGTGATCCTGATATGAGTATTCCTGCTCCCGCCGACCCTCCATTGCGACCATACTGACGATCCCGTCGCCTTTCAAGATCGCGACCGCTTCATAACCTAGACGCTCGGCCAAAAGCTGTACCGCCTTGACGAACAACGGCGTCCGCTCGGTAATGCCGGTTAGCTCACGGGCAATCGAGGCCAGCGATTCCAGTTGCTGGTTGCGGCGGCGCATATCGGCAAGAAGTGCCGCCCGGTCCAGGGTGACGGCGACGTGAAAGCCGATGGCACGTAGCAGGTCGAGTGCCGGTCGCGTAAACACCCGCGCGCCGCCGGCGGCGACATTTAAGATCCCGAGCGCCCGGCCGTTCATTTTCATGGGTATCGAGGCATGAAACTTTAGCCCTTCTTTATCCCCTTGGGCATCCCTTAGGCGGCTGCAGCGGACAATATTGACGGCGGTGTCCAAGTGGCCGGTCACCAAGCGGTCTTGGCACTCGCACCAACTTGACTTGAGCGCCTCCGCGTTGTTTGCGGCCAACGCGGGCGGGAGGCCGCTTGCCCCCACCTCGACAAATGTTGCCCGGTTGGGATCGAAGCGAAATGCCCACGCCGTCTTTAATCCCAGAACATGACTGAGTCGCGGCAAAATGGCCGACATCGCCTCGGAAATATCAGTCGCCTCATTAAGGGATTCGGCGATATCCTTGATTAACGCCGCTTCTTCCGGTTCGGAAAGAAGTGGGTGAGAGCTGCGCGCGCTCATATTACCTCCAACGACGGTCATGTGGCCGCATCGGCCCGATTAGTGTAATCAAACCGTATTTGCCATGCGCGGTCAAACATTCCCTCAGCGGATCAGCGACAAGTCGCCAAACTCGTGCCAATGGTATCCCTGCCTTCTGGCATCGTCGTAGCTCGTCTTCAGATGCTCTGGGGACAAAAACGCATACAGGAGCCACAGATGGCTTGTAAAGTTGTCGTGAAGTCCCGTCACCAGACCGGATACTAGATTGGGGGGACGATCAGGCGTGACCAGGTGGGTCGTCCATCCATGGGTCTTGCCCATCCAAGCCCAGGTTTCTAGTGCCCGCACCACTGTGGTGCCCAGCGCAATGACGGCACGGCCCTCATGATTGGCTTTCAGCACCGTCCTTTGGGCAGCGGCGGGGATGTTAAACCATTCCGGCACTAACGGCGGGTCAACGTCCCCGTCTTCGATCTCATGACTGGAGACGGTGGTATGCAGTGTCAGCTCAGTCAAAATAACTCCGCGTCGTTGAAGAGTCTCCACGATGGACTGGGTAAAGGGTCGGGATGCGGAAGGCATTTCCGATGAGCCGGGAATACGACCGAAGATGGTCTTGTATGCCTCCATGGAGTACGGCCGATCGACGTAGTGATAGCGGATGGGACGGCCCAGCAGGTTGGCGCATGCGTACCAGTCTTGGTCGGTTTCGAGCACCCAAAAACGGCTTCTTGGATGAAAGCGGCGGATGATGCTACCCCGGCTGATGACATGGCCTGGCTCGTTAAGCAGCGAAATAGTGGTGCCGGGACGCAAGGCCGACCAATCCGGCAAGCCGCCCTTTTGGCGAAGCTCAACAATAACCCGGTGCGCATTGAGTCTGGCAGCCAAATGAATTACATGGTCGGCGCCATCCACCTGGCACGCGAGCGCCGCCGGAATGGCGGCTGAGTTATTGACCACCAAAACGTCGCCAGGGCGGAACATCTCGGCAATGGCGCGAAAGTGGTGGTGTTGTTGCCGGCCCGTGAACCGGTCGATGGCCAAGAGGCGGACATCATCGCGGCCGGAGCCCGAAACTTCCGGCGGGCACGCCGCAGGATTAACCGCGATACCCAGGTTGGTGGAGTATAGAGGCATTCAACTCATCTCCCGTGGCTCGTAGTTTTCGGTGCCCTGCTCAATCAGCCAGCGACCGCTCTGTGCGACGGGACTGGTGAGTAGTCTCATCAGCCCTGTGGCCACGTCGTCCGGGTTGCGTAGATTGGTCGCGTCGGTGGGAAGCGCCTCCCGGTGAAGAGCCGTGTCCATATCTCCCGGATCCGCAACAAAGGTCAAGATTGCGGGGTTTTCCTTAGCGTAGGTTAGCACCAATAGTTCCAGAGCCGCCTTGGAAATACCGTATCCAGCCCATCCCGGGTATGCTGCCCAAGATGCATCACTGGTTACGGCCAGTATCCGTGGACTGGGATGGGCGCCGAGATAGGGGTGGGTAGCCTGAAGCACATTCAGCGCACCCAATAGATTGACATCAAGCACCCGTCGAAGGTCGCTTGGGTCGAGGGTGTGAACCGCGCTTAATGGTGGGTGGGGCAGTACGGCAGCGTTTAGCACGACACCGCGAAGACTCCCTAACGTGGATGCCCGCTCGACTAACCGCCTGACGAAGGCGGCGTCGGCCACCGACCCGGCCATGCCGATGACTGATCCGTGGGATGAAAGGTCGGCTGCGGCGATTTTCACCGTATCTGCGTGGCGTGCACAAAATGCGACGGCCGCACCCGAGTCCAAGAGCTGTTTGGCTAGCGCGCGGCCTAGACCGCGAGTGGCGCCGGTTACAATCCAAGCGTCGATTGTCATGACCTCCCCGATTCATTGCTGAGGCTAGCTTACCGAGAAACGGCACACGAGCAATCGGGCTCGGGGCGTAGGCTGGATACGACTTTGGTCGTACCGCCAAACGGATGCTCCATCGTACTGCCTCGGATTGATTTCTGCCTTTCCGAAGAGTATGGTACTCAGAGGTGAAATGGATTTATGGTCCCATAGAGCTACCCAATCTTGCGGACAGGCGAGGGCCTGGCCGCGCTTTTGCGACTAGGGGAAATCGGAGTTCATCAGACAACACTTCGTCAGGGAAATTTCGATCAAGGACGTGATGGATCAGATGGCAATTCTGGCCGGAATACATGAGGCGATTGGCCATACCCCCATGGTAGAACTTTCGCGCCTCAGCCAGGGACTCGGGGGAAAGATTCTGGCGAAACTTGAGTATCTTAATCCAGGCTTTAGCAAGAAGGATCGTGCGGCCTTGCGGATTATCGAGCAGGCCGAGGCCTCGGGATCCTTGTCTAGAGGGCAAACCGTCGTGGAGTTGACCAGCGGCAACATGGGCACCGGACTGGCTATGGTTTCGGCCGTCAAGGGATATCCATTCGTGGCCGTGATGTCCAAAGGAAATTCCATCGAGCGTGCCAGAATGATGCAGGCGCTGGGCGCCGAGGTGGTACTGGTCGATCAAGCTCCGGGCTCCATCCCCGGCCAAGTTTCCGGAGAGGATTTGCAGCTCGTCGAGCAAGTCACGCAAGCTATTGTGCGCGAACGCAACGCTTTTCGGGCCGATCAATTCCGCCGCTCCCAAAACGTCGATGCGCACCAAGAGGGGACGGCCCTGGAAATTTGGCAAGACACAGAGGGACAATTCGACGCATTTGTTGATTTTGTGGGAAGCGGGGGAACGTTTACCGGTTGCGCCCGGGCGTTTAAAGACCGCAATGCAAACATCCGCTGTTATGTGGTGGAACCCGCATCGGCCCCATATTTGGCGGGAAAGCCAGTCACCAACGCCAATCATAAAATTCAGGGCGGCGGCTATTCCATGGATCTGCCTTTACTCCAGAAAGACTTGGTCGATGGTTATATTCAGGTATCGGATGCCGACGCCATCGCGGCAGCACGGGCCTTAGCCCGACGGGAAGGGATTTTTGCCGGGTTCTCCAGCGGAGCCAACATCGCCGGAGCTCTCCAACTGCTGCGGAACGTCGAGACAGGCTCGACTATAGTTCTTTTGGTGAATGACTCGGGGCTAAAGTACTTGAGCACCGACCTGTACTCGTGAACCATCCCCTCTGAGCCTTCGGCCCGGGGTGGGGACTTGTTTTTCATGGGCGCTTCGAGACTAACGCCACGGAATGTTTCGCGATCCCCTTGCGGCCGTTCACTCCCGAAAGGGAGGGACGACCGTTCGTCCCCGGAGCAGCAGTCCGTTCTGTGCAGAACGAGAGTCCCGGCAAAACCATCTGGAGGGGCGCCCCGGTGGAGCCATAAAGCGCTCCGCACAGCCCCCGCCCGGAGCGGCCATACCGCAGCCTGCTCCGGGCGATCTTACCTGGGACTATCGGGTGTCGGTCGGACGCTTACCCTAGCAGGAGTTTCCTCATATGATGACCAGTTGACCAACTTTGAGTTCCAGCCGTTATTGGTGAAATCCCCGAATCCCGCATGAGACGGTAGTTTGAGGCCCTCGTCACGTCTTCACCGGGTCGACCGATGCCGCCAACAACGCCCCCAAGTTGTATAATACGTGCGAAATGCCCAAAACCGTGATTCTATTGGGGTTTCAGACGTTTGGCACTCACTAACTCGGAAACTCCTGCTAGAGGCCAGCTCGTCAGGGTCATGTTTCGCAGGACAAACTGTCGCGACCAGGTGGCCTCCCGTAGTGGCCATCGACGCAGCAATTGTGCCCCTACTTGAAGATGGCAGAAGCCAAGAGACCCATCAGACCTGCAACAATAGCGCCGCTCACGACGCTGGTGATGAGAATCAGAATAGTGTGTACGACAACCATGATCAGAACACTCCTTTGACACCGGACTTCACCAATATTATAGCGCGTCGGAGTTTTGACCGCTCCTTAGCACATAGCGCTCCATGGGGGTACCATTTTCGTTGAGGGTCCTCGTGAAAGCCGAGTAGTGGTGGTTGGCCAGGGACGTGTGGCCTCGTGTAGTGATGTCTGTCAATCGGATTTCGCCCGAAGCTTCCATCCAAATGCATTGGCGGCCGACTCGACAAGGTACCGGGCGATGGCAAACGACGACGTGGCCGCGGGCGATGGGGCATTCAGCACAAAGAGGGCGGCGTTGGTAGGCAATATGCGAAAGTCGTCCACCAGTCCGCCGTCAGCGTCGACTAATTGCGCGCGAATCCCCATAGGACCGCGCATCACATCGCTCAGCGATAGCTCCGGCACGTATTCGCGGGCCATGGCTACGTAGGCGCCGACCGCATAATCGCGGAACCATTCGCCCAGGGCCGAACGCCAGTGCTGCCGCGCCATGCGCCAAAAGCCGGGGAACGTCACCGTGTCCCACAAGTCGCGTTTGTTAAGGGCGCCACGGCGGTATCCGGCACGCGATCCCGCCAGCACGGCGTTTGGTCCGATCCAGACTGAACCGTCATGGATCCGTCGAGTGAAGTGCACACCCAAAAAGGGAAGACGCGGATCGGGCACCGGATAGATGAGCGAGCGGACCAGAGATCGGCGTTCCGGGCGTAATACCAGGTAATCGCCCCGGAAGGGGATCATGCGAGCTTTGTGCCTAAGGCCGGAACGCTGAGCCAGCCGATCTGCCCCGATGCCGGCTGCCACAATCGCCGTAGCGCCGACAAATGTGTCACCGCCGGCAGTATGAATCCGGATGCTGCCGTTGCTTTGAATGCGGTCAACCGAGTGGTTGAGCAGCAAGTCATGCCCGGCGGTTTGAAGCCGATTGGCGAGGCGGGCCGCGATCATCCTGTAATCGACGATCCCCGTCTTTGGGGAATAGATTGCCTTAAGACCGCGGACATGCGGTTCAATGTCACTCATTTCTTCTCGTGATACCATTTTCAGATCGGGTACCTGATTAACCAGACCATTTTGGTAGAGCTGTTCAAGCCGTGATAGTTCTTCGTGACGGACAGCTACCACTAACTTTCCCGAGAGTTCATAGGGGATTTGTTCGCGTTCGCAAAACGCGGTGAGGAGACGGTGGCCGCTTCGCGTCAGGGTCGCTTTAAGCGAACCAGGGCGATAGTAGAGGCCGGAGTGAATCACACCGCTATTGTGACCGGTCTGGTGTGCTCCCACGCGCGATTCTTTGTCGAGAATCAAAAGGCGCGCGTCGGGCCGACGCTGCACCAGCTCCCAGGCTGTCGCTAATCCCACGATTCCGGCTCCGACAATAATCACGTCATAAGGGGCGCGGCTAGACATGATGCGGCGCCCAACTCCCTGCAGGCGCCACTAATGCCGAACGCCCAAGAATTTTGGTGCCCCAGCTCATGACGGTCGGGGCGATGGCGGCCACGTCTGTGGCCAGTAGTGCGGCACAGCACGCGCGTACCCACCGACCTTCAGAATCAGGAGAGTCGTGCGTTCGGCAAAAACTCAGGACATCACCCGTTGAGGCCATCCGAGAAGCGCGAGCGCGCCCAGGTCGATCCATGATATGTTCAGTCTCCTGTGCCAACGGCCGCGCCAAATACACAGTGGTGGCACCGACCGATCCCCACACCCATGTGGTCCGCGCGTTATACATAAGGCCTCCCGAAACTGGGCGGACTGATGCTTCCTGGTAGTCTTCGGCCAGCTCAGACATGCCTCCGGATGTCATCGGGGAACACCCGCGCGGTAAAATGCGGACAGTTGGGACCGACCACTGCCTGGGACATCTTGTCACCCATTTCGCCATTGATGTTTGTCATTAACGTATCATGGGATACAAGGTGTCGGCTAGAGCAAGCGTGCGACGGTTGCTGGCGGCATTTGTCAAGGCGGGCTTGACGCAACCACGCCTACGTAACACCCTCGGCGGGTTGGAACAAGACCGAACGGGAGGGTGTGATGCGCTATTTGGGGTGTTAGAAGTTCATACTCCAGGTAATGCCGCCTCCACTACCCGATCCCGGCTGAATGGTTATCCATCCGCCACCGCCCCCGTCGCCGTGCCCGTATCCCCAGCCGCTGAAGGGATTGCCTTCGCCCCCAGATCCACTACTACCGAAAGGATTGCCTAACCCGCCTCCAAATGGATTACCGTATCCTTGGCCAATGCCCGGCTCTTGGATGGCCCAGCTGCCCCCGCCGGGTGATGTCCCTTGAGGCAGGTTCGATCCGTACACGGTATTGACGGTAATACTATCCTTGGCTGTGCTAAAAGCGGGCGCCGCCATTAATTGTCCTGTTTGACTATAGAGCCCGATCGACTGCAGCGCATGAGGATTCATCTTGGCCAACGGCACACCATTTGCCTTGATGTTGGTCATCGTCGTCGAGGCGACCGGAGCCAGCGGGGCCAGGCCATGATTGGTGGTAGGCGCCTCGGTGATCCAGTCAGCCGAAGACGCGATTGCGGCCGCCTGCGATGGGGTCACATGAACAACCTGGTCGATAACCGGTTGCGCTTGTCCATTCACTTGGAGCCATAGGCGCCACTGGTTTCCTCCCAACGATTCGATTTTCGCGTTAACCTTTGCCCCCTGCGGAACACTTGCGACTTGCACCGCGGAACTCGGCAGTTTCTCCCAAAATACGGTGGTTCTGGCTTGGCCGGATGACTGGGGACTGGTGATGGTGCCGACTTGAATGAGGGCATTCGATTGCATCCCGCCAAGACCAATCCACTCGGCCACCGCGCTGTTGGCATTGGTTGCGGGAGCGCTGAAACTTGGTACGGTCCATGACGCTTGAACACTCATTTCGCTGGCGCCCTGTTGAACCATGCCGGCCCAGTTGAGTGAGGTGGCGCTAACGGGCGATGTCTCAGGAGCGCTGGATTGAGAGAAGGAGGAGGTGTTGGAACCCTGCGAGTGGGGTCCGGGCGATTGCAATCGGTTTGAGGGCAATACTTTACCTGGCGACCATTTCACAGTGCGAACTGGTGGGATGGTCCCAGACTCCGCAGTGCGATATGCACGGATGGCGCTGGGAATAGCATGCGCCACGTCGAAGGCGCCAATTCCCAACACTGCCAGGCTAGCTACTCCAAATGCGGCTTTGACGACACCCATGTTCTCACGTCCTTTAACACCTGTTCTGATTCCATAAAAACCCACAGATGTTACTAAAGCGTTACGACGTCGACATAATCGCCGTGAATTTAAGATTTTGTATCCGACGTCTCTGCTGGGAAGCTCGAGACTTCCTAAAAAGATTATAGCAACTTGGTGAAACAGGAGACCATGTCGGTTGGGATTATGGCTCGGTGGATCGGGCCGCGGGAAAACCGACCGCTATCATCAGCACGCCAAGCCGATCAAAACCATTTGGGTCTATCCCTTGCACAGGCAGTATCGCGCCCTCCTCACGGCGCCTTTGGAGACCGACTAAACTTCTCCAGTAAAACCGGCTTCACCGAATATGTACCGTGACATAGCATTTCGCGAGGCACACGAGTTGGCGCGGAACAGTAGCTTACTCTCCATTCAACGGCGGGGCATCCTATTGATTAATCTGGCGGGCTTAGAGATGTCCAACGGGCTGTACGAAGCCACGATTGAATCCCTGCAGCGTGCGATGGCCGTGCTGCTCCCGGACCATTTTGTTCATTACGGCTACGCTTTGAGCACCAATCTCGGAATTAGTTATCTGGAGCTGGGTCAGCGTGACGCAGCGCGCGATTGGTTCGAAAAGGCTTTGATTGTGGCAACCGGGCATCCGATTCATGCGGTTAACGGCCTGGCGCATACCGCAATGCTGGAAGGCCGGAGTGATGAAATGCGGCATTGGAGCCATGAAGCTTTCACCGCCATGTGGGATTCGCTGATGAGCTTTGAGACCGAGGAGATGGCCCATCTGACGGAGGTGCTGGGGCATATGGCCCTGCACCTTGGAGACGGCCGCTTGGCGGTGCGGTTGTTCGACCAGGCCCAAAATCTATGTGGCCATAGTGGCCTCTGGAACCGATGGCGCAGACTCAATCGCACGCTAGTGATGGCTGAAGCGATGGACACCAAGACAGCCACGGGCGCGGTGATCGGGGAACTCGGCCGATTTACGGTGTTGCTGGAGTGTATGCTTGCGCAGGAACTTGTTCTTCCCCGAGCCTCTAAGCTTGCGGATATCCGTCTATTTATCGCGCGCCGGATAGCCGAAGCCATGGGATTTGGGCCAGACCAAATGACGGCGTTGACTTATGTCTGTAGGCTGGCCGACTTGGGTCTTTCAGCAGTATCCGAGCCCGAGCCAGAGACGGGGAACGCACGCATGGCGAAGATGCATAGCCAACACCCCGCGATGAGTGTGCGTCTCCTTGATCGGCTGGGATTACCGGACCTGGTTCTGGCGGGAATACGTGACCACCATGAACGATGGGATGGGCAGGGATTCCCAGACGGGAAATCAGGTACCAGCATCTCACTATTGGGCAGGATATTCGCGATATCAGATATGTATGCTCGGCAAGCGATCGTCCATGGAGCACCTCACTCCGCCATCATGCATGATATTGAAAACGAGGCCGGGAAAGCTTTAGACCCGTCGTGTGTTGCCGGGTTACAAGAGATCTTCCGTCGTGTGGAATGTCAATGCGGTCGATAAATCGACGGAGCCGATACCGGTGAAGACTTCGGTTTAGGAGAGGGGCGTGTGAAGGGGGGGTGCCAGCTGTAAGTGTTGGGACCAGGGTGTCGCAAGCGGGGCCCGCCTCCACCACCCGGGTTGTGATCGGTGCGGCCTGATCACCGGGGGCTGGATGAACCAAAAGTTGGTCCCGGAGAAGATGGACTTTGTCGCGGCTTAGTTGGCTGACATAGGGAAAGCTGCAGCCAAAATGTCTCCCGTTAAACAAGAAATAATCAATCACAACTTGGCCCCGGGCACCCCTTAACCCTAAGCTGGTCTCGGCTTCGGGGTGAGCGCCTGCCCGGCATCCTGTCAAAAGAGGCGCGGCCACCGGATCTGGAGTCCGGCAGCCGCGTCGTCGGCTTGTTGTCCTTGTTGCGTCAACGCTGTTTTGTTACGCACCCACGATCGCTTCATCAAAGAGCCGGGCCAATTGGTCTTCGGTGACCTCGGTCGGCGCCAGGCCAATCAGTCGCTGTTGGGCTAGCGTTCCCTCAACCAGCTTCGGGATGTCCTGAGCGGTGAATCCCAGCTCCCGAAGCGTCGTGGGAATCCCCAGCGTCTTTAAAAGGGACAGATAGTAGTCAAACAAATTCTCTCGCAGGGATCGAACGGTATCGCCTGAGATGTTCAAGGCCATCGCAACTTGGCGAAACCGTTCAATATCGAATTGCGCCAGATGTCGAAACACGTACGCCGCAGGAATAGCTGTGCTAATCCCATGCGGGCTGATGGGGTAGCCGAAGTCGTAATTCCGGGGCGCCCACTCCCGTACCATTCCGGCAATGGGATAGCCCATGGCATGAGGAATATGAACACCCGCATGGCCGAACCCGATACCTGCCACACTCGCGCCCAACATCATATAGTACCGGGCCTCGACGTCAAACGGCTGACTCACGGCGCGACGCAAGTATTGTTCGACCCATTGAATACTTTGCATGGCAAAGATGTCGCCTACCGGAGTTGAGCCGGCATAAACCGGTCGCTGGCTGGGATGAGCAACTTTTTGCTGAGCGCTGTACGGACGCCCCGTAAAGGACTCGATGGCGTGGTTGAGCACGTCGAGGCCGGACGACGCGGTCACCATGGGTGGCAAGGTGAGCGTATTCAACGGGTCGATAATGGCCACGTCGGGACGGAGGTAACGGTGACTAATGCCCGATTTAACCTTTATCCGGGTAATATCCAAAATTGCCACGCTGGTGCTTTCGCTGCCTGTTCCCGCAGTTGTCGGCACGGCTATATGCGGTTTCAGGGGCACCGACGGACTCTTGCCTCGCCCAATTGGGGGATTCACGTAATCGAGGAGCTCTCCCGACGAACTCACCAAGAGGTTTAACATTTTCGCCGTATCGATGGTTGAGCCGCCCCCGATTGAGACAAAGCCGTCGACCGACTTTTGTTCAATGGCCCGAAACGCGCTCATAACCGCCGTATCTTCGGGTTCCACGCGGACCATGGTGAGAGTTTCATGGGAGATATCCTCGGCTTGGAGTGCCGCGAGGACGACCTTGGCCGCTTCCGACCGCTCAAGCCTGGGATCAATGACCACTAATGCGTGCTTCATCCCGAGCCGCTTAGCCTCATAGCCCACGTCCCGGGTCGATTCCAAACCGAACTTCACGTAAGGCAGATTGATGCTGAACACGGCGTCGGTAAACGGTGTGATGACGATGTCAGACGAACGCATGGATCTACCTCCTCCTAATCCAGGCCGGCCGGTGCGGCGTCATACTTGGCCCACAAATCGGGGTCATGGCCCATCACCAGGCGGCCCTTTCGTGCCTTGTGCAGAAGCTTTAACTTGCGTATGTAGGCATGCCACTCCTCGGCGTCGCTCAGAAGCCAGCCTTTGGCTTCCATGTCATATTCCTCCGGCATGTGGAGATAGTCACCGGTGAGGGTATAGAAGTTTCCGGCGGCAGTGCTCACATGCATCACCTGGTGTCCCGCCGTATGTCCCCCCGTCCATTCCAGAGTGACTCCGTCCAACAAATCGAATTGGTGGTCGTGAATGGGTGCCCAGGGCGCCCCTCTGAGTCCGTCTAAATCGGCAAAGTCGTATGCGCCGCCTTTCCCTTGCCAGAGAAGGTACAACGCCGACTCTAACTCTCGTTTTTGCACCACAATGGGAATTTGGTGCTCAAGAAACGGACCAATCTGTCCGATGTGGTCAAGATGCAAATGAGAAATCACAATGAAATCAATGTCCTTGGGACGAAGGCCCACTTTCTCAAGTTGCACTTCAATGCGGTTCTCATCCGACATCCGCACAATTGGGAAGGCTTCTACCAAACCCTTGGCATGCGTATTCATCGCCTGAGGTGAGATCCCGACATCGAAGAGAATATTGCCTTCAGGATGCCGCAAGAGGGCCGCACTGACGGGGATCTCCACCCAACGCCGGATGGGATTCCGGTTGCTAAACGTCATGGCGCATCCCGCCGCCCCGGGCAAAAACCAGCCGATGTCCCCTCCGAGCCAACCCAAGTCTAACAAGTGAATGCGTTCTGCTTTCACACTTGTCCCCCCTTTTAAACCGATCCTATCACAAAGGAACGGGCGCTTTTTGGCTTTTTGTCTAAGACAGGCGCGAGAATTCCCCGCTCCTTCAGGAGATGGGGACTGGGGTGAGATGCCTTTATCGTCCGCGCGATTCTGCAACCTATCGCTGAATCACTGCTTCCGAGACCTTCCGTCCCGACGCAATGCGTGCGGGTTCACAATTGATCAGGGCCGCACCGTCGTTTGATTTTGAGGAAACTTCTTTCGACGGTTTTTGGGAATCCAGACGGAGCAGGTTGTGCCACGTTGGAGACAACTCGTGACATGGGATATCTACGGTAATGGGAAAAATCTACCCGTTGCGGAGACTCTCTTGGCGCCTTCCCAGTCGTTAAGGCCTCGGGTATTAAAGCATGCTTGCCACAATTTGCGGCAGGTGGCGCCAGTCATTGATGATCCAGTCCGGCTCCAGATTCGCGGGCATGAGTGGGTCAATATGGTCATGTTCAGAACTGGGCCCGACAAGTGCGGACTTCCGGCCGGAACGTCTGGCCGCGAGTACGTCATGGCTTAACCGGTCGCCCACGTGGATCAGGCCCGGACTCACGGGAACCATGATGGCAGGGTTGGGCTTGGCCGCTCCGATTCGGTCGGGGGTAATGACGGCATCCAATAGGTATGGCCATCCGAGAGCCTTGAGATACGGGTACTGGAACGCCCAAAACCCGTTGGTGACGATCGCCAGGCGGACATTCAGCTGGCGCAGCGACCACAACATCGCTTCCACACCCGTGGGAACCAGCGCGCGAACCGGTTTAGGCGAGGAAACCCTGACTTCCGGCACCCGCGATAATCCGAGGTGCTCGGCGATAGCAGGCCAGTCGAAGGAGTCGACCCAGCGGCCTCGGCGCCACAACTCCTCCGAACGTTGGTGAAAGTGGCGCCAAAGACTGCGGTAGTCGGTGCCGAGGCGTTGGGCCTCAGCTTCAAGCCAGGGGCGGAAATGAAGTCGCCAATAGGGACTTTGTATCAACGTGTTATCCATGTCGAAGGTAACCCAGGGCCGGGATCCCAGGTCATGCCCGTTCATATAAGGCAGTCTCCATGCCTGAGGCCAATTGAACGTGTCCCCGGGATCGCAGAAACTCCAAATGGGCCAAGGTTTCACCCACGGCAAACCGTAGTTGGTAGTCATCTAACGGCCGTTGAAACAGACGCCGGGTCAAGCCATAGGCCTGAGCCGGGCCTTCATCCAGGAATCCGAGGATTTTGGCGTTGCGCACGTCATGGTGTTGCAACAACTCCGCGACTCGGTGGTTGACATCACTGATAAGGGTCTCGTGCGCGGGAAGTCCCACAGGATGCGGAAGTTCCAGCAGGCGATTTAACGAAGCCAAGTACTCCGCCAAGGGGTTTTCTTCTCCACCGGGCCAAAGACTCACATTGGGTGTGATGCGCGCTAGAACTTGGTCTCCGGTTAACAAAGCATTTGTCGCGGGGAGGTAGATGAGGCCTTGATGGGCGGTATGACCGCCTTGTTCAAGGAATCGCAGTTCCAACTCCCCGACCCGAACCACATCTTGGTGTTCAAAGGTTTTGAATGACGTCGGTATGGTCAGGGCACCTCGGAGCGCCTTATCCAACGCCAACCAATGCTCAATGATGACAGCCGGCACCCCATGCCGCTCATAAAAAGCACGCACCGTGTCCGGTTCAATCGGCGGACTCTTGGGTTGGTGGAGCCGTTGCGACATGGCCGCCTCTTGTCTCATCATGGCCACGGGGGTTTGTAGGCGTTCACTCAGCCAGTGAGCCAGTCCCAAGTGGTCCGGGTGAAAGTGTGTCACGAAAAGGAAGTGGACCTTTTGGCGGTCCAAACCCGTTTCCCGAATAAAGTCCTCCCACACGGAGCGGGCGTCGGACGTGTCCATGCCCGCGTCAACAATAACGACGCCATCCTGCGTATCAAGCACATAACAATTGGTGTCGCGCACTGGCAGAGGAACCGGCACGAATAGTCCGGTGACGCCCGATACAGGTTGCAGAAGATTCATGCACTCGCTCCTCAGATGAATTTGATCTCTGCAAGAATTGTACCAGACCGTCGGCGGCAGCGCACAGGGGGACGCCCTGCACTGGGGCGGCAAATTGCTATTGCGAAGATATTCACGATATTGTATAATTGTGCCATCGCGCGGTCTCAATGCGGTTTCGACAACGCTTTAAGAATCACCCGCAGTCACTGTTTCTTCCGGCACGGGTTTTGTCCCAATCGTTTTTCCGTTTTATCCAGCCATTATAATCTGGCGAACGCGTTGCTTTAAAGCAGAGAATTGGTAAAGAGCGCTAAACGAGCTGTCTACGCTCGACTAAACGCCTATATCGCTTTATATCAGAGGGGGGCCGCAATGTATGGCAAAAGCCCAAAATTCCCGTCCTGCTCCTGAATTTGATTCGTGTGCCGTCTATGCGGCCGTGCTGAAGAATCCCGGTCGCTACACGGGGGTACCCCTGTGGCACCGGGCCCTGGAAGCGCTGGGAGCGATGGAGCATCGCTCGGGACAGCTGGACGGCAAATCGGATGGCACCGGAATTATTACATCGTTTCCCGAGTCCCTGTGGCGACAGCGTCTGCCGGGTTTGGATGAGCGAACCCGGGGTAAACTTTGGATTTTGACCCTGGCCATCTCGTTAACAGAGGAGCGGCAGGCGTTCGAGGCGCTGAAAGGCGTCGCCGGGGAAGGAAGATTTTCGGTCGTCGGCACTCATTGGGACGTGGTCGACGGCGGGGAAGGACTGTGGACCGCCGCATTGTTGCACCAAAGCGCGGAGGAAAACCTCCGCGAGTGGAAGACACTTGAGCGCCTGGAAGAAGCATTTCCCGGACAAATCGCGGCCTGGGGCCAGCATCTGACCTCGCTGAAGATGCGGGTAGACGCCCAAACACTAGCTGAGCATGCTTATAAGCTATGGGGCGAACATTTTCAGCCGCGAGTGGTGGTCGGTCATAATCGGTTTTCTACCAACACCACTACGGAGTTGCGGAGGGTTCAGCCATTTTTGTGGCTGGCACACAATGGCGAGATTAATACAATTGGCCGGGTGCGCGATGAGCTGGCCAGCCTCGGCATCAACAGCGTCGAGCAGGGTAGTGACTCACAGTCGTTGGACCGGGTTTTAATGCAGATGTCCCGGCGTTATGGCCTTTCGCTGGCTGAAACCATGCGGCTTATTAGTGCGCCGTCGCCGGCTGTGGTCAAGACGTGGCCGTCCGAGTGGCAAGATGCCTATGCGCGCCTGGAAACTTTTTGGAGTCCCGTTGTCCAAGGGCCCCAGGCTTTGGTTGCCACAGACGGGCAGCAGCTGGTAGCCGCCGTGGATGCCATGGGACTGCGCCCGCTATGGATTTTGGAGACGGATGACGCGATCATTTTGTCGTCGGAACCGGGCGTAGTGCCGCCTAAGCACTGGCGGGCGGAGCCGCGCATGATTGGTGCTGGCGAGATTGTGGCATGGAACTGGTCTGGCGATGGCCCTCTAACCCGGGTTAATTCCGAACACGTGACGGAGGCGTTGCTGGCCCGGGTCAAGGAGTCCTCTTGGCCGCAAACACTGTCCTTGGCCGAGGGCCAAGGGGTGTCGGCTTCGGTGCCCGAGTGGCAGCGGGCGGCCGACGGCTGGACGCGTGATGATTTGCAGATGGTGAAGGCGTGGACTACTACAGGTCAAGAACCGATCGGATCACTTGGATTTGATGGTCCGCTGGCGGCGCTGTCGACTGGCATTGTCACGATTGCCGATTACTTGCAGGAGACGGTGGCGGTTGTGACCAATCCGGCATTGGACCGCGAACGTGAAGCGGAACACTTTCGCTTGTCAACCTGGCTTGGGCCGCGTCCGCATGGACTAGATGTCCCGGTTCGGGGTCCGGTGGTTCGCCTGCAGCACCCGTGGCTGACTGACGCGGGCCTGGCTCAAGTCGCCCAGGTCTTCGGAGTTGGCGCACAAACGATCGCCATGAGCTGGACCGCTGGCAGCACGGAATTGGAGCGCGCCCGGGAGTTGGGCCGCGATGTCGTTGAGCGAGTGCGCGGTGGCGTCCACCTGATTATCTTGGATGACGCCGGAACCTATCAACCTGGACAATCGGTCAGCTTAGACCCCGCCTTGGCGCTGGCGGCGGTGGAACGGGCGGTGACCGAGAAAGGGTTGGGGCGCAGTGTGTCCCTTGTGGTCCGAAGCGGCATGATACGCAATTTGCATGACGCAGCGGTTCTCATGGGTCTCGGGGCAGCGGCCTTGGTGCCTTACGCGATTTGGGCGGCGGCTGATTCACCACCTATTGAGGTGTTAAACCACGGGCTGGAAAAGATTTTTTCGACCATGGGCACCCATTGGCTCTCCGGCTACGGCCGCAATTTCTCTGCCATCGGACTTCCCCAAGAGGCGGCTGAGCTTATGGGGGTTCCTACCTGGGCCGCACCGACGCTGGAAAATTGGGAACGTCGGCGTGAATCCGTTAGAGCAGAGCGGCTTCAGGCGGTCGATTCGGGGGCGCGGCCCCGCTTTATCCCGCACTTCAACCCGCACGTATACAAGCCCGCTCAACAGTTGACCCGTGGCGCTATCGATGCCGAGGCCTTTCATGAATCTATTGGCGATCTGGAACGGAAGATGCCGTCTCAACTGCGGCATGTGTTGCTTGTTTCCCGCCATGACGCCCATGTCGTGCCATCGGCGTCACTGACCGTGGGAAACCATGACTACCCCTTTGTGATCTCGTCGATGTCCTTTGGGTCCCAAGGGGAGAGCGCGTTTCGTGCCTACGCAGAAGCCGCCAAGCGCCTCAACATTGTGGCTATGAACGGTGAGGGCGGGGAAATTCCCGACATGATTGGCCGCTATACACGCTGGCGCGGGTATCAGGTGGCATCGGGGCGCTTCGGGATTAATTCGGGCCTGCTTAATGGGGCGGCATATGTGGAAATTAAGATTGGCCAAGGGGCGAAACCCGGGGAAGGCGGCCACCTGCCAGGACGCAAGGTGTCGGAAAAGGTGGCGCGGGCTCGCAATGCCCGCCCCGGAACGGATCTTATTTCGCCCAGCAATAACCATGATTTGTACTCGATTGAGGATTTACGGCAGCTCATTGACGAATTGAAGACCGTTAATCCGGAGCTGAAAGTCGTAGTCAAGGTGCCGGTCGTTCCCAATATTGGAACCATCGCGGTGGGAATCGTCAAGGCCGGAGCCGATGTTATCACCCTATCGGGCTTTGACGGCGGAACCGGGGCGGCTCGTTCCCATGCACTGCGGCATGTGGGTCTGCCGGCGGAGGTCGGTGTGCCGCTGACGCACCACGCACTGGTCCAGGCGGGAGTCCGCGATCAAGTCGAGCTCTGGGCGGATGGCGGGGTACGGACTGCCGACGATGTACTTAAGCTGATTTTGATGGGTGCAAACCGGGTGGGATTCGGAACGATGGCGATGGTGGCCCTCGGTTGTACTATTTGCCGCCAATGCCAAAAGGACACGTGCCATGTTGGCATTACCACCCAAATTGAGACTGTCGAGGAGGCGCATAAACGCGGCATCAAGCGATTTGTGCCACAAGAGGTGGAACTGGCGACGAACAATCTGGTGGCCTTCTTTCAGGCGGTCGGCAGTGCCTTGGAGGAGCGCCTTCGCCATCTGGGCATGGCTCACGTGTCGGACGCGGTGGGCCAGTGGCACTTATTGCGGCAGTGGGGAGCGCAAGAGAGTCTCGACTTTGTCTCCTGGATGGCATCGTTGGTCGAGGATGATCAGGAGCTATTGGTATCAGAAGTAAACGGCCCAGAGGTGGTCGTGCGCTCTTCAGCGTCAGCCACGCGGGTCCCACCGGTGTTCTTCCAGCCCGTTGACCGGCGGATGGCGGGCGTATGGCAGTCGGGCCGCCGCACTGGATTTCGAAGCGACCGCGAGGAGATTATCGAAGTTCATGGTGTGGCGGGTCAAGGATTCGGCGCCTTCTTAAGCGACGGCATTACTTGTTCGGCTTGGGGCGGTGCGCAGGACGGAGTCGGCAAGGCGGCTTCGGGCGGCATCATCCGCCTGATGAAGCATGGGCGGTTTGGTGGTCATGCGGGAAAGAGCCTGGCCTACGGCGCCCAGGGTGGAACCATTGTGGTTCAGGGTGCTGCCGACTCCCGTGCCGGGGTCCGATTGGCCGGGGGGCGGATCGTGATTATGGGCGAGGGCCTGCCATCCGTGCGTGAAAGTACCAGCTGGTGGGACAGCGCGGCTATCAAGGGGTTCGGATTCGAGTATATGACGCGCGGGCAAGCTTTGGTGCTGGCCGACCCGGGACCGTGGATTGCGGCTGGCATGACAGGCGGGGTCATCTATCTTCGACACGATCCTGACACGGGACTGACACGGGAGTATCTTCAATCCCGAGTGTCGTCCTCGGCCCGCGTAGAGCTTCAGTCGCTAGGGCCGGATGACGGCCCGGTTGTGCGGGAACTGTTGGAGGAAGCTGCCAGAACCGCGGAAGAATCAGGACACGGCGAGAGAGCGAACGTGATCCGGCGTTTGGGAAACCGTCCCGAGGAGACCTTTTTGAAAGTCGTGGCAGCCTCTGAGCAAATGGACCAGGAGGTTTCTACCGAGTAACCGGTGATCGGTCATCGTGTCGCAAACGGAAGGTGCGCTTGGGCACCTTCTGATTGCGTTGCAAGAGGAAGTTATCAGGATGTGCGGAGGCTGTCTCGACGGTTTCGCTTGATTCTGTGACCCGTACACATCGGACCAATGATGCGGCCATCTTTACTCGCCCGGATCCGTCTAGTTCCGCTCCAAAAATGCGGCGATTGCGGATTCTCACGCGGAATCTCCATCACCGAGCACGACACACATTTTTCGCCTGACCTCGATTTATGCGAAGATCCGGAACTGGATCGCCGCGCATTTTCAGGATGAGGACTTTCAAGACTGGTACGGGACCACCGGCACCGACCGGCTAAGCCGCCCACGGTTGTGCTGGCGCTGACGCTGTTGCAGTTTCGTGAGGGCCTATCCGACCGCGACGCGGGCGACAATGCTCGGTTTGATGACCGCTGGAAATTCGCCGTCGGCCTCGGCCGAAGTCTGGAGATCACGCTCGATCACTCGACCCTCACCCGGTATCGCGCTCGGCTCTTAAGCACAGATTTTGGTCGCCGGCTGTCGCAGATGACGTTGGTGGACGCCAGCGCCGTGGGACTCCTCGGCGCCGCCGAAGATCTCATCGATTCGTTCATGATCGCCGGGGCCGCCGCCCGGCAGGGGACCTTGACTTGATGGCTACAAGGGGCACATTAGCGTACAAAATCGAGCCGACGGGGACGGGGCTTTCATCGTGCGTGGTGGTCACGGGGGGCAATGTCGCAGATGGCGACGCCACCGTGGACGTGTGCTGGTCGATTGACATGCCAATACGGGCGCGCTGCCGAGCACCTGATGGGGGATACGGGCCTATGGCGGGATCCCGACGCGTCAGGCGAGCGGCGTTAACATTTGGGTCGAGGGTCGATGTGGCCAGAGTGACGGGTCTTATTGGGCCCAGGTCGATGACCGTGGATATTTTTATGAAATGTTTGCGACAACCCCCGTCTCCAAGATTCGCACTCGAGCTGAAATTGACGGGCATACAGCCTGGGCCAAGTTATCCTAGCCGCGACAATCTACTTGGCGGTCGCGCCACTATCGGGCGCCGCTTCTAGGTGGCAGAAAGGTGGGAATCCGTCTCCGTTTTTATTTTCTGGGTGGCCGCAAGCGGGGTCAGGACTATACGCGTGGGGGGTTGGAAAACGGCTAGGAAGCTCTATTCTGAATTTAGGCTCTTCCTACGGAGTCCAAAGGGGATTACGTCGAAGCGCCCGCCAGCCGGCCGAACGGTGCGGGGCTATGTGCCCGGGTCCAGCCAGCCAAGACGCAGGTGATTTCCGTAGCGGACGCTCGTTGGCATCGCCTCGGGCAATTTGCGATCGCGAAAGTCCGTCTTCTCTGGCGATCAACACGGCTGCTCATCGAGGCGGTTTCGTCCGCTCATTGCTAAATCTTCGGCATTCCTCCCCCCGCTGACCTATCGGTTCAGCAGGGGAATCCTGCCGGGTTTCTATTGAATATAGTCGGAATGGGGGCGAAGTCGAACATGCGTGTGACATTTCGATAATTAAATCCCTCGTGACAGGGTAACTCCGATCACGAAGTCCTGTTCGCTGTCAGCTTAATGCACCTGTTTACGAAGTTCCTCGACCTGTTCACGCGCCAAATTCGTGACTTCGACAACCTCGTCGATATCCATGCCTTTCATAAGCAGCGCAATCTCCCGCGCCTTGCTTTCAGCAGCCTCTCGCTCAATCACAGGGTCGGCCATTTTCAAAACCTCCTTCAATCGGTTGACATCTTCATCGCTCATTGCTTTTCCGCTTAGTCCCAATAATATACCTGTCATCAGGTTTCGTTCGTTATCATCCGAAGTAGCCAGTGCCAAATTCAACGTCCGTTGCAATACCTCCTGATCGGTCATCCCTGGATGCCGCATATGGGGGACAAATGCCAAATCAAATCGATCTTCGGGTTCCCAAAAGCCAAGATGAATGGGCTCCTCCAGCTGTTCCAGAACTGCTTCTGCGTCGCGCGCCTTCAGATACACATTCTCCACACCATACTGTATGCCACCAGCATCCAGTCGATCCGGCGCTTCCAACACGTCGCGCACATACAGAACCACGGTTTTTACTGGTTTTTTGTAGTGCGCTGTGAGATGCGCGTCGTATAGAAGAAACCGATATAGGTCCGGCTCTTTAGACACTCGTAGTGGAGTAATTCCCCCGTTTCCGTCTCAAACGCAAGATCGAGGAAGCTTTGCCGAATTTCGACTTCAGGCAATTATGTTGGTATCGCCCGGAGAATACGAACGTCGTGAAGTCCAAGCCAGTCCAACGAGGCGTCGCGAAGCGCATCTGCTAGGTATTTGAGTACAATATCCGCCGAGTTTCTTGCCAAAGCGTACCTTCTTCGGTTCCATTATACTGTTGTATATATCCGGTCATAAAGAATTACAAAAGCAATAGTCATATAACTCGTTTCCCGCACCTAAAAATTGGCAACCAGACGTGTAAGCGAAAAGCGTGATCTATTGCCAACCGCTAATAAAAAGCAGAACGGGAGGACGATCGCCGAATAGCGATCGTCCTGTCCGTCCTAAAGCAGATTTTGACAAAACAAAGGAGCGGAGCTCGTGGAATCCATTTGGCGGTCTCGGCGTTTCATATGGTTTGCGACCGGCAACACAGGCAACAACATCGGGGATGCTTTGTATGCCGTTGTGTTACCGCTTTTTGTCTATCACGTAACGCATGAACTCGGCGCCATGAGCGTTATGACCATGTTGGCGATGCTTCCGCTCATTTTTGCACCGGTCACGGGAATCTCCGTTGATCGGTGGGGGCCTGGACGTTTGATCGGCCCCGCGTTAGGGGTTCAGATCGTTGCGGGTAGCCTAATGGCCGTCTTAGCCATGGAACACTCCTTGCCCATCGGAGCCCTCTACGCTTTGGGTGGTATTCTCGAAGTCGCGGGGGGTATCTACCGTGGTAGTTGGATGGCATCCTTGCCACAAGTTTTCCCAGGCCGCGCGCCCCAAGCGCGGGCCGCTTTAGGAATTCTTTACGTGGCGACGACGCTTATCGGACCGTTTGTGGCAGGTCTCTTACTGCCACAAATAGGTTATGTACCACTCCTTTGGGTCAACGTGGCCTCATTTGTTTTGCCGCTATTGGTCATGATTACGGGTGTTTCCTACCCAAGTCCGGTATCCAATACTCCAAGCCGTTCGCTCTTCTGTGTCCCCTAGTGCTTGCGGCCCTCTCTCATGCCTTCACAGTCAACGGCATGTTTGTCATCGTCGCAGTGTTCATGACGATCGTAGCGCTCGCAACACTCCGTGTAACCCGCAAGGCGCGTGCCAAGGGAACTAATGCTGCTGTCAACCATGCCTAGATGGCCACAGTGCTGACGCATGACGGGTCACTAATGGGTGCAACCCGATCGCGTGACGACGGTTTGGGGGCCGGCCGAGCCATTCGCCGGGAGCAAAAGTACCCGCGTGGTCCGCAGAGCCTATGCGTTTAGCCGTTTCGCAAGAAACGGCTGGGAACTGATCGATATGGGCAAGACCCTCAGGTTAGGCCGCAATCGCGGTGCAATGAATGACGTAGGCCTGGAGAAACGGGTCGGGGAGTACCGATGGCTCCACGTCTCCCGCAAGAACTGGCTCGTGCCGCGGTAGCCATACGTGTGTTGCAGGGTTTCGCCGATAGCCGACCACAGGGTCAGCACGTTCAAGAGATGCGCCAATTGCATGAGGCGATGCCAGTTTTTTAGCGCTTGCCAGTCGTAGGAATAGGCATGCTCAAAATGATCGCCGTGGCGCTTTTCCACTAAAAAGTGGGCTTCGATGGCTCAGCGATGGCGACCCGCCCGGTTACAAGGGGCGATGATATTGGTCATAGTCAGGGGCTGCTGCGAGATCCAAGCCCACTGCGTCCGGTGGGCCACGCCTTGCGCGTCCGTCCAGGTTTCGTGGCAGAACGCGACAGGCACCACGGTGTTCCGCGGCCGGCCTCCCCTGGCCGGCGTCCACGTGCAGGTGAGATCGTTCAGCCAGGTGAAGGTTTGGGCGCGATCGTCCCAGCGATGCGTGCGCCGTCGCTCACAACGTAAATATTTGATAGATGTGGTATTGCTTGACATCTATTATACATCGATTATGCGGGACCGACCGTGCCCATTCATGACCCGAAAACCGGGGCTGTGCAGCAGGCCCAGGTGTTTGGCGCCGTGTTGGGGTATAGCAACTACACGTTCGCCGACCTGCATCCCCAACAAACTACCGCCTGGTGGATTCGGGGCCAAATGGATGCCGTTGCGTATTTTGTCGGCGTCCCGCAGATTGTCGTGCCCGACAACCCCAAACCCCCGGGTCACCAAAGCGGAACGCTTTGATGTGACCCTGAACCGTACGTACCAGGCGCGGCACAGGCCCTCTATAGCGGGTGGTAACGCTGGCCCTCTGTTGATTACCCAATGGATCGATGCGGAAGCGGCCCGCATTTTTGCGGCCAAGTTTCATTCCCCGGAGGTATGGCCCGCTGTGCGATCACGGTTTCTGGTAATTCGCAGACCCGCCGGATGCCACGATAGCCGAGTGGGCCGAAGTCGTGCGAGATCCGCAGGATGCACCGATTGCGGCGGCGTGTGTCTGGACCAGATTACCCACTTGAGCACCGGTGACAAGGACGTACTGGAAGAATCCGGCGGTCCTTACGCGACTCGACGAGTATGGGGTCCACGTCTTGAGCGTTGCCCACTGGTTAAACGGCATCTCTTAAGGCGAGACACTGGCAAACCACCCAGATTACAAGTTCCAGAGGAGACCTCGGGGGCGAATATGCACAAGACACTCCACCGGTTTGGAACGGCGGTGACGTAACGAGGAAGGTTCGAGAAGTTGGGGATCTCCACGATGTCATCCTTTCCGTCTGTCGCGACCTGTCGGACAGCCCAGATCAGGCTATCGGGTCGACCCCGCCGAGATCAATTGTTCTTCGCGGCCGTATCTCGCCAATCAATCAAGAAATCCGGATACCCTAAAAAGTTTGTGAGGACTGGCGGGGCTGTTAAAAGTCGCGGGTTTGGCCCGATCCAAAGGCGACAGTTTTAATCGTGGTTAGCGCGTCAAGCCCCATCGGCCCGCGGGCATGAAGCTTTTGAGTGGAAATACCCACCTCGGCCCCAAACCCAAATTCATTCCCATCAGAAAACCGGGTTGAGGCGTTCCAGTATACGACGGCCGCATCGACGGCGGCGAGAAATCGCTGTCCAGTGGGATAATGGTTGGTCACAATGCCCTCGGAGTGACTGCTACCGTAGCGCCGGATGTGCTCAATGGCTTCGTCCAGGCTCCCCACCACGCGCGCGGCTAAATGAAGGCCCAGATATTCGGTAAGCCAATCCTCTTCGGTGGCCAAAACGGCACCAGGAACCAGATCCAAGACAGCAGCATCCCCATGCCACGCCACGCCGTACTGCCTCAGAACCTCGGAGGCCCGAGGTAAGAACGCGTCCTTTACGTCCTCATGGATCAGCACGGTTTCCAGAGCATTGCAGACCGAGGGATTGCCCATCTTGCCGTCCAACAAAATCTTGACCGCCATGTCTAGATCTGCCGCCGCATCAACGTATAGGTGGCAATTTCCCACACCGGTCTCGATGACCGGTACAGTGGCCTCTTCCACAACGGTGCGGATAAGGGAGGCACCGCCGCGCGGTATAAGCAGGTCAAGGCCGGACAGGTGCATCAGCTCGCGTGCAAGACTGCGGTCGGGATCGTCGAGCAGCTGCACCGCGGACGGAGACAACCCGATGGATTTCAGGGCCTCCTGCCACAAATCGGCCAGCACCCGGTTGGTGTGTTGCGCCTCTCGGCCCCCACGCAAGAGGATGCTGTTGCCGCTCTTCAGCGCCAGAGACACCGCTTCAATCGTCACGCCAGGGCGGCTTTCATAGATGAGTCCGATAACGCCCAGGGGGACATGGATCTGTTCCAGCACTAAGCCGTTCGGAAGAGTCCAACGGCGGCCGCCGCCCAACGGATCGGGAAGCCCGGCCACCGTCAACAGACCGGAGGTGAGCGATGCCAGCTTGTCGGGGGAGAGCTTTAAGCGATTGGCGCGCGGCGTATCAAGGCCGCTTTCCTCGGCATGCACAAGATCTAATTGGTTGGCCTGCAAGATGACAGGGGTGCGCTCGCGTATAAGACCGGCCATAACTGTTAGAATGTCGTTTCGCTGCGCAGTTTTGGTTTGCGCCAGGGCGGTTCCGGCTTCTTTGGCTTTGAGCAGATTTTGCTCTAACATCGTCTCACGCCTCCTTTTGCGCCGCGAATCGAGTGAAATGGCGGTAATCCTGGTCTACCAGACGATTCCACACGGTTTCGTCATGTCCCGCCGCCAGAACGGTTTCGATGCCGTATCCTTGGGCAATGTGGGCAGCGCGCAACTTTGACACGATTCCCCCAGAGCCCCAGGGCCCGGGACTGCCGTCGCCGAACTGTCCAAAGTGCTCTAGCGATACCCGGGGGATGAACGAGACTCGGGTTGCCTCAGGGTTGGTGGCCGGATTGTCGGTATAAAGCCCGTCAATATCCGAGAGAATAACCAATTGATCCGCCGCCACCAGCCCGGCTACCAGGGCCGCCAGGGTGTCGTTATCCCCGATGCGGTGCCCGGCACTGCTGAGGGCGTCGTTTTCGTTAATCAGGGGCACGATGCCGAGGTTCCACAGGTGATGCAACGTCGCTTGCAGCGCCATTGCCGCCGAGGATTGGGAGACATGAGTGTGATCCACCAAAATCTGTGCCACGGCTATCGGATGAAATACCGACTGGTAGGCGTTGACCAGGGCAATTTGACCTATCGCCGCTAGCGCCGAGCGACCGGGACTCGGGGTGTCCGCCCCAGCGGCCATGAGGCCGCGCCCAGCTCCCACTGCGCCTGACGTGACTAGTGTTACCGTATCTCCGGCGTCCATCAACATGGTGACGCCACGCGCGATTGTCTCCAATCGCTTGCGGTTGATGTGGCCCTCATCCGTTAATGTCGTTGACGTCCCGATTTTCACGACCCGCCGCATCGGCTGCATCCTCCGTCATGAATAAACATTCATTATGCTGTATTATATCCTGATTTAGTGGCGGCGTCGAGAAATTTATTGTGATCAATTCTTGATGAGTGGAGATGCGGGCAATCGGGGAAACTATGGAATCCCTGGTTGTTTTGGCAGGAATTCTTGACAGCGTATTGACTGAGATTAATAATCATTATCGTAAGATAAACGGAGGTGCCCGATGATCCCTGCTATGGTGATATTCTTTCGTGAGGGGCTAGAGGCCAGCCTTATCGTCACCATTATTTTGTCATATCTGAATCAGATCGGACAACGACGATTGGCGTTTCAAGTCTGGTCGGGCGTGCTGGCTGCCGTGGCGGTTGATGTGGGCCTGGGACTGGTTCTCTATCACGTCATTAGCCAATATGACGGGTCTCGCGTACAGACCATGCTGGAAGGCATCACCTATTTTGTCGCGATGGCGATGTTGACTGGGATGAGCTTTTGGATGAAATCGCAAAGTCGTGATATGAAGCATGCGCTGGAACACCGGGTTTCACTGGCGGTGAGCCAAGGCACGCTTTGGGCAATGGTGGGACTTTCGTTTATCACGGTAGGGCGCGAGGGGTTAGAAACCGTGTTCTTTACGCTAGCCGTGGCGTTCCGCTCCAACACAGTCAACCTTGCCGTGGGTGCATTGGTGGGCTTAGGCTTGGCTTTAGCCATAGACTGGGCGATGTTCCGGGCCGGTCGCCGAATACCGCTCTCGCTCTTTTTCAATGTGCTTGGCAGCGTGCTGCTGGTTTTTGCCGCCGCTTTATTGGCGGATGGGATCGAGGACTTCCAGGCATTGGGGTGGCTGCCCATGATCCACGTGCTCTGGAACACCAGTCACGTGCTGAACCAAAACGGGCTTGTGGGCGATATTCTGCACAACTTTACGGGATATGCCGAGGCACCCACAGTTTTACAATTCGGGGCATATGTGCTGTATCTCGTGGTCGCGTTCTGGCGCTACTTTCGGCCCCGTACCTCCGTGCGCAAGGCCGCGTTCTCGCGGTAATATAAGACACTCTGCAGGGGCTCCCCAGGAGTAGTATGCCGCTCCCATGGCTGTCGATTCGCATTGTAAGGCCGTATCCGCCGTGCGGCAATGGGTGGGGGGGGGGGTGTGGATTGGCAACCCAGCCCGGAACAGGTACGGTCGCCCGTGAACCCAGGTGCTATATAACTCATTTTGTCATCGATACAACTCAATGCCGGTTATCATCATTTGGTGAGTGGCCGCGTCTCTCCGTCCCAGTCCGTATATCGCGACTGGAAATTCTGCTCATCATACGTATTGGCCGTAGGCCACGGATTTCCGGCCGTTCGGCCAATGCGAATCATCGACGCCACGCACTTTCTGAACCGAACAACCTCCGACTTAGCCGAAGTGGTGACCATCAGCATTCGCCCCAACACCGAGGTTTGGGCTGAGGACCAATCTGTACGGGTTGTGCCTGTTTGGCGACGGCGCCAATCCTCACCCAGGCGGCAGGGGGGCAAAGGCTCGGGGAAACGTGGGCGCACAGCCGTTAACCGTGCATAATTTGGGAGCCTATGGCCTCAAAATCCGCCACAGCAATCGGAGGATGGCTATCATCGCAGTGGAAGCGTTTGTCCGCGCGGCATAGCCATTCATCCGCAATATCTCGCGTTCCGCAGCCGGCAGTCTGCCCCCGCGCGGTGCTGCCCCGGAACCGGCGTGCCGGCCGTGCTGGTTGGACGGAATGCTTTGACCGGCCGACCCCGCCACTTTCCCAAGAGCTCGGTCAGCCTATTTCGCACAGACGGTTGGCCTTAAATTTGCGTTGACACAGCGACGGCAACCGCAGTAGGAGGGATCCCACCTTGCGAAAGCCGTCCGACGCCGCGACGTACCATTAAATGACTCTTTCGCCGCCTAATCCTCACGGATTGAGGTGGAGGGGTTCTGAGGTCGCCCTCAGAAGTTCCCGGTTTGGGACCGCCGTGCCGGAGCCGTTCGGTCTCAAGCGTCTTATGTTAGATCCCCTCAGGCGTCGACGACCCTGGGAAGTCCCCGACCGGGGATTGGGACCGCTCCAATCCTATGTCCTTGTTGTAAAACAAGAGCTTTGGTGTGTCTGGACCTGTCCCCGTGGCACTTGACCCCTCTTGGCTTACACCTAGCGGGTATTGTGTGCAACGACCTAGTGGCAAATGGCTGCGGAAAACGTGCTACACTTGTGAGCAAACGAGTCTAATCCAAAAGGATGGCACATACGGTGACCGTAGGCGAGATGCGTCAAGCATTAGAGGTTCTCGGGCATCGACTTGCCGATGAGGGAGTCCATGGGGATATCGTTCGGGCTGGAGGGGCCTGGATGATATTGGTATTGGGATCGCGTGGAGTCACCAAAGACATTGACGCGTATGTGGCTCCGCCAGCGGAACCCGTGCGGCAGGCCGCAATGGCGGTTGCGTTGGAGCTTGGCCTGCCGTCGGATTGGCTTAACGATAGCATAAAGGGGTTTTTTTACAGCGACCCGCCTAAAGAGCTATGGCAGGAGTTTGAGGGTCTCAGCGTTTACACTGTGAGCGCGGACTATATGTTGGCGCTGAAGGTGTACGCGGCCCGCATTAGAGATTACCAGGATGTTCGGATGCTGATTCAGCATCTAAACATACATACGACGTCCGAAGTTTTGGACATTGTCGGACGCTATATACCCCAAAATTTGTTGACTGCCAAACATCGCTATTTTGCTGAGTCTTGTATTGAGGAGACTGCCTCTCCATGAGTATCTATGTACCGCTGCCGCTGGCAGACGCCTGGGAGCAGGTGATAAGGGGTGGAGTGTCACCTCAGGTTGTGCTGGGCGACTTTCTAGATGACTGGAGACGGGCACCGGACGCGTCTTTGCGGATGCGGATGGTCAGGACCCCGATCCGGGACGCAGAGGATCATGAGCAGCATCGGTGGGCTTGCTTTCTTGCGGCAACCGTCGAATTTCTAACCGTGCGCGGCAGCCTGCCGACGCCGTCCTGGGTTTACGGCGACCAGTGGACGTTATTGGAGCCTTGGTTTCTTATACCACATTGGAAGCTCCGGGCCTGGCTACTTGTGGCTACTCCGCCTCCATGGAAAAGGCGGCGGATCTTCGGCGGTGACGAATCGATGATCATTGGCCGGGTATGACCGGTTTGATAGTTCCCCCATGCCGTGCCCAAAGCGAAAGAAGGTGATCCTGCCACCTTCGTTTTGGGTAGTAGCGCGACCATGCAGGGCCGCTCCCGAAAAACGGGCCGCGCGCATCAGTGTTGAGGTAACTTAGTTTGTCATGGGTTTGGGAGCCAGTGCCCTGCTACGGGACTGATGGTTAAAGGGCGGACTGGGAGGAGCGTGGACGGAGATGCAGCGGATCCACGGGTTTCGTCAGGGAGTACCAAGCCGATGTTCTCTGCGTCGGCGAAAGCACAGCACGGTCGTCACCGCCCTGCCTGGGTCAGTGGGGGTGTGGACCGCGAAGGGCCGGGGTACCTGGCGAATGTGCGGCACCGACAAACACGGCTTGGTGAACCGCCACGTATCGGACTTTCCGGGGGGTCGTTCTGGCGCGAAAGTCATGGGGCATAAAGGCCGGTGCCTAGGCACGACCCGAGCAGACGGGCGGTTCCGGGTGGCGACGAGCGAAGTCTTCTTATAGAAGCCGCCCATTGAGCGTGCCACCGACTCCAACACCAAGATGGGTGGCGGCAATGCGTCCGGCCCCCCGGTGAGCACTGGGGAAGGAAACGCGGCTTTCTCGCCCCAATTTGTCTAAGATGGAGGGGATAGCAATGCCCGCTCTATGGCTTGTCCCTGTTGCCTATGCGGTCCACATTGTGGAAGAGGCACCGAGGTTCATTCCCTGGACCAAGAAATATTCGTGGCTCTTCACCGACCGCTTTACCGTGCCACTATTTGTTTTGGGAAATGCGCTCTTCATGTTATATGTTCTTATTTCTGTGTTCTTGGCTGACACGATCCATAAACCTTGGGCGCTGATGTTGGGAGTATCCACTGCGTCGTGGATCTTTGCCAATTTTCTACTGCATGCCATCTTAACCTTATGGTCGGGAGAGTACTCTCCCGGGGTCGTAACCGCGGGCTCTATTTACGTTCCCGTCGCGCTCTACGTTTATCGTTCGTTTTGGAATCAATTAAAGGGCACCACTCTGCTGGGTTCAATCATTATTGGCTTTGCCGTGATGTACATTCCCCAGTTGAACGCCGTTCGAATTGCCCGTTCACGAGCCAAAAATATCTGAAATTGCCTCACGGGGGGAATCATCGGTCACGCCAAATTGAAATTTTGATGCGCCACACAAGAAAACTCCACGCTTGTTCCGCAACGGAGTGGGTGTTTTGTGGCACACTTACTAGAAAACTCCTGCTGGGGTACGCGATGGTCACGCCGCCCGGCCACCAGAACCCACTAGCAACAGGGTTGCGATTGAGCTTGGCCATTTTGTCGCATTCGGTTCAATCACAATATGCGATTTGGTTTCCGTACGAGGATCACGCCGAACGCCGGTCTATCCATGACGAAATGCGGATACCCTTAAGAACGCGAGAGCCACCGCGACCAAAGGGACTCCATCCGGCGGTAATCTTCCCGTCGGTGATTCGTCTTTTCCATGGGAGGGGTGTATAGGATGTGCGGGATCGCCGGTTTCTCTGGCCAACAATTTGACCGGTCGGGGCTCGACCGTATGGTCGATGCCATGTTGCACCGTGGTCCGGATGATCGCGGCGTGGCATATTTTGGCTCTGAGGGACTTGGGTTTCGGCGGTTGTCCATCGTTGATATTGCCGGCGGACACCAGCCCATGAGTGGAGAGGACGACCGGGTGGTCGCGGTCGTCAACGGAGAAATCTATAACTATCGTGCGCTGCGCCAAGAGCTGTCCGCCAAGGGGCATGTGTTTCGTTCCCAGTCCGATGCCGAAGTGGTGCCGCACCTCTATGAGGAGGGAGGCATCGATGCGTTGGCCCAAAAGCTTCGGGGAATGTTTGCCCTGGCGGTACTCGACCGGCGAACCGGAACGATGCACCTTATGCGCGACCACTTTGGGATCAAACCGCTTTACTATATGGTGTGTGGCCAAGGACTTTATTTCGCATCCGATATCCGAGGCCTTTTGGCGTCCGGCCAAATCGTTGCCGAGGTCAATCCGACGTCGTTTTGGCATTATCTAACCTTTCAATACGTGCCTGATCCGTATACGATGTTTGCCGGAGTATTCAAGCTGCCCCCCGCCCACTATCTCACCTGGCGCGGACATCACGTTGAATTGACTCGCTACTGGGATCTCGCGTTTAAGCCGAGGGAGGACATATCCCAGAGCGACCTCCAAGAGGCCATTTACGCAGTTTTAGAGGAGTCGGTGCAACGCCATCGGATGAGCGATGTGCCACTCGGCGCCTACCTGTCGAGCGGCATCGATTCCAGCGCGGTGGCAGCGTTTTTACGCCAGCATCAGACCCTGGATACCTTCAGCATTGGATTTGGAGAACACCATGGTGAGGTGGATGAATTAGCGCCCGCGCGCGAAACGGCGCGTCTCTTGAATACCCGCCACCATGAAGTGCGCATCACCGCGGAGGAATACCGGGACAATTTAGAAGACATTATTGCCGCCCAAGAGGATCCTGTAGCCGATCCCAGCGCGCCAGCGTTATATTTTCTGGCGCGGGAAGCCCGCCGTCACGTAACGGTCGTGCTGTCGGGGGAGGGGGCGGACGAGCTCTTCGCCGGGTATCCCATCTACGCCGAACCCGCGGCCCTGCGGCCCTTTGAGTACTTGCCCGGGGGGATCCGGCGGGCGCTAGGGCGGGCGGCCGTCAATCTTCCCCCCCAGCTTAAAGGCCGCGGTTATTTGATGCGCGGATCGCAGCCACTGGAGGAACGGTACGTGGGCAACGCGAAAATCTTTATGGAAAATGAGAAGGCGGAACTGGCTCCGTGGGTGCCGGAAAGTGCCCGCGAGCCGTACTGGGCAGTGACCCGACCCTTTTTCGAAGCAGCCCGGGACCTGGATCCCATTGCCCAGATGCAGACCTTGGACGGCTACACCTGGCTGCCTGGCGATATTCTCATGAAGGCCGACAAAATGTCCATGGCCCATTCGCTGGAACTCCGTGTCCCCTTTTTGGACCTGGCGGTGTTTGAACTGGCTGCAACTATTCCCGCCCGGATGAAGGTGGGCCAGGGGACCACTAAACTGGCGTTGCGCCAAGCGATGGCGCAGATTTTACCGGCGCAGGTGGCGCGACGGCCCAAACTGGGGTTTCCCATTCCCATTCGCCATTGGCTCAAACGTGAGCTTTACGATTTTGCCCGCGACTTGTTGGTTGCAGAAAATACCCCGTACTATGAACCCCGTGCGGTACAATCGTTGTTGAACGCACCGGAGCACACGATGTTCAACCAGGACCGCAAGATTTGGACGCTTTTGGTGTTTGCCTTATGGCATCGCCGGGTTGCAGAGCCTGCGGCGGTGGTGTCGGGGTCCGAGAGGGGGCATATCTGAGATGGCGCGGCAGCGGGCGCGCGCGCGCGGACGCTTTTGGGGTTTCCTTTTGCTTCTTGCCGCCATCGCCGGCGTATATGCGGAAAGTCGGCATTTCATGGCGGCCCCGGCGGTTACACATTCCACACTGTCCGCGCGATCCAAAAGCGGGACCGGTGATCCGCGGCGAAAGGTTAAGGTTACCCGACCGCTACCGACACGCTACCTCATACACGTGCCCGCTCTCGATCAGTACCCGCAACTGCCCAATGGATGCGAGGTGACCAGCCTCACCATGCTGATGGCGGCGGTGGGCCATCCAATGAGCAAGATGACGCTTGCGGCGGAGATGCCCAAGGACCCCACCCCGCTGCGGTTGTCCACGACTACCAATGCAGACGGCCAAACGGTTCACCATGTAGCATTCTGGGGCAATCCCAATGTGGGATTTGTTGGTAGCGTCTATCGAGCGGGATACGGATACGGCATCTACCATGGCCCCATGGTACGATTTTTAAACCGCTTGCTGCCAGGTCGTGCGGAGGATTTGACCGGATCCGCATTTTCCGTCGTACTCCGTCATGTGGCGACAGGCATCCCGGTCGAAGTCTGGACCACCACCACCTTTCATCCCACGACGGACTGGGTCACCTGGCAAAGCCCGGAAGGGCCGGTCCGGGCGACACCGTTGGAACATGCGGTGCTGATCGTGGGGTACGCCCCCGGTGTTCTTTACATCAACAACCCGTTGAACGGCCAGGCAGCCGAACCTGTCGCGGAAGCACCCTTCTTGCAATCGTGGCGCCAACTGGGCAAGCAGGCCATCACCGTGAGAGCTGGGTCGGGCGGGCGTTAGCTTCCGGCCGCGGGTGGGGCGGAAATGCGGCCGTGACCCCTGCCTAGCTGAGCTGATCGGCCATGCCCTTGCATGCAGCCGGCGCTGCAGCGCACCGAATGGCAGGCGGACTTCGCTTTGCCCCGTGACCGAGTATACCGGGCGTGCATGCGCTAGCTGAAGGATCTGAACGGGCAGTTTGTCTGGATTGAACGGCTGAGCTCGTTCCCGGTGTCCATAAAGGCACATCCCGGCCGGGGCCGGTGGTTCGGGCCACACGGCTGTTCCGCCATAACGGCAACCACCTAAAGAGGTGGCGTGGTAACTGCTGGTGCGCCCAAAGGACTTCCCGTCCCCCATCCCATCCCCGCCACGTCATTGGTCGATCCTCGCCGGTTCTGTCCCACGCCCTGGGGACATACCTTAGTGGCGAGGATGGACAGGAGGGGATTTCTGTTGGCCGCCCTATGGCACACCTTGCGACAAGAGGAAGCACTGCTCCAGCTACGTTCCGATCGCGACCACGGCTTGACCGCGCAGGAAGCGGCACGGCGCCTTCAAGAGATTGGCCCCAATGCGCTCCAAGAAGCGCAGAAATCGTCGCCGCTATCACTCTTTATCGCTCAGTTCAAAGATTTCATGGTGTTGGTGCTGCTCTTGGCCACCGCTATTTCCTTCCTATTGGGTGAGACCGGCGACGGCATTACAATTGTCGCCATTGTGATGATGAATGCGGTGTTGGGGTTTATGCAGGAATACCGCGCGGAAAAGTCTGTGGAAACGCTGCGCGCTCTGACGGCTCCGGAGGCTCACGTGATTCGCGACGGCTCGCTTGAGGAAATCTTGGCGCGGAACCTAGTTCCTGGCGACGTGCTGCAGTTAGAAGCCGGGGATCGGGTGCCCGCTGATGCGCGGATCCTTTCTCAAATTGGGTTGGAGACGGAAGAAGCAGCACTAACGGGTGAGTCGACAGCGGTGAAAAAAACCGTGGCGGACATTCCCGAGCCCGAGACACCCTTGGCGGAGCGCACCAACCTGGTTTTTATGGGAACCACGGTGGCGCGGGGAAGGGCCCGGGCGGTGGTCGTGGCGACGGGCATGGCCACGGAGATGGGTACGATCGCGCACCTTATGCGGGAGGCGGTCGAAGATCTGACGCCGTTGCAGCGCCGTCTGCAACAACTGGGCAAGGTGCTGGTGCTGCTATCACTACTGATTGTCGGCATTGTGGTGGTGACGGGATTGGTACGGGGCGAGCCGCTCTACCAGATGTTTCTGACCGGGGTGAGTTTGGCGGTGGCGGCCATTCCGGAGGGTCTTCCCGCCATCGTTACGATTGCGCTGGCCCTGGGGGTACAACGGATGATTCGTGCCCACGCCATAGTGCGCCGGCTTCCCGCAGTGGAGACGCTGGGGTGTACAACGGTAATTTGCTCGGATAAGACAGGGACTTTGACCCGCAATCAAATGACGGTCACGGATATATGGACAGGGGGTCACCGTCTGACGCAAGACGTCAACGGCCGCGGCTTTGTTGAGGAGGGCGCGCGGCTGCCGGAAAAGACGGCCCGCACCTTGGCGCATGTAATCCGGGGGGCGATCTTGTGCAATAATGCCCAAATTGCAGAGGCGGCCAAGGGACCTCTGGACCAGGCAGGAAAGGGTGATCCGACGGAAGTGGCTTTACTCCGTTGCGGGCTCGAATGTGGTGTGAGGCCCTCCGCGTTGTCGGCGGAGTACGTCAGAATTGGAGAAATTCCCTTCGAGTCCGAGCGGCAGCGGATGGCGGTGATGGTTCAGGCGGAACGGGGTGCGGCGATCTATGTGAAAGGAGCTCCGGACGTGCTGCTTCCCCGTTGTCGCTCTATTGAATGGGATGGCGCCGTGGTACCGCTTGACGATATCAAGCGGCGCGCGGTGATGATGGCTAATGACGCCATGACCGAGGATGCACTACGGGTGCTGTTGGTGGCCTACCGGCCGGCCAGAGCGTCGGAGGATCCCGACGTCTGGGAAAAGGGGCTGACGGTGTTAGGATTAACCGGCATGATTGACCCGCCCCGGCCCGAGGCGATTGAGGCGGTGCGGCAGGCCCACCGCGCCGGCGTTCGCACCGTGATGATTACCGGGGACCATCCCAATACGGCGCGGGCGGTAGCGCGGACACTGGGGATGCTGGGTCCGGGCGATGAGATTGTCACCGGCCGTGAGCTAGACCGGCTGGACGATGAGGAATTCTCCCGGCGAGTCGATCGCATTCGCGTCTATGCGCGGGTCTCTCCGCCCCATAAGCTTCGGGTCGTGCGGGCCTGGAAGGCGCGCGGGCAGGTGGTGGCGATGACGGGAGACGGTGTCAACGATGCGCCCGCCGTCAAAGAGGCGGACATTGGTGTCGCTATGGGAATGACCGGGACCGATGTGACCAAAGAGGCGTCCGCGATGATTTTGACGGACGATAACTTTGCCACCATTGTGCGGGCGATTCGTGAGGGGCGGGCGATTTATGACAATATCCGCAAATTCATCCGCTACCTGTTGTCCTGCAATGTCGGCGAAGTGCTGGTGATGTTTTTGGCGGCATTTATGGGCTTGCCGTTGCCACTTTTGCCGATTCAGATTTTGTTCGTCAATCTCGTAACCGATGGCCTGCCAGCGATGGCGCTGGGCATTGATCCGCCCGCTCCGGGCGTGATGGATCGGCGACCGCGGCCCCCCGGTGAAAGTATTTTCGCGCGTGGCCTAGGGACGAAGATTGCATTTCGGGGTATCTTAATAGGGGTAAGTACGCTGGCGGTGTTCGCGTTGAGTCTGGGTCCGTGGAGTCTCGGACTGCGTGAGGCGCGCAGCATGGCGTTAGCGACGCTGATTTTAAGTCAATTGTTTCATGTGTTTGATGCCAGAGCGGAAGACCGGAGCTTCCTCGAGGTCGGCCTACTCTCTAACCCGTGGGCGGTCATGGCGGTGATGTTGTCGGTGGCGATGCTGGTATCCGTCATTTACGTGCCGTGGCTGGGGCAGTTGTTTAAAACCGACCCGCTTAACTGGAGCGACTGGGTCATCGTGGTCACGGCATCGGGGTTCATACAATTCTTGGCGGCATTTCGCGACTTGGCCCTGCGTCCGCTTCGGCGCTCGGCCCGCGCATTGACGCGCTAGGCTGGAGGAATCAACCGGTGAGATGGGAATTTTGGAAGCTCCACGGACTTGGCAACGACTATCTCTATTTTGATATCCGTGGACGCGAAGAACAAGCGATCGACTGGCCGTCGTTGGCTAAAGGTATTTCCGATCGGCATTTCGGAGTGGGATCTGACGGTATTATTACCATCGGGTTGTCACACCGCGCCGACGCTCGGATGGTGATTTACAACGCCGACGGCAGCCGCTCCGAAATGTGCGGAAACGGTCTTCGAGCGCTCTCGAAATGGTTATACGATCGCGGGGTGGCCGGTCCTCAGCAGGCAATCGAGACCGATGCGGGGATTCTATATCCTGAGGTGGTTGAAACGGTAGGCGGTCGCGCCGTGCGCATCCGGGTGAACATGGGCGCCCCTCGATTCGCCGGCGCCGCTTCCGGCCTGGCGGGGTGGGGTGACCGGCCCTTTCTTGATCAGGAGCTTCCGTTGGATACGGGCAGCCTTCGTGCCAGTGTGGTGTCGATGGGCAACCCGCATTTAATCATCATCGGCGACCGTTGGGACCCAGCGACCATGGCCCGGATTGGCCCGGAATTGGAGCATCATCCATGGTTCCCGAAGCGGATTAACGTACACTCGGTTCAGATTGCCGACCCTCATCACTTGGTGATGCGGCACTGGGAACGGGGCGCAGGACTGACGCTGGCCTGCGGCACCGGTGTCGCGGCCTCGGCGGCCTGCGTCATTCGTTTGGGGCGCGCGGCCACGCCCCTCACGGTAGATGTACCGGGTGGCACGATGGATGTTGAGTGGGGCGGGGGCGATAAAGACCCGGTATTCCTGACCGGGCCTGCCGCGGAAGTGTTTAGCGGGGTCTATGAGTGGCCGCCCGTATAAACTCTCTCAGCACCTAACCTATTTCATCCGGGCGACGCTACGAGTGTTGACGCTAGAGAATACCCGGCAAAAACGCCAAACGAGCGCCTGACTCGTCTTTTGCCTTCGGCTAAACGAAGAGGAATGGGGGCTAGGTGCGCGCAGTGTTAGAGTAGCGGCGACTGACTGCGCCGCTGTTTTTTGCGCCGATCCCATAGGTACCACAGAACGACCAACAGAATCACCCCGATGACAATCGGGAGTTCATAGTGTTTGCTGGCGTTGAGGGCGCGTATGACGTGGGGCCCTAAGATGTATCCCACGGTGACCGCAAGCAAAGCCCAAATCAACGAGCCTGCCACGGTGTATAGCAAGAACCGCCAATAGGGCATTTCAAACAGGCCCGCCGGGTAAGAAATGACGGCGCGGACGCCGGAAATGATGCGGCCCACGAGCACAATAATGTCTCCGCGTCGGGCGAAGTAGTCCTCCCAGTAATTGAGGCGCTCTGGTGTGCGGAATAGGAAGCGAAAGTACTTCAGCATCAAGCGGCGGCCACCGAACCGGGCCAAAAAATAAGCGCCGGTGGCGCCCAGCGTGCTGCCTGCTACCGCCGCTAAAATCACCAGCGGATAGCTGAAGCGATGCGTCGAAATTAAATAACCGGAGAAGAGAAGAATAATCTCGTCGGGACTAGGAACGCCAAAACACTCCACGAAGAGCACCAGGAAAACGGCAAGGACACCGACGGAGTGAATCAGGTTGCTGACCGATTGAAAAATCGTGAGCAATGGAGCGCTCCTTCCGTTGTTGTGCTCAGTATAGCATAGGCTAGAACCTATTCTAAGAACGGTTGGCCGGCCCAAAAAATTGCCGCTGGGCGGAGTGACAATCTTAAAGCGCGGGTAAACTATGGGCGGAAAGAAGGGGGCGCATCGATGAAACGCCGCAAGTGGAATGCCGCCGTGGTCCTGGCCGCGGCTCTGGCGGCGGTGGCCGTATACCTTTCGCCGTACGTGAGCGCCCGGGCAAACCTTCCGCATTTAAGTGCCCAAACCATCTTTGACCGTTCGTCAACGGCCCTGAAACATGACGCCTTTGCCGAGGTGCTGAGCTACCGCAACAACCTGGTGCCGCCCGAGATAAATTGGGCCCGGGCGTTTAATCTGCCGCTGCCGGATGCCGGGGTGCAGACCATTGCGCTTTACCAGAATTCACCCGCGGCCTGGCGGTTTGAAGAAATGAACGGAAACAATGCCGTAGTGGGCGTGGTTGCTCGCTCACATGACCAGTTAGTCACATATCAATCTTCCAACAACCATCGAACCGTGGAGGCGCTCCCCCCAAGGTTTAGTGCACCATGGAGCCTTTGGCAGGTCCCGGCAGAGGCGGCCTGGCGCGGTCAGTGGTTAGCCGTGGTATCCACTCAGCGACTTGCCGGACACCCAGCATATCGGATCACGCTAAAACCTCGACGTCCGGGGACTCTGATCGGCCGGGTAATTTATTGGTTTGACGGCCGGACCTTTCTCCCCTTGGGCGTGGAAGTGACCGACAAGGCCAGTGCGCCGGTATTTTCGGCACGCCTCCTTAGTTTGTCGACCGGACCGCAAAAGGCCTCGGCCAAACCGCCCACTGCTGGACGGCTGGTGACGTGGAAGGTCCCGCCGACTGTTCTGAGCACTGCCAGCCGGATTAGCCGGGCCGGGAGGGCAGGCCGGCCAGAGCCTTTCCCCGGGCGGCTGGGCCCACTTCATCGCGTCAGCGAGCGCCAAGCCGGCGGTAATTCTTTGGCCGTGTATGGAACCGGACCGGGCCGGGTGGTTGTGATTGGCACGTCGGCGCGTGTCTTCAAGGGTCAGGCGGGTGCCCGGTTTTTTCATCCGGTGGCCGGATATGCGCATTTTGAAGGGGTAACCGACGGCATCTTTACGGTGGTCACATTCCATCGGTCCGGCCGTGAAATTGCGCTCTTGAGCAGTCGTTCACAACAGCAGTTAGCAAGGTGGGCTGAGGCGGCATGGGGATAGCGGTGGAGGTTCAGCACGTCGGTAAGCGCTACGGCCGCAAGTTGGCGCTTGAGGACGTTTGTTTTCGTGTGCCGGCTGGGGCTTCTCTCGGCCTGGTCGGGCCTAACGGTGCCGGGAAATCCACCCTTTTGCGGACGCTATTGGGGCTGGTCCCGCCGACCAACGGCACGATCCGCTACGACCGCCACCCGTTGTGGCCCGACCCGGAACGGGCCATGGCCCGGGTGGGCGGTTTTGTGGACATGCCATGCTTTTACCCCTATCTGACCGCTCAGGAGAACCTGTTGCTTTTGGCCGACCTCACCGGGACGCCGCGAAAACGAACCGAGGAAGTGATGGACTACGTTCATTTGCGATCCTATGCCGATGAACGTGTGGGCGGGTTTTCGCATGGCATGCGGCAGCGGCTGGGAATTGCCGTGGCGCTGATGAAAAATCCCAGCTTGTTGGTCCTAGACGAGCCCTATGACGGGTTGGATCCCGCGCGGTTGGAAGACATGCGACGGCTGATCGAAGCGATTCGGCGCGATACTGGCGCCACATTAGTATTGTCGAGCCACGTGATGCAAGACATTGAGCGGCTGTGCGACTTCATCGCAGTATTTGAGGCGGGACGCCTTCGGTATTTTGGTTCTCCCACGCTACTCGGTGCCGGAGCTGTGGAGGAAGTGCTGTGGGAGATCTGGCCGGTCGATCCGGCACTGGAGTATCTCACCCAGATGGGTATACCAGCGCGGGTGCTGGGACCCGGCCGGGTGAGCGCGGCTTGGACCGGGGACTGGGATTTAAGTGAAGTAAACCGCTTTTTAGTGCGGCGGGGTCTTGCTCTCACGACGGTAGTACGGCGCCAGGCCAGTCTGGAAACGAGACTGGTGCGATATCTGGAGGACAGCCATGTGGATGTGCGTTAAGTGGGAGGGCCAACGGCAGCTGCGCCTGCCGCGTTTTTGGGGATCGTTGGCGGCGCTCTTCGTTCTCGGGCTCTTATTTACATACGGCTACGCCCAACTGCGCGGTCAGCCGGTGCTAGCCGCCCTGCTGGGGCATGGGCTCACGGACGGGTTTTTCGTGCCCATTTTGGCGATTAGCGTATCGGCGAGCATGATGCTGCCGTTTTTCATCAGCCTTATCACCGGCGACGCCATCTCCGGCGAACGGCAATGGGGAACATGGGCCACTTTGCTGACGCAAGGGGTCCCGCCATGGCGTTTATACACCAGCAAATGGATCGTAGGGTTGGCTTATGCGGCGTTGGCGACACTGGTGTTGGCGGGAACCAGTTTGGCCGGCGGGGTGGCGATGTTCGGCTGGCATGCCACCGTATTGCCGTCCGGCCTTTTGGCGTCGACGGGGACGCTAGCGCTGTTATTGGCGGTGGCATGCCTGTATGCGATGGCAGGCCAGATGGTGGTGGCGTCACTGGCCTTGGCCGTCAGCGCCTATTGTCGGCACACTGTGTCGGCAATCATGGTGACGATGGGCGTGCTGATTTTCATGGTCCTTCTGGGCAATCTTCCGTTTCTCCGCAGCGTTAACCCATTTCTCTTCACCACCTACTTTTCGCGGATCGCTGACGTCTTGAGTTCGCCTCCTAACTGGGCCCTCATGGGGCAGGGGTTGCTGGTCTACGGCGCCTACACGGCACTCTCTTGGGCAATCGTCTTTTGGGCACCGCCTTTCCGCGGGTAAAGGGTTTTAACAGTTCGCCTTGACATTATCTAAAATTGCTTATAGTTTATTAATATGAGTAAGATGGCAACAGTGGCTGAAACGGCAAAATTCCTCGGGGTATCAAAGTCCACCCTCCGTCGGTGGGAACGTGAAGGACGGCTACTGCCGGACGAACGGACCGCTGGCGGCCAGAGACGGTACGATCTGGCAAAACTCCGGCCCAACGCTTTCCATGCCGGGCCGACAGCCAGAACGACCATTGCTTATGCTCGGGTATCCAGTCACGAACAGAAAGCGGATCTGGAACGACAGTCCCAGATGTTGGAGATGTTCTGTTCAGCCAATGGTTGGACATTCGAAATCATTTCGGATCTCGGGTCGGGGATGAACGACCAGAAGCGCGGTCTTCGGAATCTCCTGGAACGCATTGTGGCCGGCGATGTTGACCGTTTAGTCCTGACCCACAAAGATCGGCTGCTACGTTTTGGGGCTGAGTTGGTGTTCGCGATCTGTGAGATGAAGGACATCGAGGTCGTCATTATCAACAAAGGCGCTGAGCCCACTTTCGAAGAGGAACTGGCCCAGGACGTGCGCGAGATCATCACGGTTTTTTCGGCCAGGCTTTACGGCAGCCGGAGCCACAAGAATAAGAAAATGCTCGAGAAACTGAAGGGAGCGGTGGAAGAGTGACTCGAACCATTACGTGGCTTTCCAGCGTGCTCAACACCGGCAAGTGGGCGGCGGTTCTGGCTCTTGTCACGGCTATACCTCTCAGGAGTGTCCGCAGTGCGGCTACGTCCATAAGGAGAACCGTCAGGGCGACCGTTTCCATTGTCGGCATTGCCATTACATCGCCCGCGCCGATACGGTGGGGGCGATGAACGTGGAGCGCCGGTACACCGATCCCGAACTCCGGGAACGGATTCACGTTGGGATGCCGAAGGACGTGGTCCTAAAAATCCTCCGAGAGATTTTCGAGCGCAAGAAGGTCCTGAGCACCTGATTTCGTGGCGGGGATGTTCCCCGCCGGAGCAAGCCGGCTACCGGACTGCTTTACCGGCTAAGGGGAAATCCGCCTGGCATCGCCAGGAGTACCCGAGTGGGTGCCCGCTTCACCCGTAAGGGGACGGGAAAAGGAAGACGGTAGCGGTTGGGGGCCGGATCCCCCCTATCGCCGGAAGGAAGCTCAGTACCCGAGGGAAGTCACTTATGGACTTTTCGATGACGGGAACGGTCACGGCTACCGGCAGGACTTTCGAGGTTGCGGCTCCAACCCTGCGGAAGGATGATGCCGAAGACGGCTAGGAGCAATACTGCGGCTTGCGGAAGAGCGAATAATCCCAACGAAACGGGCTTATGCCCTCATGGGTAAGTTTGAGCATGTTTCGTATAGCGGCTTGATTGACAGTCCCAATCGTTTTCCCGTACGATACCATCTAGCAACGAGACGTGGCATGGGTGATGCCGAGGGAGGATCTTGTTTGGATATCAAACTGGTGAATATTGGTTTCGGAAATATCGTGTCGGCCAATCGCATCGTGGCCATTGTCAGTCCCGACTCGGCTCCCATCAAGCGCATTATCACGGAGGCTCGGGACCGCGGGGTGCTGATCGATGCGACGTACGGGCGGCGGACCCGAGCGGTGATTATGACCGATAGCGAGCACGTGATTTTGTCAGCCGTGCAGCCGGAAACGGTGGCGAATCGGCTGACTAGTCGACCGGCCGACGAGAACGACGAGGAGGACGAAGAGTAGGTGGCGAAAGCAGCCTCGGTGGAAGAGTTGGTGAATGAAACCAAGAGCAAATACGCGCTGGTGGTGGCGGCGGCGCGGCGCGGGCGGGCCATTATGGACGGGTTCCAGCCTTTGGTCGATGTGCATGCGACCAAACCGGTGACCATCGCCTTGGAAGAGATCCAGCGCGGGCTGGTATCGGTGGAAGTACCGCCGTCCGGCATCAAGTAAAATGCGTGTCATCGTCGGGGTGTCGGGGGGCATCGCGGCCTATAAGGCGTGTGAGCTGGTTAGCCGGCTAGTGCAAGCCGGCGAGGAAGTACGAGTCATTATGACGCCGACGGCGACAGAATTTGTGTCGCCGTTAACTTTTCGGGCGCTGAGCGGTGGTGCCGTGGCGATTGGCGTCGAGGACGAGCCGGAGGGTCCGCTGTCCCACATTACCCTATCCCACTGGGCCCAAGCGATGGTGGTTGCGCCGGCCACTGCCTCGCTTCTGGCACGTCTGGCACAAGGCACGGCCGATAACATGCTGTCGTTGGTGTATCTCGGGTTTCGCGGTCCGGTGCTGGTGGCGCCGGCTATGGAACCGGACATGTGGCAGCATCCGCGCACCGAAGCTAATGTCAGAATTCTAAAGGAGGACGGCGTAATCGTGGTGGGTCCGCGCGAAGGCCGCCTGGCGTCGGGACGAACGGGCGTTGGACGCATGGCGGAGCCCCACGAACTGGTGGAAGCCCTGAGGGATGCCGTGGCCGTCAAAGATTTAGCGGGCGTGCGCATGGTGGTGACGGCTGGGGCAACCTGGGAGCACTTCGATCCGGTGCGGCTGTTAACCAATCCGTCGACTGGACGAATGGGCGTTGCGATTGCCAATCAAGCGGCCCGGCGCGGGGCAGCGGTTGTGTTAGTTTCCGGCCCGCGCGTGAACTTGCCGCTTCATCCGGCTGTTCAAAAGCGGCCGGTCGTCAGTGCCGTTGACATGCTGGAAGTTGTTCAGGATGCCATCGTGTCCGCCGAGGTGTATATCGGGGCAGCTGCCGTCTCCGATTTTCGGCCTGCTCATCCGGTTGGTACCAAAGTGCATAAAGAGAGTCTAGGACGCGAGTGGGAGATGGAGCCCAATCCCGACGTGATTCGCACGATCGCAGACCAGCATCGCGGGAAAAAGCTCATGATTGGCTTTGCTGCGGAGACAGAGGACGCCCCGGCACGGGCGGAGGCGAAACGGCGCAAAAAAGGACTCGATGCGGTGGTGGCCAACATGGTTGGCGGTGGGCGCGGATTTGGGGAAGACCCGCACGACTCCTGGCTTTCCACGGATACGGGAACCCGCCCGTTGGGACGCGACAAAGACCAAGCAGCGGCTCTACTGCTGGATTGGGTGGCGGAGCGCATCCGGGAGGGAGCCGGGTGGAAAAGCTAGCGGACGTTATTATCGACCGGGTGGTGGAGGCTCTCGATCGTCCGTTTACCTACCGGGTTCCTCCGTCTTTAGCAGGACGCGTGGCCGTCGGACAACTGGTCACCGTACCGTTCCGATCATCCCGGGTAGCCGGCGTGGTTCGCTCACTGTACTCGGGCGAGCCCGGTCCCGGCACGCGCGAGGTGGAAGCGCTTCGCCGTCCCGACCCGGTGCTCACCCCTGCCTTGCTGGAATTGGCCGAATGGATGAGTGATCGCTACCTCTGTTACCTGGCGCAAGCGCTTCGGGCAATGATCCCGGCGGCGGTGCGCCGAGAGCGAGGCGCGCGGCCGCAGGCGGTGTGGTACCGGGCGGTCGGCGTGCGGCGCGGAAGGCCGTCCGTGAAACAAGAGGTCTACGAGTATATTGCCCAGCACCAAGTCATGGACCGCCGGACCGTTTTGGATGCGTTTCCCAATGCCGGCCCGGCGCTTAGGGCGCTGGTCGCCGAAGAAGCTTTAGAAGTACTCATGCGGGCTCCCCTCACCGCCGGCCCGCACGAGGGGGCGCACATGCTCACCCACCACCAGAGTGACGCGCTGAGCGCTTTGTTGCGCACGCCGGGGCGTCCGTGGCTTTTGGAAGGTGTGACCGGGTCGGGCAAGACGGAAGTGTACCTGGCGCTTATTGCAGAGGCGCTGGCAGCCGAGCGCCAATCATTGGTGCTACTGCCCGAAATCTCCTTGACGCCGCAGATCGTGACGCGCTTTCGGGCGCGTTTCGGGCAAGAAGTGGCGGTGTGGCACTCCGGTCTGTCCCAATCGGAGCGGCGCTCCACCTGGGACGCGGTGCGCCTAGGCGAAGTCAGCGTGGTGGTGGGCGCGCGCTCGGCCGTCTTTTTGCCCTTCCCACACTTGGGCGTCATTGTGCTTGACGAAGAGCACGAACCAAGCTACAAGCAGGAAGAGCATCCCCGCTACCATGCGCGCGAGGTGGCGCTGTGGCGCGGGCAGAAAGAAGGCGCAACGGTGGTGCTGGGCAGTGCCACCCCGTCTATTGAATCGCGGCACGCGGCTGAAACCGGAAAAATCGGATACAGGCGTTTGCCCGAGCGGGTACTGGGACGCTCGCTGCCCAGTGTGGCACTGGTTGACATGCGCCAGGAACTTCAAGACGGCCACCGCGACATTTTCAGCCGCAAGCTTCAGCGCGCCCTGGCGCAAACACTCGGGCGTCAAGAACAGGTCATCCTGTTTTTGAATCGGCGCGGTTTTTCCACCTTTGTGCTCTGCCGCGCCTGTGGCCAGGCGCTCCAGTGTCCGGACTGCTCGGTATCGTTGACCTATCATCAGGCCCAGTCGCGTCTCAACTGTCACTATTGTCTTCGCGATTTTCCCGTGCCCAGTCATTGTCCGGAATGTGGGAGCGAAAAAATCCGGTATTTTGGCGCCGGCACCGAGCGTGTGGTGGCGGAAGTGGAGCGCCTTTTTCCCGCCGCCAGGATTGTCCGCGCCGACCGGGACACACTAACGCGGCCTCAGGACTACGCCGATTTATATCATCGCTTTTACCGCGGTGACGCCGATGTGCTGGTCGGCACGCAGATGATTGCCAAGGGCATGGATTTCCCCGGAGTGAGTTTAGTCGGGGTGGTGGCGGCCGATACGGCACTGCACCTGCCTGATTATCGTAGTGCCGAGCGCACGTTTCAATTGCTCGTGCAGGCGGGCGGCCGTTCAGGCCGTGGGCAAATCCCGGGTCAGGTGATTATCCAAACCTACAATCCCGATCACTACGCCGTCAGCTTGGCGCAAGACCACGACTATGAGCATTTCTATCACGAGGAGATTGCATTTCGTTCGGCCACCCGCTATCCGCCGTTTGCGGAGCTATGGCTTTTGGTCTTGGAAGGCGAAAGAGAGGCAGACGTGTCCGAAAAGGCTGGGCGGGCCGCGGGATATCTTCGCCAGCGATGGACGCGGGCCGAGGTGTTGGGACCGGCGCCGGCGCCGCTGGCGAAAGTACGGGGCCAGTATCGTTACCATATACTCATGAAGAGCTTTGAGCCGGGGCGCAATACGCAGTTGGGCAAGGATTTGAAGCGGCTGGCCTCGGAAATTGGGCAGCTCAGCATTACCCGCGATCCGTACTTTTTGATGTAGGGGGGTGTGAGCGTGACGCGGATTGTCTTTATGGGAACGCCCGAGTACGCCCGGCGGATTCTGGCTCGGATCCGGCGGACCCATGACACCTTTTTGGTTGTCAGCAAACCGGACAGGCCAACCGGGCGGCATCGACGCATGACACCCTCGCCTGTGGCCGAATGGGCCCAGTCCCAGGGCATCCCCCTGGTGCAGCCGGCTAGCCTGGTGGCGGTGCGACACGAACTCGAAGCGTTTTCACCCGACTACATCTTAACCGCGGCGTTCGGCCGGATCCTGCGCCCTTGGCTGTTGGACTTGCCGCGGTACGGGGCATACAACCTACACGCGTCACTGCTGCCGCGCTGGCGCGGCCCCAACCCCATCGCCTGGGCGATTCTGGCGGGAGATAGCGAGACCGGCACCACCCTAATGCGGATGGATGCCGGCATTGATACCGGACCCATTGTCGCGCAATCGGCCGTGGCCATCGAGCCGGATGACACCACCGGCGACTTGGCCGTGAAGCTGGCTGACGCGGGGGCGGAGCTTTGGCTGGCGGTGCTGTCGTCTCAAGGGGAAGGACCTCTCTCGGCCCGGCCCCAGCCGGAAGACGGGGTCACGTTTGCCCCCAAGTTTGCCTCTGATGCCGGACGGCTGGACTGGGAGCGTTCCGCCGTTGAGCTTGACGGCTGGGTTCGCGGCATGACGCCCGACCCCGGTGCCTATACGATGCTGAGTGAGCTTCGCGTCAAGATTCTCCGGGCAAAAGCGCAGCATGGAGAGCCGAGCGGCCGACCCGGAACGGCCGTCTTGGATGGTAATGAGTGGCTGGTCGCCAGTGGACGCGGAATGCTTCGGATTGGTTGGATTCAACCGGCTGGCCGGCGACCGATGACCCCGGGCGATTTTGTGCGGGGGGTTCGGGGGGAGCGCACATGCCATCTACAGTAACGGCTGCAGGTGTGGCTCGCGACCAAGCGCTGGCGGCCTTGCGCCGCGTGCGCCGGGGAACGCCGGTCAGCGAGGCCATTGCTGCCGCCGAGACAATGAAAAGCGCCGACCGTGCGCTGACGGCCCAGCTGGTGTATGGTGTTTTGCGCCACCGACGATACCTTGACGCCTGGATGCGTCCGTTTCAGCGCGGGCGCCTCAGTCCGGACATTCGCGACATTTTACGACTGGCGTTGTTCCAGATGGGCTGGCTGGATCGGGTGCCGGCGTACGCGGCAGTTCACGCCGCGGTGGAACAAGCCAAAGTCGTCCAGCCCAGGGCGGCAGGCCTGGTCAACGCGGTTCTTAGGCGGGCCCAATCGCGCCCACCCGATCCCGACCACCTCTCGTTGGGAGAGCGCTTTTCTCACCCGGATTGGCTGGTAGAGCGGTGGAGGGCGCGCTACGGGCCACGGCTGGTATCAATCCTGGAAGCGGATAATCGGGTGCCCCCGCTGATGCTTCGCGTGAACCTGAGCCGGACGACGCGCAACGCGGTGCTGGAGGAATTGGCCAATCTCGGGGTGGCGGCGGAGCCCTCAGCTTATCTGCCTGAGGCGGTGCGAGTGCAAGGGTCACTATGGCTGGAGGATTTGCCGGCATTTCGCCGGGGTTTGGCCACTGTGCAGGACGAAAGCGGAATGCTGGTCGGTTGGATTCTGGACCCAAAGCCGGGAGACCGCATTATTGACATGGCCGCGGGCGTCGGAGGAAAAGCTCTGCATGTGCTGGAACGCACCGATGGCGCGGTTCGGCTGACGGGACTGGATGTGTCTAAGCCGCGACTCGCGCTCTTTAGCGAAAACCTTAAACGGACCGGATACCACGACCGAGTGGAACTGGCCCATTCGGCGGCAGAGGGCTATGCCGCTCAACACAGATCAACCTATGATCGGATCATTTTAGATGCGCCGTGCAGCGGGTTAGGCGTGCTGAGGCGACGTGTTGACGGGCGATGGAGCAAGGCGCCCGATGACCTTCGGGCACTCAGTGCCCGCCAACAGGAGCTATTGCGGGCGGCGGCGGAGCTGGCCAAGCCATCCGGCGGGGTCATTGTCTACAGTACCTGCTCTGCGGAGCCGGAGGAAACCATAGAAGTGTTGGAACGGGTTGGGCCGGATCGCCTGGGGCTGGTGCGGGAAGACGTGACACCATTTTTGCCGCATGCTGCGCTGCGCGATTTTGTGACGGACGGGATGCTGACATTGGCTCCCGGCGATTTAGGAATGGACGGGTTTTTCATTGCCCGCCTGCGAAAGGACTGAGAGCATGACGCGAAGCCGGGTGGACTGGGGGGACGTCCTGTCGATGACCCCGGCCGAGCTGGCCCAACTCCTTCACGACGAAGGCCAGCCGAGGTTCCGAGCACGGCAGTTGTTCGAGTGGCTGTGGCGGCAGCGGGCGGAGTCGTATGACGCCGTGCGCGTCTGGCCCAAGACGCTTCAGCAGGTGATGGCCCAACGCTATCCCTTGAGACGGCTCACACCAGTTGAGACGCAGGCGGCAGAGGACGGGACCACCAAATTGCTGTTGGCGATGCAAGACAGTCAGCGCGTAGAAACGGTGCTATTGCCGCACCGCTACGGTTATAGCGTCTGTGTCTCGTCGCAGGTTGGCTGTGCGATGGGCTGCAAGTTTTGTGCATCCGGTCTGAAAGGTCGAGTTCGCCAATTGACTGCGGGCGAAATGGCCGACCAGGTGGCGTTTGCCAACCGCATCTTGGCCCCGCAAGGCACCAGAGTGAGCCGCGTGGACGTCATGGGGATCGGCGAACCGTTGGATAATTTTGCCGCGTTGATGCGGTTTTTGGAATTGGTTCACGATCCGGCCGGGCTCAACATCAGTTACCGGCACATCACGGTTTCGACCAGCGGTCTGGTGCCGCGCATGAAGCAGCTGGCGGACAGCGGACTTCCGGTGACACTGGCGGTCTCGCTGCATGCGCCCAATGATCGGCTGCGGCTGCAACTGATGCCTATCAATCGGGCCTATCCGCTCACGCAGCTGATTCCGATGTGCCGGTACTATGTGGAGAAAACGGGACGGCGGTTAACCTTTGAGTATTTGCTGTTAAAGGGCGTCAATGATGATGAGGCAACGGCGCATGAGCTGGGCCGCCTGATTCGCGGCTTCCCCAATCACGTCAATTTGATTCCGTGGAATCCAGTCGAAGAACATCCCTTTAAGCCGTCACCTTTTGCGCATGTGCGGCGTTTTCAAGGCATCGTGCAAGAATACGGAATATCCTGTACGATACGGAGAGAATTAGGCCAAGAGATTGATGCGGCATGCGGTCAGCTGCGGTTGGGGGAGGAGGTACCGGTATCACCCTGAGAACGTACGGGCGGAGCCATCGTGGGTTGAAGCGGCCCAACAATGAGGACGCCTATTTGATGCGCCCGGTCGCCAATAGTGGCGTATTGGTAGCGGTCGCGGACGGGGTTGGAGGCGGTCCGGCTGGACAGGAGGCCAGCCGCATAGCCCTGGAAACGTTGGATGATGCTATCGGTTCGGGTGCCTTTGACATGGCCCAGTTGGCGTCGGCGGTCTCCCGGGCCAACCGCCGCATTTTCGAATCGGGTCAGCGCGATCAAGCCTTGGCCGGGATGGGCACCACGTTAACCTCAGCGGTAGTCTTTCCCGACCGCCTGTTCATGGCGCATGTGGGGGACTCTCGAGCTTATCAACTTTTGGATGATCATTTGGTACGGCTCACCATTGACCATTCGGTTGCCGGTGAGATGGAGGCGGCTGGAGGATTGACGCCGGAAGAAGCTCAGCAGCACCCGAACCGTCATGTGCTGACGCGGGTGGTCGGTCCGTTTGACCGAGTTCGCATTGATGTGACAGAAATTCCCTGGAATCGGGGAAACCGACTGCTGTTATGCACGGACGGGTTAACCGCGGTCTTAACGGACGAGGACATTTGGCACTCAAGCTCGTCGCTGTCGGGATATGCCCTAATCGATGCCTTGATTGAGCATGCGCTGAAGCGCGGAGGGCCTGATAATATTACGGTGGTATTGGCCGAAGACGGGGCAGAGCGGGGTGGCGGCGATGGTCGGTAACATCTTAGGCAACCGCTACGAAGTGCTGGAACGCATCGGCACCGGCGGCATGTCATTGGTCTATCGCGCGCGAGACATCACCCTCAATCGGCTAGTGGCTGTGAAAATCCTAAAACATCAGTGGGCCGAAGACGATGAGGTGGTGCGCCGGTTTGAGCAAGAGGCCCGGGCGGCCGCTTCTTTGGTGGACCGTCATATTGTGCAAGTCTATGACGTGGGCCGAGACGAACCCGACGTTCATTATATGGTCATGGAGTTGGTGGCCGGCGAGACTCTCAGACAAAAGATTGACCGGGAAGCTCCGCTGGCTCCGGACGTAGCCTTGGGGATTGCGGATCAAGTGGCGCGAGGGCTTGAGGTCGCACACGCGCGGAGACTGGTCCACCGCGACATCAAACCGCAGAATATCTTGCTCACCCCGGAAGGTGAGGTCAAAGTGACTGACTTTGGCATTGCCTATGCGGCCACAACCGGAACCTTGGTCAATACCGGGTCGCTGTTGGGTACGGTGCAATATTTGAGCCCGGAACAGGCACGCGGGAAACTCATTGGGCCCCAGTCAGACCTCTATTCGCTGGGTATCGTCATGTTTGAAATGCTCACGGGAAGACTTCCCTTTGAAGGTGACAGCGCCATCGGCGTGGCGATTAAGCACCTTCAGGATGAGCCGCCTCGTGTTGATGCGCTGCGTCCTGAGATTCCCGCGCCGATGGCCGACGTGGTGGAGCGCGCCTTGAGTAAGGATCCGGCAGAACGCTACCAGTCGGCTCATGCCCTCAGGCTTGATATTGGCCGCTTGTTACATCCGGAAAACCCGCCGATCGAGGTGGCTCCAGCGGTGCCAAAGCCGGAGGACTCTGGCCGCGGCCGAGCGGCCGAGCGGGCTTTGACCCGCCGACGTCGCAGGTGGCTTCCTTACGTCATTGTGGCTGTCGTGCTGTTGTTGGTGCTGGGCGGCGGCGCCTATGCCTTCCATCGATGGCTCAATCCCCCGGTGGAAACCGTGCCCAACCTGACGGGAAAGTCGCTGGCCGAGGCACGCCGCGTGCTAGCCCAACATCATCTAACCCCGTCGGTTGGTGGCCACGCCTCCTCACCTTCAATCGCCAAAGATCACGTGGTTAAAGAAGATCCGTCGCCGGGCTCGTCGTTAAAGTCAGGTGAGCGGGTTATCTTAATCTTGTCTTCCGGCCCCACCAGCAAAGTGGTGCCGGACGTTCGCCAAAAGGACATTTATATTGCCAGGACTGCGTTGAAAAAACTGGGATTCAAGGTCAGAATGCGGACGCGGGTGTCAAGTCTGCCCAAGGGTGAGGTTTTTCGCCAGAGTCCAGGTGGGGGAACCACGGCGCCGGTTGGTAGCACCGTCACCCTCTGGGTGTCGAGCGGATCGTCTCAGTCACAAGCAGTCATGCCCAATTTGACGGGACTGACCCCGTCGCAAGCGGCTAGCGTGCTGGCCCAATCCAATGTGACGATCGGCACGCCCAGTCTGCAATGGTCGACCGAGCCGATGAATACCATTATGGACCAAAATCCGGCGCCATATTCCAGTTTGAACGGTGTGACCTCGGTCAGTGTGACCGAATCCAGGGGACCGACGGCGATTAGTGCGTCACAGGCTAAAAACATCTCTCACGTACGGCTGTCGATTTCCACGAGCGCCAGTCCCAAGTCGCTCTTGAAGGTAGTTGTCACCGACCAGGCGGGCAATGAAGAGGTCTTTTACCGACAGGTCAACCCTGGGGAGACGGTGCCGCTGACGGTAACCTGGTATGGAAGCTACGGGCAGCTGGTGGACTTCCTGAACGGGAAGGTGCAGCCGGGCCGAAGGCTAACCCCGCAGACGGCGTCCAGTTCGTCGCCTTCTCCCTCACCCCCGTCGTCGTCACCATCGTCGCCGTCGTCGCCTCCCTCCTCCGGAGGAGGCGGTTAATGCGGGGGCTGGTGACGCTTTTGGAAGCGAATCGTCCCACCGTGCAAGCGGACGACGGCTCCGTCTATCTCTGCTATCTCAAGGGCCGTATCAAACGGGACGTGGGTCGCGTGATGGTGGGAGATTGGGTCGAATTGGAGCCGACCGATCCGGGCGAGGCCCGGATTGTCGCCATCCAACCCCGCGTCAATACACTGGTTCGACCGCCGGTGGCCAATGTTTCGGGACTGTTCGTGGTCTTTACCCTGGCGCACCCGAAAGGCAGCCTCGAGCTTCTCGACAAACGCCTGGTAGCGGCACGACTCATGGGCCTGGATGCGGAATTGGTTCTGTCCAAAATCGACTTGGCCGACGAGCCTGCCATAGAGACTGTGGACCATGCCTACCAAGGCGCCGGGTATCGCGTTTGGCGCGTCTCCAGCGTTGAGCAGGTTGGCCTTAACCCGCTTATTTCCCAAGAACGCCGTGGTGTCTGGGTGCTGACCGGAGAAAGCGGCGCCGGCAAGTCAACCCTGTTAAACGTCATTATTCCTCGTGAGCCGGCACCGACACAGTCGCTGAGCCGCATCGGCCGAGGTCAGCAGACAACGCGGTGGGTACGCCTGTATCCGTTTCGTGGGTATTGGCTAGCCGACAGTCCGGGTTACACCGCCCTGCAGGCGGCGGCGTCCAGCCCGCAGGCGATTGAGCGCGCGTTCGACGAGTTCCGCGCATTCACGTGCCGCTTTAAGGACTGCCTGCACGGACAGGAGCCGGGATGCGGCGTGGTCGAGGCCGTGTCCGAGGCGCGGGTTGCCCACTGGCGGTATCACCACTACCGAAAGCTCTTAATCGATTGGGTGAAAACGTACGAGACAAAGAGGAGGTAGGACGGATGGTGCGCGTGGCTCCATCGCTTCTCTCAGCCGACTTTTCCCGGTTGGCCGACGCCGTGCAATCGGTGGAGGGCAGTGCGGATTTGTTGCATTGCGACATTATGGATGGCCGTTTTGTGCCGAATATTACCATGGGGCCGTTGATTGTCGAAGCTGTCCGAAAGACGACTGAATTGCCTCTTGATGTGCATATGATGATTGTGGAACCGGATCGATACTTGTCCGATTTTCGCCAGGCCGGGGCCGATATGATATCCGTGCACTGGGAAGCATGCCCTCATCTGGAACGGACCATCGATCAGATTCATCGGCTGGGGGCATTGGCCGGAGTTGCCCTCAACCCGGCAACCCCGGTGCAAGCGTTGGTCGATATTCTGGACGAGTTGGATTACGTGTTAATCATGAGTGTTAACCCGGGCTTTGGCGGCCAGACCTTTTGGCCGCGCGCGACTATAAAGATTCGTCAGGCGGCACAGATGCGAAAGGGCCGGGAGCGTCCTTTGATCGAAGTGGACGGCGGAATCAATCAGGAGACGGCGGATCCGGTGCGGGCGGCTGGTGCGGATATCTTAGTAGCCGGATCGTATGTGTTTGCGTCTGCAAATCCCGCGGAACGGGTGAAAATTCTTCGCGGAAACTAGGCACCTTTACCCCTGCCTCTTCGTAGCATGGTGATTGGACCGTGTGGGAGTGGCGAAGGGGGTGGGGAAAATGCGGTCGCTCAAGAACGGGTTCTATTTTCGCCGGCATGGGCGAAACCGGGCCTGGGGACTGGCCGCCGGGGCTGCGGGCGGCCTTTTGATCATAAAGACGCTGCCGCTCTTGATTTGGCCCTTTGGCATCGGACTTTGGCTCCTATGGGCCGGGTTGGGCCCCATTATTGTGGGCGGGGCCCTCATCTGGATTGGATGGCGATTGTTGTCAGCGTGAGTCGGTGTGGCTTGGAGACACTGAGAAAGGATGGGATGACATGCGGGTGCAAGTGGTCAAGGTTCCGCGCCTGGTGGGCAAAGTTTTGCAAGTGATGTTAAGCTTGTGGGCAACAAAATCGGCGAGGTGATCATCACGGATTATCGGATTCGGGCGACGGCAGCGGGTGGGCTTTTACGTGCGGTCGCGGTGCAGACCACCGAGGCTGCACGGACGGCCCAGGAAGTACACCGAGCTTGGCCGGTGGCTGCCGCCGCCCTGGGCCGCCTCGTCAGCACGGCCGCCATTTTAGGGGCGGATTTCAAGCAAGATCAAGCGCGGATCACGGTAGAAGTCAGCGGCGATGGCCCGTTGGGCCGAATTGTGGCGGAGACGCGTCCCGATGGATCTTTAAGAGCGCGCATCGAGCATTCCGATGTAGACCTTCCGTTGAACCAGGTCGGCAAACTTGCGGTGGGACAAGCCGTGGGACGCCAGGGGTTTTTTCGGGTGCTACGGCAGGATCATGCGGGCGAATGGTATCAAAGTCAGGTTGAACTTCAGACCGGCGAAATCGGCGACGACTTCCTTCATTACCTCGCACAATCCGAGCAAATACCCAGCGCGGTGTCGGTGGGCGTCTTAGTGGACGAGAAAGGGCTAATCATCGGATGTGGCGGGGTGATGGCTCAGGCCTTGCCGGGATGTCCAACCGACATTGTAGACCAAGTCGCCGGCCAATTTGACCACCTCGCGCACATCAGCCGTCGGCTGGCCGACGGCGAGACATTAGAAGCACTCATTGGCAAGCTACTGCCTGAGCCAATCCGTTGGTATGAGAAAGAACCATTGCAATGGCAATGCTGGTGTGGCCGCTGCAACATCCAAGCGACGCTAGGCACGCTGCCTGAGAGTGACATTGACGACCTTATCGGCGACGGTGGTGCGGAAGTAACTTGCCACTTTTGCCGCCAGGCCTATCATTTCAGCGTTGACGATCTCAAAACGCTGGCCGACCTCAAGTCGCATTAAATCGCCCGCTCAACCTTTCCTGACCTAAGACAGCGCGTGCACACGTAAATGTGCCTGGTGCGTCCGTCGATCCGCGCCCGCACCCGCTGAATGTTGGGCTTCCACACGCGCTTAGTCTTCTTATGCGAGTGGCTGATGTTGTTTCCGTGCATTGTGTGCTTGTCGCAAATCTCACAACGATATGCCATGGTCAAACCCTCCTTCGACGCCGTGACATGCGTAGCTATGGTAACATGGGAGGCAGTCGGATGCAAGGCCTGGAAAGGTTGTGAAGGGCTCTGGAAAAACGGACCGAATGGGGACAAACCGTTGTTCACGATGATGTCTTGGCGATCATTGCGGCACGCGCTGCCCTGAGAGTTCCCGGCGTGTTTGAGATGAGTCAACATGGCTTAGGGGACAATTTGACACAGTTGGTCCGGCATGAAACGCCGGGACGCGGGGTTAAGGTCATCTCGTTGGACGACTCTCACTATAGCATTGAGTTGCACCTGGTTGTCGCTTATGGATCGCGTCTGGCGGCCATCGGCAAGCAGGTGGCGCACGAAGTGAATGCGGCGTTAAAAGAGGCGGTCGGCCTCTTCCCCGATCAAATGGTGATACACGTGGACGGGGTGCGCGCCGTCGATGAGTAAACCGGTGTCAGGTCTGTGGCGTCTTTTGGGACGCACCATGATGGAGTGGATGGATGCCGGACTGGCGGAACTCGAAAGTCAGCGGGTCAAACTGGACCAATATAACTTGTTTCCGGTTCCCGATGGCGATACCGGACGCAACATGACCGCGACGGTCCGATCTGCGGTAAATGCCATGCATCAGTCCCGCGATGAATCATTGGGCGCCGTCTTGGCGCGGATGGCGGACGGCGCGCTGATGGGGGCGCGTGGGAACTCCGGCGTCATTTTGTCCCAGATCTTTGCCGGCTTGGCCGAGGTCGGGCGGAGCAAATCGGTTTTTGAGGCGGCCGATTTGAGGAATGCTTTGCAAAACGCGGCTCGGCGAGCCCGCCGGCAGGTAGTCAATCCGGTGGAAGGAACCATACTGACGGTGGCCGACGCAGTTGCGGAGACTGCCGTCGCGGATGGGGACTTGTGCGCCTGGTTAGATGCTGCTCTCGCTTGCGGTGAAGCGGCGTTGAAACGGACTGGGGAGCAGTTGCCGCCACTAATTGGCACGGGACTGGTCGACGCCGGGGCACTGGGATATGTGTTAATCCTCCGGGGATGGAACAAAGCTGCCCGGGGAGTGTCTGTGCCGCTACCCGAGAAGCAGGAGCCTTGGGTGTTGTCCGATGTCGGTAAACGCAGATTTCACGGCGATGCCGTCGCGTATTACTATGACGTGGAGGCGTTGCTGTACCGGTTCCGCCATGCCGAGCCGGAAGATATTTTGGCCGAGCGTCTTTCGGAAGTGGGTGACTCCATCGTGATCGCCCCGGGTTTGAACACGGTGAAAGTTCACGTCCATACTGACCAGCCGGTTGCGCTGATGAAAATTTTGGCGGACGTCGGCGATATCCGGCAGATGGAATGGCTAGACATGCGAGCCCAGATTGAAGAGCGGCGGCAAGACAATCGTTTGTCGGTTGTCGTTGACCCCGACCTCCATCCTGTGTTTGAGGGCATGTGCCGAGTGCTGGATCCGGACCTGGCGAAAGACGAGCCGGATCTGCTGTGGGTTCGGCCGACTCGTCCGCTGACGCATGCGATTGCCGTTCCCACCGTCGGCCTGGCGGGTCAGGCGGCACTCGAGTATGTCGGCGAGGACCGCTGGGACGTGAACCGGGAGCGGTTATCCCGTCACCTGGCCGCTATGAAGTCTTGGCTGGTCGGCCGATCCGACCAGGGCTACATTATGAGCGGGCGGCTCTACCCGTCCGCCGAAGCCCTGTTGGCAGCGCTGTTGGTTGAAATGGATACCATTGGGATTGTGACGGTATATCTCAGTCGCGAGGCACGGCGAGAGGAGGCAGCCTTTTGGCAGGACGCGCTGGCCGCCGCTCTGGTGCAAGTTCCGGTGGACGAACCCTGGATGGAGATCGTCTGGCAGCCCTAGGACCCGGCGATGCGGTGGCCCGCCTGCCTGGCGTTGGAGCCAAGCGGGTCCAGGACTTTTTGAAGCTGGGCGTCGAAACTATCGAAGATCTCATCACGTTGTGGCCGCGGCGCCATGTCGACCGAACCCAGCTAACCCCGCTATGGCAGCTTCGCGTAGGTGAAGGGGCGACCGTTCGCGGTCGGGTGGAGCAGGCTCAAGAGCATATGCTAGGTCGCGGCCGCGATTACCTCAAAATCCGCGTATCAGACGGCTCTGGGCATCTTGACGTCACCTTCTTTCACGCTCGCTGGCTTAAACGGCAGCTTGTTCCCGGGGTTGAGGTGTTGCTCTCCGGTCGCGTGGAGAACTTTCGCGGCCGCCTTTCCATGACGCATCCGGAATGCGAAATTTTGGAGCCCGGCCAGGAACCGCGCCTTGGTCTCATTCCTGTCTATCCCTTGGCGGGAGACCTAAAGCAGCGCTTTGTCCAAGATCTTCAGGCGCGTGTGGTGCCCCGGTGGGCACCACAACTGTCCGATCCGCTTCCCGACGCCATTCGACAGCAAGAAGATCTGCCTGCACGGGGTTGGGCGATTTTGCACCAACATTGGCCAGCGTCGCCCAATGAGCGTGAGTTGTCGCGTCGGCGTTTGGTGTTTGATGAATTTTTGCGGATGTCCTTGGCGGTATTGTGGCTACATCGGAGTGATCCCGCGGTGCCGGCGCCGGTCCTAGACGTCAATAACGCGCTAATCACGCAGTTTCTTCAGACGCTGCCGTTCACCCTGACCCCAGGTCAAACCGAGGCCTGGGAAGAAATCCGGGCCGATCTGTCTTTAGCCACGCCGATGGCGCGGCTTTTGCAAGGCGACGTCGGGTCGGGGAAAACGGTGCTCGCCGCCTTGTCCATGCTGGCGGCGGTCGGTAGCGGTTACCAAGCGGCGCTGATGGCCCCCACGGAGCTTTTGGCGGAGCAGCACTACCTCCTCTTGAAACGCTATTTCCATCCCCTTGGAGTTGCACTGGTATTGGTAAGCGGGCGCTCCAAGGGCGGAGATGTGGGGCAATTGGCGTCCAATCAGCCGCTAATCGCGATAGGGACCCAGGCCTTGGTTGCCGATCGGCGCCAATTTGGACGTTTAGGCATGGTGGTGGTGGATGAACAGCACCGCTTTGGCGTGCGTCAACGGGCGCAATTGGGCGAGAAAGGCCTCTTTCCTCATATGCTGGTGATGACGGCCACTCCCATCCCCAGAACCCTGGCCCTGACCGTATACGGGGATCTGCAGGTTTCCCAAATTACCGGATTGCCGCCGGGACGACAGCCCATCCACACCAGTCATCTGTCGATGAAAGATCGGCGCGATGCCTATGTCAAGGTCATGGAGGTGGTGCGACAAGGCCGGCAGGCCTATGTGATATGTCCGCTGGTGGAAGAAAGCGAGGAAATCCAAGGGAAAGCGGCGTCGCTGCTTGCCGAAGGCATGCGCAAGGTTTCCGGGTGGCGCGTCGGCTTGATCCATGGTCGCATGTCGGCCGACGAAAAAAGCGAGGTGATGGAGCTGTTTCGGCAGCGGGCTATCGATGTTTTGGTCGGCACTACGATTCTCGAAGTGGGAGTAGATGTGCCCAACGCCACCGTGATGGTGATTGAAGGCGCCGACCGATTTGGGCTGGCCCAGCTGCACCAGCTGCGCGGGCGGGTTGGGCGCGGCGATTACCCGTCGCAATGCTATTTGCTAGCTGACCCTGTGACGCCGGAAGCCCAGGCACGGATTCAGGCCATGATCGAAACCCAAAACGGCTTGGAGCTGGCGGAACGAGATTTGCAAATCCGCGGCCCCGGTGAGGTGCTGGGGATGCGTCAACATGGCGTCGCCGGATTCCAGTTGGCGAATCCGCTGAAGGACTTGGCGCTCTTGGAAAAGGCTCGAGATGCGGCTCGTGCCCTGTTAAGCGCCGACCCCGAGCTGGCCCACCCGGAACACGAAGGATTACGGCAATGGGTCTTTGACGCACTAAACGCGGCGCTGCCGGGCCATGTGCTGCATTAATCCGTCATGTGCGGAGGAAGGCTTCGCTGGCAGCGAAATCGTTCTGACCTTGCGTCAAGAGACCCAGATAGGCCGCCACATCCCAATGCGAAATATGCGGGTGCTTCGTGCCCGGAACGCGGGCGGCACAAGGGCAGGATGTTCAGCAGTTGCCCCACGACCCCGGGCCCTCCGTGTCCCGTAAAGATCAAGCCATCGTCGTCCGCTTCGGTGTCCCGCTGGGAGTCTTCCAAGGACTTCTGGGTTTTGTCTTTTGTAACTCATTCTTTGCCATGTTCAAGTCGCTTTGCAAGTCTTGCTTGGCGGAGTCATCCATGGTGACGCGATTTAATAAGTCCAGTATTTCATCGACGGCGGTACGCAATTGCACAATTTGATCAGGTGATGGCCCATACGCTGCTTGTTGTGTAGATGACGTGTTTCCCTGCTGAACGGGGGAACTGTTAAATGGTCCGATGGCTACATTGACCGACGGATGTGGAAACTTCGCATTAAATTCCGAATCATTCTCCAATAACTGGATCCCTCGACTAGTGATTTGCACCAAAAAATCGCCGCGAAACAGGGAGCGGGACTATTTCTACGGGACGACCGGTGTTTATTGTTTATCAGATGCGCCGTAAAACTCCGCCGTTCAGGGCGGAGATATCCCCTGCTTTGGGGCAAGTCTGGGGATTTCCTCCGACTGTCGGTCATAAGGCGCGTTGACGTCAGGCAAATCTATTGCTAAAATACGCATGTTCGCTCTTTGACAACTGGATACGTTCGTGTGGTTGTCTCCCGCAATCGTGGGGGATGTAAAATGTATCGCGTCGTCATGACAAGACGTTAAAACAGGCGAACCCTTCTGGCCACTGAAAAAGGTGGCATGAGAATCTGACGTGTAGAAATAACACGTATCGCCGTCCCGTGCCGCTCAAAGGCACGTTAAGGCGTAGTTGCGGCTGAACCCCGCCCATGTTGCTGGTGGGATAAGCCGTGGCGAGTCCGGAGGAGCACTCCCAGGGTTTCACAACCCGTCGACGCAGCCATGGTGGTTCCCTCAGAATCTCCGGCCTTTAGGCCGGGGAGGTTCAACAATAATTCGGCAGGGTTCCCCCGCTGAACCAATAGGTCAGCGGCGGGAGGAATGCCGAAGATTTTAGTCGTTAGCAGTGAGCGGACGGAATCGCCTCGACGAGCAGCCGCGTTGACCGCCAGAGAAGATGGACTTTCGAGAC
>JAKACZ010000057.1 GCA_021820965.1 Bacillota bacterium | reverse complement strand
TCGTCCAACGCCAAGCCCTCTTGTTGGTCGGGATGGATTCCCGACGGTTTATCCGGGTTCCTTCCGGGTGAGCCGCAGGGGCATCCCATCATTCAGGCTGGGCTAAGCAGGGGTGCGAAATGCAAGTCGATGGATCCGTGCAAAGCTTGTGCTAACATACCGTCGAATTACACTAAAGGACATTTTCCACGGGGCACATTTGCTGAGCCGTTTGGGGATGGGGCCGACCGCATTTGCGTGAAGACCGCAGATCTTTTATTGCTGGCCCGTGTGAGTTGGGTCAAATTCTGCTCGGAGAAGAGGTGCAATCTGATCACTAAATTTCCTCCATCGATCGGGCCACACCTGTGCGACTTGTTGGACGCTCTCGACGAGGGAATCATACAGGTCGTCATAGCGGTCCCGTGCTTCTTCTTCTCGCTGAACGTCGTTTTCCATTAAAGAATCCACCTTTTCGAACAAGGCGTTCAGGCGTTCCAGTTGTTCCTCCGTAGCTGGATTAAGATCCATTATCTCTTTTTGGCGGGTACTATGGCGGACGTAGTCGTTATTGGCTTGTTCCACTAGTGCAATCTGCCCGTACATCCTATATAATAAGTCGATGACTTTTACACAGTCGTTCACCGTCGGTTCGCTGACAGATTCTACGGTAGCCATCTGTGCGGGATCGGTTAACACTGTTCGGAGACGGCTAACGGTTTCCAAGAACCGTTGGAACGCTTCAGATTGCTTTGACAGTAGAAGACCGCATGTAGCAGTCGTGGGACTAAGCGATAGTTGCTGCATGTGCTCCAAGTTGACCATAGGCATCATTTCAGCCTCAGTGCCTAACGTCTGAAGCGCCAATGCAGTTTCTTGCTTTTGCATATGCAAACGGTGCGAATCTTGAAGGCGGATTTTAGTGCGTTCCAACCGATCGGCATGATCGTACATCATGCGTTGGCCAATAAAACTGGTTCCTGCCGCAATGGCACCACCCACCGCCGTACTTAACATCGTAACCCACCACACGTTCTCTACCCCTTTTTTATTGCGTCCTTACATAGACGATTCCTGGGTGCCCATTACGGTTGTGTACGTACGGAAGAATCGTACAACGACATGTCGGGTTAAGTCCACGCAGTGGCCTAAGTAACGATGTCGAACGCCAAATATGGCATGTGATTCATGAGTTGCCGACACCCGTGACCCCTATCATGCTTTCCATGCCGCAGGGATGACAGTTTCATTAATATGCGCTGCAAGTCCGTCTAGATCGGGGCGTATGGAGAAATGGGTTACGCCATTTGTGGCCAGGTATTCCAAAACATCGCGGCGGATGGTGAAATCCATGTCAATGTACCTTAGAGCTCCATGCTCAACCAATATCCCATCAGCTTCTTCTTCTAGAGGGAACAAACAGCCTTGCACGGTGAAGCACCCGTGCTGGGCTAGGATTCTAGTCGTGTTCCTCGCGGGATATACAGCAAATGACCTCCGTGGCTCTTGGACACCGTTAGGGTACGGCAAAAAATCTGAACTTGGTGAAATGATCTCTCGTCGATCCAACGAAATTTGATTCAAAACGCTGGGGTCTAGCATCCATAACCGCGCGGATTTTCCATGGGCCCAATTTTGGGTGGAAAAGAACAGTGCCACTGACAGGCTCTCAGTCCAATCCAAGAGCCTTGTCTTAACGCCGTGATGTTGCATGGAATAAAGCAATTCCCATCCCTCGGCGTTTTGGTGATGAAGGCGTCCTAAGGTTTTGTAGTACATATACAACTGGTGTTCGGTTTTCGAGTATTCTTCGTAGGACGCTTGACTCGAATTGAGTCTAAACAGACCCGCTACGAGTTTATGACTCGAATTCGAAATCCCGCGGTACCAAACCTGACCGGCCGCTCCTTCATGAAAATCACTAATCTCGTCCAAAATATCCTTCCACGTTGCTGAATAACCCATGGAGACATCCCTTCCTAAACTAGTGGTACAATTTTCCGTAATGATACAAAAAATTCGCTTGGGGGGTTAAATATGGGTGTCCAAAAAATTTCCGCCAACCTGGTTACCCAGGGGAGTTATCGATTCTATGTGGCCTCGATGCCGTCCAATGTTTTGGCCAAAACGTGTTTCGTAGTCAATCGATTTGAAGATCCTTACCTTGGCTTTCAAAGACGCCTAGAGGAAGACCGCGCCAAGTCTATAGCCGACTACATCGATAAATCGGAAGGTTCAATCCCGACTGCAATTATACTTTCTGCCCAGCCTGATGCCGAACTCAAATACAGTTCGCGAAACAAAACGATCAGCTTTTATGAAGATTTGCATGCCTTTTTGATAATTGATGGGCAACACCGAGTTTACGGTTTCACAATGTCCAAAAGCTCAATCAGGGTGCCAGTAGTGATCTATGAGGGTTTGTCGAGAGAGCAAGAAACGGAGTTGTTCATTGACATAAACACGCTGCAGAAGCCCGTGTCGCAGAGCTTATTACTTGACGTTAAGAGCTTTCTTAAAACCGAAACCGAAGCAGAGCGACAATGCAGCCAGATCTTTGAAGGGTTTTTCAAATCCACTGGCAGCATTCTTAAGGGAAAGTTATCTCGTGCAGAAACCAGCACCGGCAAGATTTCTCGGCGGGTATTCAACCATGCTGTTGAACCACTGCTCGGAAGCCTGGGCGATTTGACATCTGCGCAAGCTTACTCGGTCATCAATGACTACCTAACGTGCTTACAAGCAGTTTTTTCGGAGATCGACAACTCGGCACCAACGCTCGTCACTAAGCCCATCGGATTTCAGGCAGCCCTCATGGCGTTTCCCGCAGTGTTACAAATAACGCTTTTGAAGCATAATCACGTTTCCAAGGAAGCTTGGCATGACTCCCTTGACGTTCTGCAACATAGCTTCCCAAAGAGTCGCCTAAGAAGGCCTGGAAGTTCATACAAAGGCCTGGGAGACGTCCTTATTAATTGCGTCAACCAGGTATCCTTACGGGCTAACCTCATTGCAGATAACTGATTGTTTTAAGGCTTACATGTGCAAACGAGAGTCAGGTGGGACGCGACACCGGGTGAGCGTCCCTTTAGGGCTATATTTCGGTGCCAAGCAAAAATACTTAACTATGCGAACAACGCGCTATACGGCCCAATAGTCCATGATTGTCGACACTAACGTTTCACCCATTGAATGAAGTTATCTGACCCGCTGGCGGAGGATGGGCTACATAAAGCAGTGCGTTTGGGGTGCACAAAAGTAGGGGAACCTTGGGTTAGGTTACGCTTACGATTTGAAGTACTCTGGTCACTTTATGGGTAAACCCACAATAAAGTCCACCCTGTCTTTCGGCTCCGAACCCTCTTGGTGACGGCTCGTGGTGACGGGCGGAATAAAACTGGGGATTTTGGGGTATTTTGAAGGCAAAATAAAATGGCCTCCGATCCATGGAAGCCTTGCGGTACTTGACTTTGGCGGGGATATGTGGGAATCGAACCCACCGCCGACTTCTAAAGCCGGCCATTGGATTTGAAGTCCAAGGAAGGCACCAAGCCTCCACCTACCCCCGAGACCTATCTGATAATAGAGTGTTTAGTTATCGTTGTCAAAGAACGTCGGCAGGCGCTGACGAAGCCAGCCGTCACTGGTTTCTTGGTACAAACCAGTCGAAAGATAGCGCTCCCCCGAGTCGGCAAAAATTGCCACGATGTTTTGGAGACCTTCTTTTAACAACTCTTCCATGGCCCAATATGCGGCTCCCGAGGACAGTCCGGCCAAAATCCCTTCTTCGCGGGGAAGCCAGCGAGCCGCATCCCATGCTGCATCATCGGGCACCAGCACAATGCGGTCCACCACGTTCGGATCGAAAATATCCGGTACAAAGCCCGCGCCAATGCCCTGAATCTTATGAGTGCCTGGTTCATGGCCAGAGAGTACCGCCGAACCTTCCGGTTCGACCGCGACAATCTGAATGCTTGGATCCTCTTTTTTGAGATACCGCCCAACCCCGGACACCGTTCCTGCAGTTCCGACCCCTGCTACAAAGGCCCGCACCTGCCCAGCGGTCTGCTCCCATATTTCGGGCCCGGTGGTCGTCACGTGAATCTCCGGGTTGGCCGGATTCTCATGCTGACGGAGCATGAGGCCCTCCTCCAGCTGCGCTTCCAACGCCTTGGCTCGCCTGATGGCACCCGACGTGCGCTCCGCCTGTGGCGTCTCAATCACGGTAGCGCCGTAGGCCCAAAACAGCTGCCGCCGTTCAAGACTCTGCCCCTCCGGCATGAACACCACCAATTTCAGGCTCAGTGATGCGCACGCCATGGCCAGGGCTATGCCGGTGTTGCCAGACGTCGCCTCGATAATCACCGTATTCTCATGAACATTGCCGCGTGAAATGGCGTCATTCAACAACGCGAACGCAGTCCGGTCCTTGATGGACCCGCCGGGATTGCGCGATTCCAACTTCACCCAGGCGTGGGTCCCGTAACGTTGGGACAGTCCCGTTAATTCGACAAGCGGCGTGTGTCCGACAAAACGGGCGATGTCCGCCATTTCTGCAATCCCCCCTGATACGCAAACGGGAACCCTCTCGGGTTCCCCCCTAATCGAAAAACTTTCCGCTATTTCGGTGTGCTATCGTCCCGAATGACCACTTGAGCCGGGTACTCCGTCCCACCTTCAGGATCCTTCGGCGCGTCCTGGTTGTTCTGCATCATGCCGTTCATGGACTGCTTGAACTCCCGAATGCTCTTGCCAAGCCCAGAGCCGATCTCCGGAAGCCGCTTGGGTCCGAACACTAAGAGTGCAATCACCAACAAAATGATGATATGGAGTGGAGAAAGAAAGTCCACCGTGAGCCTCCCCCTTGCGTCTCAACCGGTCCCGGAGATACTCCGGGTAATTTCGTCGTTGTCCTTTAGTATATCATGAGCCTCGAACTTTACCACGTTATTTTCTCCACCTAGCAACGATTGTCTCATGGGCGTCCATCTCTTCGTCTTCCGGCAAGGGTTCCAGCGGCTGATCGACGCCGCGATACTGGAGCGCCCAGGAGAGCAGCAAATCCGCCAAATGCGGGTTTTTAGGCAAAAGAGATCCATGCAGGTATGTTCCGATCACTCGGTCTTGCACCGCTCCCTCGGTGCCATCCTCGCCATTGTTTCCCCGACCGAGTTTAACCAGACCTAGCGGTTTTGCCCTGTCCCCGAGATACGTGCGGCCGCCGTGGTTTTCAAACCCCACCAGTGAGGGGGGCTCGATAGGTAGCAAGGTTTCCGTTACCACGTCCCCGATGGCGCGTTGGTTGCCGGGCTCGGTCCACACATCCAAAAACCCGACACCAGGCAGTTCTTGCCCGTCGGCGGTCTTATAGTATTTCCCCATTAATTGAAACCCGCCGCAGATTGCCAGCATAGGAAGTCCGTCTCTGAGCCGTCTAGACAGATCCGGCCCGACCATCAAAAAATCGTCGGCAATTCGCGATTGATGGGTGTCCTCACCGCCGCCGATAAAGACAAGATCGACCGCGTCCCAATCGAGTGGTTCACCCGCTTCACGGGTGATGACAGTGCTGGCCATTTCTCTCCAGCGGACGCGCTGCGACAAGGCCAGCACGTTGCCGCGATCGCCGTACAAGTTCATATGCTGGGGGTACAGATGGAGGATGTTCACCCGTCGCCCGTCGCGCATCCTGTTTGACCCTCCTCTGTCGAAAAGTGAAATAATTTGTTGACCCTATACCGCTCGGCCGCATAAGCTAACTATAACATTAGGCTAAAGAGGAGGGTCGTCATGCCCATCGATATCGAATTTCCCTTCCTCGACATGATAAATAGTGGAGACATTCCTCTGGTCGACCGCCGTCAACTGCACTACCTCACCCGCGGCGTGCACCAAGCCGCCGAGAGACTGAAGGCCGATATCCGCCAAATGGTCGAGGTCTCGGTCTATTGGTGCGGCGCACGCCCGGTCGTAGTGCTTCACACGCCGGTTAACCGGCCTGACTTGAGCAAACTGGAAAAATGGTTCGGATTCGATGTGCGGCCCGCCAGCCCTACAGAGATATCGGCACTCTGCGGCACCCATATCTATGGTTCGCCCCCCGCCGGCCAGTCGTATCAGATGCCGATCTTCATCGACGATGATTTAGCCCGGCAACCTTTCGTCTGGGCCGCGGCCGGGGATCCCGCCGTTTGGGTCGCCATGACCCCGCAGAATTTAGTGCGAGTCACCGGCGGGTACATCGTCGACATCAAACGGCCGAACTACCTGCAAATGATGGAGAAACATACGCGGATGAGCGACGACGATTCTATCGACCCCGCTTAGACAATGCGCGGCGTCATTGCCACCATGAGGTACAGCGAGGCAACTTCGGTGAGGAGGGCCGACGCGAATAACAAGTCCTCATTCATCCCCTTAAACACCCGCGAACCCCACCAGAGGAAGAAGCCTACCAGCACCAGACTCCCGCCAAACACGTTAACCGCCCCAAATCCGAAGTCCAATGTGCCTAACACCAAAGCCAAGAGCAACGGAACCCACGCACCTGCGCCGTTGTGGCTGCCTGCAGCCAGTTTCCCGTAGAAGGGGCTCGACGCATCGTTGCGTCGCCAGGTTAGTGCCCATGCCATCATCGCGCGTCCCCAAAGCGGCGGCATAATCCAATCGGCCGGCACCAGTGCCCCGCCGTGCTGCCATAGCGTCCACAGCGACAGCGCCGCCAACATCAGGAATACGGTGCCGGCAGCCCCAATCCCTTGAGCCCTCCGAACAACGGTGCGCTGCGACCGGTCGGCGTTCCACGCGTCAAATGTCTTGGCCAGTCCTTTCCAATGGACACCGCCGGTAAGAATAGCTTCGCCGGTTACCGCCGCAATCATGCCCACGCCGGTTGATCCAAAGAGATAAAAGGCGGCGTACCAAATAATGCCTGCCAGCGCTCCCGGAAGCCAAAACCAAGCAACGGTGTAACGGGGAATCTCGTCCAACGTCCCCATGGGAATGCGCGTCAAAAGCGCCAGCGCCGCGCGTCCCCCTTTCAAAGCCAGTGCCCCGACATAATCACAGCGATAACGCCGAACGTGACGGCCGTAACCAAAATCGCGCGCCAACTGACGGCGATTGCATGGATAATGGCGGTAGGGTGCAACGGGCGTTCGGTAATGCCCATGGTTGGCGTCAGCGCCACTACCCGATCATAGACATTGGGTCCGCCCAAAGAGACGCCAATAGCACCCGCCATGGCCGCCTCGGAAATGCCGGTGTTAGGCGCAGGGTGCCGTCGGCCGTCCGCTTTCATGGTGCTGTAGGCTTGGCGAAAGCGCCCTTCCATCGATGCCGCCACACTAATGGCCAACCCCGACAGCCGGGCGGGAATCCAGTTGGCCCATTCATCCAAATGGGCGGCAAACCATCCGAAATCCTCATAGCGCCCGCTGTGCTGCCCAACCATTGAATCGACCGTGTTCACCGCCTTGTATGCCCAAAGCCAGGCCGGTCCACCCAAAAACGCGTAGAACAGGGGGCCGATAACAGCATCACAGGTATTCCCGGCTACCGTTTCAATCGTGGCTCGAATCATATCGTCATGACTCAAGTGGGTCGTATCCCGGCTGACAATATACTGAAGCCACTGCCGCGCTTCGTCCGCCTGATTAGTAACCAAGGGACGGTACACCAAGAGTGCGGCATCCGTGAGTCCGCGAATTGCCAGCCCCCAATAGGTCCAGAGCACCACCATGAAGAAATAGAGCCAAATGGAAATGTCGCGGGCGACCCAGAGCACCGCGGAGACAAAGGACAACGCCAACAACACAACAAAAATGCTCATCAATGCGCCCGTCACGCGAAGGCCCAGACGCTGCCAGGGATGGCGCCGGATGAGGCTTTCAAGCAACATACTGAGACGCCCGATGAGGCGAACCGGGTGGTAGTACCAGAGCGGATCACCGGTCATGAGATCAATGACCGCCGCCAATAAAAGCCAGGCCGCTAAATTGATGCCCGTCCATATTGACAGCAGGTGCGATAGCAACATGCTCCCGCTCACCTCCCCACTCAGTCCGTGTCCCGCCTCCAGGGGTCGGGCTCGGCCTCGAGTCGATCGCACAGGAGCGAATGTTACACAAAACGCGTTCTCATTCAAGATACCATCTTCCTTAAAACCATTCACGTATGCAACAAAAATAACCATGGAGTGCAGGTAGAGATAGTCCCAAATTTCGTGGAATTTGAGGTTAGCGATTCCTGTCCGTGTTTGGTTGAATAGAGGTACCATCCATCATTCAACCGTCAGGAGGAATCGCTATGACTTCGAGTATAGCTAAGAATCGTCGTCAAGGACAGCATGGGGAACAAACGAGATCGACGGTGTCCATTCCGTTGGTGGACCTGTTGCACGATGCCGAGGCAGGCGTGCTGGGGCTCTCGGTCCAGGTGGGCCGGCGGGTTCTGCAAGAACTGATGGACCAAGAAGTCACTGACATCGCTGGCCCGATAGGTCGGCACAATCCGCAACGCACCGCCGTCCGGCACGGGCCGAGATTAACACCCAGGTCAGCAAGAGGGACAGGAGTTCTCACACGGCGAGCCAGCGATAGTGATTGCTATCCTTCAATGCGAGACCCGAAGAACGACCGCCATTGAACGCGACAGCCAGTCCCAGAGCGACCGCCAAGATTACGACGGACGTCCCAAACACATAGACTGCGCGGCCCCTTGGGAACACGACGCTGCCAATAGGAATGGTCACGAGCAATACCAGCAAACTCGTCCACACCATCCGCTGGGGCAAGCCACAAATAAACCGGGCGCGCTGTGGGGCCACAACGCCGCTACCAGGATGACCCCCATCACTGACACCGGCCACACAAACCATAAATTCGGGTGACCTTGCATGGGACCCCAACCTCCTAAGAACAATCTATTCTTGGGACCCCAGTTAGCGTCCTACTCAGCGGTCCCGCCCGACCGTTCGCCTCGTCCACATTCTGAGCCCCATGAAACACCAGGCGGCTACCGACACGCCCAGGGAAACCGCGATGGTCAGGTGGTACGTTTCGTGGGGAAAAAAGAGGCTGCCGGTGCGTCCCTGTCCCGTACGACAAGATGAGGAAACAGAGCTCTCTCAGTGGTGGCAGGTATGCGGCGATGACCATGATTGCCAACAGATAGAGCCCGCCCACCGTGATCAATTGGGTGGCCAGCGAACGTTCTCGGGTTAGGGATCGGGCCACCGCGGCAATAGAAACCCAGGCGAGCGTCGGCGTCATCAGTGCCCACATGGCGAGCCACCGATAGTGACCACTGTTCGATGGGAGGCGAGGCAGTCCTCCATTCAGTTGCACGGCCAGTCCCAACGAGTAGCGCCAACATCACCGTCGAGACCACGAACACATAGCCGGGCCTACCGAGAGGAAACACCACGCTGAGAACCGGAATGGCCGCCAGCACAACAAGGAAGCTGTCCCAAACCATCCGCTGAGGAACGCTTGCTGGCGCATAGATGCCGGTCCCGACATGGGGCCAATACGCGGCCAATACCACGCAGCCCCACAATAGTACCGGTCAGAAAAAACCCCCATACCATCGACCACGCATGGCGCCACACTCCTGTCTTTAGCACCCATAACGCGGCGGGGGTTCGCATTGTTTCGCGTGGGCTGTGACCGACTCACCCTTCATGCGAATTGGGTGCCACCTCCGCATTCCGACCCGCTCATCGCGAGAGAAAACGCCCCCACGATTGCGCGGTGAGCTCAATGAGGTTCGTTATTGACATAATCCTGGTGATGTTTGGCCTCATTTCTCAGTGGGTGATTACCCTGCGTAATGCCCCGCGGATTGAGGAGGAGCTTGAGGATCAAATCGAAAGGTTGCAAAACAGAGTGGATACCCGCGGTTGACCGTAAAGGAGTTTTCGGGGGCGAATGTCCGGCAATGAAGACCTCACGCGCTAGACCTCAACCACAAACGAAAAAGCGTCATCCATTTTCTTCGCGAGCGAATCTTCGGTCGATGCAATGGGAATACCTTCCTCCTCAAAGTCAATGGCCCGGAACCGCCCCGGATTTTTACCGGGGCCTCGTGAGAAGGTCTGCTCTTTAACGATAAAAGTTGGATGCAAATACATGGTCTGGACCTTGCCCACCATGGGAGGAATCTCCATCTCGGCATGGTCCCAGTACCACAACCGGCCGCACCACGCCACCGTGGTTCCCGGAGACGACACACCGGACGCAATCAGTACGCCAACATGGAACGAACCCGCGTCAATCACAAAGAACTGCTGATGCTGAACGGAGGAAGGCACCCAGTCAGCGACCTCCGGTTTGCCCGTGACATGGCTCTATGTGACAAACCGCGCACGTCTTACCGCGCATTCGGGGGCGAGTGGGCAGGAGCGTTCCCGTTACTCGGGTCAGATAATCGGGTCGACCCGAAGGATCCTCAGGCATGTAACGCCTTGTCACCGGTCACTAAGAATTGGGCGTAGGGCGCCCGGGCGGGCGCATGCTATACTAAACTATACGGGAGGTGCCGTCATGGACCGTGTATCGATTCTCGACGATTATGTCCACAAGATGGTGGCTGTCGGGCATCCCGAAGCCATTGTCCTGTTCGGGTCGGAAGCCGGCAACGCGGCGAACGATGACAGCGACTTCGATTTTTTAGTCATCGAACGCACGACCGAGGACCGTCGGCAACGGGGCATCAAATATCAAATGGCGCTGAGGCCGCGCATCATTGCGGCGGACATTTTGGTGCGCACGCCTGAAGAACTCCGACAGGCGGTCTCCGAAGGGCACCCCGTTATTCAAGAAATTCTTCAAAAGGGACGTTGGATCTATGGCGAATCGGGGACCTTCGGGGCTTCTTGATTTAGCGACCACGGACTTGGTCACCGCCCGTCGACTCGTCCTTCCGGGCTTTATACCATAATGCGTGTTACCACGCGCAGCAAGCCGCCGAGAAAGGCTTAAAGGCCCTGTTGATGCGCGAAACCGCCACGTTTCCAAGACGCATGACTTGAGTCGGCTGGTGGATGCCGTTCGAGTCTCTCAACCGACGTTTCCGGAGTTTGGATTAGAGTCGACCGTGTTAAATGAGTACGCGGTGGATATGCGTTATGAACCTGAGGCGCTCACCGATGTGGACGAAGAGGAAGCCAACGTGGTGATTGGCTACGCCAAAACCATTCTGGATTATGTGCGGCCGTTTTTGGAGGGCACCTCCGCCGCAAAGTAGGCCGCGGGTCCTACGCCCCGACAGATTCCCGCCGGTGATGCACCCCACACCCTCAGCTGGATCTGAGAGGACACCGAGTACTTCGCTCAATTCTTGCCGAGTTGTACCCCCTGACACCCCACGAACGTACTCGGCCTACGTGCAAATATGTCTTTGTGCATAAGGGACTTGGGGGCGTGTGCGCATCGAGCTGCATTAACTACTTGGCGCACTTCGGATATCCTTTGCTTAGGATTCTCCGCAAGGAGATGGAACGGAGGTCTGACGATCATGTGTCACGTCGCACCTATAGCCGCCGACCGTTTTGCGTTGGCCATTTGGGATCCCACATGGAATTCCTACAACTGATTGCGGCAAGCAGGATCAGACGGCCGACCATGCGGCAGCGGTCCGCAAAGTGGGGCTCCGCCCGCAGGACATCGCCTCGGTAATCCTGACGCACGGCCATCGCGACCATGTGGGAGGCCTCGCCCTATTTGTCGAGGCGGAAGCCTGGATGTCATCGCGTGATGCATCGTTAGCCAGCGAGGAGAAGCGGCCCTGCCTTCGCCCCCTGGATAACACGCACTCCGTGGCAGTCCCGGCTCCGTCGCCCTGTATGACCCAACCGCCCGCGTGCTCTACTTTCGGGAGGAACTACCGCCCGACGGATTGGTCACGGAAGAGAACGGCTTACGCAAGAAGACCCGCACGTTTATTGCGGGATGGTCAAAAAGCCCGGCGGTCGCCAGCCATATCACTTTGACCAGTTCATGAGAGGGCTCCAGACGTTGGCGTCATGGGACCGGGTGGACTTTATGGCGACCGATCATGGGCCCGTGCTCAAAGGCGGCATTGTCCAGTTTTTCGCGGAATGACTGGATGACGGAAGCCACCCTCGTTAAGGCAGATACGGGGGCGTAAGCGCAGCAATAGATTGGCCAGATGGCTCTTGTTCACTTTTGGTGACGAAATGGTAGGCTGTCCAGACGCGACCACTGGCGATCTTTCCCTGCTATCGGGCGCGTCCAGGGATGCCCGGCGAGCCCGGGGTCGCCGCTTATCGGTGAAGAATCCGAGCCCGGAGGAGAGGGAGCTTCGCCCGCCCATACATCATCCGCTTCAGCAGTTTGGTCCGCGTGTTGAAGCCTTCCACCGGCCCCTGGCTCCACTCCTGGGTCACGCCGGCAGAGACTGCATCCCAATCTTGGCACAAAGTTGTCACGAAGGCGACGAGTCCTCAAGCTTGGATTCGGACTCACGGACGTTGTGAAAGACCAATTTGGTTTGGACAACGCGCTTCAACGAAAGGCCGCATCCGGCGTAGACCTTCGGGAGCGTCTGACGTTGCACCTCGAAGGCCTCGCGGAAGGCGGCTTGCTTCTCGGGATCGGCTTTCGCCAACGTATAGGTGGGACGTGTGCACGTGAACCCCAAACGATAGAGGAGGTGACGCACCCCCGTTCGGAAAACTCGGCGTCGAACTGGTCCTGAATAAAGCGCCGCACCAGCGGCGCGGTCCAATTCATTTCCGCCGGAAAGCCGACGTCTTGCGAGGTCTGGTGGGTGACCACCGCTGCCACGGTTTGCTCTTGCTCGTCAGACGATGCGGCCGCCCGGGAGAATGCCGAGGTTCCAATGCCGCCAGTCCCCCGAGGCGGTAGGCCTGGACGTAATGGGACACGGTCGCCATGGAGCGCCCGATCATCTCACTCACTTCCGCATACTGGTAGCCTTTGAGTACCAGCACGACCGCCTGATAACGTTGGAACATCCACCGGCTGGGCGCATGGTTCATCGCGGCTTGCAACAGGGCTAAATCCTTCTTGTGGGAATTTTCGAGCGCCGATGGAACCATGACTGGCGGCGTCACCGCCGCCACCAACGCATCTCGGGCCATACACAGAGAACATTCCTCCGGTCAAAAGATGGATGAATGTACCATAGTGAACAACCGAGGGGCTGTTCAGACAAAATTTGCCAATTGCCGCGGCGTCGGGTATTTAAAAATCTTTATGACCGCATATATAGGTACAAGGTTGAGATCATGAAGAGGAGCTCATCGGATCACGATGAGCTCCGTTCAGTTGTGATAAATTCGATTACCAGGTTACGGTAACATCCTGCGGTGTGACATTGGGTGCGGAATTGTCGGCCGCCGTGAAGGTAACCGACTGCGCCGAGTTGTCGCTTACCGTAAATGTCGCCACACCTTGGCTGTTGGTAGTCGCGTAGCCGCCACTTGAAATCGAGGCGTTCAGACTATTGGAGGTGAGTTGGATTTGTTGATTCGCTTCACCTTGACCCTTGGCATCGGTGACCAGCACGGAAATGGTGGTGCTCTGCCCCGGCTTGAGCGAGGTCTGAGCCGCACTGACGCTCTCGTAGATAGGCAAAGGTCCCTGAATGGCTGTCAGTAACCCGGCCATGTTAGGCGTTCCCCATCCCGTAACCGGGTCCCAACCCGGGCCGGCGCTATACGCTCCATTGTTTCCCTGCGTGATATCGTAGAACGCATTAGGATAGGCACTGGTCAATGCTAACGAGTACGTCAGCGTGTTTTCGTTGCCCATCCGGCGTCCCAGCGCTTGATCCATAAGGGCCGAAAACCCAGCCCACTGGGGTGCGGCAAAGGAGGTACCCCCGTACCCATTGTTCCAAGCACCCCCGTAATAAATCTGGTAGCCGGTGGTCGGATCGGCATTCAAGGCCACATCTGGCACACCGCGCATGCGGGGCGCATCCGTTATGGCGGCATTGAGCTGCCACGCCGGTTCGTGATAGACACTACTGTAGCCGCCGCCGGATCCCCAGCCCAACACCGGATTATAGCTCCACGCGGTTTCCGCGGTACGCGTATCGTTGGTGAGATACAAGCTCGTTCCCCCGGTGGCTGTCACATACGGGCTGGATGCCGGAAACAGGACCGTTGGCGATGACGACGACGTATCCGCATAGGCACCGCTGTCGCCAGACGCTTGCAGAATAGTCTGGCCCTGGGCTGCCGCCTGCATGAAAACATCGTTAAGCGCAGTCATGTAATCGGTGGGGGTTTGATCCTCCGCGGCGCCCCATGATGAAGAAATCACGGAGGCGGTATTGTTGCTGACAATGGCTTGAAACGTCTCAAGCATATCGGCGAACGACGGAGTGTATCCGACATATTCGTTGACCGTCGCCCCCGGCGCCATGGCACCGGATTCCGAACTATCCAGGACGGATTCCTGATAGCCGCTGGTATTCGGCTGATTGCCCGGCCAATTGACGTCGATTACGTGAAGCGAAGGGATGGCCGGCAATCCCGTGTGCCGCCAAAAGTACTGCGTATCCGCCGGGTTGAAATTGGCCAGTGTCATGATAGCGATGGTTTGGTTTTGGGCCAGGTACCCGTCTTGATACACCGGGTTGACATTATAAGCCGCATGAATATCTGCCGGCAAATAATCCATGGGCGTTCCACCCACGTCAGGATACTGCGACTGGGACGAACCAACCCCCGATCCCGACGCGCGCACCAGCGACGGGTGTACCAACTGCACGTTGGTCATCCCGGTAACGGCGGTCACAGATAGGGCTAAAGAGCGAGGAAGCACCGGCTGGGAAGCGGCGCGATAAAATGTGCGAGTGCCAAAGAAGGGCACGGTAGCACGGAAGTTATTAAACCGCACTCCGAAGGCGCCGGCCACCTCAGTTTCGGTGCCGTTCGCCTGTACCACCAGCCCTCCCGGCATGACGGAAGCTTTGAGGCCATGTTGCGAAAGATATTGTGCCACCGCGGCGGCGTCCGGGCTTCCGAATTGGGCCTGAAACTGGGCCGGCGTCAGATATTGGCGCTGGGACGGTGGAAGGCTGTCCAACCGATGGACAAAAGCCGGTAAATTACCGGATGGTTTCAACGCCACGGCTATTGTCATAGGTTGAGTCGACGCGGTTTGTCCTAATTTCTGCACATGACTTGGCAACTGCCCCAGGTCGCTGGGTACCGTCACCGGTGCGCTGGCCGCAAACGATAGGCTGGTCGCTCCCAACGTGAGCCCAGCAGTGCCAGCTAACGCGATGGCGGCCGCCATCGCGCGTTTTCCGATATGCATACAAATATGCCCCCTCTTCAAATTGAGTCGGCTCATCCGCTCGTCACAGTATTCGAGCAAGTGGGTAATTTTTCTGACGCCATTGCGGGTGATACATAAGAAAGAGTGTCGGAATGATGTGATGGATCGACCGAGTTGGCAGTCGAACCAGCATGCGTACACTTCGTGTTGATCCCAGACCGATGGTGGGGGGTCAAACGTACGGGCGCTAGTGCGCTAACGCCCCCGTTGCCCGATTATTAGTTGTGTGAAGGATGTTGGCACTCATGAAGCTTGGCAATATTCTTCCGCCATGCTCTCGACAATAGACTTGGTCGCTAATTCCACGGTGAGGAAAAGGCTCATCGGCAACCAAACAGCTCCCGACAGCGTTATTCCAGTAAAAACAATAGTGAAAGCAAAGGATGCGGATAAAGATGGATCGCACGCGGAGGCTTTAGAGTGTTGGAATGGTATTGGCCATGGTCCTCACCGGGTGCGGCTCTCTCCATCACCTCGCATCAACAACCAAGAACCCAGTCGGTGCATCGCCCCCCGCCGCGGCGCCATCCACACTCACCTGGCGGACAATCCAACGGGGTGGCCTCTGGTTGCGCATTCCAGGGACCTGGCATCTGGGCGATCAAGTCACGCTATCGCAATCGGGTCCCTTCTCTGACACTGTCGAGATCTTGTCTCGGTTTGGCATCGGAACGCCCCAAAACAACCTGCCACCCTACCCGCACCCCTACCTCAGTGAACAGGAATCGGCCCAGCACGGACAGATAACCTTTTCTCTCGGGGAGACGAGCGTGGCCGGACGGGTGTACGAACTCACCGTGACCGCGCCCCAGGCGCAGCGCGCACTGGTAACACATGTGGTGCACACCCTCAAGTTGCCCCGCCCGACCACCGCTACCACTCTGATCCATCAATTCCTTGCCCACCATCCAGGTTCGCAAGGCACCGCGTCTGTCGCCTCACCAGTGTCCTATGTCCGTACTGATCGCGGCTCGTCTCACTGGTTGCTGGTGTATGGCAGCCCCGCCACAGCCATGGAATTCTTTGTGCTCTTTCATTCGACGGATAGCGGTCTACATTGGTCGTTTGTCAATCAAACGGGGCTCCCCACCGCCTCGTCGACGTTCCCTGGGACCCTCGGAATGCCGACCATGCTCTTTTGGACGCCCAAAAACGGCCTCATTGCAGAAGCCACCGGATTTTCTTCTCGCGGTCTGTTGATGTATAGGACCACCAACGGCGGGCACAGTTGGCACGTCCAGGCAATGGGACCGAAGAACCAAATCACCGGCGCAACGAGTCCGCATCTCACGGAGCGCAACGGGACCCTGGAGGCATCCGTTCAGTTGAAATCCGGCCGAGTGTTCCGCGCCGAGAGTTCGAATGGCGGGAAGACATGGAACACGCTGTAAGCACGTCGACCGAGCAGCTGCTCAATCCCTTGACGCACTCTCGCCCCCTATAATTCCTGATTAGCTCAGCGAAGTACCGTTCGCTGTGTCAGCCATACCTTGAGGCAGAGGCTAAGCTCATAAGCTCATTGCCTCGCGTGAAATCCCGAGCCACTCACGCGATACCAAGGTCACGTCGTCCATGGGTTAAGGCGAGAACCCACACACAACCCTCTTCGCGGCGGTAAATGAGACGGTCGGAAGGAACAATTAGCTCGCGTAGATGTGGGTTGGTGAACTCGAACACTTCTCGCCCCTCGCTGAGAAAGAAAAGACAAGGATCGACCAGCAGCGAGAATTTCCGTAATCAAAGACACAACATACTGAGACGAATCACACTGCCGCTTGGAGGTCGGCCAACGCTGCCAGCGCCTATTTTACTTGTCGGTATTTGGCCATCCGCCGCTCGACCTTTCCCTTGCACCCATCCTCAAGGCCCCGCTCTACCTTCTGTTGCACACGTCCTCCAACGTTTAGTCATCCGGCGGGCGCTCGATCAATTCTTGAAGCCGCTCTTTGGGGCAGACCATTCGCCATATCCCTTTCGACATGCCAAGCCTTTTGGGTCTAGCTCTTCTAGAGGGACGCAAAACGCAACAACAGTACGACAATATGGCTGAAGCGTCCCGCCAGAGACAAAGAGTTGGGCTAGCAGTAGAATGCGGGGTCCGACCGCGAAGGGTCACCAGATGGCACATTGGTTGGCATCTTTGCCACTGGGACCCAGCGGTCAATAGGCAGGCAATATATAGACGGGCTGGCGGCTATGGGTCCAATTTCGTACCACGTAGTAGGGGGGCGGTATACTGGGCCGCAATCAGTTGTTGCCGTTTGCGTTCGGAGGGCATGGGGATGGTTATGTCGAGTTCGCCTGGGACATAGCCGTAACATACCGCCCGTAACAAACTTTGGGGCGTGACCTTTGGCGGATAGAATCAAACCCCGTTATGTACTACTACAGCTTCGCTGCCGTTTCGCCGCCACCCGCACATCGCCATATCGCTGTCTTCACACGTTCGCGCCTCTAATGAGGGTGGTCTATTTGCCGCCGGCTAAACGCCATACGTACGCTGCTACGTCGGCAGCATTCTTGGCTTTTAAGATACCAGGATTATTCGCCGGCATATTGTGTGCGATGAATTGCGCCAGGGCTGCCTGCGTCTTGAAGGATGCCATCACATTGGAGGGTTTCGCCAACCTAGGGCCATTCCCGGTGCCGGTTCCGCCGCGCGCGTGACATGACTCACAGCTTGTAGAATACACACGTGCGCCAGCTGACGCATTTCCGGACGGCAGTTTAGCCGGCGGCGCAGAGTACGGTTTGGGCGGCTTTATGGCATGTCTGGCGGTATTGCCTTTCCCGTTACTCTGAACGTGGCGGTTCGCTGTTATTTTGTGGTTACTGGTATTAGGAGACGCAGATGGGCTTCCTCCACACCCGGCGGCCAGGGAAAGCACAATGCTAAAAGTGATGATGGCGAATATCACACGTGACGACCGCTGCACAAAAATCCCCCCCTTGGTACCGGTAGGATACCTGACAAGCGGCGGGTTCATACCATCTCTAATTGGCGGCGGGTACCCGACCTTCAGGCCGGAAAGAAGACGCCATCTCCTTCACCTTAGAACCGCCAATGAACGACTGCGTGTGCCCCACCCATCTCGGCGTTGAAGTCGATTGACCGGCCCGATGGGCGACTGCTATGCAAAGGCCTTCGGTCGCCCCCAAGAACGCGGGCCGTGAGCGGGTACCGGCGTTGTGCCCCGAGACCTCGCGGCAGAACGAGAACTCCCGTCTGAAAGTAAAGCGTCGCTTCACGCGCGATACGAGACGGACCGGAAAGCCGTGTCGGTCGGAGCCCCGGCCCTTCACGGTCCAGGCCTCGGCGTACGCAGGCAGGGCGGTAAAGACCGCGGGAGTGCTTTCACCCCCAGCAGAACGCGTCGATATAGTGCTCCTTGGGGAACCCGTGGGCCACCCGCTGCATTTTTATCCGGCCTCCCGATCCCGCGTCAACGGGTAGTCCGGTCGCATCCAACTGTTCGTACAATTGCCATCGGGTCGCGTTTTTCGGGGACTTCCGAGGGTCGTCATCGCCACAGGGCTCGGCCTCCTGCACACCCCGACACCCACTTCAACCGAGGGGCAGCATTCGCTTCATACTCCGGCCCGGTCACGCGTTGGTGTCGCTGATAGGTCCCGCCCGTAGGCGACGGAGCCATGGTCGTCGGAGCTTTCCCCCAAGGGGTCACTACGCTGAACGTCCGATTCACGATTCACTACGCGCTCGAACGGGCAGTCAGCGGCCCAACTTGCTCCGACTAGCACATCCTGGTTACTGGCTGCACGCGGTCCGACCGGCCAGGCTCTGCTCTAAGACGGGATTCACGTCTTCCCGCTTAGACCCGCCGCCCTGCTCGTCGCGGGCGCCAAGTCCTTCCTGACTTGGCCCGGCAATTTATGTTTAATAACCAGCTGAAACGGTGAGACTGACACGGCGCTGCCACCCATCTTGTCGAAACCTGGGGTCAGACGTCAAGCCGCCGCGCGCTCCATAGTCCCACCAGTACGGCAGCTACAGCCCAGACTGTCACGACGGTCAGACCGGTCGGCAAATTCAGAGCGGGTAAATCGAATTGCAACCCCAGGTTTCCCGTCCAGTCCGCCATCAACGGCAGATGCACCGCCGGATCGCTAACCGCCAGCCACCCGGCCGTGCGCGCGACCACCATGCTCAATTGACCGCTGATGACGAGAACGGCACTCACAATCAGGGAAAACACCGTTGATCGGGTCAGCATCGATAGCGCGATAGAGATGGCAATCATTGCGGCCATGCTCACCATCGCGAAACCCAACGCGACTAGGTCATAGGATCCCTGCGATATCGTATGAAAGACTTGCACGGGAATGATCGGCGGCATCCCATTGCCGGGGCCCTGCTTCAAATGGACTCCCACCACGATCGGAATGGAAGCATTGCCCACTCCCATCAATGCGCTTCCGAGCCCCAGATATCCCAGGGCTGCTGCCACCATGAACGACCAGGTCACGGTAATCGACGCAAACAGTTTAGCCAGGTAGACCGGTATACGGCGCGGGGCATGCAACAGCAGCATTCCCCAGGTACCGCTTTCCAGTTCGGACGACACCCGATCACTGGACACACCCACCGCCACAAGCGCAAAGATAAGCATGGCAGCGCTAGCGAAGAGGTCGCCCACCAATTTTAGGCCGTTGTTGACGCCGGGGTTGTACCAGACAATGCCGTGCGCCCGCATGGCCCGGTATTGCGCCAGCATCTCGAGCCCTTGACCGCGTTGCAAGCGCGGCAGGTGAGACACGGATACCTTTAACTGTTTGATTTGCTGCTTGACATTGATGGCACCGTTTTGGGCCTGCATCTGCCGCACCAAGCTTTTGGTGTTTTGAATTTGGGCGGCAATTTGCTGCTTTTGTTGGCCCGAAGCCCGAGCCTCTTGTCTTCGCAGCTGCACAATCTGCTGCTGTTCCGAGACAATGGTGCTCTTCATACTGGCTTGTTGTTGCTGGTTGCTGTGCCAGACCAACAGAACTCCGCCCACCACGATGATCAGGAAGGCAATGATGAGACTTTTACCCCGATGCGCCCATAGTTTCTCCAGTTCGTTGTGGTACAGCGCGGCAAAGATGGTGCGGCTAGACTTTGGCATTTTGCAAGACCTCCTCGTGATGGGTCATACGGTCTATGTACTGTCGCTCCAGATTTTCGGCATAGGGCTTGGCTTCCAGGATGCTGATATCGGCCTGCACCAATGTGCGGATAAGAAACGCGATATCCTCAGGCCGTTCCAACGGGACGGCAAAGGCGCCGTCTTCCAGCTCCGTGGCGTGGGTCGATTGTCGCTCCAGCCATTGTCCCAGTTTCTCTGGGTCCGCCGAACGGACATAGGCCTGAACCCCCCGCGCCTGGCGCCGGTCCTCGATGCCCACCACGCGGCCGTGGTTGATGAAGATCAGGCGCGAGGCTACCTGCTCGACTTCGGAGAGAATGTGGCTTGAAAGCAGGATGGTCACGCCCGACTCGGCGAGCTTCATCAAATGTAGGCGAAATTCGCGCATGGCAGCCGGGTCCAGGCCGTTCATGGGCTCATCCAGGATGAGAATAGCGGGGTCCTGCAGCATCGCTAAGGCCAGCGCTAGGCGCTGGCGCATGCCCAGCGAATAGCCTTTCACCCGGCGGTTGGAGGCGTCGGCCAATCCCACCTCGTCCATCCGGCGGCGGATGTCGGCCGATGTGGCGCCCAAGCCGCGCAGCCGCAAGACCTGCCTCAGGTTTTGCTCGCCGGTCAGGTAGGGATAAAAGTGCGACTCCTCAATGATGGCTCCCACCCCATCCAACGCGGCGGAGGTGTCCTTCTGAATATCAATGCCCTGAATCGCGATCCGACCGGAGGTCGGACCGACCAGCCCCAACAGCATACGCAGGCTGGTCGTTTTACCGGCGCCATTGGGACCGAGAAATCCGCAGATGTCACCGCGGTACACCTGAAAGGATACGTGATCCACCGCCGTCACCCGGCCGTAGCGTTTGGTCACATTGTGAAAGTTAATCATGACATCCGCGAGATCTGGCGCTACTTGACTCATAACCATCCTCCTTGCCTCTAAACGGGGAGATTCCCCTAAGCCTCCATAGTTTCTCAACGTCATCGGACCTCTTTCGGTATCGATTCACGCTAAAATTCCGCACCGGGTCCCCAACGCAGCGCGGTTTTCCCCACCCACAGAACGATTCTTCGCCAGACAAACCAAAGGATGAACGCGAGACCCGCCCATACCGCAGGGAAAATCCATACAGAAACCTGCGAGTACCGCAGCGACGCATTCGCAACGCCGTCAAAAATAACGCCTGAGACAATCGCCAGGGCGGCGTAGAAAAGGTTCCACAGCCACGGAAAGAGAAACGGCTCGTGGAATCGTTCCTGGGCGACCCGAGACCACCACCTTAGGCCCAGACTCCCCAGCAAGAGAGACAGCACGGCGAAGATAGCCGTGAATATCAGTTGGGAGGGACCCAGCGGATAGTTGGGCGGAAGGGGCGAGAATTGTTGGATTAGGGCGTAGATGTTGTCTTGGCTACTGGTTATCGGATGGATCCAACCGCCGACGGCGAGGACATACAGTGCGGCAGTCAGCTGCGGCACCATCGATACCAACCCTGCGGCTATCGCCGTGAAGACGACGCTGCCAATCGCGGAGGTCAAACTCATCACGACCATAAATACCAACACGCCGGCAGCCGTTGCCAGAATTGACCGCTCAAGCACCGCATCAATCAGTCCCAGCTTGTGGATAGATATCAGGGCGATCCCCATGGCAATCAAAATCCCCAAGAATGCCGCCACGATGGTGCATATCCCAAACAGCACTTTGGTGAGGAAGATCTGACGTCTCGTGACTGGGCCTTCCAACACGTGATCCAGAAATCCCCGCCCACGATCATTCCACACCAGCCCAATGCCCAAAAGACCCGCGACGATCATGTCGTAGTATAAGGGGTTGGGCTGTCTTCCGGTAAACATCAGGATGATGTCTTTAAGATACATTACCGTATAGGAATTCCATGGCGAGAGCGCCGTGGTGATGAGTTCCCAGATCCAGGGCAAACCCATGAGAATCATCGCTCCGATGTACAGTGCCCGATTCGCTCGTCGCTCACGGTACCGAATCGCCCGCACCCGCACCGAGCTAGGCGAGGGAGTCCCACTCAAGGGCTTCACGCGTATATCCCTCCTTTTCCAAGACCGCCCGAAACACGTCGGTCAAATCCATGTCAATCGGTTCTACCAACGTGGCCCCCGCCTTTTGCAACAGGGCCACCACCGGCTCGGCCGGCCCCTGCACCGTGACCAACCCAACGTGCCCGCGGCGCTCGACGCGGGTGATGCGCGGGTCCTGTGCCACGTCCGAAGGCCACTCTCCGGGAATCACCACTTGCAGCCGATGCATGTGATTTTTGATGGACTCCATTTCGCCTTTCAAGATGAACTGACCGCGGTACAACACCGAGATGGTGTCAGCCATCCGTTCAATATCCTCAATGTTGTGGCTTGCTATCACAACCGTGGTGCCCTCCGCCGCCGCCATGTCGATAATAAGTTGGAGGATCTGGCGCTTGACCACCACATCGAGCCCGTTGGTAGGCTCGTCGAGCAAGAGCAGATCAGGCCTGGACGCGATGGCGACCACCAGTTGCAGACTCGTCTGCATACCGTGGGAGAGATGTCCGATGACCTTGTCGGGATCGACTTCGAGTGCTTTAATCAGCCGCTGGCACCGTGTCGCATCCCAACGTTCGTACAAGAGGCTCGCATAACGGAGCCACTCCGCCACCCGAAACCCCGGAGCTAGCGTCCGCCCCGAGGCGGCATAGTGCACACGTTGCCGGAGAGGGGCATTCTCCCGCTCCAGCCTCTGGCCAAGAATGGCAATAGTTCCCTGGTCCGGCCACAGCAACCCGAGTGCTAACCGCAAGAGGGTGGTCTTGCCTGCCCCGTTCGCCCCAATTAGACCATGAATGCTGCCGGTTTCAACTATCCAGCTGATATCGCTTAAGGCAGGGCGCCCGCGAAACTCTTTCGTCACACCCTGCATGTCAATTGCCACGGTCATCCGTTTCCCGTCCCTTCTCCCGTTGCCATTCACTCATGCCTTCTTGAAATAGCGTCAGGAGGTCACCTTCGGTCATTTGTAAATGATGCGCTTCGATCAAGAGCTGCTTAATAGTTTCAGACATCTTAGCGACTCGCTCGGTCCGGTCAGGGAGCGTCCCCGGCTCAGCCACATAGGTTCCCCGGCCGCGGATGACCTCGATAACCCGCTCCCGCTCCAGCTCTTGGTATGCTTTGGCCACGGTATTGTGGTTCAGCGTCATCAGCGTGGCCAGTTCGCGCACAGAGGGAAGCCGATCGCCTTGCCGCAAAAGTCCCTTGGCGACCGCTTCTTTGACGCCGTCCACAACTTGCTGGTATACCGGCGTGGCTAATCGGGGATCCACCCGAAACCACATGGGCGCGCCTCCTGATTCCAAGTGTCTACGTGTACCATGACGAGTGGTACACTTTAACCATACGAGGCCCAGCGGCCCCTGTCAAGCTTGTTTGCGGATATATCTCCACGACAAGATGATCGATCGATAGATTCACGGGGAACAACCCACTGCAAAAGCGCGCTCAAGACCGAGCTATATCGGTCATGCCGGGCCAATGGTGCATGCCTGGACCGCATCGCAAGCGACGCCCCCATCTTCCCGCTTAGGCTGAAATGCCCCTTAGGCTCGTGTCAACCAGATCCGAGGAATGGCACCTCGACTTATAGCGAGATTGCGGGTGGCCACCTGTCGAAAAATCAACGGGGCGAAAAGTGGTTTTCGGCGGGTGCATGCTGCCACCCCCCGGGGTTGACCGATCCCAGTTTGTCGAACGCCAAATAATTCACCCGCATAAGCGCGAAAAACGCCAAATAATTCACCCACCCCCGCGTCACATAATTCACCCGGGCAGGGAATCCCCCGTGCATCACGAAACAGGACGATGAAGTCG
>JAKACZ010000093.1 GCA_021820965.1 Bacillota bacterium | reverse complement strand
CCCCGAGGTGCTAAACTCTATGAAAGAGGTGATTCGGATGAATGATCTGATAACGGAGTTGGAACAAGAAGCGATTGAGCGCGGCTGGAAGCGGGGTCTCGAACAGGGTCTCGCACAAGGCCTCGAAGCGGGTACGGCCGCGGGTACGGCCGCAGGCAAGGCGGAAGGGCGGGCTGAAGGTCATGTTGAGTTGCTCTTGGAAGTGATGTCGGCACGCTTTGGCGAGTTGCCCGCGGACGTGACCACCCGCGTAAAGAGCCTGACGGATACGCAACTATTCATGGTGGCCCGGAAACTTTGGTCGGTCGAGTCATTGGAAGCCTTAGCGGAGCTTTGGAGTAACGAGGAACCATAACACCACGTGACCTCGTTGGCATTTTATAACTATTGCTTTTGTAATTCTTTATGACCGGATATATAGTCGCCTCGACCCTCGACCGGCTGCATCCTCTTGGCGCCGAAGTCGATGACCCCACCTGAGCCTGCGGCCCCAGGGTGGGGGCTTGTGAGGAGACTCTCACAACGAAGCATTGTACTAGACCGTTTTCCTGGGCACTTCGGGACCAACGCCACGGAATGTTTCCCAAGTTCCGCGAACGACGGGGCGTGAGCGTCCGCGTCAGGGGCGGCGTTCGGCCCGCACGACACAGCCCGAAGTCGCAAGGTCGCTGGGACGTAGCCCTTTGGCTATACATACTCCTGAAGGAGGAGGCATGTCCTCAATGAGAGTTCCTGTGGTTTCCTTAGGTGGCAAACCGCTCAGCCCTACCACACCGGCCAAAGCGCGGAAATTGCTTCGCGGCACACCTGACATCTTTGACATGCCTTTTCCCCAACGCTCACGACCGAGACCGTTGTGCCTCAGCCGCTTGGGGCGGTTTGACGGCTCCTCCTACAACGCGTCGCCGAGGGGCCTGCCCTCATCTCGAACATAACTTCGTGACGCAATTTCTCCGGTCCGGCTTCAAACGACCACTCCGCTCGGAATCTGCCGCGTCGGAACCGGGGCTTAAGGCGAGTAGCCCCGGGGAATCGCACCCCGAGGCTCTCCCAGAACCGGACTGGAACCTCTCAGCTCATCCGGCTCCCCTCTCTCACCGTAGGTAGAATCCCTTGCTGCCCATGCACGAAGAGTTTCGCGTCGCGGCGTGCCACGTTGTCCAGCCCATGCCTGGCCCGACGTCTAATCTTTACCTACAGTGGTGGAATATGCCACATTGTGCGAAACATGGTAGGCACACCTTGGCGTTGCGGGAATCATCTCAGTTCCGTTTCGCTCGGCTCTCTCGGACCGCAGGGGATATGAGCGCATGCCAATAGCCCGTTGCGGAACGCAACGGGTATCTCCTGCAGCAGAATTAGGGTGCCTGGCGGGCGAGCTGAATCCCCCAACAAATCAGCTGTAATTGTCGGTAACCTCGCCACAAGGTTTTGACACCCGGCTCGCCGTCACTCTTGCGGCCGAGAAAACCGCCCAGTTTGGCCATCGCGCGGACGGCATCTTGGAGGGTGAAGGGCTGTCCCGACCGCCGGGCCGGGGACTGTGCGGCGGCAATCCGCTCTAGGGCGTCAATTTCGTCCGCCGAAAAGGCCACCGTCGGCGATTGATCGGGGTCGATTCGCACTTGATAGGTCATCCACAGGATGCGCCAGGCCGAATCGTATAGAGGGTGATAGCCCGTTCCAACCGCTCCCGCGTCTCTAATTGCAAGCGCTCGACCTGACTGCCCCCACTCTTCGGCGTAAAGTGGAGCCGTTCGATGCGCCACCGCTAGCTATACCACCTGACGATGCGGGCCGCATCGTCGGCTGTCGCCACGGACAGCGTGGTGAGCAGTGACCATTCAATCGGGGCGAGGCCGTCCGGCGGATCAATCTCCCGCGCCAGAATCACCGTGAGCGGCGGCGCGGCTGGCGTGTCCGCCCGGCGATGGCCCGGCCGGGCGACTTGGACCACGGTGGTCCGTAATTCCAAGGTGGCCTCGCGCTCAGGCTGGCCAGGCTTGCGCGCACCGTGACGACGGTCGTCCCGCGGACGGGGGCGGCTTCGGCCACCGCCCAGAGATGCTGTTCCGATGGGTTTTCGAGTTTCCGATCCCACGCGCCTCGGACCAAGAGATGCTGATGAGGCGCACGCGGCCCGATGAAGAGATCGTAAATGTCCGCCTCGCGATCCCCGATGAGCACGGTGTGAATGCCGGCCGCCACTTGCTCCGGGATTTTGTCTTCGATCGGCCGTTGCTTCCGATCAGCACTTGCCCTGCGTGTCGGGGTCCCGCGCCCACAGAATTTCCGTCACGACTCCCAGCGGGACACCGTCCGTGGTCATCGCTAAGGCACTATGCAGTAAAAGTCCTTGGTCCGGACCCGACCCAATGGGCCCGAGGCCTTCCGTCGCCGGATGACTGGTATAGTCACGACACCACCCGTTCAACGGGTGGCTTGAATTTGGCCCTATAAGGGCATGATGCTTGCTGCGCCTAAAGGCGCGATGTCGCCGGCCTCTTCTCTGGCTACCCCTAAAGGGGTTTATTGACTTGCCTTGTCCTCGATGATATCCGCCTCTTCTTGTTGCTCAATGTACTTTCTGGTTGATCGCAACGGACGCCACCCTATCTCGTACCCGCCCAGCCGCCATCAGCGGAAAATGACTAACGTCGCATCCGAGAACCGTTCGCGCTGGTTCGATTCCGTCTAACCAGGGATGACCTAAACCGAGACGCTGGTAAGTCCAGCTATGGCCACCGGGTCGAAAACTCGGCATGGTCACGGAGCTCTCGTAGTAGTCTGAGGCCGGGAAAGCCGGTCACATGGCCAAGGAGAGCAGGGGACTCTCCCCCATGCTGTGGAGCCGATGCGTGAGGCATCTCAACCGCTTTGATGGGGATGGGGGAACAGTGGAACAGTGGCAGACCCTCTGCCCGCCACATGATGAGTCCATGGAGAGCCGTATACATCGAGAGGTGTACGGACGGTTCGGGGGCGAGCATCCAGAAATCGGTCCCCGCAAGGGGACGCGGCGCTGGATGCTTAGCCTACAGACCCACTCTTCTTGCGCACACCGTGCCCACGCCGCCGCTTGATGGGGGGCTAAGATCTGGGCCGAGGTCACGCCGGCCTTATCAAAAAACCGATAGCAGGCCTTCAAGCTTCCCCAATCGCCCTGATAGAGACTGGCTAACGAGAGATCTGGATTCCGCGCACAATCGCTCACGATTCGCAACGCTCGCGCGGTTAACCGCGCATCGCCGAAGGACGCATTGCCGAGTTCGCGAAACACCCAAGGATCGATGGATGGCTGAGGTCGAATATTTGGGATGACCATACCGTTCGAACGATAGCAATAAGCGAACAAACCGGATCCGCCTACCCGGGATTGTAGCGTCCTAAGTCCGTACCGACCTATGATGGATGTTAGATCTTGCTGAAGAGCGGACTTTGGTGGCCCACCATTCGCTGAACAGTATGCAACAAGCGCTTCTACCGACAGTTGGTCGTTCGATGGTGAAAGCACCTGACGATGCTCGAAACTGCCCAGCCACCCGTGACACCATGAACAAAGTCCCGATTGCACCACTGCCCTGAGTGGGGTGAATTGGCGGCCACAGTGAGGACACTGATCTATCAAGCGCGTGTGGTGCTCTGAACAGACCTCGACAATCCGAAGGCTCCAAAGCAATGGTTCATATAGTACACGCTAACCGTCAGACCATGCTTGATAGCATTCCCGACACCATCTTTGCCATGGAGCCAACAAGTTCTGGGGTGAAATGGCGTTCCCCAAGGGTAGGCATGTGCTCAACCACACGTCATTTCGTCCAGTCCTCGCTTGAATAAGGTCCACCCAATCCCGGGCAGTACCCGCTAGCGCATTCAACGTCTGAAAGTTGACCACCGCTACAAGACCTGTCCAACGAGGACGCGTAAAGGTGGATACTCGTACCCGGTGTTGGCTCGCCATGCGGGTGATGTAACTCCTTAGACCCTCCACCACGGGCGAGCCAACTCCAATGGGTTCAAGCGGATACCACGGAGAACGGGGTGGAATGGCGTCTAAGACAGATTTAATACGCATAGACTGTTTGTACCATATTTTCCCTTTTGTGTCCCCGGAACACAACCGAGGACTGGGTGGTCTCCTTCTTTACCGCGAGTGATTCGGCCCGTGTTATGCAAAATCCGGGTTATGGGGCCCTCCGAATAATCTACCGTATTGTGCCAAAACTTGGTTGGACCACCCTGCGTGAGTAGAGGATCCTTAATGCATATATGGGCCGGATAGCGACCTAGCATAATTTTCTGTTATCATTTATCTGGAGCCGTCTATGGGGTTGTCGTCTGTTGTGGATACCTTCTCAAGTGAACCAAAAATCGTTGAACGGGACGAGGTAGGGGGAACGATTCTGTGGCTATTCCACGGTCCAATCTGCCAATAGACTTGCATCTTAATCAGGTCGTGAAGATTTGCCAGGAGTTTGGCGTACAAGATCTTCGGATATTCGGGTCTATGCTACGGGCTGACTTCCACGATCAGAGCGACATCGATGTGCTCTGTACTTTGCGACCGGATTCCTCCGCCCGCGGTCTGGGATGGATCGATCTCCTCTTAGCGTTGGAGGATGTCTGGGGCCGTTCCGTTGACCTCGTGAAACCGCACTTACTGGACCCCGTTATTCGAGAGGACGTATTACGGGAGGCGCAAACCATTTATGTCGCGCCATCATGAAGAACTGTACGTTCGACACATCCAGGATGCCATTGCGAAGGCCATCCAGTGGGCCAATCGGATCACACGAGCGGAATTCATGGCCGATGAGTTTACCCAATCCGCCATTATTCGGCAGCTTGAAATTGCGGGGGAGGCCGCGGAACGATTATCGGAGGAATTTCGCCAATCCCATCCGGAGCTTGAGGCATGGCGTTTGAGGGCATTGGGAAACGTCCTCATTCCGGCTATGCAGATGTCGACCTAGAGACGGTGTGGGACGTGGTGCGTCATGACCTGCCCGCAATCCAAAACCAATTACGTAGCGAGAACGCTCACAGTCCGGAACCAGAAGAGTCAATGACCCCCACCTGAGCTTCACGCTCGAGGTGGGGGCTTGTGAAGAGACTTTTACATCGTAAGCATTGTACTAGACCGTTTTCCCAGGCACGGCAGGACCAACGCCACGGAATCTTTCCCA
>JAKACZ010000056.1 GCA_021820965.1 Bacillota bacterium | reverse complement strand
GTCTCGTCGTGGGCGGACAAATACCTGAGGTAGCGATCGGCCTCGTCGGCGCCGAAAAACCGCTCGTTGTTTTCATGCGCAACGATGTCCCGGATCAAGGCGACTTCGTCTGGATCCCAAATCAGTTCTCGCTCACCGCCCTCACTGGCTAGCCAGCGAACGATACGGTCGAGCATGGGCAAGCGTTCCGGGGGAATCGTTTCGATGAGGCGTTGAATCTCTTCGCGTTCGACCGGCATGGGAGCCACCTCCACGTAATCGTAGTATAGCATCCCCGCGCTGGTCAGCCGAACACAAGCCTTCGACATCTTCAGTGCACCCTGCGGGACTCTCGCCCCCGTATGCGCACGACGCAAGTAGAGAAGTACGTGGACAGAGCGCTGCTATCAACTCCAGCGAGACTTTTCTTCGGGCGAAAGCCGATTGACTAGGTCCGAATCGACGGTGAGCCCTTGGTCCAGGTCCACCGGAACGGCCTCCAGATCTGCACAACTTAGAATTGCCGCGATGCAACGCTGGGTGCCGCCCACGTAGGTCCAGTAAAGGTCTACATCGCTGGCCACGCACCAGGCCTGATCCTGCGGAAACCAATAGTCGGCGGGGTGCCGCCGCGGCCACTCGTAAAAGTGCTTAAGGTCGCCGAGCTCACCCCGGTACACGACATATTTCCGCTGCGGTCTTTCGGCCAGCAGCCGGGCGCGCTCCCCATACCCTTCCCATACCAAATACCACATCTGATCGGGGTGCTGAGTAAAGGGCTTAAGAAGGTTGACCAACGTCGTCACGTGGTCGATGGGCAGATCCCACGGCATCTGACCGTCCCACGGCGCTGGAGGGGCTCCAAAGTTTGGGCGTGGTGTCGCGATCGCCTCAAATTGCATCGCCGGGTGATAAATCCGTCCAGCCCACGCGGCAATGGTGTCCCAAGTGACCAACTTCCCGTGAGCGCCCTCGGCCGGATGCAAGATCCGGCAATAAGACTCATATCCCGGTGGCACCACGGACCCGGCGCAGTAAGTCTCAAAAGGACGGAGGCGCGCCAACAGTCGGTTCGCCAAGCCAACATCATTCGAAGGTATAATCATGCGATGTGCCTCCCTGTCGGCGGCCATGTCGCGGCTACCTGCACCGACCGACCCACATGTCCCGATGGGTCGAATTCCTCGCCTCATGGCCGCCCATGCCGTCTCGCATTCGGCTTCGGCGCTTTGGAGCAGAATCCTTGTGGGACACGCGCCCCTAGAGTTCGTTAAGTGGATGCCGGATCCGCTCAACCCAGACCCGAAAGTAAGACCTGTCTCCGCCAGCCTCGCGCCGGGCGAATATCCGAAACGTCGGGCCCCCAAGCGTGTTGAGCTGCGTGAGCAAGTACACCAAGGCTGCCGCCATTTTTTCATCGGAGGTCCGGAATCCATCGTACTGATTTCCCCCAATGGCATTATAGATATCTGAGGACACCCATTCGTAGGACTCCCACCAGGTGTCGAACACGACCTTCTCCTCAAACCACCGGATGTCGTTTGGATACCGCGGTCGTTGGCCGCGCTCGAACGCTTGAGCACCGTGCAGGATGTGCGCTTTATCGATGGATGGGCGTCACGGTGGTGGCCGGATCCGCGAATTGCGTCTCAATAACTTCCACCGAGCTAGTCTGGAGGTCGACCCGCGCGACAATAATGCCCTGGGCCGGCGTGCTCATGGTGGTGTGCACGACACGATTATCTTCGTCCAGCCAAGAATGTTTCAACCATCCTCCGCGATTCATCCGCACCTCCTAGACTCCCACGGTTCTGCGTGTCGCTAAAATAATACCACCTACTGGAAATTGCTGATTAACTCGATGTCGACACTCGACTTCCGGCCACAGCGGAGATTGTGTACGGCGCTTGTGCCCACGAAGCTTGGCTACCCGAAAAGTCGGTGACCGCATGCGGAAGTCGTTACGGGACACTCGCCCCCAATAGCCGATGATCAACCACAGATATCTTTGATCGCGTCAAGCACACAGAAGTATCAGCACGGTGCGTAACGTTTAGGCGTCTTCGAGCATTTCGATGGGAACTTGGGCGGAGTCCAAAATGTGTTTCAGGGTGCCCGGAGGTATTGTTCCGCGACTGTGTATCGGGATAATGGCATAGCGCTGCGGGTTGCTGAAATGGCGTATCAACAAATGGCTACCGTTCTGACGCACGTCAATGAATCCCAACCGATGCAGTTTTTGCAACGTTCGCGCGCAGTGAGGCGTGGAAGCGGCGGCATCAGTCGATCTCGACTTGTGCAATCGTTTCCACAGAATCGAGCACGGGAATGCCCTGTTCGGCGAGATAGCCCAGGGTCAGGTGGATCGCGTCCACCACATTATCCAGTGCTTGGCCCCGGGTCTGGCCCACACTCGCACAGCCCGGCAAGGCAGGCACATAGGCGAAAAATTCGCCGTCGCCGCGCTCGACCATTACCGTGTATCGCGCCATGCCGATCATCTCCTTTGACTCATTATACAATGACCTGCGGGGCGACCGACAGTCTTCACCGCCGACACGCCTTAGGGCACATACGCCCCCGACAGCGCCTGATTCGCTGCGTTAACCAACGCCAACCTAGAACTTTATCCTCAGTTCCCGTTCGAACCCCACAAACCCTGCCGACGTTACTCGCACAGCGCGCCCTCGCGCAACCCGCTCGACCCACGTGAGTTCGAGTAGCCGGTTCGTGAGCGCCGCACCAAGCGCCCCGGCCAGATGATGCCGGCGTTCGCTCCAATCCAAGCATTGCCGAGCGAAGTGACGTCGTCCGCGCCGGATGCCCGCCACATCTATGCCGAATTCGTGGAACCATTTGGACCCGTCCACCGTAACCACGAAGTCCCGTCCCTCGACCTGAATCAGGCCAAGTTCCACCATCTTATCGGTTAACGCGACCCCGACCTCCCCGGCCAGATGGTCATAGCAGGTCCGGGCAAATCGCAGGGCGCGCGATTCATCCGATTCCCGAAGGGAGCGAACCGGCTTAGGGGACGCAATGGTGTTGAGCGCTTCCAGCGCCAGCCCGACCTCGGCGTTCGCCAACCGATAATATCGGTGCCGACCGTATGATTCGTGGACCAACAATCCCCCTGCCACCATCTTGGCGAGATGCGAACTGGCAGTTTGCGGCGTCACACGCGCGGCGCGGGCGAGTTCGTTGGCCGGTAAAGCCTTGCCCCCGAGCAAACACATCAACATGGATGCCCGGGATTCGTCGCCAATCAAGGAAGCGACCTCCACAAGATTCGGTATGGTCATCCCACGCCTCCGTTCATTTGTCCGCTATAACATTCATAATTCGATACTAATCGAATATTTTCCGCCGTACAATAGCGGCGAAACCGAAAAAGCGTATGGGAGGCAATGCCATGAAGCAACGTCTAGAGCAATCGAACCAAACTCGGATCGTCCATCCGAAGATCTTATACTTTGGGACACCGGTCGTGCTGCTCACAACATTAAACAGCGACGGAACCAGCAACATTACCCCGATGTCATCGGCCTGGGCACTGGGCAATCGCCTCGTCTTGGGACTAGGTGACGGGGGACACGGGTTGGCCAATCTCCGACGACACGGCGAGTGTGTCGTGAACGTCCCTAGCCCCGAACTATGGGAGCGCGTGGAGGCACTAGCTCCATTCACCGGAGCACAGCCTGTCCCCGATCACAAGCAGGGCGTGTTCCGTTCCGAGTCCGACAAGTTTGGGGTCTCCGGCCTGACGGCGGCCCCATCACACGACGTACGCCCGAATCGGATTACCGAATGCCCGCTCCAAATCGAGGCCAAGCTCGTGGACCTGCGGATGTCGGGCACGGGTACCCATTTTAGCATTATCCAGGTCCAAGCCGTCAGGGTCCATGCCCACGAAACCATTGTGGTCGACGACTCGCATATCGACCCGACGGTTTGGAGTCCGCTCATCTACAACTTCCGCCACTATTTTGGGTTGGGACCGGAGCTGGGAAAGACGTTCCGCGCGGAGCTCTGAATGTGAGTGCGAGTGGCGACACTCTTTTCGGCATACGCCATGGGACGTCTTTCGGGACACTCGCCCCCCGTAAACGCAGCCACGTCTCCGTGGCCAAGTCAGTCAACGTTTCAACTCAGAATCCAGAATCCCCATCCACAGGTCATCCCACCACCGGTCGTCCAACCACAGGGACTCCCGCTCGCGGCCCTCCACGACGAACCCACAGCTTGCGTAGCTGCGAATAGCTCGCACATTATAGGCGGCCACCCGCAGAGCCACCCGGTGTAGGTTCAGGTCGTCAAAGGTGTGCTGCAAAATACGCCGAACCGCCTCGCGACCGTATCCACGCGACCAAAATCGGCGGTCATAGATGCCCATGCGAAGACGGGCATTCCGATGATCAGGGTCGATGTCAAAAATGGTGATGTGCCCGATATACCGACCTTGCGGCTGGGAAATAGCGGTACTGTCGGGCCAGACTTTGGCGGCCAGTATCCATGATCGACTGACAGCGCTGTTCCCTGCCGTTAAGGCGGACAACTTCGCGCGGACCTCGTCGGGCGAAAACGTTTTGGGACTACCGTCTCCACCATACATCCGATTCTCTTCCGGATCGCGGGGTATCTCGACACGAGTGGGGATATCGGCCTCGACTGGTTGTCGCAACCACAGGCGTGCTGTCTCGAATTCGACAACAGGACTCAAAGAACCACCCCTTCATTCCGAGGTCATGTCCGTAGAGCTATTACCTCCACATGAAACAACGCCGCCGGTTTAATTCGACGGCAAGCACGAGGTGTTCCTTCGCGGACTTCCCCATAAGTTCCGTAGGTCGACGACTGACGTGCCGGTTACAAGTATTCCATCCGGTCCAGGCACTCGGCCATGGCCCCGATCATCGCTGCAGTCACGGGAGCCACGTCTGCCATCCGGCTACCGATGTCCCACGTCCAATTCAGTCCCCGAATCAACCAGCAGAGGCCCCCCTCGGGATGTGCCAGGCACTATCAGTCACCGGGTCGCGCGCCAGGTATGGGTCCACCACGTCGGGTGTGGCCACCCCATGCCGTGTCGCGTCGCGCAGGAGACAATACAGGTCGCCGAGATGTGGCGTTAACTCCGCATGCGACCAGTCAATCGCCCGCACGCCGTGAGCGGTCACGATCAGGTTCTTGGCGTTGCAGTCGTTATGGGTGATGGTCATGCGCCCGGTGTCATACGGCCACTCCACGTGTCGGGGCAGGGTCTCGCGCACTCGGGTCAACACGCCCCGTTACGGCGGATCGAGTACCGCGCGATCCATTACCCGCTGCACAGACACCCTATAGGCGTCGGCAGGCAGAGCGTAGGTCGTGTGTACCGCGGCGGGCCATCCGTTCTTGTGCAGACGTGCGGCGGCGTGACGTCGCAGGTCCGCCAGCGTGCGCACACAGAATCTGGGCGTCGGCATCGGGCAGTGCCGCGAAGACGGTGGGGTGCGGCAACGCCAGAGGATCGAGTAAGTCGTGGTAAACCTGAGGTTCCCGCACCTCGGTTCCCACACCACGTTTGGCAATCAGCGTCGCGCCCGAAGCCAAGGTCACACGCCAGACTTCCGAATGGCGGCCGTGGCGTAGGCAGTTCCACTGGCGGGTGTCGGCGAACTCGGGGAGCGCCCGAACGCGCCGGCTCCACTCGGGCGGCATGGAATTCAGCATGCACTCATCTCCAACCCATCACAGTGGCCTCTGTGGTCCCTTGCTAGATAGCCTTACCGTACCATGTAGGTCGGACGTACCGTGATATTCTTGAGGAAGATTCGCCCCCGAGTGTGCATGATTAGCTGCGTGAAGGATCGGCCCAGGGCAGCGGACACTCGCCCGGGGAGTTAGCGACTCGGAAAGATGAGTAACACCTGGCCCGTCTTCGCATTCACTAGTTCGTTCATGTGGTGGTAGACGACCCCCGGGCCGGGCCCCTGCGAATTGGAGGTCTGATTCCATGTCACCAGCCATGCCGCCCGAGGCGTGCGGAGTTGCGGCAAGTTCCGTAGGGAGACCGAGACAAGCTCCACTGACGTCGGCCCGAGCGATTTGAGCGCCGGGCAAGATGAGTGAGCTATCTGCTGCGCTCGTTGCTTCGAGATGGGTTCGTGCCGACGTATCGGCCTCACGTCGATGCCTGATTTCGCCAAATAGCTCGGGCTGGGTGAATGCGGTGCCTGCAGCGCATGAATGCTAATTATGGCAAGGCCTACCCCTACAACAAGACTTCCTGTGATCATCACCCAGGCTGTCCGCCTCATGCCATCACCGTCCCTTCCTTCTCAAAACGGGATAAGGCCAATCGATGTTTCCGAGCGCATCCGATTCATTCCTGCGAGCAGACCATCCTACGCCTTCTCTGATGCTGGCTTAGTGCACACTCGCCCCCGAAAGCGCCGCATCACGCTATGACAGCTTTGACAACGATTGTCCCAGCATGATTATTCAGCACCGTCCCGGTCACCCCAGGGTTGTTGGACGGGAAGGTTTCAGCCGAATTCGGGCTTTTGGTGTCACAATCATGCCCGCCGCATCGTGAGCGCAGTCCCTGACGATAATGGCACACGATACAGCGTGGTCGGTGAGACTCACGGGGTGGGTTGACGCGGCAGGTGAGGAGTTTCTGCTGTCGAAAGCATCCGCTTGAGCCGGTTACTTTGTCGGCAGTATAATCAAGTGAAGGAGGCGATTACGTGACCGACTACCATGATCGGATCGTGCTGGATCCGACGATTCGGAGCGGAAAACCCATCATTCGGGGAACGCGCATTACCGTTGCCGATATTCTCGATTACCTCGCGGGAGGTATGTCGCCGTCTGACATTGTGGCCGACTTTCCGGACCTGCACGACGAGGACGTTCGTGCGGCTTTGGCTTTTGCGGCCGACCGTGAGCGCCGCCTTTTTACTTCGCTGTGACCCTGTTGTTCGATGAGAATCTCTCGTTGCGCCTGGTCGAGCAGTTGGCCGATGTGTATCCGCACAGTCTCCACGTGCGCGATGTGGGGCTCACCGGCCAGCCGGATGAAGAGATCTGGCGTTATGCCGTGCGAAAGCACTGCGCTATCGTGACAAAAGACATCGATTTCTACCAACGGAGCATGTTACGCGGTGCCCCGCCGAAGGTCATTTGGGTGCGCATCGGCAATGCGACCACCCGCGCAATCGCGGACGTGTTGCGCTCTCGGTTCCCGTCGGTGCAGCACTTTATCGCCGAGTCGGACGCGGCATTTCTTGAGCTCGCACCCCACGATTAATCGTCCCTTGGTTCTCAATCTTGACCGGCCACCCTTCCCGTACATACCCCCATAAACGCACTAGAACATGATGTTAGCAGCTACGCAGAGACGTGATGAAATTCGCGCACATCGACTTCCACGCCAGCGTTAGCAGCCTCATCAGCAGCATGGTACACTTCATCGACCACGCCGTCGTCGAGATAACTCTCCCCACAGTTGGGGCAAATCTGGGCCGGCACTCGGCGAAAGACGATGAGGGTTTTGCCTCGCTCCAAGGTAACCGTGGTCTTCCCAGCTTCCGGCGTTCCACTCTTACAAATCACGTAGGTCATGGTTGCCTCCTTGAAAAACTCGCATCCCATCGCATCGGATCCGGCTGATAGACGGTAATGACAGATTATCTGCGACCACCACATGTACGGGACGGTCCCCGTCCCATCTGAGGGTGGAGATCAAAGATCTGGCCGTCGGAGGTGACCGAGGGCTTGGCGACGCCCCGATCCCGGCCGAGCGTCCGCTCGGCCAGCTGGTCCACGGACAGGTGGCGTAAATCCTCGGCCATCTGCTCGGTTACCCGGTCGGCGTCCCGTCGGCCGTTCCGAACCTCAAATTCCCAAAATGCGGGGCTATCGCTTGTTTATATCACGACGGCGACACAGCGACCTTGCGACTTCGGGCTGTATCGTGCAGTGGAACACCGCCCCTGACGCGGATACTCGCGCCCCTTCGCTCGTGGGGGAAACATTCCGTGCGTTAGTCCCGAAGCGCCCAGGAAAACGGTCTAGTAAAATACTTACGATGTGAGGGTCTCCTCACAAGCCCCCACCTCGCGCCACAGGCTCAGGTGGGGGTCGTTGACAAGAGTCTGCGTGGGTATCAGATTCCGCAGTTAAGAATTCCGTCGCTTCACGAATGCCAACAAGCTTTCGGCCCATACCTAAATTACAATAATGGATAGGCATAGACTTTTAGGAAACGGTTAGACCTTACGTCCGCGAGTGGCGCGTCACTCGGCCGCCAACGTCTGACTGATGGTCAAAAGGATGTCATTGAAAGCGTCGGGTTTTTCGAGCATCATCAAATGGCTGGCGCCGTGAACCACGTGAAGAGGAACGTCAGGCCAGATCGCGCGAAACTCTTCCAAAAGAGCTATGGGCGTCATTCGGTCTTGGTCCGCGCCGATGAGGGCCCGGGGACAGCGGATGGTGGCAAGACGGGATCGGACATCGAAGTAGGAGCAGGCCAGAAATTCGCGGATGGCCCGATCGGGATCATAAGTCCGGGCTTGTTCCAGACTATTGGCTAAAAGCTCCGGTTCGGGTGTTCGCGACAGCGACCAGCGTGTAATTTGCTCCAGCGCCGCCGCCGGCGTCTGCCGCAGCGCTTCAATCAGTGCCGGATTGACAGGGAGCCGGGGGCCGGTTCCGACCAGTACTAGACCCCGTACCTGGGTCGGAGACTTTAACGCCATCATTTGGGCAATGGCGCCGCCCATTGAATGTCCCACGATAATGGAAGGCTTGTTCAGGTCATTGAGGCACCACTCGGCCCAAGCTTCAATCAGATGGTCGGGGGTTACATCGTTTAGCGCCGGAAGTTCGGCGCGCTTCGCCGAGGGTATGACGCGCATTTGCCGCGTCCAGGTCAGACGGCTCGAAGCCGCCCCATGAATAAAATACCACTCGGCCATGTCTGCCTCCTTGACCGCACGAAAGCGCTTTCCGCGAAACGTGCGATTTGCTACCATAGACTATATCATGTGGGCGGTCTCTGCGTATTGGCCGGTTGATCCGCTCGACAAACTCTGATATCGAGGGAGCCTCGCTTAGAGATGCCGACCCAACTCTTAATCGATGGTCATAGCCTTTTATTCCGCGCATACCATGCCTTACCGCCGTTGACCACCAGTAAGGGAATACCAACAGGCGCCATACATGGATTTACCACCATGTTACTAAAGGTGGCCGAACAGGAATTGCCACATCGTTTGGTGGTGGTTTTTGACGCCCCGGAAGCGACGTTTCGCCACACCCAGTATGCGGCGTACAAGGCGCAGCGCGCTGAGACCCCCGATGACTTTCGCCAGCAGGTGCCGTACCTTCGCGACTTGTTAGACCGCTTGGGTGTACCGGTGTTGGCTGTGGGTGGGTTTGAGGCGGATGATACGCTCGGAACGCTGGCGGTGATGGGCGCAGAACGGGGATTTCACTCTCTCATCGTCACCGGCGACCGCGATTTGTTGCAATTGGTGGGCGACTCGGTGACGGTGCTGTTGACGGCACGCACGGGCATTTCCGACCTCGACCGCATGGACCGCGACCAGGTGAAGAAGAAAATGGGTGTCTGGCCGGAACAGATCCCCGACTTGAAGGGGTTGATGGGGGATGGATCCGACAACATCCCGGGTGTTGCCGGTATCGGGCAAAAATCAGCCGTGGCATTAATCGACCAATATGCATCGATCGAAAATCTGTTGCAGCATCTGGGCGACTTAAGCAATACCCGCTGGAAAAATGCGCTCTTAGGCCATGAAGCTGAGGCGCGCCAATATCGCGACCTGGCCACGATTGTGACCACCGTACCGATTGAGTGGCCCGCGATCAAAGAGCCGTTTCAGTGGACAGTCGATTCGCGGTTGGCCGACCTTTTAAATGAACTGGAGCTGACGGCGGTCAAGCGGCGACTGAAGATTGATGGCGCGGGTGGCAAGATCGGGGGTTCTGATCGCAACCCCCCCGCCAGTGAGGAAAAGTTGGGGACTTCCTTTGACCGTCGATCACCACTGCCGGTGGTGACGGTAGTGGAGAGCGGCGCGTTCACGACCGAAAAGGCATCATGCCTGGGCGTGTACCGTGAGGGTGAGACGGTATGGCTTTACAACCCCCACACGCATACGGCGATGCAGCAGGCTGCCCGGGATGCGCTTCCCTCCCAGGCGCCGCTGGCCGGGTGGGGGATTAAGGCGTTGTACCGCGAGGCGTGGTCTCTCAATCGCGAGATGCCGTCCTTTAAATCCGATGTCAAACTGGCGGCCTACCTGCTCGACAGTGAGCGCCGCGATTACAGTCTGGAAAAACTGTTGGAGGATCGCGGGATGGCTCCGTTCCGACCCGGCACGGGGGAGTCCGCCGCCGCTGTGGCCTGGCTGGCACAAGTGCAACACGGCGAATTAACCGAAAAGCACATGCAAACCCTGTATCAAGAGGTGGAGCTTCCCTTAGCACGCCTACTAGCGCGGATGGAGGCGGTGGGGGTGGCCGTGGACCGAGGCCGACTGGAGGCGTTGGGGCGCGAGGTTGACGAGTCGATGCATGCCACCGAACAAGAAATTTTCCGATTGGCCGGCGACAGGTTCAACATTAATTCGCAAAGACAGCTGGGTGAGATTCTCTTTGATCGGCTCGGCCTTCCGCCGATGAAGCGTACCAAAACCGGCCATTCCACGGATGCAGAAACCTTGGAAGCCCTCAAGCCGCTTCATCCTATTGTCTCCGAGATTTTGCTATATCGGCAGTTGATGAAAATCCACGGCACCTACGTGGAAGGATTGCTGCCGTTGATCCAAGCGGATGGCCGGATTCATACCACCTTCCACCAAACCGTAGCGGCGACCGGACGGCTGTCGTCGAGCGATCCCAACCTGCAGAATATCCCGATTCGGCTCGCGTTGGGACGGCGGGTGCGCAGCGTGTTTGTCCCTTCTCCGGGCCATGTGTTCTTGGCGGCTGACTATTCCCAAATCGAACTTAGGGTTTTAGCGCATTTGGCCCAGGATGAAAATCTCATTCAGGCGTTTTGTGACGGAGAAGACATTCACCGGCGTACCGCGTCAGAAATTTTCAATATCCCCATAGACCAAGTCGACAGCACTTGGCGCAGTCGTGCTAAGGCGGTCAATTTTGGCATTATTTATGGTATCTCCGATTTTGGATTGGCGCGTGACACCGGGGTGGGCCGAGCGGAAGCTAGGGAGTACATCGATCGCTATTACGCCCGGTATCCGGCCCTGAAAGAGTATTTTGAGGGTGTGGTCGCGGACGCCCGGCGGCAAGGATTCGTGTCCACCATTTTAGGCAGACGTCGGCCTCTGCCGGATATCGAGTCGAAAAATCGCGTGCGTCGGCAATATGCGGAGCGAATGGCCATGAATACCGCGATTCAGGGAAGTGCGGCCGATCTGATTAAAGTCGCGATGCTGCGTATTGATGAGGCCATGGCCGATCAAGAGCCGAAGAGCCAGATGATTTTGCAAGTGCACGACGAACTGATCTGGGATGCAGAGCCGAGCGAAGTTGACCGTTTAGCCCGGCTGGCCCGTCAGCATATGGTGTCCGCAATTGAGCTAAGAGTGCCTCTGGTGGTCGACTTTAAGCGGGGACAGAACTGGGAGAACGTCACGTCATGGGACGTTGAGGATGCCCATGCCTGAGCTGCCCGAAGTCGAGACCATCCGCCGTCACCTAGAGGCGGTGCTGCCGGGCCGTCGCATCGATGCCGTGATCCATTTGGATGAGCGAATGGTAAAGCGCTCGCTCTTAGATGCCGCGGCGATTCGGAGTCGCCTCACCGGGGCAAGGGTTACCCGGGTCACCCGTCGGGGAAAATTTCTCGGGCTTTATCTCTCCTCGGGTGGCATTTTATTGTTGCATTTAGGGATGAGCGGCCGTTTAGTGATAGAGCTGGAATCGGCGCTCGTGAAGCCTCACACCCATTTCATTGTGCGAATGGGGGGCGATGATTTACGCCTCACCGACCCCAGGCGGTTTGGACGCATTGCCTGGGTGTCGAGTCTGGATCTTGATTTGGGCATCGATCCCCTGTCGCGCCGGTTTACCCCGGCTTCGCTGGCTCAGTTACTGGAGGGCCGCTCGATCGCGGTTAAGAGCGCACTGCTTAATCAGTCGTTGATTGCCGGGCTGGGAAACATCTATGCCGACGAAGCTTTGTTCTGGTCAGGCATCCATCCGCTGAGGCCGGCTGGAACCTTGGGTGCGGACGAAATGGATAGACTGTGCCGGGCAATTCGCAAGGTTCTGCGGCGCTCGCTGCGAAACCGCGGCACCTCATTTTCGGATTATGTAGACGCCCTAGGTCATCCCGGTGAAAACCAGCACCATCTCGACGTGTACGGGCGTGAAGGCCAGCCTTGCCGGAGGTGCCGAAGCTTGATTGTGCGTTTGGTAGTGGGTGGGAGGTCCAGTCACTATTGCCCACAATGCCAAGTGTTGCGGCGCACCCAGGGTGAACCGAAGTTTGAGATTGAAGGAGAGAATTATGCAGAAGTTTAGTGTGCAATTTGATTCGGAACGTCAGGCGCGCGAAGTGATGGACCTTCTCTGGAACACGTGGGGAGTGCGCGGAGAAGTGGAGTTTATGCCTCTTCAAGGGCAGTTCAAGCTCCATGTGATTGCCGAAAAGGATCTAACCGCCCAGCAACTGGAGAAACTTCCCGGGAAGCGAGTTTAAATGCGGGGACGCTGGTGGCCCTGGCTGCTATTGGTATTGGCTTTGGTGCCCGCGCTGTTGATTTCCCAGCCGCATGCTTCGATTGGGGGCACGCCGCCGACAGCCGACCTCAGTGAGGCCATTTTTCAAAACCCGGATACGCTGGATCCGGCCTTGGCCAATTCGCCCAGTGACTGGGCGGTGGATTCCAATATCTTTCAACCCCTGTTTCAGATGACGACAACTGGGAAAGTGGTGCCGGCGTTAGCTTCTCACTACAGCATCAGCGGGAAGGCCATCACCATCACCATCAAGCCGGTGGCGCTGGCGGGGGGCGGGCACCTTACGGCGACGGCGGTCGCCGCGGCCTTGTCTCGGCCGCTATGGCCGCAAGTGAAATCAGCCACCGCCGCTTCTCTGTTAAAGCCGATTGTCGGGTCAGGGCAGGTGATCGCAGGTAAAGCGAAATATATGTCAGGAATCACAGTTGACAACGCCACCACCGTGACCATCCAACTGAAGCGCCAAGCCAATTTGAGCTTCATCAAGGCGTTGGCCAATCCCGCCCTGTCTATTGTACCGGTGGCGGATATGAGTCGCGGGGGGCCCGACTGGCAGTTGACCAACTTGTATGGAACCGGTGGATACCGTTTGCAAAATTGGAACCCGGGCGGATCCCTAACCTTTACCAAGATTAGCGGACCCGGGCCTTCGGTGTTGTCATTGCCCATTTTCGTATCATTTAAACAAGCGGTATTGACTTTTGAAAACCAGGCCGTGACCCTGGTTCCCGTGAACCCGGGTCAATTGGCGCAAGTGCCCAAAAAGCTCCTGCCTGACGTGCGCGCGTATCGCCAGCCGGGCAATCTCTATTTGGTATATCGTACGGCCGCTAAGCGCATCTCGGTCTATCCCACGGTATCCATCGGGGAGTGGGTCGCCAAAAGCTTTCGTGGTCGCATCCGACCTCTGAATGGTCAATGGCCGGCGGGGTTGCCCCAAGGCAAACCGATGACCGTCTATGTGAATCAAGCTTTGCCTGAGGCGGTGCGGCTGGCCCGAACGCTTGAACGGATGAAACCAGGCCGGGTGACGGTAAAGACGGTCTCCCTGAGCACCCTCACATACCTGGCTAAGCACAATAAAATTAACGCATATATTGGCCAGGCCGATTTGTTTAAGGCTGGAACGACAGTGCCGTTGGCTCCCTTGCGATCGCTGTGGCTGACCAGTCCTAGGGTTTACGGGGTCAAAGTTTATGCCAACGGGATGCTGAATTGGCATAGCTTAAGCGGCAAGCCATAGAGTGATAGAGGAGGCGCGGACATGCGGTTGATTGGACTGACCGGCGGGATCGGCAGCGGCAAAAGCTCCGTCAGCCGCTGTTTAGCATCCCAGGGCGCGCTGATCATTGATGCCGATGCGATTACGCATCAGTTGCAAGAGCGCGGACATGCGGTGTGGCGTCAAATTTGGGACGCCTTCGGCTGGGCGGTCCTTTCACCTGAAGGCAGACTGGACCGAAAACGCCTCGGCCATATTGTGTTCAATGATGAGGCACAGCGTAAACGGTTAAACCAGATTGTCCATCCGCAGGTGCAGGCCGAAATCCGGCATGCGGTGGACAACGCCCTACAGTCCGAAGTGGCGGCGGCCGTGCTTGACGTACCGCTATTGATTGAGGGGGGGCTGTACCGTATCGTCGATGAGGTGTGGGTGGTTTATGCGACACCTGAACAGCAAGCGTATCGGATCCGGCAGCGCGACGGTGTGAGCGAAGAAACCGCCTGGCAGCGCATCCGTGCCCAGATGCCGCTGAAGGATAAGCTCAAATATGCCGATTATGTGATTGACAACGGCGGAACCATAGAGGACTTGGAGGAAGTGGTTCGAAACTTATGGCAACGCGTCGCCGCCGGCGAGTAGTGCGAACGCGGTTCGCCCTGGGTATTGTGATCCTGGCGGTGCTGACTTTCTTGTACGGATATTGGGCGCCGTTTCCCTATCAGCCCACCATTATGACAGCGGCTCGCCGCGAGCATATTAGCCCCTATTTAATCGCCGCCGTCATTCGGGTGGAAAGCCGGTTTCAGGCGGATGCCGTCAGTAGCCGGGGTGCCGTGGGACTTATGCAGCTTATGCCTTCAAGCGCGGCCTGGATTTCTGCCCAGATACGCCGGCCGATACCGAAAAGCCTCACCGACCCCGTCACCAGTATTCGGTTAGGCAGCTGGTATCTTAGGTATTTGCTAAAAAACTACCACAATAATAGCACGCTGGCGCTGGCGGCGTACAACGGCGGCCCGGAAACGGTGGATCGGTGGCTGGCCGCGGGCATCTTATCCCCTCATGAAAGGGGGCCCGCTCGCATTCCGTATCCGGAGACGGCGAATTTTGTTAAGCGGGTTCGGCGGTTTGAAGCCGCTTACCGGATAATGTATGTCTGGGTGGATATCGGCAGACACTCCACAGTGGGGGTGGTCTCATTGGCAAAATTGATGTCCGAGGAGACTAAAATGAAGCTCGGGGAGCGACTCGGCGTGGCCGAGATAGCGCGCCAACAGGGATGGGGCGGCGTTCCCGCCCGCCAGTGCGGCAACTTGGTGCGCGAGGCCATTCGTTTGGCCGAAGAGGAACTCAGTCGGAGCTGACCCCGGCGGAGGCGGAGCCTTTAGGCTCCGCCTCTGGTATTTACGCGGGCGGGTCAAACCGCGGAAACGCTATGACCCCTTCGTCGGAGCGGTTCGCATCGTTAATTTTTCGGTCTGGATCGACAGCAATCGACCACACCGGCATGAGGACCGGGTCAGGCTCCGCCCGGAGTTCGTCTGGCGGCGCTGCCTCCGTCATATCAATATCACGCGCGCGGCGGATGTCGGCCCAGATACTGGTGGCGGTGGGAAGACCGCCCGCACCGGGGCCCTGCATCCAAAAGTGGCCGGCAGCGGTGATAATGCCCACGCCGTTTTGGGCACCCTGAAGCCCCATTAAAGGGCTCGCCTTGGGCACCACCGTAGGCCGGACCTGCGCCGTTATTCGGTCGTCGTTGCCGCGACGGGCAACCGCCAGCAAACGTAGGCCCAGTCCTTCGCTATCGAGACGGCTCAATAGAGACGAGGGCCACTCCTCCAAGCCTTGCACGGTAAGACGGTCCGGATCGGTCCAAATGCCAAACGCCAGGTGGATTAAGAGGACTAATTTTCGTCCGGTGTCAAGTCCTTGAATATCGGCGGTCGGGTCAGCCTCGGCAAATCCCAACCGCTGAGCTTCAACCAGGGCGTGTTGCAACGAGCGGCCCCTCGCCATGGCGCAGAGGAGATAGTTGGTGGTACCGTTCAGCACACCATACACTTGGTGCACCGATGCCGACGTGAAGTGGTAGCGTAGGCTATCCACAATGGGTATACCGCCGCCAATGGCGGCCTCGTAGCCTAGGTAACTTCTATGGGTGCGGCTGGCGGCGAGGAGTTCGGGACCATGATATGCCATCACCTCTTTGTTGGCGGTGACAACGCTCTTACCGTTGGCTAATGCCTCTAATATCCATTGCCGGGCGGGCTCTCGTCCTCCGGCTGCCTCCACCACAATGTCAATCGCCGGATCCTCCAGTACATCCCTGGGATCGGAGGTCACGGATAGACCGTCGGGACGAACTTTTTGATGATCGCGGACCACCACTCGCTCGATCTGAAATGTCGTCGCAGCGAAACTTCTTGCCAGCTGTACAACGGCTTGTCCAACCGTTCCTAAGCCAATCAGGCCAATTCGAACCACTCGCAACAACTTCGCTCCTCTGCCGGCCCGCATTCCGTTCTGATGAAATTATCCATTCTTGATCACACTTGGCCAAGTCGATTGTATCTTCCCAGTTCGTCGCGCCACAGCTTCTTACAGTCGCCACAACCGGTCGTCTCCCCTACATTGGGGTAAGACTGGGGACTTCTGCCCACCGTCGGTCGCCTCCGGAGGGCGCTCTCACGCTGCCACCGGAACTGCTCCCTGCACCGCGGAACAGGAGTGGGAGTCCCCAATCGAACTGTCAGCCACTATCGGTAGTGTGCCAGGTGTCCCATCACGAGGTCAATCCCGGACGGGATTTTGTGTGTCGAGCGATAATTCCGACGCGCAGGTCGCCAAGAGAGGAAAACTATGGAACACTCGTAGAGGCATGCCGCAGAACCGTCCTTGTGGCTGGAAAGTTTTTAGGCGGGATCGGCTGGCGCATGGCCGTCTCTTCGTATTTTTCGCATGGACGCACGATTTTGCCTCTAGGCGGCGAGCCCGCCAGCGGGCGCATAATTGCCGCCGGCTTTTACCAGCCTATCGTTGAGTCGCGCAACGAGTGTTGGCATGGTTGCTTTTCCCATGCCGAGAAAGGATGGCGATTGTCGGTGCGCTTATGGATCTTGGGATTTTTAATGGTAGCCTTTCCGGGCACCGCTCTTCCCGGCTGGGTGACCCCGCACGGTGGTATGTTGTGGGCGCGAATGGAGCGAAGCGAGGACGCCCCCGTGGTTGTTGATGCCAGGGCCGGGGCGGAAAAACTGCGCTACGAGCTGGGCACTCGCACGACCAACTATTACCACGCAATCCCGTCACAAGTGAAAAATATCGAGCTGGTGGCCCAGCGCCTGAATGGAACGGTTGTGAAGCCCGGGCAGATGTTCTCGTACTATCAGCAGGTCGGTCCCTATACTCGTGCCAATGGCTATGGGATGGGGCGCATGTTTGTCGGCGAACGGATTGTGCCGTCCGTTGGCGGAGGGGTCTGTCAGGGTTCAAGCACCCTCTATTCGGCGATTTTGCGCACGGGTCTGCCCGTCCGTGAGCGGCACCAGCATGGACTTACTGTCCCCTACCTGCCCCCCGGGGAGGATGCCACGGTGGCCTCGGACTATCTGGACTTCAAGTTCCGAAACAACCGCTCCACTCCGATCCTTATTACGGCGACCGCGGGGAACCGGCACATGACCGTGTCGGTCTGGGGCGCCACTCCCGGGCCTGAGATTGTCGTGAAACATCGCATCTTGGCCGAATATCCCTTCCGGACCATTCAACAGGTGGACAATAAGCTGAAGCCAGGGCAGACGGAGATGGTAGCGCCGGGACAAAAGGGTGTGCGTGCCAAGAGCTGGCTTGAGATAAAAACACCGCACGGCACGGAAATCAAGGATTTAGGGATAGATACCTACCGGCCCAGCCCACGCATCATTCGCGTCGGACCGCCGCTCGCTTAACCGGGGCTCGGCATGCCTCTTGGCCTGTCTCACATAGAGTGAGACGGGGGGATGGCGATGCCGGTCGTTAGTCTTTGGGTCCTGATCTTAATGCGGTTAGCCGCGCTGTCGGGTGAGCGGGTGGCGTTCCACGGCCTCGGGCGTAACCGCCAGGCTCTGGCAACTACCCAGGTGGCCTACGGAGGGGCGGCGCTTTTGTTGTGGCTCTGGAGCTTTTTTGCGGGGCAGGGCCGTTGGGTCGGCCAGGCCTTTTGGCCGGGGGCAATTTATGCGGTCTCTTTTACCGCCTACACCCAGGCGCTAGCCCTGGGCCCCGTCAGCCTGGTTAACGGATTTGCCAACGCCACCGTCGTGATGTTATTCCTCCTGTCCCCAATTTGGTCACCCCTTCCGATTTTGGCCCTGAGTCTATTCATTGTCGGGGGCGTCATGCTGCTTCCGCGTGGGGGGCACCTGTCCCGGGGAGTATGGTGGATGCTGGCGAGCGGCGCCGCTTTGGTGGCGGGCCGCATTTTAGATGCCGGTCATCAGGCCCTGCCCTCGCTGCCGTATGCCGCCACTCTGTTTACGGTGGTGGTGATGTGGCTGACCGTGCCCGTTACCGCCTATGGGCTCTGGCCAGCCATTGGTGCGCTCATTGGTGAGAGGCCGGGATGGGCGATGGCCGCGGCCACTCTTAATGCGGTGTCCTACCTCACTGTCCTGGAACTTTTAAGGCAGATTTCGCCTACGCTGGTCGAGGCGGTGTCAGCGTGGGCGGGGGTGGTCGCCACCATTGCCGGGGTTATCGGGTTTAAGGAGGGCGGAGCGACTCGCAAGGTGAGCGCGGCCACCTTAATGACGGTGGGAACGATGATTCTACTCTTTAGTCGTCCCGGCCGGATGGGTTAGAATAGGAGCACGAGGAAGGATGGCCATGAAGATTTACACCAAGACTGGCGATTTGGGAGAGACATCGCTGTGGGGCAAGGCGGGAGTTAAGCGCACCCGAAAGGATTCGCTGAGAGTGGAGAGTTATGGCGCTGTTGATGAAGCCAACGCCTCTATAGGCATGGCGCGCGCGAAAGCCGACCCTGCGTTGGATCAAATGCTAGAGCGTGTGCAGCATCGGCTCTTTGCCCTCGGCGCTGACCTCTCCAACATCAATCCCGACCGAGCCTGTCGCATCGGCGACGAAGACGTTTTGATGCTTGAGGAATGGATTGACGCACTGGACCAATCGCTGCCCGCCCTTAAAGAATTTATACTACCGGGTGGGTCGGAGACCGCCGGCGCGCTTCACCTGGCGCGCACGGTTGTCCGCCGCGCAGAGCGCCGCTTGGTGAGTTTTCTAGCTGAAGAGCCAAGTTATCGGGTCCACTTGAAGTTTTTAAACCGCCTCTCCGACTTTCTTTTTGTCGCTGCCCGACGGGCCAATCAGGTGAGCGGCGTGGGTGACATTACGGCGAAATTTTGAGGAGGAGATGCCGTGCAGCCCCGACAATTCAGTATTGAGGAAGCCAACCAGTTGTTGTCCGAGCTTCGGGCGGAGCTCGATCAGTTGAAAAAGATGCAGCAGCAAGCGCGCGAGAAGTATGAGGAAATGCGGGACATTCGAGAAGTAGGCTACCGCCCTGACGGCAATCTCATCATGTTGTCCGATTATCAAGGGACGAAACAGGAGTTTGACCGTATTGTGGCCGAAGCCAACCGGGTTCTCAGCGCCATTAACCAGCGCGGCTGCCGCGTAACCGATGTCGAGACCGGACTAGTAGATTTCCCCGCGCAAATCGACGGGCTACCCATATACCTTTGCTGGCAAAAGGGCGAGCCCGAGGTGGGGTATTACCACGGGCTCGACGAGGGTTTTGCCGGCAGGCGTCCGCTTCCTCAGCGCTTTAACCCAGGATAGTCAAATCACGGGTTCAGGCCGACCTTGTCGGCGTGGGGTTTCAGGGCGTCGACAATAAACTGGATGAAGCTCGCCAGGTCCTCGCCCAGCCCTGCCACGCCGGCATATACCTCGTCGCGGTTCACCCCCCGGGCGAAGCCCTTATCCTTGAGCTTCTTGATCACGGAGCGCGGAGAGACATCGCTGAGGCTTTTAGTCGGCCGCACCAGGGTTACGGCGACGATGAAACCGGTGAGCTCGTCCGACGCAAAGATCGAGCGTTCCAACAGTTCGCGCCGTTCTAGCCCGTTTTCGGTGACATGGGACCGGATGGCGTAGACAATCCGCTCAGGGAACCCCTCGTCCAGGAGGATTTTGCCGCCTTCGATGGTGTGCTGCCCGATTTCCGGGTACATTTCATAGTCGAAGTCGTGTAGTAGGCCGACCAATCCAAACAGGTCAGCGTCTTCGCCGTGTTTTTGCGCAATCGCCCGCATCACGGCCTCGACCGCCACAGCGTGCTTAATAAGGTTAGGGTTCTTGGTATAGCGTGTGAGAATGTCCCAGGCTTTCTGACGGGACGGCCAAACAGTGGTTGACATCATATGCCCTCCTGATACAAGCCTCCCATGGGAAGGCGGTTTGTCCCATTATATAACATTGGGTCTTTCCGGCTTCGTCTTTTGACACCATCCCACCCCTTTCGTACACTATAGGACGGACATTTTACCATACCGAGAAAGCGGGATGACGATGGCAGAGGCGGCAGATGTCACAATTATCGGTGGCGGGCCGATCGGACTTTTCGGCTTATATTGTGCGGGGCTCAATTGTTTGAAGGCGCGGCTGTTGGAACGGCTTGACCGCGTTGGGGGCCAGTTGGAGCATCTGTATCCGGAAAAACCTATTTACGATGTGGGCGGATTTCCCCGGGTGACCGGTCGCGAACTGATCGATCGCCTTAAACAGCAAGCGTTCCAATATGACGCAGAAGTGGTAACGGGCGTGACCGCCACCAATCTGGAATCCACGTCCCAACAACACCGCATTCATACCAACCGCGGAATATTTGAATCACCGGTGGTCATCATTACCGCCGGAATCGGAGAATTTATCCCCCGACGCCTCAATAACCCGGCCATCGATCGATACGAGGGCCGGGGTTTATATTACGTGGTTAATCGTTTGAGCGATTTCGACGGCCGCCGGGTGTTGGTGGTGGGCGGCGGCGATTCCGCGGCGGACTGGGCCATGGCCGTGGCGGACCGTGCCGAGCATGTCACCATGATTCACCGCCGCGATAGCTTTCAATGCCATTTAGACAGTCTCAGAAAGTTAGAGGCGCATCCTCGCGTGTCGCTGGTGCCGAACCGGTCGCTGAACAGCGTGCAAGGGGACAATGAGGTGCGTTCGGTCGTGTTGCAGGATGCGACCGGCACACCAATGGCAGAGCCGCTGGCGGTTGACCGGGTGATTGTGGCCATTGGACTCATTCCCGGCACCCAGATTTTTCAAACCTGGGGCCTTCCCCTGCACGGAACCGAAATCCGGGTGGCGACCGATATGAGCACCGTTCTCCCTGGGGTGTATGCCGCTGGCGACATCGCCACGTATGCCGGAAAGGTGAAGTTGATTGCGGCCGGGTTCGGGGAGGTCGCCACGGCGGTGGAGGCCGCCAACACGTATCTTAAACACCGGGGCTAAAAGTTTAACCCGGCTTGCTCTGTGTTACAATTTTCGCAACGAGGCCAAGAGTTTTCCTCGCAACGTTGACGCGAAAGGACTGGCGCTTTGTGGCACATCGGCTCCATTTGGATGATTTGAATTTGTCGCCGGGCAAGAAGACCCGGCTCCATCGGTTGTTGTACCGATCAGGCCCCGCCAACGGGACGCTGATGATTCTTCCGATTGATCAAGGGCTGGAACACGGCCCGCGCGACTTTTTTGATGCGCCGGAGAGCCAAGATCCCAACTTTCAGTTTCGCATTGCGCTCGAAGGCCGTTTTTCGGCCATCGCCTGCCAAATCGGCCTGGCCGAAAAGTACTACCCCAGCTACGCTGGACAAGTGCCTCTGATCTTAAAGCTAAACGGGAAAACGGAAATCCCGGCCGACGAATCGCCGCTATCGCCGGTCATCGCCAGTGTGGAAGACGCGGTGCGTCTAGGTGCCGATGCTGTGGGATATACCCTCTACGTCGGTTCGGTACGGCAAGATGAGGACTTTCAGCAATTTCGCCGAATCCGCGAGGACGCCGATCGCTACGGCATGCCGGTCGTGGTGTGGTCGTACCCTCGGGGGTCAGCCATCGAAGCCCGCGGAGGCAAAGACACCATCTATGCCGTCGATTATGCGGCGCGCGTGGCCCAGGAGTTGGGGGCGGACGTGATTAAGCTTAACGTGCCAAAATTGGAGCCGGAAAAACTGATCCGCGCGCCTAAGGCATACCAACGGCAATGGACCCAGGAATCCGCACTGCAAGAGGTTATCCGCTCTGCTGGACGCGCGCTGGTGATTTTCGCCGGAGGGGAAAGGAGCGCGGGCGGTACCGCCTTGGAAAAGGCCGAAGCCTGCATGAAGGCGGGCGCCGCCGGCCTCATTTTTGGCCGAAACGTGTGGCAGCGCTCTCTGTCTGAAGCGCTGTCGATGGCTCAGAGCATTCGAGAAATGCTCGACCGCTACGCCGTCTAAGAAAGGCTCGCCCTCGGCTGTCACCGGGGGCTTTTTTGGTTTTTGTTCGGGTTTCCTCTTGCTGTCAAACCAACCAGTCACTCCCGCTGGCGGGCTGGCGCACCTTGATCGACCTCTGAATAGGGTGCAGTGATGGAGCCAAATCAGGGGAGGATACCATATGAACAAGGCCGGGCGGGAACCAGCCAGCCATTGGATCGAAAAGCCGGTGCGCGAAGTCGGCGGCCAGCTATATCGGCGCTATGTTGTGCGTACTCACTTAATCCGACCCGGCGAACGGCTGGAAAAATCACTGGCCGGATATCTGACCGGGCAGATTGGGCCGGACGACATTGTGGCACTGGGCGAAAAGATTGTGGCGATTGCCGAGGGGCGGGCGGTGCTGGTCAGATCGGTTCAGCCGCGCCGGCTGGCCCGGTTTTTGGCACGTCACGTGCGTCCTCTGGGATACGGGCTCGGCCTTAGGCGGGCCGAAACTATGGAAATGGCGATCCGTGAGGCCGGGAGCCTAAGAATTATCGCCGCGTCGCTGGCGGGAGCCTTTGACCGCATCAGCGGACGGTCCGGCGACTTTTATCGCGTGGCGGGGCGCCGGGTAGCGGCGATTGACGGACCGGGGCCCACCACCATCCCTCCGTATGACCGCTATATTGTCTTGGCTCCGGCCCATTCCGAAGCGGTTATCCAGGCGCTTAGCCGCCGGTTCGGCTGTCAGGTGGCGGTTGTCGACGTTAATGACGTAGGCAGCGAGGTGTTGGCGGCATCCTCCGACCTGGATGTGCGCTTGGTGCAGGAACTTATGCGTGACAATCCCATGGGCCAGGGGGCACAAGGTACCCCTGTGGCCGTACTGCGCCCGGGGCCGGCTCAGATCGGACCGGACAACTGGCCCCTGCGGCCGGCGTCGGTCCCCGGAGGGTGGGCTAACCCGTTGGGTGGCACGGGCGATGGCGGTTTGGGTCTAAGCTTTGTCGGTAGTGGGGACCACGAGGGCCGGCTCAAAAGTCCTTAATTTAATATTTAGGGGTATCCGGATTTTAGTGCGCTGCGAAGGCGACGGCTTGGGAACAGGCCGTCGTCGAACTATGCGAGAGATGAGGGAGACTCCTCGAAATCGCCTTACAGGAAGGAGATTTCAAACCACCGTCAGAGGCTTGGGTCAAAAGCCCCCGTCGTGAGCGTGACGGGAAAAGGCCCCGCGAGACGAGGTCAGGTGTGTGTTCGATCGGCAGCATTCATTAGAGTCCACCACAACGGCAAATTCGTGACATCCTTAGTGCGGTAACGGGCCGGATAGAGAGTTCGCTAAATAGTCTGATAAAACACAAGGCGCCCCTTGATTTGCTGGGCACACGCCGTATGATAGGGGAAGGAGGGGCTTCGTCATGCTGCGGACCGTGAATATTCCTGAACGTTTACCGATCTCGAACGATCCGGAGGGGTTGGTTTCGCTTTGCCGTCGCTATGGGATTCGGGAGTTGGCGCTCTTCGGTTCGGTTTTGCGCGACGATTTTGCGTCCCAGAGTGACGTCGACGTGCTCTATGAAATGGGGCCCACGTCATCTATCCGCTCGCTCTTTGACTTGGGGAGTTTGGTGGGTGACCTCGAAGAGCTGTTGGGACGTCGCGTCGATGCGGCCAACAAGCAACGGCTCTATCCCGTATTGCGGGAGGAAATTCTCTCTACACGGCGAGGGATTTATGCCGAAACGTGACAACTTCAGCACATTGACTCATATCGAGGCTGGCCAACGTATCAACCGCTGGATGCAGGGGATTTCTCACGAAGAGTTTCTGCACGATGAACTCGGCAAAGCGCCGTTATGCGCCAGCTTGAAATTATCGGGGAAGCGACGGGCCGGCTGACGTCGGAATTCCTCCGTGCTCATGAGGACGTCCTGCCCTGGAATGTCATGAAGAACATGCGCAACGTGCTCATTCATGGGTACGATGAGGTCGATATCGAGATTGTGTGGACGACGGCGACGGAGAACATTCCCCGGATTCATGCACCGCTCCACGATCTTCTGTCAGAGGTCGCAGACGCATCGCGCGACGACCAGTAAACACTCTTCCCGACCCGCATTGATGCCTTCTTCTCGGGCATTCGGGGGGGAGTGTCCCGCAGGAGACTTTACCATACGTGGAACGATCAAGAGGGCAAGGGGTCGCCCTTATGAATTGTCAGTAGGGGAAAGAAACAGCATCCAATAACTTAACTTTTCTTGATTAAAGCCATTTCTTGTGCTATGCTTTAGCTATGTTACTAAGCCTAGAAGAAGCGGCAAAAGTATTAGGGGTATCAAAAAGCACCATGCGTCGCTGGGAAGAGGAAGGGCGACTCAAACCCGAACGAACGCCAGGCGGTCATCGGCGCTATCGTTCC
>JAKACZ010000055.1 GCA_021820965.1 Bacillota bacterium | reverse complement strand
GGGCATTCACATAGTCCACAAGCCCAATCCGCTCCGCCATATCCGCCGCGACCACGGCAAACCCCATGCGGTACCCCTGCAAAAACTCCGGCGCCTCGGGCGCCCGTGGCTGGGTGTCTTGTTGTGTGTCCATACCTCCTACTTCGCCAGGGAACCGGGAAAATCCTTTGGCCAGGGCTCTCACCCACAAATTTTTTTGGAGGCGTGAGACTTTGGATGGCGGCGTGAGAACGGACCGAATAATGGGCGCGCCAGCACGTCAGGACCAACCACTCGCGGGCCTTCATCCAGGGGTGCGAAATACGAGATGATCCTTTCGAAGGCAAAGACCCAGTTACACGGCATTAGGCAAAAGACCATCCCACCCTAGCTATATAGATTGCATATAGCTGGCCTTAAAAAGCAGATACCTGACTGTTGTCATCTGGATCTGTGTATCCTGGTGTTTGTTGCCCGCGGATTCTGGTTAGGACGCCTCACTTCGCAACCATGCGCCGAACATGGGCTCGACCAATCTATGCTTGCCGCGCCCTTCCGTAACGATCAGCCCACGCCCCTCCAGCAGCTTGATGGCGTCGGTGACACCGCTTCGGCTCGATACGCCCGCATACGGCTCACGGCCTTCGGCGATAGCCAATAACGCTTTCGCCGCGTGCTTATATTCGCGCACCGCCGCCCACTGTTGCGTGTAAATCGCCCCCAAGGTACCGTCCATGGCAGCGATATAGCCATAGAGAGCATCATCTGCTTGGATGGCCGTCTTGCCCGCTAGTTTAGCGTGTAACAATGCCGCTTCGGTAACCACCATGACGCTATGTGGATGACCACCGCTCTTCTCGTGCAATATCTGTAGGGCGGTATCGCGAATCGTCATTCCCTGCGTTCGGAGCCGATCCTCAATGTACTGCTCCCATTCCGGCCACGGGACCGCCGGTAAGTGCATCTGAATGGCGAAGCGGAAAAACGCCTCGTTAGGCTTGGCAAACAGGTCGTTCATGAGATGAGCCTGGCTCCCCATAAATAGGTAAACCGCATGCTGCTGCTGTTGAATAATGCTCCGCATGCGCTTGAGAAGTTCTCCGCCTCCCAGCTTTTGGATGTCCTGGAATTCGTCGATGAGAATGACCATGCGCCGACCATCCTTCTCGGCAATCTTTTCGGCCGTCACTAAGCCAAGTTCGAGAAGGTCTTCTGGGCTAGGTCGTTGTTCGACCAAGGCCTCGCCTAGTTCCAAATCGTGCAGTCTTGCGGACACTCGCGCCTGGCCCAGGTGACTGCGGAGTTCTTTCATGTCACGGGCAGCTTTGGCCAGCAGACCGGTACGATTTGCGACCACGGCTTCAATTAACCGGGTGGCCAGCGTTTCGGTGGTGGCGGTGCGAAACACATCAACGGCAGCAGTATACGCACCGCGCTCACGCACACGGCGGAGGATTTCCCCGGCCACACTCGACTTGCCAATCCGGCGCGGTCCCGCCAGCATAATGTCGTGGCCCATCATCAGGCGTTCCACGGCTTCCTACATGAAGTCGTCGCGATCCACCACGTCCTCGGGTCCGGCAGGCCGCCCAATTGGGAAAATGTTCTCCACTGAATCAAGCCCCCTCGTGATGTTCATTATACCCGGTTTTTCCAGTCATTATGACTCGATTTAATCGTCTTCGCGTTAGGAGTTCTCAGCCCTTGGTCCGAGGGGAAATGGCACACTCTCCAGTCCTGCGATCACCGGTGACATCATCATCCGGTGAAAATGATCCTGACCGCCAAACTGAAGCTTCGCACCACGGGGTTCCAGCTGCGGGTAAGCCTCGAGGTTCAGGCACCCGCGGTCTTCGTGCAGGTCACGGGGTGGACTCCGGACAGCGCCATCTGGCCGTCATCGCCACCCCGGAAGGCAAGGTCGATGCGTTGGCGTCTTCCAGGCCGACGTGAATCATCGGGGCGTCCAGGCCATTGCACCGTGATCCCGTTGCCAACGAATGCGGGTTCACCTTGCATGCGGATCGGGTCGGGGCCCGTGTTGGTGCTGGTCAGCCATCCCCGATGAGAACCTCCAGCGCCGCGCCTGCAACGGTTCCAGAAGTTTCAGTGGAGTTCAGACCCAAGCTCCCGCAGTTGGACCGCGGTCATTGATAGCCATGTCAAGAGTGATTAAATGTCATGTGAAACACGTGGTCGCCCGGATCGGGCAGCGATACCGCCTGATTGTCAACCGCTAGATGGAAGGCGCGGGTGCCGACGAAGAGCTCCAGGCTGGAGCTGGCCGATACCGAAAGGGTTTGACCCGCGTTATACGTGATGCCGTATGGATTTTTAGTGACCCCGTTTTGCCACACTTCAACCCAGCACTGCCCAGTGAACGTCAAGTTGACGTGTAGCGGGCCGCCGCTCACGCGATACACCAAGTCACCATTGGCGGGATTATTGGACGTGAGCGTCACCTTAACGAAGGGCTTACTCGGGCCGGGCGATGAGGACGGCGTGGTGCCCTTCTTATGCGCACGCTTGGATGCACTCGCTGATGGAGACTGACGCGGCCGAGCGGACCCACCCACAACGGTTCCCTTAGTCTGGTGATTTAACGCCCACATGCCGGCTATAAATAAGGCCACCAACACTGCCGCTGCGCCGAACACAACCCATCCGGAGCCTGAAGGGCCCTCGGACGCGCTTGCCGTTCGACGGGGCCGCGAAGGCGTTGTTGCCTGCCCGGTTGGTGGCCCCTGTCTACGCCGCTTGCGGTGGCGCCGACTTAAGAGAGCCGCGGTCGGCTCCGTCGGTGCCGGCGACGCTGGCCGTGATGGCGATTCTCGAGCTGACAACCGGCGCCGGTAGTCGACCAGGGCTTCCGCATCGACGCCCAAATACCGCGCGTAGCTGCGCAAAAATCCTAGGGCATACACTTCGCCTGGCAGCTTGTCCCATTGGTCATGCTCCAACGCCTGCAAGTATTCGGGGCGAATGTGCAGTTCCTGGCTAACATCGGCAATCTCCAATCGCCGCGATTGCCGTGATTGCCTCAGGTATTCGCCGATGCTCATCATCTCATCTGCCACTAGAGTCCCCCCTTCTGCTTCACGGCCACACACGGTTTAGGGTGCGTGCAAACGGTATGGTCTCTCGGACATGTTCTAGGCCGCAGATCCACGCGACCACGCGCTCCAGCCCCATACCAAAGCCGCTGTGCGGCACCGAGCCATAGCGCCTCAAATCAAGGTACCATGAATAGTCGTCCGGGTTCATCTCGTTTTCCCGGAGGCGCGCCACCAGTAAATCGAGATCGTGAATCCGCTGGCTGCCACCGATGATTTCACCATAACCCTCGGGGGCCAACAAGTCGGCGGCTAGAACCACCTCGAGCCGACCAGGGTCCGGCTGCATATAAAACGCCTTGAAAGCTTTGGGATAATGGGTCACAAACACCGGTCTATCAAACATCTCCGCCAAGGCTGTCTCGTGCGGCGCACCTAGATCCTCGCCCCAGCTCAGCGCGAGGCCAGCCTGATTTAACCGCTCTAATGCCTCGTCGTAGGTAATCCGGGGGAATGGCGTCGCTACCCGTTGTAATACCGCGGTGTCACGCTCAAGCTGACGAAGTTCGGCCTGCCGATAGGTTAAGACGTCCTGCACCACATGGGTTAAAAGCTGCTCCTGCCATACCAGGCTTTCCTCGAATTCACAAAAAGCCATCTCCGGCTCAATCATCCAAAATTCCGTCAAATGCCGCCTGGTTTTCGATTTTTCCGCGCGAAAAGTCGGACCAAAGGAATAGACCCGACCCAGCGCCATCGCCAACGCCTCCAAATACAGTTGCCCCGACTGAGACAAGAAGGCTGGCTCACCAAAGTAATCAATACCGAAGAGTGTGGTGGTGCCTTCGGCGGCAGCCGGGGTGATAATGGGCGGATCCGCCAGCACAAACCCGTTTTGGTCAAGAAACTCTCGCACGGCATGGACAATTCGCGCCCGAATGCGTAAAATGGCAGCCTGGCGCGGACTTCTAACCCACAGATGCCGGTGCGCCATCAAGAAATCAACCCCGTGCTCCTTGGGTTGAATGGGATAATCACGACTGAAAGCTATGACCTCCACCGCCTGCGCATCCAGTTCCACTCCGGAAGGAGCCCGCCGGTCGGCACGCACCAGACCATGAATCCGAAGCGCGCTTTCTTGTTCCAATCCATCCCAGCTGTTGGAGCCGCTCGGATCCAGGTCGTCGTGCGCCTTGATGACGGCTTGCACTTGCCCGGTGCCGTCCCGCAGCATGAGAAAGTGGATTTTTCCCGACGACCGGAAATGGGTCATCCATCCCTGTACCTCCACCTCCTCGCCAATGAGGTGGTTAAGCTCCTCGATCCGAACCGCCGCCATTAATTCAACCCTTTCTCCAACAAGTTGCGGAAAATGACCAGCCGCTGCACCTGATTGGTCCCCTCATAAATTTGCGTGATCTTGGCGTCCCGCATCATTCGCTCGACCGGGTAATCGCGAACGTACCCATACCCGCCGAACAACTGCACCGCATTGGTGGTGACCTCCATAGCTGTGTCCGAACATATCAACTTGGCCATAGCCGAGTAACGTGTCACCTCCGGTGACGATTGGGCCTCAAACCCGGCGGTTTCGACAACTTCGGCAGCTTTGTAGAGCAGATGCCGGCTGGCCTGAATCTGAGTCTCCATGTCGGCCAGCATAAATTGGATCGCTTCCTGCTCAATCAATGGACGACCAAACTGGCGTCGTTGTTTCAGATGGTCCAGCGCCGCGTCCAGCGCACCCTGGGCAATGCCTAGCGCCTGAGCGGCAATGCCGGGACGCGTGCGGTCAAGCGTCCGCATCGCAATTTTGAATCCTTCCCCTTCTTGACCTAGAAGGTTCTCGCGAGGTACCCGGACGTCATCAAAATTGAGCATGGCGGTCTGCGATCCACGGATGCCCATTTTGTCCTCAATGCGGCCCACCGACAAACCCTGAGATTCACCGTCAACCACAAACGCGGAGACACCTCGCACGCCGCGGTCGGGGTCGGTGGAGGCAAACACTACCAGAGTCTTAGCCAATCCTCCATTGGTAATAAACACCTTGGTGCCGGATAGGCGATAGCGGTCGCCGTCCAGCACGGCACGCGTCTTGGTGCCGCCCGCATCCGAGCCGGCCTCAGGCTCCGTCAAGGCAAAGGCGGAAATCTTATTACCCGAAGCAATATCGGGGATGAAACGGCGCTTTTGTTCCTCGTTGCCCGCGACCAATATGGGCATAGCGCCCAAGTGCTGTGCGGCAATAATGAGGCTAGAGGTGGCACAGACGCGGGCAATTTCCTCGACGCCGATACAAAATGTGAGCAGGTCGGCGCCGCCGCCGCCGAGCTCTTCCGGCATGCCCACACCCACCAATCCATAATCCCGGAATAGTTGAAAGATGTCCCAGGGAAATTCACCGGTCCTGTCTATTTCCGCCGCACGCGGCTCGACCCGTTCAAGCGCCAGCCGTCGCACCGTTTCACGAAACATCCTCTGTTCTTCTGTCAAATCATAACTCATTCCCTACCCAACTCCCTCGACGGATTGCGGGCCGACCGCTTTCCGGAATCGTAACGCGCCGATTGCTTCTTCCATGATACAATAACTGCAAGAGGTGAAAGCAATAATGCCCATGCGCGATACGTTTACAATGGGGCTTTTGCCCGTTCCGCAGGTGATATTCCCCGGAATTGTCTCTTCCTTAAGCATCAAACTGCGCACATTCGCTCCATCTGTGCGGGCTGCCATCGCCCATGATCAAAGCTTGGTTTTCGCGCTGGAGCGCCATGATCGGCAACCGTCGGCGGTTGCGACCACGGGCCGTGTACTTGGGCTGGAGGAGAGCGCGGACGGCTGGCAGCTTAAGGTCGCTGGCATCCAGCGTGCCCATCTGTTGTCCTATGGGCACCAGGGCAATGCGTTGGTAGGGAAATTTCGCTATGCCAGCGATGAAGAAGAAACTATTCCGCCACTCTTACTCGAAGAAGCCTGGGCGCTGGCGTCCGAACTTTGGGCCATGGTTGACGAACGGGGATCGCATGTCTCTCTTCCCCAAGCCCCGGCGCTGCTATCCTATTGGATTGCGGCCCACATTCCGCTAAATGCGGCCACCCAGCAGGAATTGTTGGAAATTCCAACTAGCCGAGGCCGTTTGGCCAAAGAAATTTCGCTGATGCGCACCCTGCTGGACGGACTCCGCACCCAGCAAAGCGGCTAGGTGGGGTCGATGAACCGCTCCAGGATCGGCATTAACGCCTGGTCTATCCAAGACGCCCAGTAGCGTCGGTCTCGGCTCAACCTCTTGAACCGGCTTGCACGGACCCATTCGCTCATCGAGAGAGGGGCCGCCCCAGGAACGGTGACGCCCACATTGCCCGGATGTGCTTCGGTTGGCCATTCCACGTGAACCTCGACCTGCTGCTTATAATCCAGCACCCATAAACCTGTCTGCGAGGCCCAGCGCTTGATTGCCCACCCGCTTCGCAAACGAACCCGGCTCTGGGGAGTCAACGGCTCCGATGGCCACTCGGCCGACCTCAGAAATTGAGTGAGTTGTTCTAGCCGATGGTGGGTCTGGGCCTCGCCCAGCAGCTGTTGCCACCGGTCATGCGCTCCCGGCGTTAACACCACCGGGCGAATCTGAAGAATCGGAATCTGCCGGCGCTCGCGCTGCAAGCTTCGCCACATGTCAGGCCCGAGGGGCCGCCGCGGAGTGTAGGTGGTCTCAAGTCGGGTGCCCCGCTGTACCCGACGCAGCGTCATCACCGTGGACCAATCTTGGCTCCACTCGGGAATCGACCACACGGCCTGGGTGCGGATGTGCTGCGGTTCCGGACTTTGTGCCAGGCGGGTCCAGTCCCCCGCTTGGCCCTGAGAGGTCAAATCGCAGGTGATATACCGCGCCCGAAGGCCCAACATCGATTCCCGTGCCGGCGGCAGCTCCTGCATCCATTTCACCCGAACCGGACGTGAGCCCAGACGCTCGGCCAGCTTTAACCATAGCGGCGTTAGCCGGGATTCCTCGGCAGTGAGTGTCCACTCTTCCCAACCGGTCAACCAACCGCGCTGCTCGGAGAGTCCCCACGGCAACTTCACTGCATGCTGCAGGCGCCCTTCGGACCACCACTCCAGCTCGTGCCGGTCCGACCAGCTGGCCGGGTCCCAGACATCCTCCGCCAGTGCCCAAAGCCATGATTCACGCGCCGCTCGGATGACCACTTGGCGGCCCGTCCACCCCACCCAAGCGTCCTCGCCGCAGGGGATCCAAACGCGCTCGGGTCCTACGTCCGCCAAAAATCGCACCAGATATGTCCATGTCACTGCCGTTTCCATCGGGTCCAGCCAGGCGTCAATCGATAACGGCTTGGTTTGGAAGCCAAGCCATGGCTCCAGCGCGCGAATTCCCCGCGCGCGCATGGTCAGGCGCCGGCCTTGAACCCGGCGTCCTTCACGGTCCAGCCACTCTTCCGTCTCCTCCGCATCCTGCCAAAACGACCGGGTTTCGGTTCGGGGCGCCTCGGAAAATTGGGCCAAGTACCGCATGCTCACCGAATGCCCGCGAGAGGCCCCAACCTTCAGGTCCGTGGTTCGTTCGTCCCCGTAAGGGGAGGAAAACGGGCTGCCTCCATCAGGCGGAAATAGGTTTTTGTTCATTCGTCGTCCCTCGTTCTGCGTCTTGCGACGTAGCTTTCCCGTTTGACTTTAATCCGCGAGCCCGGAATACGGAGTCCTCAGCCGTCCAATCCGTCATACGACGGGTTGAGCGGCCATCTTTGACATAACCGCCTGCCCGAGCTCCCTGACTTGTCGAGCACCCTTGTAAGGACAAGGCATCAGCGGCTTCTTACGGATATCTAAGGACCATGATGATGCCTCCTGACTGTCGCTCGTCATGAAACGCTCCTTCTCGCCCCTGTTCCGCGGAGGTGGTTCAGCATCCTCTGCACCGCTTGCGTTTCACCGTACTCAAGACCGCAGCAGCTCTCAAGGTCTGCACCAGAGAAACGTAGCTCGCACCGCCCATAGCTCGCCTGGGCGAACCGACCAGTTCTGGTCCGAGATGAAGGACCGCGGAGAACGATTCCCGCCCAGCCTCCGGCTTCAATCCAGCGTCGATGACCGGCCGCCGCCATTGATTGCTCTATCATAGCCGATCGACGCGTGAAGTGCATCCCCTTCGATCTACTCGGTTATTCGAGCGCCGGGCGCATCACTTCGCCGGCCGTGCCATTTGCTGATGGACAAAAAGGCCGGGACCCTTGCCACCAAGAGTCCCGGAAAGTTAGCGGCTCAGCAGCGTGCCGACGTACTGTAAAATGGCCTGGCTACATTCCGAACAATACCCATCGTGGTCGATGAGCCGGCCAGCAACGTCGTTGAGTTTTCTCAACTGGTCCTGATCCGGCGTGCGGGTCGAGGTAGTGACTTTGACGACGTTCTTCAAATCGTTGAACAATTTCGTTTCAATAGCCTGTTTCAGCCCGCTGTGGGAACGGTAATCAAATTGCTTGCCGTGGCGAGCCAATGTTGAAATGCGAATCAGGATCTCCTCGCGGAACGCCCGCTTAGCATTTTCGGTCACCCCGATCTGTTCTTCGATCGAGCGCATCAGCTTTTCATCCGGTTCGACTTCTTCGTCGGTAATGGGATCGGTGAGCTTACTCTTGTTCACGTAAGCTTCCGCGTTATCCAAGTAGTTGTTTAACAGCGCGTGGGCCGATTCCTCAAAGGAGTAGACAAAGGCTTTTTGCACCTCGATTTTGGCCATCTCGTCGTACTCCTTGCGGCTCTCGTAGATCAGGTTCAAAAGCCGTTCGCGCTCGTCGTCGCCGAGGCCGGTGTGCTGTTCCAGCCCATCCTTCAGAGTCTTCAGCGCGTCCAACGGATTAATACAGCGCACCCCGGGCCGAACCAAGGCCGTCGATAGCCGATTGATGACATAGCGCGGGGAGATACCGTCCATGCCCTCCATGGGGAATTCTTCTTTGAGCTCGCGGATGTCTTTCGACGTGTAGCCCTCAACCGCTTCGCCGTCAAAGAGTCGCATCTTTTTGATCAGCGACATCCCCTGCTTTTTTGACGTACGAAGTCGCGATAGCACCGCAAACATGCTGGCCACCCGGAGCGTATGCGGCGCCAGGTGTACATCTTTTAACCCGGATTCGTTGATGAGCTTTTGATAAATGCGGGTTTCGTCGCTCACCCTAAGATTGTATGGCACCCGCACTAAAATCATCCGGTCGCGCAGGGCTTCATTCTTCTTGTTCTCCACAAACCGCAGGTATTCGGCTTCATTGCTGTGAGAAACAATCACCTCATCCGCATAGATCATGGAGAAACGCCCGGTTTTGATGTTTTGTTCCTGTGACAACGTTAGAAGCCCATACAGAAACTTCTCATCGCTCTTCAGCATTTCGATGAACTCCATCAATCCGCGATTGGCGATATTCAGTTCACCATCGAAACGATAGGCGCGCGGGTCCGACTCCGAACCATATTCGCCAATGGTGGCCAAGTCAATCGATCCGGTCAATTCGCTGATATCCTGACTCTTGGGATCGCTAGGGGAAAACGTGCCAATCCCGACACGGTTTTTCTCGGAGAAGACCACGCGCTCTACTGGGACGTTGTCAATATGCCCGCCGTACCCATCGTTCAGCCGCTGACGGCACACTGGGCACAAGTCGCCTTCGATATATAAGTCGTAATCCTTGAGCACATCAGTCCGTAACGCCTCCGGAATCAGGTGGAGCGGCTCTTCATGCATGGGGCAGCCGCGAATGGCATAGACCGCGCCGCCATCGGTGCGCGAGTACATTTCCAGACCGCGCTTTAACAGGGCCACCAGAGTCGACTTGCCGCCGCCCACCGGTCCCATCAAGAGAAGGATGCGTTTGCGCACTTCCAGGCGCTGCGCGGCTGAATGGAAGTATTCCACCAGTTGGTCCAGGGCATGTTCCAGTCCGAAAATCTCGCCCTCAAAGAAATGATAGCGTGGCACGCCGTCCGCGCCGGTTTCGATACCCTCATCCGCTATCATGTCGTAAATGCGCGCATGGGACAGCCGGGCCAGCCGCGGCTGTTCGCGCACGCGATTGAAATATTCCCGAAAGGTTCCCTGCCACTGCAATTCGCTTTCCTGACTATGGAAGGCGTCCAGGCGTTCCCAGAGATCCATGATCTTCCCTCCCTCTTGCGCATCCTGTGGTCCGGCTCATAACACAACCTTGCTGTCGATTTTGCCGTCATAACTGAGGATGATCCGTTTTTGGCCGGTGCGTGTCTCCAGGTGCACCGGGCGACCCCAAAGGCGCTGAACGTAATGCAATGTCCGTTCAGCATACGGAAAATCCAGATCGACGCCTTCATGGCGATGGATGAGGTACAGCTCGCCACGCTGATTGAAATCGCCGTCATTGACGTGAATCACGGGAATGCCTCCGTGGACCAGTTCCCTCACCAACTGCTCGCGGATGCGCTCCACTTCCCGGCTTTTCAGCACCACCCGATCCTGCTCGGCGCCGAACACCATCAGGTTGAGCGACGCCGCGACCTCTTCGGTGAGGTAATTACGGACAAACGAGACATCATCCTCCACCGCACGCACCATGAAAATGGCATCTAACCCTTCCCGTTTCTCCACGTCGCAATAGATGGCATAACCTAGGGCGTAGGGATTAATCTGATACATCATGGGCGCTGTCACCTGGCTGTGAAGGCGGGCAAAGTTAACGTAATCCTCATCGGACAAGAGAAGTTTTCGCATGATTGCCGCATGCCAGTAGCTAGCCCAGCCTTCGTTCATAATCTTGGTGCGGATTTGCGGCCAGAAATAAATCATCTCGTCGCGCACCATGCCGATAATGTCACGCTGCCAATCCTCCAGGTGTCGACTTTCCGTGAGTAAAAACAAGAGCAGGTCCTCTTCTTCATGGGTGTTGGCCTTAACTTGGCGCACGTGCGACTCTTCCTCCCCGCCTAATTCCCACGCGTCGCGCGACGGGTAGGCAGGAGCCGCCGGTTTTTGTTTTTGGGGAAGACGCACGCGGGGCGGCGGCGGGCTGACATGTTCCTCGAGCGAAAGCACCGCATCGAGGAAGCGCTCCACCTCATCTCTCCCCGCCTCGAACTCATACTGGCGAACGCGTTCGGCATGCCGCGACACCACATCCATCATGTCATCACTGGTGTGTTGAAAACACTGATTGTGGCGGAAAAAGTCCACGTGTCCCATGACGTGGGCTCGCACAAAGGTATTTTCCAGTTCTGAATTGGAGTCAAGCAAAAACGCATAGGCCGGGTTGGCGTTAATGACCATTTCGTATAATTTGTTCAGTCCGTAGTCGTAGCGCATCTTCATGGCGTGATACGCTTTGCCATAGGACCAGTGGGACATGCGGCCGGGAATGAGATAGGCGGCGAACTCATAGAGCACCGAAGCCGGCACGCTCTCAAACGTCACGGGATATGGATCCAGCCCCAGATCTCGCGCCAAAAGCCAAATTTCATGATCGGTCGGATACCCGGTACTCATACCTCAGCCCTCCTTTCTCGGAAAGAAGGCCTTCAATGCCGGGAACACATCTTCTCGTTGGGTGATTGTCACCATTTTGAAGCGGGGGTGCGACACCCGGTTAAAGGCCGACATCAATGTACTGGTGTAGCCGCCTTCGCGAATTTCGGTATAACCGAACGCGTTGACCAAGGGCAGCATGCTTTCCAGCAAATCGACGGTACGGCGGTTGTCGGCATCGGACCAATTGTCTCCGTCAGAGAAATGAATAGGGTAGATGTTCCACCGATCCGGGCCATAACGAGTTTGGATGATTTCCTGGCACAGCTGATAGACGGAGGATACCTTGGTACCCCCGCTTTCACCCAGTTGGAAGAATTCGTCCTCGCTCACTTCTCGGGCCTGGGTGTGGTGAACCAAGAACACCACCTCCACGGCGCGATATTGGGTGCGCAGGAACTTGAGCATCCAAAAGGCGAAGGTTCGCGCCATCATCTTTTTGAAATCACCCATGGAGCCGGAGATGTCGCGCATGGCGATAATGACGGCGTTGTCTTCTGGTTTGCTTTCATCCACCCAAGTCTTAAAGCGCAAATCCGCATCCTTCCAGTCCCCAACGCGGGCATGGCCGGCCAACGCGTTGCGCACCAGATTTTGCTTAAGGCTTCGGCGTTTATCCAAGTTCCCCATCAATCCCTTGGGGCTGATGTCCTTAAACGTCCATGAAGGCTCGGGAATCGTGGCCTTCGGCTTGGGTGTCAAATAGGGCAGACCCAATTCGTCAAACAAAAGTCCAGCAATGTCATCCAATGTGACGTCGGCTTCAATGTAGTCCACACCCGGAAGCTCTCCCGGTTTTCCGTCCTGTCCTGCACCTTTCTTGTCGCCGGCTCCCGGCAGTTGTCCCAACACGTCGCCGGGCCGACCGTCCCCTTGATCCTGACCCACGCGGTCACCTTGCCAGGGATGAAACCGGAACTTATATTGTTCGAGCGAGCGAATCGGCACTTTTAATACGCGTTTGCCGTCAGAGGCGATGATGGTCTCGTCGGAGATTAAATCGGGCAGGCGCTCCCGCAGCGCTTCCTTAATTTTTTCCAAGTGGCGCCGTTGGTCGGCGACCCCCTTGCGCTCCAACGACCAATCGGGAACAAACCCTGCCATGATGGACACCTCCTCATTTTTGGGAGTGATCCATCTTATGCGTGTCAGGGTCGGATTTTGCCCCTGAACAACAAAAAATGCCGCCCGTCCCCCTGGTTCGACCAGCCTGTCTTTCCGGGTCTAGGTTGTGGCGGAATCTGTCCGATCACGCAATTGCTGATATTGATCTTCAGTCAAAAATACGTCACGCGGTCGCGCTCCGTCGGCCGGTCCGATGTAGCCGCGGGCCTCCATGGCATCAATCAGCCGAGCTGCACGGGTATAACCGACCCGCATGCGCCGCTGCAACATCGAGGTCGAGGCTTGTCGACTTTCCACCACAATGCGTACCGCATCCAAAAACAGACTATCCTGCTCCTCTTGGGGTGGCTTTTCCGGACCGGCGCCAGAGAAGTCCGGCACCTCGCCAGGATCGGGAGCGCCGCCGCTTTGCTCGCGCAAATATTTCACCACGGCCTCAATCTCCTTTTCCGAAACAAACGCTCCCTGCACACGTAGCGGCTTGGCGGAACCTACCGGGGAATAGAGCATGTCACCGCGCCCCAAAAGCTTTTCCGCACCCGCGGTATCGAGGATGGTACGGGAATCGACCTGGCTCGAAACGGCGAAGGCGATGCGCGACGGGATGTTGGCTTTGATGGTGCCGGTGATCACATCGACCGAGGGCCGCTGGGTGGCCACCACTAAGTGGATCCCGGCAGCTCGTGCCATTTGCGCTAATCGCGCAATAGACTCTTCCACGTCTTGGGGGGCGACCATCATTAAGTCGGCCAGTTCGTCGATGATCACCACAATCAGGGAGAGACGCTCCTCATCGTCCTCCACCGCTTGGTTATAACGGGTCACGTCGCGTACGCCGATAGCGGCGAACAAACGGTAGCGGTGCTCCATCTCCTGTACAGCCCAGCGCAACCCTCCCGCCGCTTTTTTTGGGTCGGTCACCACCGGGCTGATGAGATGGGGGATGCCGTTATAAGAAGACAGTTCGACCACCTTCGGGTCAATCAGCAAAAGCCGCACCACGTCCGGGCTGGAGCGCAAGAGAAGACTGGTAATAAGCACATTGATCAGAACGCTTTTTCCGGAGCCGGTGGCACCGGCTACTAAAAGGTGCGGCATCTGCTCGAGGCGGGCGACGATGGGAGCCCCGGCGACGTCGCGCCCCAAGGCCACGCTGAGCGGTGAATCGGACTCCGCAAATGCGCTGCTTTCCAGCACGTCGCGCAGCAAGACCGCTGCAATCTGCTCGTTAGGCACTTCAATGCCGATGGCGGACTTGCCGGGAATTGGTGCTTCAATGCGCACGCCGGTAGCCGCGAGACTTAAAGCGATGTCGTCGGCCAGGTTCACAATGCGCGACACTTTGACACCGGGAGGCGGCACAATCTCAAACCGAGTGATGGCCGGCCCCTGACTCACGTCGCTCAACCGCACCTCGATGCCAAACTGCTTTAACGCGTCAACCAGGACTTGGCCGCGCTCACGGGCACTAGAGCTGCCTAAAGGTCCGCGGCCGCTGGCTGGCTGAGTGAGTAGTTTCAGCGGTGGCGGCAAGTACGGGTCGCGCCCCCGCGAGAACACCGGCGGCTGCCACACCGGCTTGGGTTTGTCTTGGGGCGTCTCTTTCACAACCACGGGCGGCTCCTCCATCTCGACGGGGTCCAACACCACCGGCGATTTGACCGGTTTGGATGGTGGAGATGAGCGGTGGGGTTCCTTGCGGGCAGGCTCCTCCAGTGGAAAGACCCAGTCTCGCAACCACAACATACCGCGGGCGGCAGCGCGGACCGCGCCTATAGATGTTTGCGCAAGTTGTTGTGCCCCCGTCGCCAGACTGCCGCCTGTGATGAGCATGCCGCCCAAAATAATGAGCACAATGCCTAGAATCAAAGAGCCGGGCCGGCCTAATCCCAGGGCCGACAAATCCAAAAGACGCAGCCCAATCCAGCCTCCTGTGGTGCGGCCGCCGAATCCCAATAGCAAGGCGGCTCCGAGATAGAGCAGGAGGAACCCCCAGGCGCGGCGCTGGCGGCTCAAGGAAGGCTTGTTGACCAGCCGCAGTATGCCAGTGACAATCACGGCCAGCGGCACAGCCCAGGCAAGAAGTCCGAACACGATGCCGAGCCCGCGCCCCAGATCGCGGCCGAGAACCCCGCTGTGTGGAAAAATTAAGGACAGGTAGCCTAAGATTCCCAGGGCGATTAGAAGGACTCCCGCCATCTCCCGGCGCATATCCGTCCCTGCTTGTTTTTTTACCGCACGCACCTTTATCCCCCAACGATCCAGACTGCCATGACGACGCCGACCAGGTATACGGCAAATCCCCGCCAGGCTCCGGGACGATTGACAATACTTGTGATCCATTGTATCGCAACCACACCCGTTGCCGCAGCTATAGAGGCGGATAAGGCCAGGGGAAGCAGCGGCAACCCCGATGAACCCAGCGAGGGGATTTCAAAGACAAGCGCGCCGAGCACCGCGGGGATAGCCATGAAAAACGAAAAACGGACCGCTTCATCGGGCTTCAGACCTACCAGGCGGCCCATGGCAATGGTACTGGCGGATCGTGAGACGCCCGGCCATAGCGCCAAGGCTTGTGCACACCCGATTAGCGAGACCCACCCCCATTCTAAGGTGGATGCTGTGCGCGTCCCCTCCTCCTGATCCGGCATGAACCAGAGCACCAACGCGGTCGAAAGCCAGCCGATAGCCGTGGCCGGCACCGTAAAGTAGGCCTCGATGGCATGGCCAAAGAGCAGCCCCAGCAGTCCAGCGGGTGTGGAGGCCAGGGCTAGCCGACCCAGGTAGACCCAGGCCTCTCGACCCCCCTTGGCCAACTCGCCAACCCAGTGTAATAGCCAGCCACGGTAGAAAAAGAGCACGGCCGCCAGCGTGCCCAGGTGCAGAGCAACTTCCAGCGCAGCACCCGGCGCCCGCACGCCGAAGAGCGACTTTAACACGATTAAGTGGCCGGACGAACTCACCGGCAGAAATTCGGTCAGGCCTTGGAGCGCGCCCAGTAGCAAAAGGGCCCACATGAAAATCCCCCCGTCTCCCTAATCCATACGTATTGGGGGACGAGCGGTTTATGCAATCTTTGACGTTCCGGCTACCTGACACCCCGGTCAAAAAGATTTTGAATCGGATTTGGCAGGTTTTGTATGGACTCGGTCTGACGGCTTCACTATAGGACACTCATCCTGTATTGATGTGGGGGGAATGTACCATGTCCATACCCGTGCCCAAAGCCCGGGACCGCCGGTTATTCGAACGGTACCAAACGGTCTTGCTGGTCTTACAGGGCTATCTGTATCAGCAGGTGAGCCAGATCATTGGACGGTCGGTGACAACCGTCGCCAATTATATGAAGGCCTATCGCCGGGGCGGCTTGGGTGCCCTAAACCTGCGCGAACACGTTTCAGGTCAAGTCTTCCGAACGCGGAGCCCGGAGTCTTTTGTATCGCTGGAACTTTCCTGGCACGCGGCCGACCTATACGCTGGCGAAGGCGGACCCCGTGAAGCAACGCCAATTTAACCGCTGGTTCCGGTGGGAAAAGCGCCGCTTGCGGCGCGGCGACATGGACCGGCTGCTATTCGAAGACGAGATGCGCCTGTAAGTTACGGCTTTGACGTAACGCGGACGAAATCGAAAACCACCGTTGGCACGGGAGTAGGCCCGATATGAGCATCTCGATCCTCACCAACTTATCCGAACGGGAAACCCGACGGGGAGTGTAGCATGCTGGGAAAAGCACAAGTCAGCTAACCATCCGGCTGCGACGGCGTGTCGCGAGGACAGGCGCGGTACGTTCGAGATGCCCAGTTCGGCTAGCAGCGCGCAGGCGCTCTGGTACACCCCCGTCAACGGCTGGTTTCGGGTAATCTCCTGTTTAGTTCCTTGAGGGAGAAGTCTTTCGGCTCGTGTGTTTCAAGGCCGTAATCGCGTAAACGCCCTCACGATTAACATACAGCGCATCCAGTGCGGCGCGGGTGACCGCGTCTAACGCCCGGTCGATCAGGGTGGTCACCCGCTGACGCTCCGCCGCCAACGCGCGACTCACGATATCTTGAGGAGATTCAGATTTTGGTCGGACGTGCTTACCCGCGCATAACCAATGAACATCGGTTTGTTCTTCCTTTGGCCGGGATTCGTTGATGGTATGGTACCATAAGATAACACACGGCCAAGTCCTGTCCTTTTGAATATGTCCTGCGTTGTGTCCCTATAGATGGGTGTTTCGGTGAAAAATCTCCGCGGCCAAAGAATAGGGACATTAACGGTCGTTTGCGACGCTATAGAAATCGGGGTTCCGTTCGGAAAACCGGAATAAGCTCGAACCCCTTGCCCGCAACGACTTTCAAGGATGAGGATGGCTAGGCACACGCATGGAAGCCAAATCCGCGACCGTTCACCGGCAATGGAGTCCGCTTGCTCCGTTAGTGCCCTATCCACGACCGTATTGCTTGTCGATAGGCTTTTTATTCCGGTTTTCGGTTCCAATGATACAGGAACCCCAAATCCATGCGCGGGCCACCGAGGCCGCAACGGGAATGCGCCACCATAACCGATGGTCATGAACTGCGTATGCCTTCCCTGTCCCAAAAGGCTACCTATCGTGCCGAGATTGCCACCAACTGGACTCTATGATGACCCGAGACCACGAGATATACCCGAGAGCCTTGGGCCTCGACCCCGACCAACACGTATCCTGGTTGGACACGCGCAACGATGTGATGAGCTATTTCCAGAGTACCTCCCGCATGAACCACGGACACCACGGTGGCCGTAGGGGTCAGTGTCCACGCATCGATGCTACCACCCTGCGCCGGGTAGGCACTCCACACATGATTCAGGGTGTCAAATCGGAGCAAGAAGGTTGTCCGACCTGAATTCGTTCCGTCGGGGGAATACTGCAACGAGGCCCAGACGTTAGACCCCTCCGTCTGAATCTGATTGAGTAATGCTTGGTTTCCCCATGTGTGGGGCACGGGAAACACCGCCAGGTGACCGGTGGACGGACTCCAGTGGGCCAGCTCGGCTGACCCTCGATAAATTTGGGGACCTATCTCATAGCGACCCGTGTTGATCCCAAACCACAAGGACCCATCGGGCTCCCGCGTAAGGCCGCTAATGCCGCCGACGACAAGATGCGAGAGAATAACCTGACGTATAACGTGGCCCGATGGTGTGACCTCGGCCACGATGGGATGAAACAATGGCGCTAGAAGTCCGGGGTCCAGGTATGCCGTGGCCGGGATCGCGGGTTGCACCACAGTGCCGCCAACAATCCACGCGTGGCCTAACGGTGTGCGAGCCATCCCACTGGAGGCACCGGCACTGAGCTCCTGGACGCGAGGCACCGGAATAGGCCACGGCGCTCGGCGGACGGTTGAGGCACCGATTGCTATGAGGTTGCTGTTCCCGCTCCCTGTTTGAACGCTGCCCATAACGCGCGTTGAATTTAAGACCGCGATGGCCGTGATCGTGCTCACGAGGGTCTGAGGTTCCCTTCCGGTCCTTTCCCGCCAAAGCGGCCCCCCCGGTAACCCCACCCACCGCCAATGTGCGGGGGAGCGCATCACAATAGTCGCCGCCCCTACCCCATCCACGACTGAAGTCCGAGGTGCTGAAGGGGGAGAGGACCATGGTAGCGTCCAGACAGCCCGCACGGCATAGCGGCCCGTCACCGTTAATCCCGTCGCACGAGGCATCGAGGGGGTCGGTCGTTCCCCTGATGCGGTCATGCGGACGGTTCCGCAAGCCGACAGTACCACCGCACCCGCGATCGCTGCAAAGATCCACTTGAGCCCCGCCCCTCCGCGATGGTTCCGGAATATCGCGCAGCCCGTTCGGCTCGGGTTCAGTGGCATCTCGACGGGCCTCCTCCTCTTCCTTCTTATGCCCATCCGGCATCTGCAGCGGCCACGGCTGCCGCCTTCCCCAGACTGTAACTATTAAGGGCATCCGAACCATTTGCATTGACGTAGTCGGGATGGGTGGCGGCGCCATTGCGCCACGCCGTGAAGTCAGAATAACTGGTGAGTGTAAGGCCCAGGCTGGACGCGGCGCTCTCGATCTCCCTGACAGCGGGTCCCCCAACACAGATCACGCAGTACGCGAGACCCTCCGACGCAGTAATGGCCGCAATGTCATAACCTTGAGTTAGGTACGCCTCAGGGTACGGGGAGGAGTAAAACCACTTCTCAATGGCGAGTCCGCTGACGTAATCGACATTCGCGTAGGTAAATAAGACGATGCGATGACCCGACGAGTTGTGTCCGTATGGTGTATCATAGTGGGCACGCGGAACCGTGAACCCGGGCGTAGGCAAATCGCTGTCTACGCCGGACGATCCGGCCGGAGGATTGCCCGTCCTACATTGGAGACCGGCAGGACCCGTCGCCATATAGGCGCCATCCCAATACGACGAGGAGTGGCTGGCGTAATCCGATCCGTATGCCTTCCAAAGAACACTATAACCGTAGCCCCCATCAAGCAGGTAACCGTACTGGCGAGCGTCGGAGCCTCGGTTGTAGGCGTTGAGCCCTGCGCGTAACAGTTCGTTGCCGGAGTATGATGAGGATTGGTTCATCCAGTATTTGAGGGACCACATGGCCCCCGCGGCGTTGATCGAGTCCAGATATTCCACGTCCGCACTCGTGAAGGTAACGACCGAATGGTTGTTCGGATTCACAAAATCGCTGAGGAAGGTGTCGATAGCTGGTAGCTCGATCTGAAACCAGTTATTGAGATGGCCGGCACTCTGCTGGATCGCTTGCGCGAGACCCACCATTGAAGGTATACCGAACATAGCAGCGGCACGCCAGATAAAGTCGGCTTCGTATGCGGCAGCGCTGGATCCGCCCGTGTTACTGCCATAATACGAGTACACGGTGTCGTCACACGCGAGACTCCCTCCCGGATACCGTGACGAAACAGGTGTTGCTGTGGGCAATGCCGTGCACGTACAGGCTACAGTCATTTAGATCCTCTCGTTCCTTGTGGTCTTTACCATTGCCTGGTTGATGATGGCTATCACTCTCATCCGGACGGTCGAGCCATGTCGGCAGTATCGAGAGCACCGATAGGATGCTATTGGATGGTAAAGAATCAGTGCCCGTGACTCTTACTGAATAGAACGCCACGGGTTGTCCTGAAGTTACCTATCTCCGATAAGTCGTGATCGAGCTTCTATACCGGCACCGTACCAATCCCCGCACCCTCTCCATCTCCGATGGGTCAAATGAAGCGGGGCAGAGAAGGCATGAGGGCCATTTTGGCTTATGATTGACATCATGGGGTTTTAGTCAAACTTACCCAGGAACCAGGGCACAGCGATAAGGGGTATGGCAACGATTCGTTAATTTTCCGCCATAATCCAGTTATTGCCACAACAGTCATTTGCAAGGGTGCAGTCTGTTGCATGATCCCGACTCTGAGGATATCGCACGGTGGCCATCCATGGTCGAAGGTTGTCGAACGATTTGCGGTCATCAAACAAGGAGGTGGCTTCGTGGTCCCGAATACTTTGCATAAGATTGGGGCCACATCAATCGCTCTGAACAGACAAAGAGCCCACTATATAGGTTAGCAAGATGAGGGCACTTAAGCATGAACGCACGAGTCACGTGGGCGGTCTCATTGGTCGTCGCATCCGGTGTCGCCTTATCGCTGATCGGTGCCGGAACGGCCGGGTCCTCATCGCCGGAGGGCCCGGCCCTTCAGGATGGTCCCGCATTACGCCGACGGTTCCGCCGCCAGAATTTAATCCGTTAACCGCAACCAATGCTCAACTGATTGCAAATGGTCTACCCCCGCATCCGGCCGGTAGGCACCCCGGGTGGTGGATTCGGGCTGTCACTAATAATCACTGGGTTCCTCTTCACTTTACGACGCTTCCCACCCACACGCTAATTCCCACGATGGCCCCGGCACCCGCGCCCGGCGGAACGACCAACACGACGTCGTCGGGTGGACGACATTCACCCAACTAGAGCGGAAACCGGGATTACACGTCGACCGGACATTATCAATCTATCGTGGCGCAATGGGTGGTGCCGAGTGTGACTTCGCCCTTTGAAATCAATGCGTATTCCAGTGTATGGCCTGGCCTTGGCTTGGGCCAGAGTGATTCGGCACAGCTCTTCCAAGCAGGCAGCGAACACTTTGCAACATGTCGGCGAAGAACAATATTTTAATTACGCGTTATGGTGGGAAATCACCGCCTATAATGGGGGGATGTATCCTTACCAGCAGGGGGTAGGATTTGGTGCCTCCCCGAGGCAAACGGTGTTTGTCAATGTGGCCTACGATACATCGACCGGCCAGGCCCACTTTTACATCAAAAACGATAGCACAGGACAAGTCAACTCCTCCTTTAACATCAACGCTTCCGGCACGTTTGGGGGGCAGCATGCGGAGTGGATTTTTGAGCGGACGGCAGAAAATGGTAGCTATCCCCATCTGGCCAAGTTAACCAGCGCCCTGACCCTGACGGATGCGAACGCCGAGTTGAACGGCACGCGGAAGGGAGTCGGCAATTGGTGGCATAAGTGATGAATATGTATAATTATCATCTCGACGACTCTACCGAATATGTTGATGCCTCGACTCAGCCGATTAATTCCGCCGGTAATAGCTTTGGGTTCACGTGGAACCATTACGGTGATGTCGACGCCAATAATACCTAATTGGCGAAGCCCACAACCGGAGGTGCTACATGCGTCTTCTTCAACGGTTCAGAGTCACGCTGATCGCAGGAATTGCAATCGTCTCCGCAACTGGTTGCGGGCCACGATTGTCGACCCATATAGAGCCGACGGCGCCGATACCGATAGCTCGACAATGGGTCACGACGCACACGGATACTAAGAGGCCGCCGCTAAAATTCATCGGGGTCGTGGCAAACAAACGAGCGAGCCGGTACTGGACGATCGATTTCCGTGCTGGAGCAACACTCGCCACACATGTCAAGTCGCATGAAATTACCGTGCCCAAGGATTCAATAGTCCGTGTGGTGGTCGGTCGATCCTCCAACTCTTCCGTCATTTCGGTCCGATATCGACCGCCGCACCGTCAGACGTGGGAACCGCTGTTTCCTGCGCCCTAAGTCGGCGTGTTAAGCGCGAGAATGCAAAATTAGGTCCGAGTAGCAATGCGCACGCTGTCATTCTTGAGTATACCTCACCCACACGACACCGGACGCCAGCAAATCCTGTTCGCTTAGAGTCGATCTCTTGATTTTTGGACAGGTGTTCGACGATGTCTTATACTTTACCCAAAAACCTTGGGGGGTGTCCTATGGCCCACACTCACGGCTTACCCATCGATCTGCACGAGGCCGCCCTACAGGCGCTCTGCCGCCGATACGGCGTCGCCCGCCTCGGATTGTTTGGCTCGTTGCTGCGCGACGACTTTACGGACCGGAGCGACATCGATGTGCTCTGCACGCTCCTCCCGGATTCTCCGGCCCACGGGTTCGAGTGGATCCATCTTACACAAGCACTAGAGGAGATATGGCACCGACCGGTCGATTTGATCGAGCCTCATTTATTGCATGCGATCATCCGAGACGACGTCCTCGCTGAAGAAAGGATTATTTATGTCGCGCCACAATGATGCCCTCTATCTTCACCACATGTTCGGCGTGCATCCGCATCAACTGCGTCACACCTATTGTCGAGAGTTGGTCGGAGCCGGCGTGGATATCGCGACGGTGGCCGAACTCGCCGGCCATGCCGATATCAACGTGACCCGGCGTTATGCGAAACCGACAACCGAAGAATTAGAAAAAGCGATAGAGAGAGCATTTAGTGCGTGATTAAAGAGTCGCCAATGCGGGTTGAATGGTTCAGTTCGAACCATACATTGTCGTTTTGTATACTTGTGCAATACTCAATCCGAACTGCACATGGCGGGACAACTCGTTACTCCCGTGGTTGATATAAAGACGTACTTGCCGTGCCGCTTCGAGATCGTTGGCCATGACCATCCCGCTCTCTCCAATGGCCACGTTCTTGGCCGCATGAAACGCAAAGACGGCAGCAGCTCCGATGTTACCAGTGGGAACATCCCAAGGCCCGGGGGTTTTGCGTTGGTGGTTAGAGACCACGCACAACGGCCTTGGCTCGTCGTCGACAATTCGAATCAGCCCGTGCGATGAAGGGTGAGTTTGCGCCGTACGGTACAAAATATCCCTGAGTTCGTGAGGAGTCAGACTCGGATCAATGCCCAATAAGACAGCGCACGCCGCGGTCACAAAAGGGGCAGCTGCCGAGGTTCCCGAGAGCCAACCGATATACTGTCCATGCTTCCCCAAATGAAGGGTGGTTGTCTTGATTAGATTGCCGGGGGCGGCAAGTATGCCGACCACCATGGTTCCGTGGATCATGGCAGACCTGGTCGTTGTCACCGAGAGGTGCGTGATCCGGTTGGTCACCAGAAAAGGATTGTGTGCGACGCCGGTATCAATGATCGCCATTTTCGCAACCGGACCGTGCCATGGAAAGATATCTTGCCCTTGAATCTTCCCTATGGGCCACGGGCTGACCTTCCGCGGCACCCTGGGATGATGGTTTACAAGGCCAAAGAAAGTGGCTAGGAACAGAACACCTATGACCACCTTGGTGGTCCTCTTGAGGGCCTGGAGCTGGGTTGAACGGGTCACCACGATTGACGAGCCACCAATCCATGGGATGAGGTGTATGCGTCAATCTGGGAAACCCCTTTTTGAGAATGTTGCAACACATAGGCGAACGTGTGGGATGGTGAGACGTACGCCTGCACCACAGCCCCGGACAAAAAGTGCATCACCACGTATTGAACGGAAGGCTTGACGCGTCCAGAGACCAAGACGTATCCGCTCTTCTCATTGGGAAGGGAACCGGAGGCGGTGACGACCTGTAAGGGCTTATTTTGGTCCACTGGCATGTCGGCCTGAATCGGGTCAAATGTCCACTGCGCACCGTGGTGGATGACAAATGTCGCAGCAAGGTATGGGATCCCCTTCATGTCGAACGACACTTGAGAGATGTAGGCGGGCGCCATCCACTTGGTGTAGAGGATGCCAATGTGCGAGACGTTTTGCTCCCCATATTGCTTCTTTAACCAGGCGGTCATCGCACCTCCATAACTCGAAGATATGATTGGCTTGGATGAAGCAGACGCTTGAGGCTTCAGGCTAGCGGAACCGGCCTGAGTGTCCGTAGACCGCAGGTGGAAAAAGTAGAAGAACCCAAAAAGGACGACGAGAATAGCAATCGCGATGAGACGTACTCGGCGAAGAGAGTGGGTTTTCTGGTTCATCAGGCCCTCCTCCAAATTCCATGCATTAGAAGTGAGCAGGGTCCCCGGTCCAACGGTGCCGGGGAACTCCCTGCATTGTCTACTCTTTACGTATACTGGGCCGCGATAGCGCGGACCCAGCCGCCACCCCATACGTCGTATATCGCATACTGCGTCCAATAGGCACCGGCATTCCCGCTGATGGATAACGCATCCGTGCTGGCAGAGAACGCTCCGAATACATCGAATACTACCTGGTTTTCGACTTGGGCATAGGAGCCTTGCGGAGCGTCATTGGACGTAATCTGGCCCGACGCATTGGAGATACCAACTATTCCGTAAGACGCTGGCCCAGTCTGATAACCGTCGATGATCGCCTCATCAGGGTTTGAATCTAGCGTGTAGTTTATATTAAACGTGGAGATCTTGGAGTAGGAGACTCCGTCAAAGTAGCCCCATTTAATAGATCCGCCGGTGTAATAGCCGGGCGAATCGGTCCACTTCCCGACAGTGTCCGAGGAGTAGCCCTGCGGGGTCACCGTACTCGGCGTCGCAACGGCCGTGCCGGGGCTTACCTGTATTGAAACCTGGCTGCCGTCGGGGTATGACACGATGTACTGCGACTGGCCGGGATTCTGCTCCATCAAGGCTTGAACGGCGGCCTTTCCTTGAGAGTATATGGGACTGCCCAGGGATGTGGCAATGGCACCGGGGTTCAGATTCAGAATGGCCTGCCGAAAACCCGTGGGATTGCTCGCGATCTGACTATCGGTCCACTTTTGGGCGTTGGCCAAGGAGATCTTCTTGCCAGAGGCCTCAAGTTGCGCCACTTCGTCATCCAACGTCGCATAGTATTGAGCCTGCTGTGGTGAAAGTCCTTGCGCTACCATCGCCGCCACTTTCTGGGCGTAAGACGCGTGATGCGCTTGTTCGTACTGCTGAGCGGCAGAACTCTGAGGATTTGGGGTCAAAGGCGCCGCGGGAGGGACGGTAGGCGGTCCACTTGGTCCCCCCGATGCGGCAAACGCGGGTACCGAGATAAGGGTGCCCATCGCCACCGCTAGCAACGTAGCACTTGATGCTCGTGCCCAGTTCAACAATAATTCGGCAGGATTCCCCCGCTGAACCAATAGGTCAGCGGCGGGAGGAATGCCGAAGATTTTAGTCGTTAGCAGTGAGCGGACGGAATCGCCTCGACGAGCAGCCGCGTTGACCGCCAGAGAAGATGGACTTTCGAGAC
>JAKACZ010000054.1 GCA_021820965.1 Bacillota bacterium | reverse complement strand
TACCTCTATACTGGGGGATGACCGGCGCGCGCCCTAAAAAGCAGTGGCATGATGAAGCAAGAAGGTGGCAACAACTTTGATCAATAGATCAATAATGATCAAAATTAGATAAGTCCATCAGAACGGTGACAATGAGAGTTACTCGTACAGAATTTAGCCGCGTGACGACCAATCCTTAATGGCGAGTAAGCCGAAGGTTCCGATAAAAGCTATCATGGGCATTAAACGGGGTCGCCTACGAGAGGAACATGAGACTGTGATTAGCGTATCATTTTTGGATTGGCGGCAGAGAAATTGCGGATTCCGTGCGTAGTAACAGATAGAGAACAGCAAGAGTGGAGGTCGGCCCTTGGAGATCACGTCCGAGAACGTGCTCCGGCTGTTGCGCGACCGGGTACCCGATGCCTTGGGTTTTATAATTGACCAACATGAGCCGGCAGTCTCCGCACTGGTCGCTCGGATTCTGGCCGGGGTCGGCACGTCGGAGGACATTGAGGAGTGTGTGAGCGATGTTTTTGTGGCGGCCTGGCAAGGCGTCGCGGACTACGATCCCACCCGTGGAACCGTGCGCACCTGGTTACTGATGTTAGCCAAGTATCGGGCCTTAGACATGCGCCGTCGATTTGTCCGGGCCCGGCAGCCGGAGCCCGAGGCACCCAGGCCGGCAAGCGATCCGGTGGTGGAGCAGTTGCTCTCCCGGGAACAGCAGCACGCCTTGGTCGAGTCCATTGAACGGCTGGAGCCCGGTGTGCGCGCTGTCGTGATTCGCCGCTACCTCGCGGGAATGACAATCGCGGACATCGCGAGGGATCTCGGTCTGGCCCGCAGCACGGTGGACAACCGATTGTCTCGCGGGCGCCATCAACTCCGAGACTACTGGGACACGAAGGAGGAAGGAAGGGACTCGCTTGGCAACACCAGACATTGATGAGTGGTTGACGCAGGCTGTGAGCGGTCTGGATGACGACCTGCAGGCGCGTTTGTGGGAGCACCTCGTCGCTGATGGGGTGGCTGAGGCTCCAGCATCCCGAGCATCGCGTATTCGCCAACGTACGTTCGACAGGTTGGCGCTGCCCGGGGCTCCTCGGTACCAACGATTGCGTCGGAAGGGCCGAATCCTTGGGTTGGCGTTGGCTGGCGCCGCGCTCGTGGTGGCGATGGCGTCCGTTCCCAATCCCGTCTCCGCCGCCCTGCAACGGGTATTCAGTTTTGTGCCGGGCATCGGCATCGTGCACCAGTCCGCCAAAGGATCGCCTGTGGCGATTCTGCGACAAACCGTGCAGGGCACGTGGAACGGCACACCGGTGCGGGTGACGGGCGTGATGGTCACCCCGTCTGAGATTATGGTGACCGTGCGCGGACCCGGTATGAAAGTGCCCCACCATGTGGCGTTTCACTTTCCCGGCGGGAAGACGGCGACGCTCGGTTCGTCTAGCGCGATCGGGGCGGCGGGAAGCGCCGGAGCGCAGTGGACCGGCATCTACACCACCTTGGGACACTTTGGTCCTTGGGCGCGGCACGCCATCGCGGGCACGGTGATTATTGGGCAAGCCCATATTCCGGTGACGTTGCGGTTCGCTCGCGGCGCTCAGGACATGTCGGCGCTAGGTCCGACCCAAACGCATCACGGCGTGAGCCTAACGGCCGTGGTATCGCAAACGGGGTCGCAGGCTGATTTGACGCTGGTCCCGGAGTACCAGCGACAGCAGTTCAATGTGTTCGATGTGGTACCGTCAACGGTCACTCCCGCTGGCGTCCCCAGCCCACCGGGCATTTCCATCGTGGATTCGGCCGGGCATCGTTACGCCGTGTCGCGCATTATGACGGTCGGTCCGGACAATCAGTTCAGATTCACGCCGAAGACGGGTGTGCGGCGCTATGACGTGACGGTGCCCCGAGTCGATGCCCAATACCCCGGCCAGGCCCAGATCACCGTGCCGGTTCCAACCTCGGGGGCGCGGGTGCTGAACAGGACGGTGAATCTGGGAGGTTTTCTCGTGGAGATTACCACCGTGGAACGGGTGTCTGGGGCATCAGGACCAGCGCTTCGCCTCGGATTGAACTTACGCGCATCATCCGGAAAGGCGAGGGCGTTGCATAGTTTTTCGTTGCATCAGAACTTTGACGCAAAGGTCAATCCCGCGACGGGAGCGTTCCAATCTATGACGGTCGCAATTAAGCCAGGTCAACGATCACTCACATTGAGAATGTGGAATCCGGACGTGTACATTCGTGGCCCTTGGACCTTTTCCATCCAACTGCCGGGATCTGGAGCAGCAAAGCCTGGGTCGTGACACGGTTAGGGCCGGCGAGGTTGCGACCGATGGGAGGGACGTGAGGACGGCGGTTCTTCTCCTGTCCCATCCCCAGTTTTCTGTTATATACAATCGGTTGGACAGGTCCACGATAGTGGAGGAGGCTTTAGGAGGGGAGATATTGTGATGTCGAGAAAGCAACGCTTGACGGTCCGCTCATTAAATATTGCTGTCCCGACACATGATTTGAGGGCTGTAATAAGGAGTTTAGTAGAGAGTCACAACGTCAGTATTCTGCTGAATAGGCCGTTGTAATTGTAATGGTTTATAGCAGAGGACTCGAATATCCCGCGAAGCCGCACGCGTTTTGGGGAAAATGTGGCATGCTTCCCCCGACCAAGAAAAATAGTGGGTGTTGTGGGGCTCAGACATTGATCTGCTGCCCGGTCAATCTGGGGAACTTGCGGAAGCGATCTTATGGGCGGAGGCGCATCACGCGGCAGTGGTCGCGAATTACCCAATGAATAATTCTGCTAATGTTCTGATGGCCAATCGTAAGCCCACCAAAGCTGCTACCATTTCACCGACAAGGAACTAGTCACGGCTCGAGAACTTCGCTCCGATTGGTATGGGCGGATGGGCATTGCATACCTCGAACAACCGTTGTCCTATTATTTCACGGTTAGGCAATTGGAGAAGGTATTCACTTCTTCTGGGAGAATCCCGACCTCAAGTTGCAGTACATGAAGAACATCCGCTTGGCTCATTATCAGACGATTACCTTTGCTCTGACAAGGGGGTCAGTCGGCCCGATAATCCGTATTCGCATTTAAGTACTCCGCCCAGCTTACGAGGTGATTAAGGCGCTAGAAATTGTGGCGCTCCCGTGTACTATTGTAATAACATACGAAAGAACGCTGTCAAAGGAGGTGCCAGCACGAGTAGGAAACTAATTACCTTAGGTCTTGTGGGGGCGATGGCGTTTTTGTTAGGTTGGTGGCTCATCTCACTGTCCGGTGGTATCTTTATCGCGATGATGGCGATCGAGGGCGATTTTTGGCTCACGAAGCTCCACAAGCATCCCAAAGAGAGACGTGTGACGTTATACCTGTATGTGATGAATTGTATGAACCAACGGGTTATCCCTTCGGACCAGCCTATATAAAGTGCCGCCGTTGCGCCCACTCGGGCACCGGGGCTCTCCGTTTCCGTCGGAATGACCGTTCTGAGAATCGCTATCGACCGGATTCGGGCAAAATGCGTGCGATGACTCTGAATCCTGCGCATTTGCTTGGGTTTAGGCGCGTTGACACGTTGACAGTCAGCGGATCACGCGCATATAATGGAACGGGTAAATGAAACAGGTCCTCGTTAGGCGAGGCGTCGGTATCAATACAGGCCACTGCGCCGACCCGTCGAAAGACGCTCAGGCGTAGACCAGAAGTTGCCGGATTAAGGCTTCTTCCAAAGTGGCTGAATCTCCACCGAGATTCTCACGTGATGCCGTGCTGAAGCTCAACCAGGGGGATGACGAGTGTTGCGCGTGTCCTCCGACCTGTCGGAGGATTTTTTCATGGCTCAGTCTGTTGGCAAGGAGGCGATCCGGGTGAGTCCAGATCCTGGCGATAGTCCCTGTAGACCCTTTATCGTGACCCGCTTATTATTCTGCGCTGTCCCGGGTGGCCTCTAGCCGAGCGCTGGTCCTCCGGGCATGCGTCCGGAGGGATGGATGATGAACAAGAATACGGCTGCGGTCCTGTGGCAAGAAGAGGCCCGACTACGTGCCCAAGATCAGGCCCGCGTGACATCGTTGCGGCAATCCCCGAGTCTCCTGAAGCGCTTTTTACTCCTAGTCACCTTGATCGGTCCGGGCATCCTGGTCATGATTGCGGACAATGATGCCGGCGGGGTCATTACCTATGCCCAGACCGGTGCGACCTATGGTCTCGGATTCTTCATTCCGGCGTTGACGGTGGGCGGCGTCATCGCGTTTCTCGTTCAGGAAATGACGGTGCGCCTCGGGGCAGTGACCCATCGGGGCCACGCCGAAATGATTTGGGGCCGGTACGGGGCGTTTTGGGGCTGGTTTTCGCTCGTTGACCTCGTTTTAGCTAATACGCTGACCTTGATTACAGAATTTATTGGCATCACCATCGGGATGTCGGTGTTTGGCTTCGCTCCGGTATTCAGCGTGCTGGGCGGGTTGGCTGTCGACGCAGGGATTTTATTGGTGCTGCGTTATCGGGCGTGGGAACGGGTGTCTCTCTGGATTGCCGCCGGCAATCTGGTCTTTGTGCCACTGGCGTTGATGGCGCATCCCCATTGGGGTCGCGTGCTGGGCGCCTTTCAACACTGGTCCATCCCGGGCGGCTGGTCGGCGGCGTTTCTCTTCGTGCTGTTGGCGAATTTCGGGACGACGATTGCGCCGTGGATGCTCTTTTTTCAGCAGTCGTCAGTGGTCGACAAAGGCTTGACGGTGGTGGATATTCGGCATGGTCAGTTCGATACCGCCCTGGGGTCGCTCGCGATGGTGCTTGTGGCCATCGCCATTGTGGTCCTGACCGGTAGTCTCGCCTTTGGACACCCCGGCGCGCAAAACTATGACATTCAGCAGATTCTGGCCGTCATCGGCCGTCAGCTCGGTCCGACCGGGGAGGATCTCCTGGCTTTAGGCCTCGTGGAGGCGGGAACCATCGCGGCCATTGCCCTGACGGCTAGCACGTCCTGGGCGACAGGGGAAGCTTTCGGATGGCCCCGCAGCATTAATTTGCCGGCCCGTCAGGCCTGGGGGTTCTACCTCCCCGGTCTGGTGAGCGCCGCAGTGGCGGCTGGCGTGGTCTTGATTCCGCAGGCGCCGTTGGGCTTTCTCAATTTGACAGTGCAAGTGATCGCGTCCATCTTTATGCCGGCGGCCCTGTTGTTCTTGTTGCTCTTGCTGAATGATCGCGAGATCATGGGACGCCATGTGAACAAACCCTGGCAAAACGTGGCCGCGATCGGGATAGTGGGACTCTTGGTCGTGCTCAATGGACTCTATGGGATGTCGGTGGTGTTTCCGCACGGATGGTAAGCGAAAGGAGGGCTCGTCATGCCAAATCCGGTGGACACGCGGTTGCAAGTCGTTGATCCCGGGGAGCCCCCGGTCGTTCTGACCCGGGTGACCCCGCGGCGAGGCATTCGGGTGATCTTTTGGGGCCTGCGTGTGTATATTGGACTCATGGTCGCGTTGGTGGTTATCGGATTCCTCCGCGGCATGCATTGAGTCGCGCCTTGGCCTGAACGGCGGTCGCGCTGGTGGTCAATCAGGGGGTATTCCGGACGCCCAGGCGTGCTTTAGTGCCACGGAGGGAGCGGTTGATTGCCCGCGCGGCCAGACGCTCACGGTCATCAACGGGGAGGACCAAACGCCGCTGGATTATGATCGGGATGGGGGCCCGCTCCAATGACCTAGCCCCAGTCGGGAGGGTGCCCCATTTTGGTCGTTTCCGCACTGCGGTAGCCAAAAGAAAAGCGCCAGCGCCCGGGTCAACATTGGTGCAAACCTGTGGGGCTCCGACCAGGAATGCTTGGTCAGCCACAGGTTAAGTCTAACGCCGCCGGATCAGGCGCTAGGACAGAAAGCCGAGCGCCTGATCGGCTGTCCGGGATCCGTGGAGGGGACATCCACTACGGGGAATCTCTCCGCTCATAACCCCGGGAACCGGCCGCCTCGGTCGAGAGGGACTCCGTCGGAAGAGCTTTCACGGATCAACTGGCGTTCGGATTGACGGGTTCCTCGCGACCTGCATGACTCTCCCGTCATTTGCTCGCGTATCATGCGCTTCTGCGACATCGTATGCTGAGGTTTAATCCAGCGCCCGTTAGAAAGTTGCCCAGGTTCCGCATTGAAGCAAGAACGCGCCTGGCACCGCCTAAACCCACCGGAGGAGATGGTCCCTGGAGCGGGCGAATGCGCTCGCCAGTATTGCGACACGCGATGCAACACACACTAAGAGGCGGATGACACCGCTTCCCTGCGCAGGATAAATTTGTTTTCAAGTCCACCGTAGGATTCTTGATCGTCTGGCGAGAGATTTTTATTATAGAGGGTGGACTCCGGCAGAGGAAGTGGTGGTTATGCCCATTCATGGACCGGATGAACCGGTTTACACAATCGGGGTGATGGCTCGATTGGTGGGAGTGTCGCCTCAGACGCTCCGCGGGTGGGAGCGCGAGGCGTTGATTAGTCCCTATCGGACCGATACCAACAACCGGCTGTACTCCGAGAACGATTTCCATCAACTGACCCGGATCCGAGATTTAGCGGGACAAGGCATTAATCCGGCTGGGATCCGCGCAATTTTAGGAGGCCCCAGCAAGGCGGCTGGGCCCAAAGCGAGGGTGACGACGTATGGCGAAAGTAGTAGGCATTGACTTAGGCACGACGAACTCGGTGATTGCCGTGATGGAGGGCGGACAGCCCACCGTGGTGCTGAATTCCGAAGGCAGCCGGCTGACACCGTCTGTAGTGGGGTTCAGCAAGAGCGGTGAACGTCTGGTGGGCCAACTGGCGCGTCGACAGGCGGTCATGAATCCCGAGAATACGGTGTTCTCCATCAAGCGTTTTATTGGCCGGCGCTACGACGAAGTCGCGCAAGAACGCGACCGCGTACCCTACCATGTCATTCAGGGGCCGAACAGTCAGGTGCGGGTCGATTTGCCCAACGCGGGTGAAAACCTCACGCCTGAACAAATTTCCGCCATGGTCTTGGGCAAGATGAAGGCCGATGCGGAAAAGTACCTGGGCGAGAGCATCTCCCAGGCGGTCATCACCGTCCCGGCGTACTTCAATGACGCTCAGCGCCAGGCCACCAAGGACGCAGGCAAAATTGCCGGGCTGGAGGTTCTGCGCATTATTAACGAACCGACCGCGGCAGCATTGGCCTACGGTTTGGACAAAAAGAAGAACGAGACCATTTTGGTATGGGACCTGGGCGGTGGGACCTTTGACGTGTCGGTGCTTGAGGTGGGCGACGGCGTATTCGAAGTCAAGTCAACATCCGGCGACACCCATCTCGGCGGTGACGATTATGACATGAAGCTGGTGGATTACATAGCCGGCCAGTTCCAAAAGGAGTACGGTATTGATCTGCGCCGGGACCGGCAGGCGTTGCAGCGGCTCATTGAAGCGGCCGAGAAGGCGAAAATTGAGTTGTCATCCGTGACCGAAACCCAAGTCTCGCTCCCCTTCATCACTGCGGACCAAACCGGCCCCAAGCATTTGGAGCAAAAGGTGACCAGAGCCAAGTTCGAGGAGTTAACCCAAGATTTGACCGAGCGTTGTGTCAGCCCGTTCAAACAGGCGATCGCTGACGCCAAGCTCACCGAGAGTCAGATCCACGAAGTCATCTTGGTGGGCGGTTCGACTCGCATGCCGGTCATTCAGGAACTGGTTAAGCGGCTCACCGGGAAGGAACCGCACCGCGGGGTCAACCCGGACGAGGTGGTAGCCATTGGTGCCGCCATTCAGGGCGGGGTCCTGGCCGGAGAGGTCAAGGACGTGATTTTGCTTGATGTCACGCCGCTGTCCTTGGGTATTGAAACGTTGGGGGGCGTATTCAACAAACTGATTGAGCGGAACACCACCATTCCGACGCGTAAGAGCCAGGTATACACAACGGCGGCGGACAATCAGACCAGCGTGGAAATTCATGTTCTGCAAGGCGAGCGGCCGATGGCGCAAGACAACCGTACGCTGGCGCGCTTTAGCCTGGCGGATATCCCTCCGGCACCGCGGGGCATCCCTCAAATCGAAGTCACATTCGACATCGATGCCAACGGCATTGTCAATGTGTCGGCCAAGGATTTGGGTACCGGTAAAGAACAGCGCATCACTGTTACCGCGTCGACGCAACTCAGCAAAGAGGAAGTCGAGCGGATGGTCAAAGAGGCGCAGGAGAAAGCGGCCGAGGATGAGCGCCGGCGCGAGATGGCCGAGGCGCGCAATCGCGCCGAGTCGCTGGTGTACGCCACCGAAAAGTCTTTGCAGGACCTAGGCGACAAGGTGAGTGCGGAGGACCGCAGTGCAGCCGAGTCCGCCATTGCTCAGGTGCGCCAGGTCATGAACGGGGATGATAAGGGGGCTTTAGACAGCGCTCTTCAGACGCTGGAAGCCAGCGCGCACAAACTGGCGCAGCAGGTGTATCAATCGCAGGCCAACACGGATGGCGGCGGCGACAATCCCCCTCCGCCCGGTGGGGATACCGGCGGGGGCGACCAAGGCGATGTCATTGATGCGGACTTTCGCCCGAGCGAATGAACCAGGGCTTAAGGGTCGATGCTAACGGGCGGGGCTTTGTCCTCGCCCGTTTTGACCTTAATCGGAGGTAACGGTGATGGCCGCACCAAAGGATTATTATAAAATTCTCGAGGTAGACGACAAAGCTGACGCTGACACCATCAAACAAGCATATCGGCGGCTGGCCCGCAAATACCACCCCGACGTCAGCGGTAAAGCGGGAGAAGATAAATTCAAGGACATTAACGAGGCCTATGAAGTCTTGTCGGATCCGAAGCGGCGTGCCGACTATGATCGCTTACGGCGTGGATTTGCCGAAAGTCAATCACGTCGGCGCGGCCAAGGCTTCGAGCGGGTTGCCTGGGATTGGCCGGGCGAGGATTCCGGCGGTTTTGGTTCGATTTTCGAGGATCTGTTTTCGCAAGGCCATGAGCCGTCCCGTCCCTATTCCCAGACCATCCCGGAAGAGACAGTGCGGATAACTTTGGAGCAAGTGGCTCGGGGCACTACGGTAGCGCTGACGGTTCAGGACGTCAGAGAGTGCGTGGTCTGCCACGGACGTGACCGTAACTGTCCCCGATGCGGCGGGTTGGGGCAAGTGTCCGAACCCAGGCGATTTGACGTGACGATTCCTCCAGGCATCGAGGACGGCGATGTGCTCAAGGTGGGAGATCATGCACGCCTGAAAGTCGAGGTGGTGCCACATCCCCGGTTTCAACGGCAAAAGGACAATTTAATCGGACGCCTCATGGTTTCCGTGCCCGTCGCTGCGGTAGGCGGCGAGGTGCCGGTTCGGCCGTTGTTCGGGGAGGAGATTATGGTCAAAGTGCCGCGCCACAGCAATCATGGCCGAATGTTGCGGCTCAAAGGCCTGGGTCTGCCGCACCGCGGAACATCCGTCAAAGGTGACATGCTGCTGGAAATCGTATTGCGTTTTCCCGAGCCGTTTACGGCGGAAGACGACGCGATGTATGAACAGCTCAAGAACCATCATCAAGAGGCAGGGGGAGAGATTCATGCGCCTCGATAAGCTGACCATTAAAGCACAGGAAGCTCTGGCGGAGGCCCAAAATCAGGCCCGGGAGCACCAAAATCAGGCGGTCTCCGACGTGCATCTGTTAAAAGCTCTGGTGGAGCAGCGCGACGGGGTGGTCCGTCCGGTGCTGGAGAAACTGGGAGTGCCGCTACTGCCCCTGGAGAGCCGCGTCCAACAGGCGGTGGAGAAACTGCCGCGCGTGTCAGGCGCGCAGCCGGGCGCCTACATGGCGCCGGAACTGGTGCAGGTGATTGAAGATGCGGAACGCCGTGCCGACACGCTCAAGGATGAATACACCTCGACCGAGCATTTGCTGCTAGCATTGGCGGCGTCGGGCCGCGGGCCGGCCTTTCAAATCCTCAAGGATTCCGCCGTCACGCTAGACGGCTTGATGCGTGCTCTCAAGGAGGTGCGCGGGAGCGCGCGCGTAACCGACCCCAATCCCGAGGATAAGTACCAGGCCTTGAGCCGTTACAGCAAGGACCTGACCGAGCTGGCGCGCAAGGGGCGCTTGGACCCGGTGGTGGGGCGCGACGAGGAGATTCGGCGGGTGATTCAAGTGCTGTCCCGCCGCACCAAGAATAATCCCGTCCTTATCGGCGAGCCGGGCGTGGGCAAGACCGCCATCGTTGAGGGGTTGGCGCAGCGAATCGTGGCACACGACGTGCCGGAGGGACTACGCGACAAACGAGTGTTGGCGCTGGACTTGGGTGCGCTGGTGGCGGGCAGTAAATTTCGCGGCGAGTTTGAGGACCGCCTGAAAGCCGTATTAAAAGAAATTGAAGAAGCTCAGGGGGCGGTCATTCTTTTCATTGACGAGTTGCATACGCTGGTGGGCGCGGGCAAGGCGGAGGGCGCCGTTGACGCGGCCAACCTGCTTAAGCCGGCGCTCGCCCGCGGGGAGTTGCGGGCGGTGGGCGCCACAACCTTGAACGAATACCGGAACTATATTGAAAAAGACGCCGCACTGGAGCGGCGGTTTCAACCGGTCTACGTGGCAGAACCGTCGGTGGAGGATACGATTGCAATCTTGCGGGGGCTCAAAGACCGCTACGAAGTGCATCACGGCGTGCGCATCCGCGACGGCGCTTTGGTGGCGGCGGCCCGCCTGTCGCACCGCTACATCAGTGACCGCTTCCTTCCCGACAAGGCGATTGATTTAGTCGATGAAGCGGCCTCGCATCTCAGGGTGGAAATGGACTCGATGCCGGAGGAGTTGGACGAGCTGGAACGCCGGCGTATCCAGTTGGAAATCGAGCGCCAGGCGCTGACCAAGGAAGCCGATGATCCCCGCGCCAATGAGCGGCTAAAGGAGCTCGATGGCGAATTGGCCAATCTAAACGAGAGCCGCAACGCCCTCAAAGCGCGCTGGGATCAGGAAAAGGGATTGGTCGAACGCGTGCGCGATCTGAAAAATCGCATGGATCAGGCGAAAACGGAGGAAGGCCTAGCCGAACGCCAGGGAAATCTGGAACGGGCGGCAGAGCTGCGCTATGGCGTGGTGCCCGATCTCGAGCGTCAATTGTCGGCTGCCCAATCCGAGTTGGAGCAAAAGGCCGGTTCGCACCGGCTGCTCCGGGAAGAGGTGACCGAACATGACATTGCCGTGATTGTCGCCAAGTGGACGGGAATTCCGGTAACGCGCCTCTTGGAGAGCGAACGGGAAAAGCTGGTTCACATGGAAGAGCGCCTGTCCGCGCGGGTGGTAGGCCAATCCCAGGCGGTAGAGGCGGTGGCCAACGCGGTCCGACGTGCCCGGGCAGGGCTCTCTGACCCCAAGCGGCCCATGGGCTCGTTCCTCTTTCTGGGACCCACCGGAGTCGGCAAGACGGAGTTGGCCAAGTCGCTGGCCGCATTCCTGTTCGACGATGAAAATGCGTTGGTGCGCATAGACATGTCGGAATACATGGAGCGGCATAACGTCTCGCGGCTGGTCGGCGCGCCGCCGGGATATGTGGGCTATGAAGAAGGCGGCCAGCTCACCGAAGCGGTGCGGCGGCGTCCCTATGCGGTGATCCTTTTGGACGAGATCGAAAAGGCCCACCCCGAGGTGTTTAATATTTTGCTACAAGTCTTGGATGACGGTCGCTTAACCGACGGGAAGGGCCGTACCGTGGATTTTCGCAACAGCGTCATCATCATGACCTCGAATCTGGGAAGCGACATCATTTTGGAGGAAGCAAGCTCCGAGGGGCGGCAGCGCCTCATTGCCGATGTCCTGCGTCAGTCGTTTAGACCAGAGTTTTTGAATCGGGTGGATGAAGTCGTCATCTTTTCGCGATTAACCGATGAGGAATTGCGCCGCATCGTCGAAATCCAGCTCAGCGACCTGGAGCATCGGCTGGGCGAACGGCGGATACGGCTTCACGTGTCCCCCGCCGGCTATGATTGGTTGGCGAGCCGCGGGTATCAGCCTGAATTCGGTGCACGGCCCTTACGGCGAGTCATTCAGCGCAATTTGGAGGACCCGCTTGCGGTGAAGTTGCTGGCGGGCGACGTGCCGGATGGTTCGACGATTGAGGTCGACGCCCAAGGGGACGGTCTGACGATTCGCGTTGAGTCCCTGGAACCAGTCGAGTAAACTGAGGCGGGGAGGGCGGTCGGTCATGCGATGGAGGTCGGTCGCCACTGGTACGGTGCTGGCCGCAGCCGTGGTGTACTCAGGGTATTTGGTCCGCCAGTCTATTCACGCAGACAGGACCGCCCAACCGAAAGTCGTGGGCCAACGCACGACGGTGACCGAAGGTTACCTTCCCGGCGATATGGCCCCCAACTTCTCATTGCCAACGACCGGCGGCCAAACGATGTCGCTGGCATCGCTGAGAGGCCACCCCGTCTGGCTCAATTTTTGGGCAACCTGGTGTCCCCATTGCCGCCAAGAGCTGGCGCTGATTGAAAAGGAGCACCAGCGATACGGGAAAGGACTCATCATTGTCGGAATCGATATGGAACAAAGCCGCGCTCAGGTGCAGGCGTTTGTCCGGGCGCGCGGTTTAACCTACCCCACCCTACTCGACACCCAGGGCAGTGTATCCGCTGCCTTCAATGTTCACGGGCTTCCCACGTCGGTGTTTATTGCCCCAAACGGAATCATTAAAGCGGTCAGGGCGGGAGCCGTGACCTCGCCGCTAGAGGCCCAGGCCTATATTGATCAGATTGTGTCCAGGTCCGGTTAGAGCAGGCGCGTGGGGCTCATGCCGGCTGCCGCCAAACTGGCAAAATAGATGAGGCCGGCCACCATGACGCTGGTAATCAGGACGGGGATATGACCGACATGATGGGCCGTCAGCCAAGACTGCCATACTGGGGTCAAAAGCCAAATCGGCAACGATGCGGAAATGGGCTTGAGCAACACTTTGAGCCAAGGAATGCGAACACGGGTTAATTTCACGACGTGATACAAGTTTAACACCGACGAGAGCGCAAAGCCGACTGCGATTGCGACCGCGATGCCTTCCCGACCCAAGCCGGGGACACCGGCCAAGGCCCAAATCAGACCAATTTCGCATAAACTGGCGACCAGGTCATTCCACAGCGGCAGGTCTGTGCGTCCCAGTCCGCGCAGTATGCCGGCGAAGGCAATATCAAAGTACAAGAAGAATCCGCCGACCACCAAGGGGATGAAAACGGTAGCGTGGATGGAGGTGCGGAAGAACAGGTCATCGAGCGGCAGTCCCAGCGTCAACAGCACAAAGGTCACCGGCACCGTGAGCAGTGCGGTGGCGCTGATGCTGTCGACGATGTACCGATGCGTGCGCTTGGCCCGCTCCTGACTGTCGGCCTCGGCGTTGGCCTCGGCGATGGCGGGGATGAGGTTTGTCGACAAAGACACCGTCAGCGCCGTCGGAAACAAGATCAGGGGAAGCGCCATGCCGGTTAACTGCCCAAAGTATTTGAGTGCGCCCGCCCGGCTCATGCCGGAAAGTTGAAGACGCAGCGGAATCAGGCTGGCTTCGACGACGCCGATGGCGGAAGCCAACAGGCGGCTGGCGGTTACCGGCATCGCCAGTCGCAGGATGGCCCGCACCAAACCGCGATATGAGGTGGACCGCCGTTCCGCCTCAGGCTGGCTGCGGAAGTAGCCCACGGCCAAAATCATCAAGCTGATCCCTTCGCCGAAAGGAATCAGCAGCACCGCAATCAGCGGCGGATTGGGGAAGAGGTGAGTGCCCACCAGGTTTAGCAGCATAAAGAGAATGACCACCCGCGCCATCTGTTCGGCCACCTGAGCCGCTGCCGGATATTCCATCTCCTGCCGGCCAATAAAGTAGCCTCTCAGCACGCTGGAAAAGGCAACCGCAATCAGGGCCGGTGCCAATCCCCAGAGGAGCGGCACCAAGTGGGCGTCATGATAGAGCGCGAGCGCCAGCGGGCGGGCCCACAGCAGGATGAGTACCATCAAGGGTACCGTAATCGTTAATACAATGAGGGTGGCGATGCGTATCAGCCGACTGGCCGGAGCCTTGCCTTCGGCCAGCATTTGCGAGATGGCCACAGGTGTGCCGGCCACAGCGAGCGTGACCAGGGCGACATAAAGGGGGAAGATCATTTGGAATATCCCCAGCCCCTCGCTGCCGAGAAATCGGGCGAGCAGCATACGGTACAGTAAGCCAAGCCCGCGGGACGCCAACGCAGCGGAGGTCAGGGTCAGCGTACCGCGCCAGAGCGACTTGCGCATCGATGTCTTTATTGTCCATCCCTCCCGATTACATGTATGACTGAAGGGACGGGAACTTGCTTGCGGAAGAGGGGGCCGGGCGGACTGGCGTTGGTGGGTGTCATCGTGACGCTGGTGCTGGCTGTTACGTCGATTCCTATCCTGCACTTTTATCAAAGCTATTGGCTCAAGCTCAGGACTCTGCCGGCGGCGGTGGTCCACTATGAGAGCCGGCACGGTGGGCGCTGGACCCCCCTCAATCGCACTTCGGGTTGGGTTCCGAAGGCGCTGGTTGCGACCGAGGACCGGACATTTTTTTCGAATCTGGGGATTAGTTTTGAAGGCATCGGTCGCGCGCTGTTGGTTGACTTGCACACCCACCGTTTTACCCAGGGTGGAAGTACTCTGACCCAGCAACTGGCTCGCGATACTCTCCTCTCGCCGGCGAAAACATTCCGCCGCAAGGTAACCGAGGCGCTTTTGGCGGTGATGATGACCGCCCTGTATTCCAAACCGGAGATTCTCACCCTCTATTTAAATGAGGTCTATTTTGGGTCAGGCGCGTATGGGATCCAGTCGGCCAGCCGGGTGTATTTCGGGGTTCCGGCCGACCGCCTCACACTGCCCCAGGCGGCTATGCTGGCCGGCTTGCCTCAAGCACCCAGTGCGGAAAATCCCTTGGCTAACTTCCGCCGGGCCAAAGCGCGCCAGTACCAAGTGCTGGAAAGCATGGTTCACGATGGCATCATCTCTCAGTCAGAAGCGGAGCGAGCCTACCGGGCACCGCTGTCGATCAGGCCTTCCGGTGCATAATCGTTTAGGGCCGCGGCAAGCCTACTCGTATGAGTTCGGGAGCGGAGGCGGAGAGCTTGGGCGATCAGAATCGGAACCCAGCGTTTCAACCCATTCAAGTCTTCACCGATATGGCGATTGAAGCTCGCAACATCGTCCGCGGTGATGCCAAGGACGAGATCCCTGGGGTTCGGGTGCGGGAGAGCCAGAGCGACGGCGTGCTTGTCACCGAGGTCGAAATATTCGAGGAATCGGCCGAAAAACTGATGGGGAAGCCCCGCGGCCATTACATCACCTTGGATGTGCCAACGTTTAAAGAGCGCGACCCGGATCTGAAAACCCGCCTGATGGAACGGTTGACCGACGAGCTCAAGACCCTGGTGCCCCAGCATCTCAGCCAAAGTGTTCTGGTGGTGGGACTGGGCAACTGGAATGCAACCCCGGATGCACTGGGGCCCCGAGTGGTAGAGCGAATGTTGGTGACCCGGCATTTAGGCGAGGTGGTAGCGGAGGATATTCGCAGCCGGATGCGCCCGGTGTCGGCCGTGGCACCCGGCGTGCTGGGGACGACCGGCATTGAAACCTTGGACATTATTCGCGGCATTGTCAAGGAGGCGCATCCAGACCTCGTGATTGCCATCGACGCGCTGGCGGCGCGCAACCTGGACCGGTTATTGGGCAGCGTACAGATTGCGGATACGGGTATTCACCCCGGGTCCGGGGTGGGAAACCGCCGCGAGGGGCTGACTCAAGATAGTGTGGGCGTGCCTGTGATCGCCATTGGCGTGTGTACAGTGGTACAGTCGATCAGCATTGCCCAGGAGGCGGTTCACCTGTTGGCGGAGCAGCTCGCGGACGACATGGTCTTTTACGACATCTTAAAGCAAATGGCGCCCTCTGAGCAGCGGGGGTTGATTGATGAAGTGCTGGGCTCCCGTTTTAGCGGACTCATGGTCACACCGAAAGAAATCGACGTCCTCATCGATGACCTGGCGGATGTGTTGGGCGAGGCGTTGAACCGCGCGCTTCAGCCTGAACTGGGAACCAACGAGTGGAGATGAGTCAACGGGCCAAGGGCAGCAAATACGGAGCCACCAGCGCGATGGCGACAATGAGGACAATCCACCATACGGCGGGCGAGGATCGCCGACGAATTTTAGCGCTGGGTCGCTCGGCGATCCGCTTTTTTGCACGGAAGGGAATGACCTTGGCCATCTGGCGCGGCCGTGGCTGCTCCGGTCCGAGAGACATACCGCAAACCGTACAGATGTGTCCGCCGTCTACTACTTTTGAGCCGCAATGCTCGCAGATCACCTGGGATGCCTCCCCTCATAACTGTTAACGTCATTTTATCTAATTTTGATGCACTGTATAGCAAAATATTTACGAACCGCGATCACGAGCGCTCCGCCAATTCGGTGGGACGCCAACGGCCCCGCTGCATAATCCATCCGCGCGCGTTCAAAAAGTATATAAGCCCCATGTGGGTCTTAGCGTCCGCGGCGCGCCCTTCAATTAACAAGTTGGGGACTTCATCGACGGGAACAACCTTGACGTCGATCTCTTCGGTGGCGTCCCAGTTGGTTTCCCCGGGCGCGGGGTTGACGGTGTGATATAAATGAACTTTATGACGCGAGAGTCCGACCGACGGAAAAAATCGGGCCAGCAGGCGCATGTCACCGGCTTGATAGCCGGTCTCTTCGGCCAATTCGCGTCTCGCCCCCTGCACCGGTTCCTCACCCCGCCGGAGTCGGCCTGCCGGTAGTTCCAGAATACGGCGACCCAAGGCGGGACGAAACTGTTCCACCAACACGACGCCTGCGGGAACTTCCGCAACCACCGCGCACACGTCGGGCAAGACTAAATACTCATGAATATAGTGAGTCCCGCGGACGGTCACGGGGACTTTTCGGATACGGTTTCTTAGCAAAATTAAGGCTCCTCCACATGCTCTCTTAATCGATATTATAGCAATCTCGGGGAAGAATGAGGAACTGGACCCCTCCCCGCAATGGCAGCCTTGGATGGTGAGGGGAAATTGGGGGGATCGCTAAATCACAAAGAGGAGTACAATTTGGTCAGGGCCTGAATTGGCACAACACGACAGTACATAACACGCATCAACAAGGAGGCACTACGATGGCAGTAGAAGGCTTTAAAGCCGGACTCGAAGATGTGGTTGCCAACACGTCCGAGATTTGCTTCATCGATGGTCATGAAGGCCGCCTCGTGTTTCGAGGCTATAATGTGGCGGACTTGGCGGAGACAACAAGTTTCGAGGAAGTCGTGTATCTCTTGTGGAAGGGTGACTTGCCCAACCGAGCTCAACTCGAGGAACTCAGAAAGGAATTAGCCGATTCGTCGACGCTGACCGAGCCCGTGCTAGACCTGCTCCGCTCCCTGCCGCATGACGCCGACCCCATGGACGTTCTTCGCAGCGCGGTCAGCTTGGCCGGGATTTATGATCCAGACGGCGGATCGATGACAGCGGAGGCAAACCACCGCAAGGCAGTTCGGTTAGTCGCACAAGTTCCGGGTATTGTCGCCGCCTTCGACCGACTCCGCCACGGCAAAGAGCCGGTCAAGCCCGAACCCTCGTTGGGGCTGGCGGCGAATTTTCTTTACATGCTCCACGGGGAAAAGCCCAAAGAGCTCCACGCGCGCGTGTTCAACACCGCTTTAATTTTGCACGCGGACCACGAACTCAACGCGTCGACATTTTCCGCAAGGGTGACGGCCGGTACCTTGTCCGATATTTATTCGGCCATTACCTCGGCGGTGGGCACCTTAAAGGGACCGTTGCATGGCGGAGCCAACGAGCAGGTTATGCACATGCTGGACAAGATCGGCACGGTCGAAAACGCGAAACCCTGGATCGCCGAGGCGCTGGCGCGCAAGGAAAAGATTATGGGTTTCGGGCACCGCGTCTATCGGACCGAAGACCCGCGGGCAATCATTCTTCGCCGGCTTTCCAAGGAAGTAGGCGACGACGCCGGGGATCTCCACTGGTACGAGATGCTCAACCAAATCCGCGAGGCTATCATGGGTTCCAAGAAACTCTATCCCAACGTCGACTTTTACTCGGGGTCGGTGTATTCGCAGATGGGTATTCCGACGGACCTGTTTACCCCAGTTTTCGCTGTCAGCCGCGTATCCGGGTGGACGGCGCACGTGTTGGAACAATATCAGAATAACCGCCTGATTCGTCCTCGGGCTGAATACACCGGCGCTACGCATCGGGAGTTTACACCGATCGAGCGGCGCTAACTATGCAGTCCGGCCAGCGGAAGAGGGCGGCCCCCTCTTCCGTTTGTTATCGGGATCCGCGCGTGGTGTGAGTACCAGGCCAATTCCCTGGATGGCGCTCTGTCCCCTAAGATGGGGGAAGCTATATAACCGCCATCTCTGTGGACCCCTGACTGGAAATTCGCGCGGCTTGGAGGCATTCGGCAACCGTTTTTGGGGAATTGCGTCACGAAGATATGTTCAAGTGAGGAGAGGCCCCTCGGCAGCTCCCAAAAAACTTTCCCTGCAGGGAAAGCACGTCAAATCCGCTTATATTTCAAACAACGGCAGCCGCCGGCGATCCAAAGCCAGCCACCACCACAAGAGGGCCAGTACGGCCCAGCCCACTCCGATAACGTGGGGGTGAGCATGGCCGAAGATAAGCGCGATACCCAATGCTAACGAATACCAGGGAATCACCCGGCCGGCGGGGAAGTGAAAACAATGAGTTTCTTTGGCGGCCATAATAGATGCTGCCCCTAGCGATGCGGCCCAGCCGGCAATAGGCCAAAAGAGCCAGAGAATCAGGCCCAGCGCGGCTAACGCACGCACTGTGTGCCGCCAATTCGAGAGCCATACCAAAAAAGTTAAGCTGGCGGCGAGGACCGCTGCGGCGATAAAACCATGTGCGGCGGTGGCCAACCAGGCGCGACCGCTCAACACACCCACCGCCTCCCCCGAGAGCCCCAGAGCCAAAGCTGCCAGCGTCAGCCGATACATCTGATCACGCTCTCTCGGATAGGGAGGCATACTGATGCCGGGAGGCGGGCTCAGGTGCTCTACCACTTGTTCACGTGTCCAGCGCACACAAAGGCCTCCTTTTCGTAGCTATTGTGCGCCTTCTTTGAACGACCCGCAAGCAACCGTCGGCGTGATTTGAGCCGACATTATGGTGCTCACAGGCGCCAAATGCTGATTTAGGCAGCTGAGTCAAACAGCTGAAAGTTGAGGGTCAACCAGGATAGATTGGTGACCTCCTGGACCTCTTCCGAGCAGTCGATAATGGCGGAGTCCACGTAGGCCCTCGGATTTCTCATATTACCGTAACAGTGCAATATGGTACATCAGCCGCTGGTCCGATGATTTTCTGCGGGAGGATCGAGCAGCGCGATGGTGATGCTGACGAACCACCGATCTGCGGTGCGGGAAGCTTGCCGGGATGGCTATAGGCTCCGCCGCCTTTGCTCGCTGGGGTAAGCGTTTTGCCAAGGGTCGAGTGATTGTCTGGGGGTACGCCGGTCTAGGAGTAACGTTTGCAGGCTTTATCTAGGCCCATAGCCCGTTCAACCTCGTCGTGGTCGCCGTGTTGCATGGTCTGTTTGTTCCCGCTAGCAACCCTGGAACCGCCCGATCTGCAGAGTCCCCCCTCTTCCCCAAGTCACGAGACCAAACCGTGCTCTCTTGGAGAAGAGGGCGTCTTATTTCCTGGGGTGGTCGGGCAGGGTGGCCTGATGATGCATATAGGCCCGCAGCGCCGCATTGATCCGACTTTGATACCCGGGCCCTTGGGCTTTAAACCAGGAGACGACATCCCGATCCAAGCGCAAGGATAGCCGATCTTTCGGGACGGGCATCCACCATTCCGCTTCCGCCCAAAAAGTCTCATCCTCAGCGGGATTGTCACTATAGTCAATGTCCGTGTCTGTCATCTGACGAATCCGTGTCCAGTTCGTGCGACTGCACCGTGGCGAGGAAGTGGTGGTAGATTTCTCGTTCACGACGATTAGCCCTCCTTAACGAAATAATGCGAATCCGCATGCCGCGGCGCGTAAACATGCAATTTACTAGCGTATCTTGTATCCGGCCTAAGGCCGTCCATCGGCGTTCACCATAATCCTGGCGGGTATCTTCGTGCACCAACAGGGAATGCTGAAAACATTCGGCCGCGTCCATAAAATCAAAGCCGTGCTTCTGAAGATTCTGCTCATTTTTGGCCGGATCCACTGGAAATCCATAGCTTAGCATAACCAAGACGATGACAGATGTCATCTATATCAACTCGGTCGTTGTGGGATCATTGCGAAAGAGGAGCGAGATTTCGCAACGCATCAACACCCCAGAATTGTTGTAGTAGGATGAGAATCAGGATGCGGATCGCGACTTCGGACCGTTCCGGCCCCAGCTTCCGAAAAATCCGCGTCCGTTGGTGGTTCTGGGTGAGCGGATCTCCGTCGCGAAGTTTTTTGATCCTGCGCTTGGCCACCTCCACGGCAGCATTGTGGTCCGCATGTCCGCACCGAGACCAACTCGGATTGATTGGGCCGATTGTCCAGGGAAGTGAACGTGCAGACTGCCCATTCCTGCGAACTGTGTTGGGTGGGACTGTGAGGACCAATTTGGGAGTAACGTCGAACCGAGGAACATGGATTCGCATTGGCCGAACGGCCGGAAACCCGTGGCCTACGGCCAATGAGAATGATCAGTGGCATCATCCAGGTACGTCGTACGGACTGGAACGCTGGGGAGCGTCGACTCTAAAAGCTGCACCAAATGATGACAACGGAAATGGTTAAACCGATGACAAAATGAGTTAGCCAAAACAGCCGGAACTTGTGTACGAGTTGGAGATGAGATCAAACACTTAGCCGTCAGAGCTCACCAAGGGCTTGGCGACGCCTCGATTCCCGCCGAGCGTGCGCTCAGCTAGCTGGGCGCACGACAGATGGCGTAAATCCTTGGCAATCTGCTCCATCATGGCGTCGACCGTCTTTTCGGGCATCGTGACATCCGGATCCTCCGCGGCAAACCTAACCTGAGCCACCGTCGACCACATGTGGGACGGAGGCAGGGACGGCATGCGGTCGATAGGTGGACGTTCGCTCCGTTAGCCGCCCCTTTCGGTTGGCGGTGCCTCAATACGGACCCTGCCCGGTTTCCTGCGGCCCTCTAAAATTCCGTACGGTCGGTTTTCCCGAATACGGCTTCAAACGACTACTCCACCCGGCCTTTGCCTCGACGTCGCCGAGGCTTAAAGGCACCCGCCTAGGCGCCTCGGTTCCGCCGAGTTGAATCCGACCTACGGTCCTCCTACGAGGCCGCAGTCCTCGAGCCGAAGCTCTTGCCGCGACAGCGGAGACCATGAGTCGTCCACGGGTCCTTTCCTCACCGACGGTTCTGTTGTCCGCCGGGTCGACGGTACTACGACCCGATCCGCCAGACTGGCGTCCACCCCCCAATTTCGCGCTCCTCGCTTATACGGGCGGCCATGCCGTTCACGGGCGCTCCCGGCGGGACCCTAGTCCTTCCCTGCTTTGCCAAGATACCCTTAAGCCCATGCCGTCTCCCTCACGCCGGAAGGGCGATGCGGTGCCGTCCCATCACTTCCCGAATCGTACCAGTCTTCGCCCATGGGTCCGACGCTCAACCCCTTCATCGGTCCCGCTAGTCAGATTTACCGGGGAATCTTGTCGACGCGGCAGCGTTCACTTCATGTTACGGCCTGGTCTCTTGCTGGCCCCCCTTGTCTGACCTCGTTTTGCAACGAACGCGGGCATTATCTTCGCGGCTTTCACGGGATGGGTCACCCCATTCCCGCGCGCGATTTGCTACGTGGCCGAATGGACAGTTGCCACGACCGGACTTGCACCGGCTGGATATCTTAGGTTTCAGGCTGCACGGCCCACGGGAAACTTGGCGGTGCCCAGGTGAAGCTGGTAACTTGGAACTTTCCCGGTCGCCGGGGAATGAACTCGAATAATTCTGAGGTCAGGCAAACGGATTGCCGCCCGCTTTTCTTAGCAAGCTCCGTCGCGGATGATACGGCACCCGGTCTGCGACCCCGGCAACCTGAATAAGAACAACCAGACCGCCATAGAATTCGGCTATCCCGCCATTAAAGCTGAAGCCCAGAAATTTCTGTAGAACGCCGCTATGACGACTCTCGGAGCCCCCGGAGCCGCCTTCAACTGGCACTCCGGTAGTTTTCAGCTGTACGTATGATCCCCACCGGCTGGGATTCATCGCCCTTCGGGTCGCCTGCCTGATTTGTCCGCTCCGAGACCGGCTGCGTCGACCCGGGACAAGCGCGGGTATCGCACGATTTTGGCGGATCATCCCCTAACCGCCCCGACCGGCTGCGCGTTGGTCCCTTGGCGTGGAGCTTGGACGGTATCAAGCCGCCTATTGAGCGAAGGACTTGACGCCTTGCGCCCGCGACATCGGGGGGATTGGGGGACTCTGCACCATTCCGCCGATCTTATGGGGCTCGATTTTGAGTTCTACTGACCTCGAAGCATGCTTTTGGTCAACTCGAAACGTACTGGTCTAATCACACAGCGGAAGCCATTGATCAATCACAAAGCCGGAGCTTTCACCGACCCATCAATTGTCACCGGTGGACACTGTGTTTACGCGGCGTATGGTGACCGAACGCCCGAAAGGAAACGCCGTGGATTCCGACGCCGTATTGATAGACCATGGTGCCTCCGAGCGATGCGGTCATGGTGACCATGACTACTGCAGCCGTGGTGAAGACGAAGGACAACGCCGTTTGACGGCCGCGTCCGCTGCGTCCAAGCGACCAGGCGCGGTGTGTGTCGGCTCGACGGGGATACTTGCCCAACAGGCGTGACACGATCGCCAGTAGGGTAAAGAGGCCGGTAATCACGGCATACGCTTGGTGTGTGCTCAAGAGTGCAATGGTGATGGGCGTCCATTTAACAAACTGCTCGGACAACACGCCAGTGGCTGCGGTCACAGTTCCGGCGATAAGAGCCAAGGCTAAAAGCCAGAAACTCGCGCGGTCAAAAAAGCGATCGGGCACGCGCCAGGCCAGGCCCAGTAGGCTAGTCAAGAGGCTCCCATAAAGTAAAACGATGGGAAAATGTACCATCATGGGATGAATCACCGGAGGGAAAATACGCGTTCCAATGCTAATCCATAGGTGTAAAATGGCGCCCCACAAAGCCATATTGGCGTCCCACTCCTATCCAAGTGATCGTGCTAATGGTCAGACGCGCGAGCCCAATCGTTTGTTACGACCTGGGGATTGGGTCGGGTTGCCTGGCCCGCTAAAAAGAGGTATAGATGGAGAAACGAATTCGGGGAGGGGATTCACATCGATATCCACACACAGGCTGTCCAACTTCCCGCGACATATTGGCCCCAAAATTCTGCGGTCCCGCCTCTTTATCAAACCGCCGCCTATACATATCACAGTGTCGACCAAGTCGATCGAATCTTTCTGGGCGAGGAGTCGGGTTATACCTACACCCGTGGCGGCAATCCCACGTCGGAAACGCTGGCGGCTCTCGTACGGGATCTGGAGGGCGGAGACGGCGCCGTCGTCGCCGCATCCGGCATGGGTGCGCTTTTGGTGGGGATAATGACGCTGGCGCCCAAGCCCACCCCCATCCTATTGGCGCGCGAGGTCTACGGTGGCAGTGTGGGATTGGTTCGGCAGGTGCTGGAACCGTTGGGATATTCCCTCAATTGGGTCGATGCTCGTGACGAGATGGCAATCCGCGCCGCCCTGAGTAAAGGGCCGGGCCTGTTGCTGGTAGAAACCATTTCCAACCCGCTGGGGCGCGTCAGCCCGCTTGATACGTTAATCCCCGCCGCGCACCAAGCGGGGTGTAAGGTGCTTGTCGACAATACCTTTGCCACGCCATACCATGCCCGTCCGCTCCAGTGGGGTGCCGACCTGGTCATGCATTCCGTTACCAAGTTCATCGGCGGGCACAGTGACCTGATCCTAGGCGTTCTGGTGGGGTCCGACAAGTGGGTTGACCGGGCCGCAAGTCTGATCAACGTCATGGGGGTGACCCCCGATCCGTATGCGTCGTGGCTGGCACTTCGTGGCGCCCGGACTCTGGCGTTGCGTATGGAACGGGCATCGGAAAACGCTATGACGCTGGCGGCGATGTTAAAGAATCATGCCGCCCTGGTTAAAGTCTACTATCCCGGGCTCACAAGTCATCCCGACTACGCAATTGCCCGGCGCATCCTATCCCGAGGGTTCGGAGCCATCTTTGCCTTGCATCTGAAGGGCGGCCGAAGAGCGGTGGAAAGGTTTGCCTCCGGGTTGAAGCTGGTGCCGTTTGTGCCCAGCCTGGGCGATGTTATGACCACCATTTCGCATCCGGCGGTCGCGTCACACCGTGAACTCTCAGCAGAGGAACAAGAGACGGTCGGTATTGATGACGGTGTCGTGCGCGTATCGGTTGGCATTGAGAACGTCCGGGACTTGATCGAGGACTTTGGCAGCGCCCTGACAGAGGCAGAGCCTGTCTAGAGCGGCCGGCCTCGGGTGTCTGTACGATGCCGACGATGGGGTCGTGTGCAGCCAGTAACCATGATGTGCTAGCCGGTGTAAGTCTGGCCGCGCGGACTGCCCGTTCGAGCGCGTAGTCAATCGGACGTTCAGTGTGTAGGTGACCCGCTGGGCGCAAGCTCCGAGGGTCATGCCTCCGCCGCCTGCGGGTGGGACCCAATCAGGGAGGCTAAAACGGCTTAGAACAATATGACAATAAAGCCACATAACATCGTTTAATGTTTGTGGTGATTTCATGATGGACGACCAGTTTGTCAGCATCGGGAAAGCGGCTCAGATGCTCGGGATGAGCATCTAATCTTTACCCACAACGGTAGAATATGCCACATTGTGCGAATCATGGCAGGCACACCTTGGCGTTGCGGGAATCATCTAAGTTCCATTTCGCTCGGCTCTCTCGGACCGCAGGGGATAGAGCGCATGCCAACGGCCCATTGCGGAACGCAACGGGTATCTCCTGCAGCAGAATTAGGGCGCCTGGCGGGCCAGTTGGATCCCCCAACAAATCAGCTGCAATTGTCGGTAACCCCGCCACAAGGTTTTGATACCCGGCTCGCCGTCACTCTTGCGGCCGAGAAAACCGCCCAGTTTGGCCATCGCGCGGACGGCATCTCGGAGGGTGAAGGGCTGTCCCGACCGCCAGGCCGGGGACTGTGCGGCGGCAATCCGCTCTAGGGAGCTGGTGCAAAAGTCGCCAAAATCTCCTCAAATCCGGGTCCGTCGAGTTCCGCTTCAAAAATACGGCGATGGCGGATTCTCACGCGGAATCTCCATCACCGAGCACGGCACACATTTTTC
>JAKACZ010000053.1 GCA_021820965.1 Bacillota bacterium | reverse complement strand
GTGTGCGCAAGGGTGATTGGGTGGAAGCGACTCAAGCGGAAAAAACCGTGCGCGGTTACATCTCGGGCTATACAACCGGAAAACTATCGCTGGCCGACGCGCGTTGGCATCGTCTCGGGCAATTTGCAGTCTCGAAAGTCCATCTTCTCTGGCGGTCAACGCGGCTGCTCGTCGAGGCGATTCCGTCCGCTCACTGCTAACGACTAAAATCTTCGGCATTCCTCCCGCCGCTGATCTATTGGTTCAGCGGGGGAATCCTGCCGAATTATTGTTGAACCAGGAAACACGTGAGCACGCAGAGCGATTGAATCAGGAAACACGTGAGCATGCGGAGCGATTGAATCAGGAAACGCGCGAGCATGCGGAGCAATTGAATCGGGAAACCCGCATCCTAATCGAAGCTTTGCACGATGATGTGCGTGGAGTGGCTGATGGCGTGCTTCAGGTTAACGCTCGGCTGGATCGGCTGGAACAGTCCGTGACCGAGCAGTTTGAGCAGCACGATAAGCGCCTGATGCGACTGGAAGCGAACCGAATTAAATAATCATAATCCCCCCGGGCGCCGTCGTCTATGTACTCTCGAGCGCCTCGTTTTGGCGTGGAGCGGGGATGTAACTCGCGCATACTACCGTGTTCGTGCGCAATCGCTGTGTCGCTCCTCGCGTAGTGGATGGTTGCGTGGTACCGCCTCGGCGCACGGATTGAGTGGGAAAAACGTCGAAGGTGGCAGCGAGTTGCCGGCCACGTCAAGGACACGGCCTGAAGGTCGGAGCTTGCGAGAACCCCGCGGTTGACCAGCCTTAGAGGCCGGAACTGACAGCGGCTTCCGCTGCTGCGAGAGGCGAGCGGCTCCGGCTAGTAGGTGGGACCGGGGGATGCTTCTTTCCTCCAGTCGTTGGTCAGCCCATCCTCTGTGGCTCGCCGTTAAGAGCGAGCTTGGGGGTCCTGCAAGCGGTGGTAGCATGCGACCGAACCCGCCGGAGGGATAGTGATGAGCACGCTCTGGCTCCAAGAGGGGTTGGCCGGCATTCAAGAAATTTGTCTCAAGAACGCGACAAAGTGGCAAAATGCAGCGCAGGCCAATGAGTCGCTCAACCATTCAACAGCAACTATACGACCTGTTTGGGTTTAGACCGGTATCTATATATAGTCGCCTGACGGTTAGGACGCAACACTATTCGGGCACATCTCCAAGGCCTGAGGCATGGTCTCGTGAATATGGTGTGGTACCCCGTCAGGCGCCGGTTACCGCGGTGCTGGCAAACTGGCATGACGGGCGTCGGCCTGCCAGTTTGCAACCAGTTCGTGAAGCCGGATCGACTCGAACAGGGCATACCGGAGCACCGACATCGGCCCCATAGCGAATCACTCAGTAAATGTTCCGCCTACTATTCGATCGACCCCCGCAAAAACGAATGAATTTATGGAATCGAACTTAAAAAGAAATTCTTCGAAATGTCTTGACATAAGGACATTTTTAGGTAAATTAAAACTATCACCCGATGTCACGAGCAAACCCAAGGTGGCTCAAATTCTTTTCAAGAATAAATAGGGGGCAGACGAAGATGGCCCAACCGAAGGGTCAAACGGTGACACCGTTTACATCAAACACCGGCTCTCAAGGGGTAGTCACTCAACTGAGCAACTTGATAAAGACGGGACCTTTAATTGCCGTTTTGGTGATTGCGATTTTGCTGACGATTTGGGAAATCATTACGCGTCTTGGTATTTTCCCGGCATTAATTTTGCCCTCTCCCGTAGCTGTTTTTCATCAAACCATAACCCTTTTGACTGCTGGTTATGGTGGAAAGACATTATTGCAGGATGTCTTAATTAGCTCTTGGCGTATCGCCATGGGGTTCATTGGGGCGGTGGTCATTGGCGTACCTGTTGGTCTCCTGATGGCATCGAGTTCTCTGGTATTTAAGGCAATAGACCCTATTTTGCAATTTGTTCGCCCAGTACCACCTCTTGCATATATCCCACTGATGGTGGTGTGGTTTGGCATTGGTGAGCTATCTAAGATTACGGTGATTTTACTGGGGACGATACCCATCATTATTATTAACGCGGTATCCGGGGTGCGCAGCATCCCACACCAACGGATTCAGGTGGCAGAGTGCTTCGGTGCTTCACGCTATCAGGTTTTCCGTTATGTTGTATTGCCGTCGGCCTTGCCGGAGATTTTTACGGGTATGCGTGTCGGTATAGGCGTTGCGTGGACATGTTTGGTGGCGGCAGAAATTATTGCGGCGACAGAAGGGCTAGGGTGGCTGGTTCAAGAAGCGGGTCAGGCTTTGAACGTGTCAATTATTTTCGTTGGTATAGTGGCCATTGGAATTTTAGGCTATTTGATGGAGCTCATTATACGGGCGATTGAACGAGTGGTTGTGCCGTGGAAGGGTAATGGGTAATTCGCTTTTTTCAGTCCCGAAACGATAATGAGGAGGACTAACCATGATTAAGGTTCAATACGCATTGACCGTTGGAATATGCGTGTCGACATTAGCTTTAGCTGGTTGTGGCTCGTCGACGACTAAGGCGACAGGATCTACCCCGACCCACGAACCGACAGTGGTCATCGGATATGAAAATAACGGCGCGGATCCCGAAATGGTGGCGATTGCCCGAGGATATTTTTCCAAATATATGCATGCGAAGGTTGAACTACGCTATTTCTCATCAGGCCCTGCGTCTTTGGCCGCTTTAGGTTCCGGGGCGCTTCAATTTATGACCGGTATTGGGAATCCCCCAGCGGTGGCGGCCATTGCACAAGGCGTGCCATTGCAGGTGGTCTGGGCACAAGAGCGGTATACCACCGACGAGGGACTGGTGGTCCGTAAGAGTTCCGGAATCCATTCGTTAAGTGATCTGAAAGGAAAGCAAGTGGCTTTAGTTGTGGGCTCGACGTCTCCTTTTGAGTTGGACACCGCCCTGACTCAGAATCATATTCCAACATCGTCTGTGTCGTTTAACAACATGTCTCCTCCAAGCATGGTGGCTGCATGGGAACGTGGACAAATTGACGCCGCGTATGTTTGGGATCCGGCGTTTGGGACAATGCTGCAGAATGGCGGTCGAGCTTTGATGTATGACCAAAACGTCTACACTACAGCGCCAATTTTCAACTTGGCGGTGGTTAATAGTACATGGGCTAAAACTCACAGTTCGCTTGTTAATGGTTTTATAGAAGCGGAGCAAGCAGGATATGCTTACTATAAGGCCCATCCCCAAACGGCTATTGCGGAAATGGCTAAAGAGGCGGGGATTACTGTATCATTGGCCAAAACCGAGCTTTCAGGCTATCAGCTGTATAATGTTCAGGATCAAGTGGGGTCTTTAGGGTTAGGCGTTGGTAGTTCTGCTAGTTCATCTCTCGTGACCAAATCTCTGTCGTCGGCGCTGAAATATCTTGAAACCATTCATTCTGTAACCGGGTCGCCTCCTAGTAACATGGCCAACTACGTTAACGGTTCTTATGCGGCAGCGGTAGCCAAAAAGTCTTAACGATGAGGTGAGGGTCGACTGTGATCTCCATCGAGAATGTGTCCAAAACATTTGCACCGCGTCGACGCAATATGATGCCCACTGTGGCGGTTCAACAGCTGTCGATGACCATTCAAGACGGTGAATTTGTGTGTATCGTAGGTCCTAGTGGATGCGGGAAGACCACGCTGTTGCATATGGTTGCGGGGTTTGAGCAGACGACTACCGGAACCATAGCGCTTGACGGAATCGAAATTAAGAAGCCGGATGCTGAGCGAGCGGTCGTGTTCCAACAACATGGATTGTTCCCGTGGCTTACTGTATACCAAAATGTGGCCTTTGGCCTACGACTAAGAAACCGTGGACAATCCTCGTACGATGGCCTGGTTCGCAAGTATCTGAGCATTATGGGGCTTGAAGGGTTTGAGAATTATGCTCCCTATCACTTGTCCGGTGGCATGCAGCAAAGAGTTGCCATTGCGCGGGCATTGATTACCCAGCCCAAGGTTCTCTTGATGGATGAACCGTTCGGAGCTTTAGATGCTCAAACCCGGAACGGAATGCAGAGATTCTTATTGGAGTTGTGGGAAGAATTTCGTCCCACAGTGCTTTTCATTACCCATGACGTGGAAGAGGCGGTTCTTTTAGGGGACCGGGTCTTCGTGATGACTGCAAGGCCTGGCAAGCTTGCTAAAGAGTTTAGCATTCCTTTTCCCCGCCCCAGGGCATGGGAGTTATCATTAACTCCTGAATTTCTTTCGCTAAAAAAAGACGTTCTTGACGTTCTTCGTCCCGAGGTGGAACAGGTTTCAAAGGAATTGGTTTAGCTTATTCATTGCACCGCGGGGATATCCCGTCCTGTGGGATCAGTGTGGGGATTCCCTTTGGTCATACGGCACGCGCCGTGAGTCAACGGTTTTGCCTTGCCTATCCCGGAGACCTATATGTATTTTTCCGATATAGGAAGGTCGTTGCTGCGCAAGTGGACTTTGGCAAGCCGATGTCATCAAGCAGACATCGGCGTCCAGGTTCACTTTTTCTGTGTCTTGTTTTCATGCAGCCTGGGTGGTCTCAGGTCATCCTCGTTCGCAGTGGCAGTTACATATGCCGTCCTGCGCCTCCGTCGTTCTCCGCGTGTTGCCAACGTTCAGTCCAGAACCATGCCTGGGATCGGAGGAATCGACATCATCGGCTTCATCATGATTCGTCGTTCAACAATCTTCACTTCGAACTTCACGTCTCCATGAATTCTCCCACCACCTAACCCTGTGGGTTGAGGTGGGCGTTTCAGAGGTCGCCCTCAGAGTTCCTGGTTCTCTAGGGCCACTGTGCCCAGGCATCGTACGTCTTATGCTAGACGTCCCCAGGCAAGACGACCCTTGGAAGTCCCCGACGGGGGATTTTATTTGCCTAGCCCTACAGGCTAACCTGCTAATCCCTCTTGGCCGTTACCTGAGCAGAGGAATGCGTGGGTACCGCGAATCGACAACGGTCGTGAAATGGTGGACCCGGCTAAGGGCAGATAGCCACTGACATCGAGGCTAGGCTAGAGCCGAACGCCGCGCGGCGGGTATCCGTGACATTCATTACCTTCTGGGTTCGCCATCATGTTAACATTGTAATACATCTTATTGTATTGACATCACTACATAATTGTAGTAAAAGCCATTGTAATGATGATTTTGGCTAATTAAAACATTGGTGGGTAGAGGACAAGCATAGCCTTGTCTTCGGAAAGGAGAAATATGGCATCCGATCTGCAGCGAACACTATCCAGCCGGCAAATTTCGATGCTGGCGATCGGTGGGGTTATTGGAGTTGGACTGTTTTATGGTGCTGAGGTATCGGTGAAACTGGCTGGCCCGGCCGTCATTCTCGATTTCATCCTCTGCGGGGTGCTGGTGGCGATTGTCATGAGAAGCCTGGGCGAAATGGTGGTACATTCGCCCGTTTCTGGTTCCTTTAGCTATTATGCGTCGTCTGTTTTAAGTCCGCAAATTGGGTTTATCAGTGCCGGTATGTGGTGGTTTTATTGGATTGCGACGGTTATGTCCGAATTGGCGGGAATAGGGAAAATTGCTCAGTTCTGGGCACCGGGTTTCCCTGTTTGGCTTCCCGGCCTAATTGCGTTAATTCTATTTACGGGATCAAACTTGTTGGCGGTTAAAATCTTTGGGGAGATCGAATTTTGGTTTGCGCTGCTAAAGGTTTTGGCTGTTGCCACATTTATGATCTTTGGGTTAATGTTAATGTTCACCGGAGTATTTTCTCAAGGGCACATCGAAACTATTACAAATCTCTGGACGCACGGCGGATTCATGCCAAACGGGGTTCTCGGCATGCTCATGGCGATGTCGCTGGTGGTCCAGGCGTATAGCGGTATCGAGACCCTGGCAGTAGAGTCCGGTGAGTCCTACAACCCGAAGCAGGCGCTAAAAAGGGCCTTCGGCTCCGTGACCGTCAGAGTTGGTGTGCTTTATGTCGGTTCGATGTTGATAATGTTATCGGCTTTCCCGTGGAACTATCTGCTACATCATGCGGGAAGTCCATACGTATTGATGTTTTCGCGAATCGGCATCCCGGTGGCTGCAACCATCATTAACGCCATCATCATAACGTCGGGGCTATCCTCGTGTGACACAGGCTTATATGGCGGATCGCGGATGCTGTATAGTTTGGCGCGTGAAGGGACGTTATCTCCCAAGTTGGGAAAAATAAACCACAATAGCATTCCGAACGTTGCGGTATGGGTTACGGCGCTAGCGATTTTTATAGGTATTATCATTACATACGTCGCCCCGAACCAAGTTTATGTGTGGATTACCAGTGCTTCGGCCTTCGCAGACCTTTTTATTTGGGGTGTGATTATTGTTTCCGAAATTCAATTTCGTAGAAAACTGTCCTCTGCTAAGTCTCCCACCGGTTCGAACTCACTGGACTATCCCGTCCCCTGGTGGCCGGTTCTGCCCCTTATCGGTTTGGTCATGTTGGTTGGTATATTCGCGGCGTTTTTGATTTCGCCCTTGACACGTGTATCGGTCTGGGCAGGTATTTTATTTCTGGCGTTTATGGTGATGTACGCCGGAGTTTTGCAAAGGCGAAACGCTTTACCACAAGAAATGGCCTTTGGAAAAGATGCGGTCCGCCAATCATCGGCAGAGTCGTAAGGATGTCGGGTCGCGTATGACTCCGTCTGGTCCGCTGTGAGAGAAGCCCTGCAACACAGATGGATAGGGTATCGCGGAACACAAGAGACGTAGAGCCGTCCGTGGCTTACGACCCAGTTTCTTCACGCGTATGTCATTCGCCGCAGTGCGAACAAGATCGAACCCGAGGGTTTCTCTACATCGGTAAATTCGGAGCCGTTTCGGACGAAGCGGCTCCACTTCGTGGTACTCCCGGCCTGGGCGTGTGCTTTAGGGTGAATGCGGCGAGCAACAGAAATGAACCAAATAAGAACATCATTGTTCGGGATTGTAGGCGAGGTTATCATCCGGGCGTTTACTCCCGGAACCGCTCCCCTTGCGGTCGTTCACTCCCGAAAAGGGAGGGACAAGGGGCCTTCCTCCCAAGTAACTCGCGCGAGTGACAAGGCGTGTTTGCCCCACCCCTTGCTAGTTAACCTCAGATGGTTGCTCGCAAATCCCGGGATTCATCCGTGGGAAGTGTCAAGACGGTCGCAATCAAGACCCCGCCCAAGGCGCCGATATCCATAATGGCGGCAACGTGTGTGGGCAGCGTGCCTTGAGAACTCACCACGCATACGGTTCGCGGCGCAGCGCGGCATGGGGAACTGGTAAGAGATCGTGAACGGGATAATAGACCGCTGGCGACTCCGCCCGTCCACCCGGTTATGAAGTGAAGCCGATGCGAAATCGGTTTGTGCTCGCGCGGATGCACAATATGGACGGAACCACACGATGGCACCTACATAACCATAGACATTACGTACAGATGTAACATTGTATTGACATATATCTAATCCGGGTCTAAACTCTTATCAGATAGGTAATAACTCCCTTATTATATGTAATCGGAATTAACTGAAAGTAGGGATTGTTCTAGAGTAGCGCGATAAGTAGTACCGGTAAGTTTGTTAGCCGGTGAAGGCGACCAATTAAAACGTTGATGTAAGAGCCGGAATTTTATTGTTGGGTCTGACGCCTGTTTAGGCGGGGATATGAACCGGAGAAACGGGCGTGGGCGATCTGTAAAAGTGTAGAAGATAGGTAAATATGTATTGACATCAGGACTGCATCTATCTACTATCAGTTTAAGGCTTTGACGGCCACAAAGAGAAAGAAGGGCGTCGATATGTCGGAATCTTCGGCAACGAATCTGAGTCAGCTTGATGTGCAACATGTGTGGCATCCGCTAACACAGCACCAGCTCTATCGTGAGGGGAGCCGGCCCCTGATTATCACTGGCGGCAAAGGTGCTGTGGTGTATGCGGACGACGGCCGCGCGTTTTTAGACGCGGCTGCCGGATTGTGGTGCGTGAATGTCGGCTACGGTCGGGAAGAGCTGATTGAGGCAGGAACCCGGCAATTACGCGAACTGGCCTATTACCCTCTCACCCAAAGTCATCCCCGGGCTATCGAGTTGGCAAACCGTATTGCCCGCTATCTACCTGATACGCCACACGTTTATTTTTCGAATTCGGGCTCAGAGGCTAATGAGGTGGCGTTTAAGGCAGTGCGGCAATACTGGAAGCAACAAGGGAAGCCCAGTAAGGTTAAGATTTTGTCGCGATTCCGAGGCTACCACGGCACAACCATGGGAGCGTTGGCGGCGACAGGGCAACCGGAGCGCCGGCGAGACTATGAGCCGCTCACACCGGGTTTTATGCAGGTAACGCAGCCCTACTGCTATAGATGTCCATTTCATCTTGAGTATCCATCATGTCATATGCAATGCGCCGATGACTTCGAGCGACGGATAGAGATAGAGGGCCCCGATACTGTCGCGGCGATCATCATTGAACCGGTTACGGCGGGAGGCGGTGTCATTGTACCGCCTGAGGGTTATCTCCAAAGGGTTGAAGCCATTGCGCGCAAGTATGATGTAAAGCTCATTGTTGACGAAGTTGTTACAGGCTTTGGTCGGCTGGGGTCGATGTTTGCGTGCACCAGGTTCGGGATTCGCCCCGATATCGTGACGATGGCGAAGGGGTTGGCGAGCGGGTATATGCCAATTTCCGCTACAGCGTTTAGTGATGAGCTTTTCGAGGGGTTTTTAGGCGATGTGGATAGTGGGCGTCATTTGCGGCACGTCAATACCTACGGTGGCCATCCCGTTGCAGCCGCAGTTGCACTAGCCAATATTGACGTCCTTGAGTCCGAAAACTTAGCAGCGCGTAGTGAAGAGTCAGGTCAAAGGTTCCTGAAGCAGCTTCAGGAGGCATTGGTAGACTTGCCTTACGTGGGTGATATCCGAGGCATGGGGCTTTTGGTCGGCATTGAATTGGTCAAGGACCGCATGTCGAAAGAGCCAGTTTCGAACGCAACAATGCGGTCAATCACAAAGTCCGCACTCGCCCAAGGAGTCATTATGGGGAAGGCCTCTGACGTACAGACCGAGCGGAACAATATTCTCATGTTTGCTCCCCCCTTGGTCATTAACGACTCCGATATTGACCAATTAGTGAACGTTGTCTGGGAGAGTGTAACCGGCGTGATGACTCAGGAGGTAGCGCAGGCATGATTATAGGAACGGTCAAAGAGGTCAAACCCCAAGAGCGCCGCGTGGGCTTAACCCCTGCGGGTGTTCGGGCTTTGGTTCGTGAGGAGCATACGGTGTTGGTTGAAGCGGGCGCTGGGGAAGGCAGTGGGTTTTATGACGAGGAATATGCCCAAGCGGGGGCGGTAATCACCAACCGTCAAGAGGTGTTTTCCAAAGCTGGGATGGTTGTCAAGGTGAAAGAACCGCAACCGGAAGAATATCCACTTTTGCGACCTGGACAAATCTTGTTTACGTACCTGCACCTGGCGCCGGCGCGAGAATTAACCCTGACCTTGTTGCGTCAACATGTGACGGCCATAGCTTATGAAACCATTCGGGATCCGGAGGGCCGGCTTCCACTGCTGGCTCCCATGAGCCAAATTGCGGGCAGGATGTCCGTGCAAATTGGGGCCCAGTTCCTGGAGTGGTTCTATGGGGGTCGGGGTGTGCTGTTAGGGGGGATTCCCGGGGTAGCCCCAGCGCATGTTGCCATTTTGGGAGCGGGCGTCGTAGGTTCCCAAGCCATTTCGGTGGCCGTGGGCATGGGCGCGCGCGTCACCGTCTTCGACGTATCATTGGAGAAGTTGGCTGCGGTTGGGCAACAATATGGGAATCGCGTGACGACGTTGGTGTCGACCCCTGAACACATCGCAGACGTCTTGCAGGACGTGGACCTTTTGATTAGTGGAGTCCTTGTTCCTGGCGCACGCGCGCCACGGTTAGTCACCGAAGCTATGGTCAAATCGATGAAACCCGGTTCGGTTATTGTCGATGTCGCGATTGACCAAGGCGGTAGCGTGGAAACCTGCGACCACACCACTACTCATGCAGACCCAGTATATCTGAAGCATAACGTGGTGCATTATTCGGTAGCCAATATGCCGGGAGCGGTACCCCGGACGTCTACCGTTGCATTGACCAATGCGACCTTGCCCTACATTCAGTCGATTGCCCAGATGTCTATAGACGAGATTCTTAAGAGTCCCGCGTTGGCTGCCGGGCTGAATGTGTATGACGGGAAGTTAACCAATTATGAGGTCGCGCAAGCGTTGGAGTTGGATTATGCGCCGTTGATGTAAGCGGCCTGGGATATAAGCACAAGGAGGTAGTCTGATGACTCAATTAAGCGCGAGTGAAGCAGTCGCGGAGGTCTTGGTGCAGGAGGGAGTCACCCATGTCGCCGGCATTGTGGGGTCGGCGTTCATGGACCTGTTAGATGTGTTTCCGGCCGCCGGGATTCAATTTATTCCGGTGCGCCATGAGCAAAGCGCCGCACATATGGAAGATGCCTATGGCCGGATTACCGGCCGGGCGGGGGTGGTCATTGGGCAAAATGGGCCGGGTATTACCAACATGGTGACCAGTGTGGCGGCGGCTAACATGGCGCACACCCCGCTGGTGGTGTTGTCTCCGAAAGCGGGGTCGGCGACCTTAGGGTGGGACGGATTTCAAGAGGCGGATACGGCGGCGATTTTCCAGCCGATTACGAAGGCGGCGCTGCGGGTGACGCATCCCCAGCGGATTGCGGAGGTGGTGCGCACGGCCTTTCGGATCGCGTATAGCGAGCGGGGGCCGGTGTTGGTAGACATTCCGCGGGACTATTTTTACGGCGTGATTGAGGATCCGGTGCTGGCGCCCTGGCAATATCGCGCGGAGCAGCGCGGGGCGGGCAGCCCGGAGGACCTGGAGCGGGCGGCGCAGTTGTTAGGGCAGGCGCAGCACCCGGTGATTGTGGCGGGCCGGGGGGTGTTAGATAGCCGGGCCGAGGCGGTGGTGCAACAACTGGCGGACTATCTCAGTGCGCCGGTGGCGACGTCCTATCTGCATAACGATGCATTTCCGGCCAATCACCCCTTAGCGGTGGGGCCGATTGGGTACATGGGGTCCAAAGCCGCGATGCAGACCTTGCAGCAGGCGGACGTGGTGCTGGCCTTGGGGACGCGGCTCTCGGTGTTTGGCACCTTGCCGCAATATGACCTCGATTATTTCCCGAAGGCGGCCGCGATTATCCAAGTGGATGTCAATCCCCGCAATATTGGCCGGGTGCATCCGGTGCAGGTGGGGATTGTGGGGGATGCGCGGGCGACCGGCGAGCGTCTGCTGGCGTTGATCCAGGCGCAGGCGCCGGGCCGCCGTCCGGATGCGGCGCGCTTTGAGGCGGTGCGCGCGGCGAATGCGGCGTGGGCCGACGAAATCGAATCGCTGGCGCGGGTGCCGGGGACGCCCATGAACCCCCGGCGGGCGCTGTGGGAGCTGAGCCGGGCCCTGCCGGAGGACACCATTGTGACGACGGATATTGGCAACGTGGCGTCGACGGCTAATAGCTACCTGACCTTCACCCAGCCGCGGACCTTTATTGCGGCGCTGACGTTTGGGAACTGTGGCTTCGCCTATCCGGCGGCGATGGGGGCGCAGGTGGCGGAACCGACCGCGCCGGTGGTGGCAATTATTGGGGACGGGGCGTGGGGCATGAGCCTGCACGAAGTGAGCACGGCGGTCGAACAACAACTCCCGGTCGTGGCGTGTGTGTTTGTGAATCGGGAATGGGGCGCCGAGATGCGCAACCAGGTGGATTTCTACGACAATCGGTTCGTGGGGACACCTATTCAGACCCCCGATTTTGCGGCAGTGGCGCAGGCGATGGGGGCGCAGGGCCTGACGGTGGGGAATCCGGACGACATCGGGGCGGCGCTGCGGGAGGCTCTGGCCTCGCGGCGACCGACGGTGGTGCAAATTCCGGTCGATGGCACGCAATTGGCGCCGCCGTTTCGGCGGGACGCGTTGCAAAAGCCGACCCGCCTGTTACCGAAATATGCCCATCTCGATGCGCAGGCGGCGCACATTCCGGGGTAGTGTCAGTGTGATCGGCGAGCAGGGCGCACTCGGGTTCCGGGGCGTCCTGCTTGCGGATCGCGGCGAGAGGAGGGGGATGGGGTGACGCCGCACCAACAGCGTATCGTGGAGCACTTGCGGGCCCAAGCGCAGGCGGTTTCCGGGACCGTGATTTTCACGGATGGGGAAGATGAACGGGTGGCGTTGGCGGCGTGCGACCTGGCCGCCCACTCCGCGATTACGCCGATCCTGATTGGGCGTCGGACGGTGATTCGGCGATGGCTGCCCAGCGTTCATGATCAACACCGCCTGACGATTCTCGACCTCACGGATCCGGGGCAGAAGCAACGGGTGACGGAGGCTTGGGAAGCCAGCGGACTGGGACCGACCCTGAGCGACTGGATGTCTGATCCGGCTTATGTGGGGGCGGTGCTGGTTCGGCAGGGTTTCGCCAGGGGCATGGTCGGCGGGGCGAACGCCCCGACTGCGGCCATCTTGCGAGCCGGCCTGCGGGTGATTGGGGTCGACCCCGCGCGGCCCTTCGTGTCGGGCGCCTTCGGGATGATTTTGCCTACGCCGTTGGCCAATGGCCTGGGGGTTTTAACGTTCGGGGATGCCGCCGTGATACCGCGCCCCACGGCACAGCAACTGGCGGTCATCGCCATGAACACTGCGTCCGTGGCCGAGCAGGTCTTTGGAATGGAACCCCGGGTCGCGCTGCTATCCTTTTCGACGAAAGGCAGCGCCGAGCATTCGGACATTGGTATCGTCCGCGAAGCGGTGGCCGAGTTGCAGGCGCGTCAGGTCGGGTTTCCTTATGATGGGGAACTGCAAGCGGATGCGGCGATTGTGCCGGAAGTGGCCATCAAAAAAGCGCCATCGTCGACTGTTGCAGGCCAGGCCAACGTCTTAATCTTTCCCAACCTCGACGCCGCCAATATTGCCTATAAGTTGGTGCAGCGTGTCGGGGGGGCGGTCGCGCTCGGGGTCATCTTATCGGGGTTCAATCAGCCCATCAATGATTTATCGCGCGGCTGCAGTGTGGAGGACGTGATTAACATCGCCACGGTCACCCTGTTGCAAGCGCATCGTGGCACAGCCAGCCACTCCGCATAGGGATCCGACCAGATACGGCTAAGAGGCCCTTCGACTGTTGGAAGAAGAATTGGACCGGTGAGCCTCACGATTCGATGGTCGCGTGAGGCTCTCCGCTTATTGTAAGCGACCGAGAGTCCCGCTCTTCAGCCTAGGAAAAAACCGGGGAGTACGACCGTCGCCTGATGGGCAAAATTGAACGGGAAATTCACGTGCTGGGCAGCAACATGTTGTCCCTCAGGGAGTAATATGAGGGACGTACCGCATCCTTGTCGACGCCTACAAAGGTCTATTACTCTCTGAACGGGGCTCACACTGAAGCCTACATCGAAGCGATTAGGCACATGCGCATGTAGTGAATACCGTCCGTGTCCAATGCTACCGCAGGGAGCTTCTGTCCGTGGGGCCGCATGCAGATCACGTCGTCCTTTCCTTGTTCGTAGATAAAGTGCGAATACGGAGCAGGCCGTCGTAGCTGGCTTGCGTGCCCTCTCGACCGTTCAGTGCAGCGCCACCCACAATATCCTGGTTCATGACAATTGGATCCCCAAGGACTAGCACTTCACACATGAACGCCAATATTATCCTGCTCAATCACGGGGTGGTCCGAATTGCCTCCAAACGGGGCTTTTTTTGCCTTTTTCCGTTATGTTAAGGAAGGAGTGGATAAGATGCGTGTGGTACTTGCAGAAAAACCGTCAGTGGCGTTGGACATCGCCCGGGCGCTGGGGAACCCTCAACGACACGGAGGGTATGTTACGGTAGGCGACACCGCAATCACGTGGGCGCTTGGGCATCTGGTGAGCCTGGCTGCCCCTGAGGCATACAACACCGCCTGGAAAAAATGGAGTTGGGCCACGCTGCCGATGTTGCCTGGGACTTTTAAGCTCGAGGCCATTACGAAAACAAAGGCACAACTCAACGTCATCCAGCAGCTGTTTGAGAAAGCGGATCGGGTTGTGGCCGCTACGGACGCCGATCGTGAAGGTCAGTATATCTTTGCGACGATTGCGAGCGTCGCTGGCTTGTCTAAACCCGTCGACCGCTTGTGGCTGTCGGAGAATACCCCGGCGGCAATTCGCAAAGCGTTGGCCAGTATGAAACCGAACACCGCCTACGATAACCTCACCCGCGCCGCCGCAGCCCGATCACAAGCAGATTGGCTCATAGGTCTTAACGCCACCCGGGCCTTTTCCTTGCGGCACGGGCAACCGGGGCAACCCCTGAGCGTGGGGCGCGTGCAAACCCCCACTTTGCGGCTCATTGCCGACAGGGACACTGCCATTGAGGCCTTTCAGCCGACGCCGTATTGGGAGCTCTATGTGACTTTCCGAGCGGAGCCGGGTGAGTACGTCGGGCGGTGGTTAGGCACAGACAAAGAGCATCCGCACCGCATCCTATCGGAAGGTCAGGCCCAGGCGCTCGCCGCCAAAGTTCCGGTGGGAACTCCAGGCCAGATTTCGAGTGCGGAAACTAAGCCCGTGACCGTGCGGTCTCCCCTGTTATACTCGCTGAATGGCTTGCAAAAGGAAGCCAATCGACGGTTGGGTCTCACCGCTCAGCAAACGCTCGACGCCGCCCAGCGGCTCTATGATGCCCATCTCACCAGCTATCCTAGAACCGATGCCCAGTACATCACGGAAGAGATTGCCCGGGAGATTCCGACCCGGTTGGGCGCGCTGACCATCGGCACGCCCGAACTGCGGGCCCAGGCAATGGCTGAGACCTCGCAGAGGGTCTCCCGCATTATCAATGATGCCAAAGTCAATGAGGCCGGTCACTATGCGATTATCCCGACCGGCCAAGTGCCGGGCAACAAGCTGTCGGCTATGGATCGCGGGGTGTATGAGTTGGTGTGTCGGCGGTTTCTGGCGGCGCTCTTGCCCGATGGCAAGGACGAACGAACAACGATTATTACGACTGCGAACGGGGAGCAATTCCGCACCAGCGGTACGGTTGTCGTGGAGGCTGGATGGCGTGCAGCCCTTGAGCCAGTGCGTGAGGTGGACGAAGACGGCAAGGATACCGATGAATTGGAGGCTCCGATTCCACCGGGCTTGAAATCTGGCATGCCGGTCGTAGTGCAGGGCAGCGAGACGAAGGGCAAACAAACCAAACCTCCCTCCCGGCTCAATGACGCATCGTTGCTGGCCATGATGGAGAAGCATGGTCTTGGCACGCCGGCCACTCGGGCGCGGATCGTAGAGGTATTACTGACGCGCGGGTATGTTGAGCGCCAGAAAAAGGCCTTGATCTCGACGGACAAAGGCCGACACCTATTGAAACTTGTCCCCGACCAATTGCAGAGCCCCGAGCTCACGGGTCAATGGGAAGCCCGACTCGAGGCCATCGCGGTCGGGCAGGGCAGTGCGGATGAGTTCATGCAGGGCATTCGCGAACTCACGCGTGCCGTGGTGGACGTGGCGAAAGGTCAGCAGAGCGAGTCCGTGGCGACTATTAGCACTCTCGGATCCTGCCCCAAGTGCCGGAAGGGGATTATCCGGGAAGGCCGTAAGGGCTGGGGCTGTTCGCGATGGAGAGAAGGTTGCGATTTCGTCATTTGGCACATCGTGGCCGGAAAGAAGCTGACCCAAGCCCAGGCCAAAACGTTGGCGGCAGGTGGCACCACCGCGGAGCTTAAAGGGTTCAAAAGCAAAGAGGGAAGGAGCTTTTCCGCGCGGTTGAAGTTGGACGAGCAATTTCACGTGGTGTTCGAATTTGGTACGGGGTCTCGGCAGCGGCATCCTCAGCGAACCAAGAAAGGACGGGCGTGAGTCCGCGGTCGCAGAAAATGTCGACCTAGACACTTTAACTCATGAACCGGTCAGGGATTTTCATGCGACATTGATAAGACTATTCGGGCAAGGAGACCCACAAAAGCGGAGGTAACTAACTTAACCTCGCTGATTCTTGAGGTCCTCAGTTTTAGTGGCTCGGTCCAATTGGTTCCGCAAGAACCGGATCAGATCTTGTGCCGGGGCCGGCGGAGGAACGTTCCCTGGGAGAATGGCCGTCAGTTCGACTGGCATTATCGGTTCGATGGGGATGGCTTTGAAGGAAGCTGCCGGAGGTGCGAAGGAAAGAGTGAAATCCGGGATTACCATCACCCCGCGCCCCAACCGTAGCGGAAGATAATGGAGTTCCCCGGGTTCGCCCGTGAACACGATATGCTGTTCGACGGAGGGTCCCAACTTTTCAACTAGTAGATCCCTGACCATGAATCCCTTAGGGAAGACGATGAGTGGCATACGCGCGAGCTCTTCCCACGTAATGTACGACTTAACGGCGAATCGGGCCGAACGGGAGACCAAGATCATCAATCGCCCTGGTTTGACCAGTTCCCGACGGAACCCGCGCGGTTCCAACAAGTCTTCAGAAAAGTGTCGGGAACCCAACACGAAGCCCACATCCATGACGTCTTGGCGGGCGCGCTGCAAGATATCATTACTACTCGCTTCGTACATCTCCACCCGTAAGGTCGGATGTTTTATTAGCAGATCGGGAAGCGCTTTGGATACGCCGGCCACGGTAAACGCCACCACACCGATGCGACACGTCTCCTGCCGCTGGGCGCGGGCTTGGGCGATCTGCTGGTGCGCCCGTTCGGCTGTGTCACAGAGCTGGCGCATCACTGGCAACACGTGCCGTCCGACGTCCGTGAGGAATAGCTTCCTGCCCGACCGCTCAAACAGTGCGATGCCCCATTTCTGTTCGGTTGTGCGGATGGCCTGACTCAGAGCGGGCTCACTCACATAGAGGTGCTTGGCGGCCGCGCGAAGGGTTCCGTAATCTGCTACGGCGACTATATATCGGGCAATTCTGACGTCAACTTCAGACGTGGCGAAAGGCGCGTGCTGAGCCATCGCGGATGCCTCCCTTCGTCTCATTGATAAGGCTACCTTATCAGATCTTGCTAAAACCAAATAGCCAGACAAATCGATCTTGATACAATTATGCGAAGTCAGACCGTTGTGATGAGGTGGGAATGTGACTGGCGATGGGTTTCGAAAGGGGGATCCGGAAAATAATGAGCGTCCAACCTGAGGCGGCGAGAGCCAATGACGTGGTGACACCCGCAATGTGGCGCCTTTTGTGGGTTTCCGTAAGCGGAGTCTTTTTGGACGGCTATGACATTTCCATCATTGCCCTAGCCCTCTTACAGGTAAAGGTTCAGTTTCGTGCATTGCCTTGGCAGATCGGACTTGTCGGGTCTGCCATCCTGCTAGGCAATTTTTTGGGCGCGTTGGTGTTCGGTCGCTTGTCTGACCGGCTCGGTCGTAAGACCGTTTTTATTGCGGACGTTATCTTTTTTGTTGTTTTTGCCTTGTTGTCCGGGATTTCTCAGAATATTTGGCAACTCATGGTGTGGCGGTTCCTGTTGGGCGTCGGGATTGGCGGGGATTACGCACTCGCCTCGCCTATCATCGCCGAAGCCATGCCGGCAAGCAAACGCGGACGGATGTTGACCCTTAATTGGGGTCTGGCCTGGTTAAGCGGGGAAATTGTGTCGTTTGCGGTAGGATACGGCATCTTGCATATTGCCGGACCTGCTGCCTGGCGATGGATGCTCGCTAGCGGCGCAATTCCGGCCCTGGTGGTGCTCTTAATTCGTCGGGCGATGCCCGAATCCGCGAGGTGGCTTCTGGCCCAGGGGCGACATGACGACGCGAAACATGCGGCGACCCAATTGACCGGCCAAGCGTCTCTGTCTGCACTGATTCCGGAGGTAGAGGGTGTTCAGGAGAGCACCGACCATCGCCCCAACGTGTGGAGGGAACTTTGGGGCAAATACCGGCGCAACACCTGGTACGGACTTTTAAACTATGTGTTTGAAGGCGCCCCCTTTTATGCCCTCTCCGTTTTCCTGCCAACGATCTTGAAGCAATCCGGGCATGCCACGACAATCACCGGAATTGCGGCCGGCAACCTCTTTTTGCAGTTGACAGGGCTCTTCGGAATTCTCCTGATTTTCCTTTGGGTTGATTCGAAGGGGAGGCGATTCGTCAATTATTGGGGATACGGCGGGGTGCTAGCGGCCCTATTGGCGTTTGAACTCTTTTCTCCACCGACGCCGGCCCTCTTGATTGCGTTGTTTGCCGTCATCGAGATTGCCGTATGGCTGGGACCGGCATCCACGGATAACCTCCTCTTGGGAGAGTTATGGCCCACCCGGATTCGGGGAACCGGCGCCGGCATTGGTGCTGCGATGGGACGATTAAGTGCAATTGCAGGTACCTTTGGGCTACCGGTGCTAATCGCGTCATTTGGCATAGACGGGGCGTTTTGGCTCCTGGCCATATTCTGTGCGTTCGGGATCGCGAACACGGCAGTCCTGGGGATCGAGACGAAAGGAAAAACTTTGGAGCAGATGTGGGGGTTATAGGCGTCCCGTTCCCCGATTGCACCCTGATAGGTGATTGTCCGAGCACTTCATGCAAAAAAGAAAGAGGGCGTAGGAATGCCACAGTATCGCCACTTGACAGAGAGTGTGTTCACATGGGCTGCACCGCCCATCAAGTTTGGGTTAGGTGCCATGTCTGAGTGCGGATTCGATCTTGAGCAATTAGGGGTTCGCCGTTGCCTCGTGATGACCGACGCGGGTGTAGCGGCCACGGGAGTTATCGATGAGGTGGCTGACCACCTTAATGCCGCTGGGATTTCCTCCGTAATCTATGATCGTGTGGCCGTAGAGCCTACCGACCGAAGCATTCAGGAAGCCATCGATTTTGCCGCTACCTCGAAGTGGGATGGGTTTCTGGCGGTTGGTGGAGGCTCGGTCATAGACACGGCGAAAGCTGTAAACCTGGTGTCTACTCACGGCGGCAGCCTGATGGATTACATCGCCAAACCGGTGGGGGCCGGAGCGGCGCCGAAAGGTCCGTTGAAGCCGTTATTAGCAGTCCCTACGACGGCCGGAACCGGGTCTGAATCGACAGCCATTGCCGTGGTGGATCTATTGGACCTTCACTTGAAGGCGGGTATAAGCCACCCGTTGCTTAGGCCCACAATGGCGATCGTCGATCCTCTCGTGAGCGTCACCTTGGCGCCAGAGGTTACCGCGGCGAGCGGTATGGATGTCTTGACCCATGCCATCGAGAGTTATACGGCGCGGAAATTTGACAGTCGTCGAGCGTACGAGAGCCCGCGGCAACGGGTTGCTTTTGCTGGTTCTAATCCCATCAGCGACATGTTTTGCGAACGCGCGATCGCGCTTGTGGGGCGTCACCTTAGATCGGCCGTTCTCAATGGATATGACTTAGAGGCGCGTTACGGCATGACGTTGGCGGCGATGTACGCCGGTATCGGGTTTGGCAACGCAGGCACGCACATCCCGCACGCCAACGCGTATCCGGTCGCGGGACAGGTCCGGGACTACCATTCCCGGGGTTATCCTGAGATGCCGATGGTTCCTCATGGCCAGGCAGTGGCTTCCACAGCCATTCCAGCCTTTCGCTTCACCTATCCTACCGCACCCGGCCGGCATTTAAGAAGCGCATCATTGCTGAATGGGCGCGACGTGGACCCGGCACTCGGAGAAGAGGCGCTTCCTACGGCCCTGCGGTCTTTGATGCGCGATATAAACGTTCCGCGTAGCATCGGTGCGTTTGGGTTTACTGAGCATGATGTGGAAGCGTTGGCCGAGGGGACCATGAAGCAGCAACGTCAGCTGGCCGCCTCCCCCCGAGTGTTGGCGTTGGAGTCGGCCGTGACCATCTTTCGGCAATCGCTTTTAGAGGACTAAGGGGTCCCTGGTTACCGTCGGCTCCGGTCGTTGACTTCTCGACCGCCGGGCGCTGGTGGGGGTGGTGGGAGCATGGGATATAAGCACAAGGAGATAGTCTGATGACTCGATTAAGCGCGAGTGAAGCAGTCGCGGAGGTCTTGGTGCAGGAGGGAGTCACCCATGTCGCCGGCATTGTGGGGTCGGCGTTCGTGGACCTGTTAGATGTGTTTCCGGCCGCCGGGATTCAATTTATTCCGGTGCGCCATGAGCAAAGCGCCGCACATATGGAAGACGCCTGCGGCCGGATTACCGGCCGGGCGGGGGTGGTCATTGGGCAAAATGGGCCGGGCATTACCAACATGGTGACCAGTGTGGCGGCGGCTAACATGGCGCACACCCCGCTGGTGGTGTTGTCTCCGAAAGCGGGGTCGGCGACCTTAGGGTGGGACGGATTTCAAGAGGCGGATACGGCGGCGATTTTCCAGCCGATTACGAAGGCGGCGCTGCGGGTGACGCATCCCCAGCGGATTGCGGAGGTGGTGCGCACGGCCTTTCGGATCGCGTATAGCGAGCGGGGGCCGGTGTTGGTAGACATTCCGCGGGACTATTTTTACGGCGTGATTGAGGATCCGGTGCTGGCGCCCTGGCAATATCGCGCGGAGCAGCGCGGGGCGGGCAGCCCGGAGGACCTGGAGCGGGCGGCGCAGTTGTTAGGGCAGGCGCAGCACCCGGTGATTGTGGCGGGCCGGGGGGTGTTAGATAGCCGGGCCGAGGCGGTGGTGCAACAACTGGCGGACTATCTCAGTGCGCCGGTGGCGACGTCCTATCTGCATAACGATGCATTTCCGGCCAATCACCCCTTAGCGGTGGGGCCGATTGGGTACATGGGGTCCAAAGCCGCGATGCAGACCTTGCAGCAGGCGGACGTGGTGCTGGCCTTGGGGACGCGGCTCTCGGTGTTTGGCACCTTGCCGCAATATGACCTCGATTATTTCCCGAAGGCGGCCGCGATTATCCAAGTGGATGTCAATCCCCGCAATATTGGCCGGGTGCATCCGGTGCAGGTGGGGATTGTGGGGGATGCGCGGGCGACCGGCGAGCGTCTGCTGGCGTTGATCCAGGCGCAGGCGCCGGGCCGCCGTCCGGATGCGGCGCGCTTTGAGGCGGTGCGCGCGGCGAATGCGGCGTGGGCCGACGAAATCGAATCGCTGGCGCGGGTGCCGGGGACGCCCATGAACCCCCGGCGGGCGCTGTGGGAGCTGAGCCGGGCCCTGCCGGAGGACACCATTGTGACGACGGATATTGGCAACGTGGCGTCGACGGCTAATAGCTACCTGACCTTCACCCAGCCGCGGACCTTTATTGCGGCGCTGACGTTTGGGAACTGTGGCTTCGCCTATCCGGCGGCGATGGGGGCGCAGGTGGCGGAACCGACCGCGCCGGTGGTGGCAATTATTGGGGACGGGGCGTGGGGCATGAGCCTGCACGAAGTGAGCACGGCGGTCGAACAACAACTCCCGGTCGTGGCGTGTGTGTTTGTGAATCGGGAATGGGGCGCCGAGATGCGCAACCAGGTGGATTTCTACGACAATCGGTTCGTGGGGACACCTATTCAGACCCCCGATTTTGCGGCAGTGGCGCAGGCGATGGGGGCGCAGGGCCTGACGGTGGGGAATCCGGACGACATCGGGGCGGCGCTGCGGGAGGCTCTGGCCTCGCGGCGACCGACGGTGGTGCAAATTCCGGTCGATGGCACGCAATTGGCGCCGCCGTTTCGGCGGGACGCGTTGCAAAAGCCGACCCGCCTGTTACCGAAATATGCCCATCTGGATGCGCAGGCGGCGCACATTCCGGGGTAGTGTCAGTGTGATCGGCGAGCAGGGCGCACTCGGGTTCCGGGGCGTCCTGCTTGCGGATCGCGGCGAGAGGAGGGGGATGGGGTGACGCCGCACAAACGGCGCATGTTAACCAATATTGATTCCAACACCTGGTCGAAAAGCATGGTTTACGGCAGACCCCCGAAATTATTCAACTGGAAATTGCCTACCGGGAACTAAACGATTGTTGGAGGCTACGAGGTGAATGATGATACCCGCAAGGCCAACGTCTTGGCTTTCCCAAACCTCAACGCGGCCAAGCGTACAAATTGACGGGGTGTGTCGGGGACTGGTAGCGCTCGGGGTCATCTTCGCGAGATTCAATTAGACCATGATTTATCTCACGGCTTCAGTGGGGAGGGCATGATTAACATTGCAACCGTCACCAGGTTGCAAGCGTAACGTACTGCAGCCAGCCGCAGAGTTCCTACCAGATACGGCCATCAATGGTGTCAAGTATTCCTACGCCGACAACTTTTTCCTCTTGCAAGTTGGAGACATCTTTTCCCTGCCGAATGGTAAATGAAAAACGGTCGCCCCTAAAGATCGTACGAACGCGTGATAGTTTAACACCTCCCGATGCGTAGATGAGTCCTTGCCACAACATGACAGGGGTGCCAGTGCGAACCGCCAAAAGCGCTGCATCTTTTTCTGAGGCGGGGACGGCTTGAAATTTTTGTTCTGCACCAACAGGCACGAGTCCATAGTCCTCCTCGAGTATTCGGTATACATCAAGGTGGCTCACGTGAGAAAAACGGTCTAAAAGCCCCGGCGCCAACTTTTCGGGAATTATTGACATACGCACGGCGAGCTTTTCACGCTCTGTGCCTCGTAAAGTGGTAATTTCGTACACGCGATCTTCGGGCGACAAGTCCAAATCTTGTGCGATACTTGACGGTGGTCTGAGAACATGGTAGTGGATTGTTCGGGTTTGATTGGCAACTTGACTAGACTCAGAATCGGGAAAAGTCGTAAATACTTGCGCATTGTCAACGATTCCCGGTCGGGACACGAACGTTCCACGGCCTTTCTCGCGTAGCAGATAACCTTCCTGAGTTAGCTCCGCTAACGCTTGCCGTATCGTCGGCCGACTCACGCCAAACTGGTCAGCCAAATCGGTTTCTGCCGGTAACTTCATACCGGGGGCAAGGTTGCCACGGTTAATACGTTGGAGGATCTCTTCTTTAATTTGATAATAATATGGAATGTGACGGTTGAAGTTGGTCATCTTAATCCCCCCTTTTTTGTAGCCTATGCGCCAATGTGGTCAGTGTGTCAGAATGTCTTTATAACTTAAGTACAGACCAAATTACGAATTTTGTACAGAGGGAAATTTCGCACGGCTAGCCTTCGCGTTTAGAACCTCCAGGAGTGGGGTATGACCCCTACGCATTCACGGTCGAAAGCAGCCGCGGGAAGGAGACAGCATCGCCACAAGAAACTGCTCGCAGCGTGGGGAGCCTGAGCCTCGTCTTTTGGACGCCCAAAGACGGCGTGGACATCCTCCCCAGCCCTAAAGGACGGGGCATCCACTCCAAATCTGCTGACAACGCTTCGGCGTCGAGCCTGCGCGTTGTGACCACTGACCCCATGAATAAATTCAGGGGTCTGCCGTAAACGGTGCCTTTTCGATCATTGCGCAGTCCTCTGGGCAGACGGTCATCATTTACTACACCACAGATGGCGGTTCGAGCTGGAAGCAGGCCAGCAAGGTCGGCTGGCCGACGGGAACCACACCGCCGATCATCGTATGACATCGTGACGGGACATTGGATATCACGGTGGCCGTGTTTGCGGGTCAGACGCCCACCGGGTAAAGCAGCGACGGTGGCAAAACGTGGTCAGTCGTCGGATCATCCCAATAACGGCGCAACCGGGACGGCCCTGCCATTACGCCGGTGTGCCGTGGGGCTCGTGTCGTGCGGACCAACGGAGGGAGTATGCATTAAGCGCCGAGCCGCATCTGGGTACGGAAAGATTTGACATGGAGGTTTTGTGGTTCGTGGGCGTGACCTTTTGGACTGAGCGTCGTTGGATTGGGTAGATACTGCAAAGGACGGGACATGTATGACACGGCCGGTAGCTGCGGGAGCCGCTCTTCTATTCACAATAATCATTGCGGGATGCGGGGCAAATGGACAGGCATCGGGCGCGAATCATGCAGCATCGACCCTGTCACCGCGGTCGACCCCGTCCGCGAAGGCCTCTTCACCATCCACCTCATCGCCGAGCACTCGGCCATCATCTACTCGGGGCAGCACCGCATCCACAACGTCTGTATGGGCACGCGCACACGTGCCCGAAGATTGGGTTCGGACGTGCGTCCCCCGGTCTGATTACTACGTAACACTGACCGTGCCGACTCATCGATCCACGGTCCTAGTGCAAATTGGCCACCCGCTGACGACGCAAGGTGTGGGGATACCGCTCTATAACTGGCACTTTCCCGCCCAAGCCGGGACGGCGACCGTGACGCTCCCCACGGATGTGGCGTTCAGTCTGCATTCCAACGGCTTTTTGCTAGGAGATGTGGTGTACTCTCATGGACGCTTGCGCTTGCTCTTTTGGGGATCCGAAACGGCGACACCCGTGTTGCGCGGAGGACCGTTGTCCCCATCGGCGTTGGGCACGTGGAGCCTTAGCACCACGACGGTAAAGGCCTCGGCTCTTCAGACGACGCTGCAACGCGACGAACACATGGGCTGGGCGCAACGAATCAATGCCGTTCATGACGTGCAGTTGGTGGGCATCGGCAAGGACGCCTGGCTCTCCTTGCCGCTTGACCAATCGTTTGATTTATTTCAGCCGAATGTCATGGGTGGCAACGTGATTTTCAAGGTGGACAGCGTCAACAACCAGACTCCGGCTGCGTATCAGCCGCTGCGTGATGCATGTCGAGTTCCGCGCAGCATAACCGCCGCTGTTAAGCCGGCATCCGGTCAGGCCGCCATTGATCAGGCGTTGGGGATCGTGGCTCAAACGACAACCGTACCGCTTTGGGCGCCAAAAGTCAGCGCCATTCATGCTCCGGGCCTTAGAGGGTATTTGAGTGCCTCCACGACCGGCGCCGCCAACCAGTATGCGGTGACGCTGACGGCCACCACCCGGGCGTATCCTGTGAACGATCCGAAGATCCAGAGTACGACCGGCCTCGGGCAGTTGATCGGGACGTTTGGTGGACAGCGGTTTGGGTCCGCCGCGGCTGCCCAAGCCGTTCTCTATACACGCAACGTTCTGCGTCTTCCCGCAGCACTGCCCAGTCAGGTGGCGCTCACCCCCAAGATTACGGCGGATGAGTGGAGGCAGCGGACTGGCATTATCCCTCAGGGGATCATCGAGTGGCATCAGGATGGGTGGACCGTTCAGCTGAATCAAACACTGGATGTGAAGTTGGCACGAAGCCTGGCCAACCAGTTGGACCGCACGGCGTTGCCAGCGAAGCATGGCATCATTGCCGTGGGGGTCGCCGGTGACGGGGCGCACACTACGGTGTCCTGGCGGTTGGGCCGCGTGGTTTATGAGACGTTTTCCGAATATGAACCTGGTACCGCCGTCGGCATGGCGGCATCCATGGATCCGGTGTACAAGTCATCCCGTTAGCCGCCCGGGCAATATCCGGGCCGGACGTTAGGGGTGAAACACTCCGTTTTTGGTTGCTCGCAGTGGCAATCACGCAATCCGTCAGCAGGAGATCCTTAACACTTTATTATACATGGCAGTATATGGTAACATGTGGTGTATGATAGACAAGCACGACGCGTCAGAGGGGGCTTGTGCTCTTATGGAAGTCCTCCATATGGCGCAAGGGCGACAAGATTTTCGGGACGCTCCTTTGGCTGGCGTTGCTGGTCGGTGGGTTATACTTTTCGGGAGTTTCCCTGGTGGGACCGCCCGTCTCCCTGATCTTCCCGATTCTTGGGCTGGTGGTCGTTGCGGAACCGATTTTCGGTACGGTTCGCCTGACCTTGGTCTACCACCTGGCAGCTCAGGCATCGGCATCGATTTAAGCGTATCTGTCCATTGCTGCATCGATTCACGAAGTTAATCAGGTAGATTCGGGGGCGAGTGCGCATGAAGCCTGAAAGCGAGCCGTCCCATAGGTACACCTCAGATGTCGCGCTGCAACGCGCGTGTTAGTCGTCGCGCATCACCCGATGGACGGTGTCGGGGCTAAACCTATCCCATTCGGCTGGGTCACCAATCCGAGTTGCCGCATGGTTATCAGGCAGGTTATCGCCATCGTTCGACGGAATCATCGAAAGCTCGTTCGATTCTTCGTGCGCCTCGGAATCCATGCCCATGGCTTGCAGAAACAAAGACCACTCTTCATTAAGGACCTTGTCTTCGTTTAACTGAGCTTCACGCCGTCGGCGGCGGTGCTCTTGCTGCCCGCGAAGGCTTTGTCGCCATTGACTAATGTGTTGGGCGTCAAATGTGATGCCCAAGAGGGCCAACTCTATGAACTCTCCCGCCGCCTAACCCTCACGGGTTGAGGCGGGGGTTTCCGGGATCGCTCCCGGAAGTTCCTGGCTCATTGATCTCTGCGCCGGGGCCGTTGGCCCCAGACGTCTTACGCTGATCTC